>JAYYQI010000001.1:0-37478 GCA_036128475.1 Verrucomicrobiota bacterium
TTGAAGGTTGCAGGCTTACCAACACTTACGAGACCAAGAAGCAGATGCTCGGTACTGACATAATCATCCTGCATTTCCTTCGATATATCCTGTCCTTTTTCCACCGCTTCGGTAAGAGCAGCGGATGCATACGAGCGTGCCGTGTTAACATCACCCGCAATTTTTGGAAGATTTTTCAGTTCGCGCTGAAGAGCAAGTTGTACGGGAGCGGTACCAATTCCCATTTCTTCCATCAGGGCAGGTACAATTCCATTCTCTTGCGCCATTAGGGCCGAAAGTAAATGCCAGACTTCCACTTCCTGTTGACCATTCCGCTTGGCGACCTCCGCCATTTCCCGAATTGCAGAGATTCCAAGCTCAGTGAATTTTTCGGGATCAATGTTCATGCCGTAAGTTTTGCAGGTTTCATTCCGTTTCAATTTTAATACAAAACACACTAATACTGCGATATAAAGCCGTTTTAAACCAATGAGATGCTTACACGAAGGGACAAAAACCCCCGGAAAACCATCATGTCGGGACATTCTGTCTCACATCTAGGCGTGCAATTGAATTAAATTTAAGTGGAATAAATTTCTTTTCATTCAATTGGGGATGTGTTCGTATAAATAAACAACAGCCCAATACCCCCTTTAAGCAATTCATTCTATGGGGGTATAACAAATAAATCCTACCCACAAAATATTATGAAAATATTATGCATTCTATATGATGATCCAAAGAGCGGCATGCCCCAGCGCTATGCATTGGACTCTATACCCAAGTTAGAGAAATATCCGGATGGCATGACATTACCCTCGCCCAAGGGAATCGATTTCACTCCTGGTGAACTTCTTGGATGCGTATCGGGTGAATTGGGTCTGCGAAAATTTTTGGAAGACAATGGACACACCCTAGTCGTTACCTCCGATAAAGATGGTGAGGGTTGTCAGGCAGATAAAGGATTGGTGGATGCAGACGTGGTGATCTCACAACCCTTCTTTCCCTTTTATCTAACTCGCGAACGAATGGAATCTGCTCCTAATTTGAAAATGGCGATTACTGCAGGAATTGGTTCCGATCATGTGGATTTGCAGGCAGCAATGGATCATAAAGTGGATGTGGTCGAAGTAACCTACTGTAACTCTCGTTCAGTTGCTGAACATGTCGTGATGATGATCCTTTCCATGGTTCGCGACTATCATAACCAGCATAGAATCGTGAATGAGGGAGGATGGAACATCGCCGATGCGGTACAGAGATCCTATGATGTCGAGGGAATGCATGTCGGAACAGTTGCGGCCGGACGCATAGGACTGGATGTATTACGCAAGATGAAGCCGTTCGATGTACATATGCATTATTTTGATCGCCATCGCTTAACGGAAAGTGTCGAGCAGGAACTTAACTTGACCCACCATGAATCCGTGGAATCCTTGGTCTCGGTTTGCGATGTAGTCACAATCAACTGCCCCCTTCACCCGGAAACAGAACATCTATTTAACGATGAATTAATCGGAAAAATGAAACGTGGTGCATACATCGTAAATACTGCTCGTGGAAAAATCTGTGACCGTGATGCGATTGCCAGAGCCCTTGAATCAGGACAGTTAAGCGGATATGCAGGTGATGTTTGGTTTCCCCAACCCGCACCAAATGACCATGTCTGGAGAACTATGCCCAATCACGGAATGACGCCGCATACCTCGGGGACATCTCTTTCCGCTCAAGCTCGTTACGCGGCTGGCGTGCGGGAAATACTAGAGTGCTTCTTCGATGGTTCCCCCATACGCGATCCATATCTAATCGTTAAAGACGGAGAACTAGCTGGAATGGGTGCTCATTCCTACTCTAAAGGAACTGCTACTGGTGGCTCGGAAGAAGCCGCAAATTATCAAAAGTAAATATTTTGTTATTAAACCGGGTTCGATCAATGAAATCGATCCCGTTTTTTCTTTTCTGAGAAATGAAACTTAAGGAACGCATCAAATTCATTGACAAAAAATTAGATGAATTATATCCGAATCCCCCCATTCCTCTGGACCATTCGGATCCATATACCCTGTTGATTGCCGTTCTTTTATCCGCCCAATGTACCGATGCTCGGGTTAATAAAGTAACTCCTGAACTTTTTCGTTTGGCAAACACATCCCAAAAGATGGCTTCCAAAAGCGTGGATAAGATTAATGAAATCGTTCGTCCATGCGGACTGGCTCCAAGAAAAGCGAATGCCATTCATGGTCTCTCAAAAATCTTACTTAAAAAATACGACGGTTCAGTACCCAATACTTTCGAAGCATTGGAAGAACTTCCGGGCGTAGGGCACAAAACCGCCTCCGTTGTTATGTCTCAGGCATTTGGATATCCATCTTTTCCCGTGGATACCCATATTCACCGACTCGCACAAAGGTGGAAATTGAGCAATGGGAAAAGCGTAACCCAAACAGAGAAAGATCTAAAGAGACATTTTCCAAAGGAAAGATGGAATCAATTGCATCTGCAAATCATTTACTACGCACGGGAACTTTGCCCAGCCCATGCCTGTCATGGATTGGAATGCATAATTTGCAAAACCTGCTTTCCCAAACGTAAATCCAAAGTTAAGACTCAAAAAGCCTAACCGGAATTTACGAACATTTGCGGTTTTGCATCTTTCAGAAGTTTAATCGCATCTTCACTCAATCCAGTTTCGAAAAGATACACTTCTCGCAAGCTTTCCATGGAGATGAGTACCTTAACAAATGAATCATCCAGTTTCACGTGAATTAAATTCAGATATTCCAACCGCTTGAGATTTTTTATGTTTTCTAACCCGCCAAGGGTTATTTCCGCACAACCTTCGAGAATTAATTTTTTTACATTTCCTAGTTTGGCTACGGATTCCAATCCGGCATCCGTTACCTTGGCATTTGTTAAATCAAGGGAAACCACATGACTTGCAAGAATACTCAAATTTGCCAAATCCTCGTCCTGAATGCTCATTTCCGGATCGGCGGAGGAAAGGATTTGCAACCCTGTTTCATTTTCCATCGGAAGAATACGCATCCCAGAAGCACGCAGTGCATGGAAGGAATCTTCGTCTACCGCAATTTCATCCATGTTTTTGGGTTCCTCCAAAGCCTTGCCATCAGGACCAATGATTTCTTCGGTGGTGGTTGTGGCCAACAATTCTTCGGGAAGTATTCCAAATTTTTTCAATATTGGCGTCATTTTGGAAGGCATTGCTAAATAAGCGCCAACTAAACCTCCAACCGCTAGAAGCAAAAGGAAACTAAATACCATTATGGTCGAAAAGATTCGACTGGCTAAACTCTTTTTGGGTCTTAGAACAATGGTTTTCGGGGAATTTAACCCTTTTACTTTCTTGGACTTTGCAGAAGACTTGGTCGTAGTCTTCATCAAAGCATTCTTAGGGGAACTTTCCTCAGGTGATTGTTCTCCTTCAGGAACCGTCTCTTGAGATTCAACGGCGGGAACAGCAGCGTCAGACCCCAAAATTTCAGGAAGCGTTTTCCACTCGGAATCACCTTGAGCCATAGCATAATCCGAGGACAAAAGTTGTCCTTGCTCAAGATATTCTCGAGCTTGTTCTACCGTGTATGGACCAAAGGTTTGTCCCTCTCTGGAAACGTATAAGTTCATCTAGGAAAATAATTCACCAAAAAGACGGAATAAATGAAATCTCCGAGCTTCTCGACAAAAATCTTTATTTTCGTCTTCTATGCAGAATTTTTTGATCCTGAATTCGGAAAATCCAATCGAATATCCCTTAACCCTGAAGGAAAAGTCTTCTTATGATTTTAGGTAATCAGTTAAACCTATTGGTCTCAGGGAAGTGGGGGAAGAGGTGGTAAGTCATCTGTTTCTGCTTCAGGTAATGGAGGCAGATCTCCTGCAGGTTCTCCAGGAAGTCCGGGAAGTGGTGGTAGATCATCACTTGATGAGCCTTCCTCAGGCATGGGTAAGCCAGGCAAATCATCCAAAGATGGCACAGCATCTCCGGAACTACCAGGCAATGGTGGCAAGGCATTTGATGATGGTGCTGCAGCATCGATTCCCGGTAGAGGGGGAAGTCCACCGGAAGAAGGTGCCGCGTCCGGCAAGGAAGGAATAGCTGCAGGTTCAGTTGTTGCTTCAGGAAAGCCTGTGGATTCCGCAGGTAAACCGGGTAAATCCGGTAAGGAATCGGAGGGAAGACTTGGCACAGGGGCTTCGGAAGCAATTGGCTCAAAGGCCGGTTCCGTAGCTACTGGTGCTGGTTCGGGAGCTGCGGCAGGAAGGATTGGCAAATCGGGAGCAGGTTCAGGAGCAGGGACAGGATCAAAGGAAGGAAGTTCCGTCGTCAAGGAATCTCCAGCAGGTGCTTCAGGAGTATCAGGGAAAGAAGGTTCAGCGGAGGGCAGTGAAAGACCAGGTAATGGTGAATCCAAATCCGTGCTTGGTTCTGCAACGGGTGCTTCTACCGAAGGAGCTGGGCTCACAACTTCATTGTTTGCTCCACCACTTAATTCGATGGGAGTTCCGTCGGAGCGCCAAGTTGCTTCCTTGCCATGCTTTTTACCGTTGGAATATGCCCGGACATACATTTTCTGACCATTGGGCCACCACCTCGTAACTGTACCATGCCACTTTCCTTGGTTATAGTTTCGCTCATACATCTTTATTCCATTTGAGAACCAACGAGTACTTACGCCATCTTTTTTACCTTCATTCCAAGTTTCATCAGAGGAAACATACTCCCCATTTTCTCCAGAAGAAATCATGATGATGCGACCGGAGAATGGAGTGTCCGAGAATTTCTGATGCAACAAGCCGTATCTCGAAACAAAGAAGTTATCGTATTCGCTCTCAGTAACTTGGTAGGCATCCTTGGATAATCCAATGAGGTTACCTTGGCCAGAATTACCGGACTGTTGGGGTGAGTTTGAGTAAGAAGCCCGTTTGTAACTATTTTCACAAGATGTGAGAAAAAGGGCAACAATGATATAAAGTGTGATGAGCAAGGTGGATTTCATAATTCACTATAGATTGATAAACCTGAAAATTTTTGCAAGATTGAAGGTGAGCTCATCCATAAATTAATCAAGATGCCATTTTTTAGTTTACTTGCTTGGTTTTAAAATTATCGAGAAAAGTCTTAATGCTTGCAAAATGTTCAAAATCGATCAAATTCGATCTTTTTCGTTCACCATTGATCGAAAGTAATCAGATTTAGCCCATTTAAGATAACTTATGAATCTCGAAACTCTCACCCAAATCCTCCCAATTGCTGGATTGGTAGCACTTTTGTTCACCTGGTGGAAAACCACCCAAATTAATCAAGCATCTGCTGGTTCGGATAGAATGTCCAAAATAGCAAAAAGTATCGAAGAAGGTGCCATGGCATTCCTCAAAGCCGAATACCGAGTCCTTCTGATCTTCGTTATAGCAGTGGCAGCACTTCTTTTTTGGAGTGGATCCAATAATCCAGCTAGTAATGGTTTGGTTGCCGTATCATTCATCGTCGGAGCCATTTGCTCTGCACTTGCTGGTTTTTTGGGCATGAAGGTAGCAACCAAAGCAAATGTGCGTACCGCAAACGCGGCGAGAAATAGTCTTGGAAAAGCTTTGGAAATAGCTTTCTCCGGTGGAGCGGTTATGGGATTAGGAGTTGTAGGTTTGGGAATTCTTGGTCTTGGTGGACTCTTCTACATTTTTGGAAATCATTTCGGAGCATTCGAACAAAATTCCAACACCCTTGGTACAACACTCTCAGTATTAACGGGATTTTCATTCGGAGCTTCCTCAATCGCCCTCTTTGCCCGTGTGGGAGGAGGAATTTATACAAAAGCAGCAGATGTCGGAGCAGATTTGGTCGGCAAGGTAGAAGCAGGAATTCCAGAAGACCATCCGCTCAACCCCGCAACAATCGCTGATAATGTTGGGGACAATGTAGGCGATGTTGCAGGCATGGGAGCCGATTTATTTGAATCCTATGTTGGTTCGATCATCGGTACGATGGTTCTGGGCGCAGCAATGGTTGCTGGAGCTTCAAACTTTAATGATTTCCTTGGTGGACTATCCCCTGTTCTCTTGCCTCTCATCCTTGGAGCCATCGGGATCGGCACCTCAATTATTGGAACTTTTCTTGTTCGAGTAAGAGACGGGGGGGACCCGCAAAAAGCCTTGAATGCTGGTG
Organism: Verrucomicrobiota bacterium; assembly: GCA_036128475.1. Lineage (GTDB taxonomy): Bacteria > Verrucomicrobiota > Verrucomicrobiia > Opitutales > Seribacteraceae > Seribacter. Next base: position 6,158 of record JAYYQI010000001.1, read on the forward strand.
AAGTTACCTCCGCATTGATCATGGTTGCAGCATCTTACTATGCGATTAATAAATTTCTTCCCGAAACATGGGAATATGACGGAGTCACCTTTTCAGCCATGGGAGTCTTTTGGGCGACCATTATCGGATTAGTATCTGGCTTGGCCATTGGATTTGTCACCGAACATTACACTGGCACAAATAAAAAACCAGTTCGTGCCATCGTGGATCAATCGATAACCGGATATGCAACCAATATCATCTCCGGTCTCGGTGTTGGAATGATTTCCACGACTATTCCTATTTTAATTTTAGCCGCAGCGGTGGTCGGAGCATATGAATTTGCGGGCCTCTATGGTATTGCGATTGCTGCCGTGGGAATGCTCTCAAATACCGGCATTCAATTGGCCGTTGATGCCTACGGTCCCATTTCCGACAATGCTGGCGGAATTGCAGAAATGTCTGAACTTCCTCCTGAAGTTAGAAAAAGAACTGACAAACTTGATGCAGTTGGAAATACAACGGCTGCCATAGGTAAAGGATTTGCAATCGGATCAGCCGCACTTACGGCTTTGGCATTATTCGCTGCTTTCAAAGAGACTGCTGGGATTGATGTGATTGATGTTTCCGCACCAAAGGTAATGGCTGGTCTGTTTATCGGAGCCATGCTCCCCTTCCTCTTTAGTGCCTTGGCCATGGGAGCCGTTGGGCGAGCCGCCATGTCAATGATTCAAGAAGTCAGAAGGCAATTTCGTGATATCCCTTCCCTACGAACAGCATTAGTAATCATGAATCGAAATGAAGGAAAATCGAGTGACGAATGGACCGATGAGGAAAGAGCTGGATTTGATGAAGCAATCGACGCAGCCGAATATGGCAAATGCGTAGAAATTTCAACTCAGTCAGCAATTAAGGAAATGGTAGCTCCAGGAATGGTTGCAATTCTTACTCCAGTGGCAATCGGATTTGGAGGAGGTGCAACCATGCTAGGTGGTCTGCTTGCTGGTGTAACTGCTTCGGGTGTTTTACTTGCCTTGTTTCAGTCTAATGCGGGTGGAGCTTGGGACAACGCCAAGAAAATGGTTGAGGAGGGTTACGAAATCAATGGAGTTTCTCATGGCAAGGGTTCCGAAGTTCATAAGGCCGCTGTTGTTGGTGATACGGTTGGAGATCCACTCAAGGATACATCTGGCCCATCCCTAAATATTTTACTCAAACTGATGTCGGTTGTTGCCTTGGTACTTGCCCCATTTCTTGGAGCCTAGTGCTGGACACTGGAAAATATTATTCTTTCGATTCGCCGACGCTTTGAGCAAAAGTTCTGCGTCCAGCATCATCGAGTTTATAATAAGCCGTACCCGCCACAAATATGTCCACTCCTGCATCAAGACAGGTGGGGACATGCTCTGGTCCAACCCCACCATCAACTTCGATGACGAAATCGTGTTGATTTTCCGATCTTAAACGCGAAATTTCCTTCACTTTCTCCAAGACTTCTTCGATAAAACGCTGACCACCAAAGCCAGGGTGTACTGTCATGAGTAGGACTAAATCCAACTCACCAAGAAAGGGCAAAAGTCCATCAATTGGAGTTTCGGGATTTATGGCCATACCAGTCTTGAGACCGGCTGCACGAATTTTATCCAGCGATGATTTCTGGTCATAGTTAGGCTCCGTATGAATCGTAATCAAATTTGAACCTGCTTCAATGAATGGATCAATGTATAAATCCGGACGCTCCAACATCAAATGAACGTCAAAAAACATCTGTGACTTCTTACGTAAATCGGAGACTGTTTGAGGGCCAAAACTAAGATTAGGCACAAAATGGCCGTCCATGATATCAAGATGAATCCATTTTCTTCCATCCCCTTCAGCAAGTTCAAGGGCATTTACTAAATTGGCATGATTTCCTGCGAGAATCGATGGTGCTAGTAATTTCATTTTTTTGAAAAAGAAATTGATTCATTGATGACGATAAGGGCTACTTTTCTGGCAATACCCTCGGCTAATGCCATCCTTGGTTGCCTGGAATGAGGTTGCGCCAAATCTCCCTGTCGAAGAGTTGATGCGGAATAGTCAATTTCCTGAGTGTGGATCTCAGAACCTTTTTTGGATAGTTCAACCCTTGCCACTAAGTTCATTCCAAAACCAGTGGCTTGTAAGGTGTCTTCTGCACTGAATATTTCTGGGCTAACCTTTTCGTTGAGAATGGTTACCTCAACCGAAAGATCAGCGTTTGCCGGATCACTAGTCATGCGTACTGAATGAACGGTCAATAATTCCTCTCGAATGGCCCGATTGACCAAACCACCGGTTTGTGGGGAATACGAGTCGTTTCTTACCTGTAAGTAAACGATTCGATCCTCACCAGTCGAATCAATGGTTCTGTATCGGCAATTACTGAGGAGAAAGAAACCGAAAATGGCAATACTCAGAGGGAGAGAAGCAATCCACTTACTCATCCCCAGCTTTCAACTGCTTGACTTTCCCTTCGGCAATCCGAGCAGCTTCTGACTCCGGTGCAGAGGTAATTGCTTCATTGTAATATTGGAGAGCAGGACGATTACCCAATTCTTTCCATCGGGTCATGAAAAATTTTCCATAATTCTCAACATATTCTCCAACCTCGACTTTGCTCATTGCAAGAATCTGTCGCATTTCCTTTCGACCAAGTTCGGCTTTTTTTCTTCGAACCTGAAAAGCTTTTACTCGATCTGAATAAGATTCCTGTGATTCATGCTTACTCATAGTAGGAGGTTTCTCATAGAGAATCAGAAAATCTTCGTAAAAATTAAGTGCTTTCAAGGTCAAGCCTTGATCATAAGCAGGACCAGCCACTTTACCTCGATAAATCTCCGCCATAAGAAAATAGGCTTTTTCGCAAAGATAATTCTCAGGATATAAATTAATAAGCCTTTCCAAACCATCAATCGCATCCTCTTCCTTTTCATCCTTTAAAGCGATTTCTGCAAGAGCCATTAAAGCTCGTGGGGCAAATTTTGGGCCGCGAGCCAAGTCAACGATCTGATTCAACCTCAAGCGATCCTCATTTCCTGAACGAAAACGAGGAATAACTCCCCATTTTCTTGGTTGATCTTCCTTGGCCAATCTTTCCGCCAATCTCATTAATGCTTCGGCGATTCGCTCAAAGTCGTAGTTGGTGTAAGCTTGGGCAACAAGACGCAAGTGCTGAAAGGCTTTTTGCCAATCACCTCGCTTCTCTCTAATTTTTGCCGCTCTAAAAAGAGATTCGGCACCAACGGATATGCTTTCGCCATTTACTTGAACTTGGGAGTCTGATCTTCTCTTGGAAAATTTTTCGTATAAACTTAGTGCTTTACCAAGGTCACCTTTTTTTTGGAGACCATCCGCTTCGTTAAACCATCTTTTTGCTTCTTGTGGCTCATATGGTTTTCTATTTTTGACGAAGAAGCCAGTACCGGGAAATAAATAGGTTTTTTCGGATGTATCAGATCCACGGGATGAACGGGGTGCTGATTGCAATACCGAGACAAGAATAAAAGTCGAAAGCAGAACGGGAAAAATTCGATAGGAGTTTTGGAATATACTTTGCATTACAAATTAGAATCGAACAAGGGTTGCCGACCAAGTCAAGCCTGCACCAAATGCAACCAACACACCAAGCTCATTCTCTTTAAATCTTGCAGATGTTCCTGCTTCATCCAGAGCCAAGGGAACAGAAGCAGCAGACGTATTTCCATACTTGTCCAAATTGCAGAAAAATTTGTCCATGGGAATTTCAAGACGCTGGGCAAGACTTTCGACAATTCTTACATTAGCTTGGTGTGGAATGACATGATCGACTTGACCAAGCGAAACCCCATGTGTTTCCAAGAGATCCCGGACGGCTTTTTCCATAACCCGCACCGCAAATTTGAAAATTTCCCTGCCATTCATACGCAAAAAATGCTCTCTATTCTCTACGGACTCAAGGCTGGCTGGCGTTTTAGAACCACCTGCTGGTTGATAGAGCAACGAAGGATTTGCCCCATCTGCTCCACACTGAAAACCAAGAAGACTCGGACCCGAACCACTTTTACTCAAAATTGCGGCTCCTGCACCATCTCCAAACAAAACGCAAGTCGTACGATCATTCCAATCTAAAATACTCGACATTTTTTCAGCTCCCACAACCAGAGCATTATGATAACGACCTGTGGAAAGCATACCGTCTGCAACATCCAATGCATAAAGGAAACCAGAGCAGGCTGCTTCCAAATCAAAGCAGGCAACCTTATTTAATCGAAGCTTATCCTGTAAAATACAAGCGGTGGATGGAAAAGACATATCAGGCGTAATCGTTGCCACGATAACCAAATCAATCATAGATGCATCCATTTCCGCCTTGTTTAAAGCTTTCTTGGCCGCTTCCAAAGCCAGATCACTTGTTGACTGTCTATCAGTCGCAATTCTTCTTTCTCTTATTCCAGTTCTGCTACGAATCCATTCATCAGAAGTATCTACTTTGTTACTAAGCGAGGAATTATCTACGCAATTCTCGGGCACATAAGAACCAGTTCCCAAAATAAAGGTAGGTGTACTACTAGAACTCATCAATTAATAATCATTCGAGAGAATAGGCTCCGGTCTGATAATTTCATTGGATTCACGAATGTCTTCCAAAACTTGGAAAAGCATATCGTGACGGACCAGATCTAAAGCAATCTTAACCGCACCGCTAATATGGTTTCGATTGGACGAACCATGAGCTTTGATTACATTTTTGGTAAGACCCAAAAGAGGCGCACCACCAAATTGTTCAGGATTAATCCTTTGCTTTAAGCTTCTAAATGCTCCTTTAGAAAGCAGTGCACCCGTTTTCCTTAAGGCATTTCGACGCAGTTCCTCATCAAGAAAGGATCGAATAAGTTTACTCAAAGATTCACATGCCTTAAGCACAATATTTCCCACAAAACCATCACAAACTACAACATCCACTACATTTTCAAAAATTTGAAAACCCTCAATAAGCCCACTGTAGTTAATAATGCTCCCATCAATATCCTTTAGCATACTGTGAGTTTCATGTATTAGATCATTTCCTTTTCCTTCTTCAGTACCAATGGTTAAAAGACCCACCTTAGGACGAACGAGTTCAAGAGCAACCCTCGCATAATTACTGCCAAGGATAGCACTTTGTACTATGTGAATGGGCTTGGCATGAGGATTCGCACCCGCATCCAATAGCGTAAAATACCTTTCTCTCCCTGGCCAAATTGTGCACAAGGCGGGTCTCTCTACTCCCTCCAAAGTTCTTAATTTTATAGCACTTCCAGCCATAAGACAGCCGGTATTCCCACAACTCAGCAAAGCATCCGATTCTCCACTTTTTAAGGAATCAAGAGCCAAGGACATGGATGATTTCTTCTTTCCCTTTATACCAGCAATAGGTTTCTCATCCATTTCCACAACCTCCGGTGCATGCTTAATCGCAACTTGGCCTTCATTAAGGTTGGGATACTGAGTAAATATTTCCCCCAAAACATCTTCTTGTCCGTAGATAAGAAATTGGGAGTTTCTGGGAGCCAAGTTTAGTGCCTCAGAAACACCAGCTAATACTTCGCTTGGACCATGGTCGCTACCCATAGCATCGACTGCTAAAGTAATGCTTGCCTCGGGTTTATCCATGCCGAAGCCAATTAGTAGGTTTTAAACCTCAATATCCAATACTTGCTTACCGCGGTATTGGCCAGTCTCAGGATTGACGCGATGAGGACGGGAAAAGCTCCCATCTGCTTCCTTGACAAGCAAAGGTGCTTTAAATCTATTAGCACCGCGACGTTTACGACTGCGTTGCTTGGATTGTTTTCTTTTTGGCTGTCCCATGATTTTTAAAACACAATAGATTAATTTGGGACGGCGTCAAGACTTGTAAAACAATTCCGTGCACCCGATTAGGGCCAAAAATAAATTACCAAAATTATTATCGACAAAGCAATTCTGTACCAAACGAAAAGTCCTAGTCCATGTTTCGACAAATAACCAACAAGCCAATAAACCGAGGCGGCGGCTGAAATTCCAGCAACCAAACAACCAAAGAAAACAGATCCCAGTTCGAGTTTTTCAAACATTACTTCCCACTTGGTCAAAGTTTTATAACCTGCTGCTGCCGTCAAAGTGATTACACCAAGAAGAAAACTAAATTCGGCAGCCTGCTCTCTTTTAAGCCCTATAAGATAACCCCCTACAATGGTCATCATTGATCTGCTCGTCCCGGGCCACATGGCAAAACATTGCAAGAAACCAACAAATAATGATTCGCGATAATTTATCTCCTGCAAACTTTTAGGAATTTTATCTGGGTTCGCTATATCCCATTCTTTTTTACGTTTTTCAGCCCAGAACATAAAAATTGCTCCAGCAAAGAGGGCAAATGAAATTGGAAGCAGTCCAAAAAGGAGACTTTCTATGATTTCATCTAAAAAGGGGCCCAACATGGCGGCAGGCAAAAAGGCAAATATTAGATTTAAACCTAAGTCTCTCCCTTGTTTATCTGAACCAAAAATACCCATAAGAATCATCCAGATGCGATTTCTGTAAATCAAGGTCACGGCTAGAATTGCTCCTGCTTGAATGACGATCAAGTAGGCATTTAAGGCTTCTCTCCCACCATCAGTATCAGGGTGCATTACTTGACTGGCCACCACAAGATGCCCAGTCGAAGAAATAGGCAGAAATTCCGTTATACCTTCGACAATTCCATAAACGAAGGCTTCTCCATACCCCATAACCTCCCCTTCGGCAGAAGGAGTGCTTGGGCTCTTAGATGCAAGCAAATCAAAAACGAAGAATGAAATCGAAATGCATGCTATTGATAAGCAAAAAAGTGTTTTTCTTCGAAATGTCAAAGTCTCACATCTATCTATTGATTCCCATGATTGAAATCTTATACTAAATTGTGCCAACCCAACTTAAAAGACAAAATGCTCATGCAAAATGCGGATTTAGAAGAACTAACCCAACAAATCGTAACAGGTTCGAATTTAAGCGACGAACAGATTCAACTCTGTGCTGACCTTCTGACATCTATAAATGTTGAGGATTCTCCCAAAAAAGAATTTCTTGTCGCTTGGTCAAGAAAGGGAGAAACAAGCATGGAACTTTCTAGTCTCGTCTCTGCCTTTCGCAACAAAGCCATTACTCCCAATTTAGATGATTTTCATGATCGTGCCATTGATCTATGCGGAACAGGCGGAGACAAAGCAGGACGTTTTAACATTTCTACTTTCGTTTCCTTCATCTTAGCAGCCGGAGGCGTCCCTGTCATTAAACATGGTAATCGTTCGATAAGTTCTAAATGTGGAAGCGCTGATTTACTCGAGGCGATTGGCATACCCTTGCAAGCAAATTCAGATATTTTAAGAGCTGGACTGGAAGAATTGAATTTCGCTTTTCTTTTTGCTCCTGCATTCCATCCTGCATTCAAGCACATTGTTTCAGTTCGAAAAAGTTTAGCGGAGGATGGCATCATCACGATCTTCAATCTTTTGGGACCGATGCTTAACCCAGCCAGACCCAAAAACCAACTTCTCGGAGTTTTTTCTGAAAGATACTTGGAAAAGATAGGAGCAGCACTGCAGGACAACGGAACTGAAAATGGAATGGTTGTACATGGTCGCATCTCTAATGACACCATCACTGGCGTGGATGAGCTTACTGCCTGTGGCATCAACCAAGTTTTGGGATTTGGAAGTTTACAAACCCAAGGTGTCGAATCTTGGAAACCTTCAAGATGGAATCAAGAAGAATTCGACTTCCAGGATTTAAAAGGGGGTAGCTTGGACGAAAATTTATCCATTATGAAAAAAGTTCTTTCTCAAGATTGCCCACCTGGTTTATGGGCGACCATAATGATCAATGCTGCTACGGCCTTTGTGCTCTCCGGTAAATCTTCCAACCTAGAAGATGGCAATGAATATGCCAGACATCTAATCGAAAGCGGCAAGGTCTCCCAATGGCTTGAAAGATCGAGAGAATTCTTTTCCAAGAGATAGATAACCTAAAATGATGAAATATTTCGGTACCGATGGGATACGGGGTCATTATGGAGGAGACATAATTAATCCGCATTTTGCTTATCTACTTGGCATAGCCTTAGGCAAATATCTCCAAGAAAAAATTGAGTTAAGACGACCCTCCGTTCTTATAGGGCGAGACCCCAGAAAATCAGGCGGTAGTCTAATTGATGGATTAGTCAGCGGTTTAACGAAAATTGGCATCGATTCGCTTAATGCCGGAATTGTGCCTACCCCATCCCTTGCTTTTGGTATTCGGCATTTGAAGCTGGATATGGGTATAATGTTAACCGCTTCTCACAACCCACATACCGACAACGGAATCAAACTTTTTTCGGCTGCCGGAGAAAAGTTGAAGGTTGAAGAGGAAATCGAAATCGAAGGTTTAATTGATCCGATGCAAGAGTCTCAAATAAATGAAACTAACATTCAGAAAGTTGAAATTACCGAGGCCTATCTTCAAAATCTCAGCCAATACTTCGAGCCGGCATTCTTGAAAGGACAACGTATTGTTTTGGATTTGGCAAATGGGGCGACAAAAGAAACTTCCGTTGAAGCTTTCAGAATGTTTGGGGCAGAGGTAATTGCGAAGAATACTGGTTCTGGTATGATTAACGATGGAGTGGGTTCTGAACATCCAGAAGAAATTTCCAAAGCGGTTTTGGATAACAATGCCATATTTGGATTTGCCCATGATGGAGATGGCGACCGGATCATCGCTTGCGATCAGAATGGAATAATCCTTAATGGAGATAAAGCACTTGGCATATTAGCATATTTTGCAAAAAAACAAGGAAATCTGCGACAAGATACCTTTGTCGCCACCATTCACAGTAATTCGGGATTGGAAAAATTCCTGCAATCAATCGGGGTAAAACTTCACCGATCAGATGTTGGAGACAGAAACGTAAAGTTAATGATGAATGAAGTGGGTTCTAATTGGGGAGGGGAATCCTCCGGACATGTCTTGGTTACCGATTATCTCCCAACAGGTGATGGGCTTTACACTGGACTTTTCCTTGCCAATCAAATCCTCGAATCGAATCAAGATATGGAGTCACTCCAAAAGAAAATTACTCTCTGGCCTTCGCATTCCGATGCCTTTAGGGTCGCGAAAAAAATCCCCATTAACGAGATCACTCCATTAAAAGAAGGACTAGAAAGCTGTGAAAAAACTCTTGGAGATTCAGGAAGAATCCTGATGCGTTATTCAGGAACCGAACCAAAAATCAGACTCTTAGTGGAGGCAATAGATGAAAGAAAAGCCAAAGAAATTTTCAACATTTTGGCTAATATTATTCAAAAAACATTGTAATTTTCCCATAAGACTATGAAGTCGTTCGTTTGCCCCAAGAAGATTTTCAATTTACATGGATATGATCGAAGAGATTCCAATAACAAAACTTGATCAGAGACAGATTAAGCAATTAGAAGCTGCTGACAAAGCCAGTCTTTCCAATCCGAATTATTCGACCGAGATTTATTCAGCCATACTTAACAACAGTCCGGGGTGCCTTGAACTAAGAAGGAAATTAAGAGAGTTACAACTTAGAATTGCCAAAGGTTCAACCAAGGGTTTGACAGGTTTGCTCGGCAAGGTAACAGCCGCTCCTTTCATGCTTAGAGGAAAAAGCGATAAAGACCCTGAAGGATCCTTGAAAAAAGCAGAAGATTTAATTTCTAAATCACCTGGCAATGTTCTTGCCCATCAAATGCTTGCTGATGCAGCTTCAGCACTTGGAATGATGGGCACCATGGTTTTTGCCTTCGAAACCATTCGAAAAATTCATCCCAAAGACATCAAAAACCTTAAGGATTTAGGAAATGCGTATCTCGAAGCAGGAGATACCAAAAGTGCCATTACCGCAGGTGCCGAAATAATGAAAATTAATCCCGGTGATGGGGAGGCGGAGGATTTGATGAAACGAGCTTCCGTTGCCGTAGCTATGAATAAGGGAAATTGGGAAAAATCCGAAGATTTCCGAAAGCAGCTAAAGGATGCGGATGAAGCTCAATCCCTTGAACAAGCATCAAAGGCTGTGAATGATTCTAAAGGTCTTGAAGATTTGATTCGCCAAACTTACGAAAAATACGAACAGGAACCGCAAAACTTAAATCACTATCGGCAATTGAGTGAATATTACCATCGTTACGGAGATCTCGAAAATGCCATTGCGTGGATACAGGAAGCAAGAAAATTGGAAACAGGTCAGGCAGATGTTTCCTTGGAGGAAAGAGAGAGACAATTGACAATTGAATATTTCGACGGAGCTGTTGAAACGGCCCTTAAAGAATACAACGAAAATCCAAACGACGAAAATGCACGAAATGGTTGGGAGCAAGCTGTCCAAAACAAGAAAAATTACCAAAAGAGTCAGCTTAATTCACTCGTACAAAGATATCCCAACGAATATGGCTATCGCTATGAACTCGGAATATTATTATTTGAAGAACAAGACTATGACGGTGCCCTGCCACACTTTCAATTGGCACAAAGGAATGCAAAAGTAAGACTTGATGCGATTCTTTATCTGGGCAGATCCTACAGTAAGAAAGGATTTTATGATTTGGCTAACGAGCAATTCAATATCCTCAAAAGCGAGATTCAGATTATGGATGCCAGAAAAAAGGAAGCCATTTATGAATTAGGTTGCTGCCTTGATGCTATGGGCAAAAAGGAGGAAGCGATCGAAGAATTTAAGCTCGTTTATTCCGCTGACATCTCCTTTCGAGATATTGCTGACAAAATCAACGCATTTTATAATCAAGGCCAGTCGTAAAATGGCGGAGAGGGAGGGATTCGAACCCCCGGTACCTTTCGGCACACCCGATTTCGAGTCGGGCACATTCGACCACTCTGCCACCTCTCCAAACGAAAAATGCTAAAAAAAAGCATGCAAACGAGCAATCATTTACTTATAATTTCTGCAAAACTGGATCAATTTCCGCTCTTGCTTGAATCGTAAATCCAGTTTTGGATATTCTCATCATGCAAAAGGCCACATTCATATTATCAATTTCTTGGATATTCGTATTATTTTTATGTTCTTGCCAATCAAGTAAAACTGTTTCGGTCGAATTCCCTGATGGTTCTTACAAAGGGGAAATTGACAAAAACGGGGCAAAGGAGGGAAATGGATTTTACTTCTGGCATGATGGATCAACATACGAAGGAAGTTTTCGTAAGGACAAAAGACATGGCACCGGAACTTTCAGGTGGGCTAACGGAGAAACTTATGAAGGTGATTACCTTGAAGACGAACGTACAGGTAAGGGTAAGTATATTTGGCCAGATAATTCTTTCTATGAAGGAACCTTTTTACGGGGAGCAAGGCATGGTTTTGGCATTTTCGTTTCCAGCGATCAAACTCGTTACGAAGGATATTGGTTTAATGACAAACAACACGGACAGGGAAAACTGATTTTACCTGATGGAAGTGTAACTATCGGGTTTTGGGAAAATGGAGAAATGAAGCTTAATCCAGCACCCCTTCCTCCCAAAGCATCAAAACCTACGATCATAAAACCCAGCAATGATGAATTTGCACCCCCCATTAAAGCAGATCAAGAATACCCCTTACAAAATAATGTAGCTCGTTACAGCGAATCAAATGATTTAATTCCTCCATCTGAAAACGCGAAAGCAGTTTCTGACATTCAAACCACCAGTACAATTGAATCTGCTCTCGATATACCAGAACTTCCAACTGAGAAATCAAATGAAGTCACTGGAAAGGATAAACAGGAAATTAAGCAAACCATTCAGGAACCAACAACATCTCTCTTAGAGCAGACTCCTTTTGAGAATGAAGTCCAGACGGATCTTGGCGTACCCGCCACTAAAGAATCATCCGTTTGGTCTGGTACTGTTGAAGAAGTGGAGAGAGATTTCAAAACCGAATTAATCGATGGTATTGATACGATCTTCGAACAAAAAAGTGGACAACCATTTACTGGTAAATTAAAGATTTTAACAAATAATGGTGTTCTGCGTGGAGAAGTTCAATTACTCAATGGTAAAATGCATGGAGATGAAATCGAGTTTGATGAGGCTGGAATCGAAATCAGCAGAACAAAGTGGATTGAAGGAAAAACGGTTGAGTAAATGCACAAAGATCCATGCGATCTAATCTTTTGTAAAAAGCTCTCCACTCGATAAGATATTCTTGTGAATATCTTATATTTTTATCCTGCACTATTTCTGGATATATTTCGGTAATGAAAATCAAGGCACTATCCGATTTAAATCGAGTTCTTCCCTTTGACCCTCTCGAATTTCCTCGAGAAACGAACCAGCATTACATATCGGCTTCCAACGAGGAGATTGGTAAAATGTTGGCCAACCTTGAAACAGAATCTCTTCAAGATCTATTTCTGCACATTCCTCAGGAAATTCGTTTTGATAAAGCTCCAAATTTACCCTGCGAACTTGAATATAACGAACTTATTGAAAGCCTATTAACCCTTTCAGAAAAAACTAAACTCAAAACCTCATTTATTGGTGATCAATTACCTGTGTGGAAAATTGATCCCGCAATTGAGGAATTGGCAAGACTCCGACCGCTAACTACATCTTACACACCCTATCAACCCGAAAGAAGTCAGGGCACATTGCAAACTCATTGGATTTATCAATGTGCTCTTTCGGCTTTGACCGGTTTTGAGGCAATTAATACCTCACTTTATGACCGATCTTTTGCAATATATGAATCTATTCTTTGTGCCATCAGGACATCGAAAAGACCCTCCAAGGCTTTACTTTCAAAGAGTTTGTTTGAGAACGATATTCAAGTATTAGAAACTCTGGCGGAAGGAACTGGCTTGGAATTTTCTTTTGTGGATATCAATCCAGAAAATGGGAAAATAGACCTTAATGTACTCCATTCAATTAACGAAAATGAAATCAATTCGCTTGCCTGCTTCGTTTTTCCTCAAGTAAATTCACTTGGCATATTGGAGGAAGTAGACTCTTTGACCGACTTTTGCCGACAGAATGGTCTGAGATCGATAGCCTGTATCGATCCCATGCTTTTAGCTACTGGAGGCCTAAAAGCGCCCTCGGATTTTGGAGAACACGCAGATGGAGCTGATTTTATTGCAGGAGATGCTCAACATCTTGCGACTCCCCCCTCTTTTGGTGGCCCTGGTTTAGGAATATTTGGTTGTAGATTTAATGCCCAAAATAAAAGCGATCTTCGCAATAGCCCGGGTCGATATGTCGGGATGGCTCAAGACTTAAACGGAAGAGATTGCTTTGTTATGGTCCTATCAACCCGTGAACAACATATTAAGAAAGAGAAGGCGACCTCAAATGTTTGTTCAAATCAAGCTTTCCTCGCTACCTTGGCAGGCGCTCATCTTCTCTTAAAAGGTAATGATGGAATCGCTAATAGTTTAAGATTTGCCCTGGAAAACAAAAAAAAATTCCTTGCTGACATTGCCGATTTAGATGGAGTCGATCTCGCTTTCCCGCTTTCTCCCTGCTTCAATGAAATTGTCCTCGAATTTAATCGGGATATCGCTGAAATTATTAGGGAAGCTGACTCTTTTGATCTACAATTGGGAGTCGACATATCAGAACGAGTCGAAGGCAATGATAAGCGAAATCTTCTCAAGATCACGTTTACTGACTCTAATTCTGCTGATGATTGCGAAAAATTGACTTCCTTTTTCCGAAATGTCTTTAAGGCTGACAAAGCCAAAAAAATACACACGGATGAAACTCCTATCCCACAAAATTTAATTCGGCTTGAATCTCCTCATTTGCCTTCTTTCTCTAAGGAGGAAATTTTACAGTACTATCAAAAACTCGCGGATTTAAATGTCAGTCCTGACGAAGGTTGCTTTCCTCTTGGTTCATGTACCATGAAATATAATCCCATGATTAATGATTGGGCTGCAGCTCTGCCTGGTTTTTCCCTTTGTCATCCACAAGCACCCACTGATGACGCACAAGGGCCGTTAGGAGTTCTGTACGAAATCCAAGAGTGGTTCAAAAGTCTTACTGGGTTGCAGGGTGTGACAACTCAACCAGTCGCGGGAGCGCAAGGAGAATTAGTTGGCTTAAAACTTTTTCAGGCTTATCACCGGGATAAAGGTGAATCCCACAGGGATATCGTTTTCATACCCAGATCTGCCCACGGAACTAATTTTGCGACTGCAGCAATGGCTGGCTACCCTGATGGCATTGTCTACTTGGAGGCTAATCAACAAGGAACCATAGACATGGATGACTTCCGAAATAAACTTGAACATTACTCTTCAAGATTATGCGGAGTCATGATCACCAACCCAAATACCTCAGGAATCTTTGAAAAGGATTTTCAAGTAATTGCACACCAAGTTCACCAGGCAGGCGGACTCGTATACATGGACGGAGCAAACATGAATGCAATTGCCGGAATTGTAGATTTAGGAAAAATGGGTGTGGATGCCGTCCATAACAACCTCCATAAGACATGGACCATTCCCCATGGAGGCGGTGGACCCGGGGATGCTATTGTCGCGGTTTCCGAAAAGTTATTGGATTATCTCCCAGGAAAACAAATTGTGAAGAGGGAAAATGGTATGCTTGAAGCACAAACACCAAAATCAAGTATTGGTACTTTTCACAGAAACTGGGGAAATTTTGGTCATAAAGTAAGGGCACTTAGCTATCTTTATCGACTTGGGAAGAAAGGCATTCCCAGAATGTCATCTGTAGCCGTTCTTGCTTCAAGATATCTTCTCAACAGTTTAAGCAAACATTTCCCTACACTACCAGAAGGTGCGAAAAATTCTCCAAGAATGCATGAATTCATTATCACCCTCAGCCAAGAAAACTTCGAGAAGCTAGCGGGAGTTGGCATCTCGAAAAATCAAATTATTCCCCAAGTAGGCAAACTTTTTCTGGATTTTGGGTTCCATGCCCCTACAGTTGCCTTCCCCGAAGTTTTTGGTCTTATGATCGAACCTACTGAGAGCTACACAAAGGCAGAACTTGATAGATTTTCAGAAGCGGTCAAAGCCATTAGTGAGATCATTGAGGAAAACCCGGAAGCTGTTCGAACTGCTCCTCATTTCACTCCGGTAGACCGAGTCGACGAAACAACCGCCAATCGAAACTTAATTCTTTTTGAACCGCTCCAGCATCTTCCAAATTTGCCATTTAATCGCATCCGTCCGTGTGATCTGATGACCATGCCAATTAATGAGATTAAGACAAAAATTAAAGAGGCTTCGATCAACGCAAGTAAAAGATTAGTTTGACCCTTCGTTTGCATACTTTACTAATAGCTAATTATGTCTGACGAATCGGAAAAACCCCTCATTTCAAAAAAAGGAATAGTTATAGACTTGTTCCTATCTTTGATCTTTTTCTTTTTCATGCGAGAAGTTCTTGTTCCTCATGTGCCTTCTCAAGATCCTTCCGCCATACTAATCGTATCTAGCATGACTTCGCTCTGTATGACCGGAGTTTTTTGGATTGCTGCCAATATGCTTCGTGTTACTTGGGTGGACTACTCAAGAAGACAAAATTAGCCTTTCCAAGCTTCTTTCTCTAAGCCTTTAGAGCAAATTTTTCCATTTCCTTGGCTAGTTTTGGTGATGGTGATGCGTTTACAAGCATACCATCTTCATTAGACTCCATTTCCTCCAAGCAACCTTCGCGTCTCATCTTCGAGACCAAAGAATATTGGTTGTGAGGAACAAGATATAACTTGCATGGTGTATGCTCAAAGATAATTTCCTCGATTGCACTCAGAAGAGAATCCAACCCAATACCACTTTTTGAACTTACGAAAATCCCATCTTGGCATAGAAATCTTGCTTTAATCTCAACCGTTGAATCTTCAATCAAATCAAGCTTGTTAAAAACCGTAATTATTCGCTTATCGCCCGCACCAAGTTCACCTAAAACTTCCATGGTTGTCTTCATTTGCTCTTCAAATTGAAAACTTGATAAATCTACTACATGGATCAATAAATCCGAAACCAAAGTCTCTTCAAGAGTCGCTCGGAAAGCATCAACTAAACGGTGAGGTAATTTTCTTATAAATCCCACCGTATCCGTCATAATGACATTTCGTCCACGAGGCAGAACAACTTTTCTGCTGGTAGGATCCAAAGTCGCAAAAAGCTTATCTTCCTCTAGAGTACTTGCTCCAGCCAACGCATTGAGTAAAGTTGACTTTCCAGCATTCGTGTATCCAACTAGGGCCAAAGAAGGCAAAGGAACTCTTTGACGTTTTTTACGACTAGTCTCACGCCTACTCGAAACTTGAGCTATCTCTTTTTTAGTTGATGCAATTTTATCTCGCAACATTCTCTGATCGAGCTCAATTTGGGCCTCTCCTTCTCCCCGTTGCGTAACTCCACCTCCACGTTGCCTACCAAGATGTGTCCAAGCTCTTCTTAATCTGGGCAAAGAATATTCTAAACGCGCAAGCTGTACCTGTAAGGTTGCTTCACGCGTTTGTGCTCTTTCGGCAAAAACATCTATAATTACTTCATGTCGATCAATTACTAGAACTTTGCTTTCATTCTCCCAATTTCTTTGCTGACTGGGAGAAATTTCATTGTCGAAAACAATTACGTCGCAATTAAGTTGATTGACCTCACTTATTACTTGGGTGAATTTACCTTTGCCTAGGAAGTGTCCCGAAAAGATTTTTCGCGTTCTTACGACTCTGCTTTTCCTTACTTCTATACCTAAATTGGAAACGAGCTCATCCAATTCAAGAAGTAATGATTCGGCTTCAGGTCTCTCATCCTCTCGGGAAATAATGGAGATCAAATAAGCTCTCTCAACCAAACGCGGTTTCTCCCTTACTTCAAACATCACGGAAGAAACTGTGTCTCAAGTATGCTAAAAGAACGAGGCTCGAGCAAAAAACTCGAGCCTCGATTTCTTGAAATAAATTGAAAAGCCAAATCGTCAAATTCAACCAATCGCAGCTTGTGCAGCTGCAAGCCTTGCAGTCGGAACGCGAAACGGCGAACAACTAACATAATTCAAACCAATCTTATGGCAGAATTCGACACTTCTGGGATCTCCTCCGTGTTCTCCGCAAATCCCAAGTTTAATTCCACGACGACTTGATTTGCCTCTCTTTACGCCGATCTCCATTAACTGGCCAACGCCACTTTGGTCGACACTTGCAAAGGGATTCGCATCAATGATATCCAACTCTGTGTAGTTCGGAAGAAAACTTCCTGAGTCATCTCGACTCATACCCATAGTGGTCTGCGTAAGATCATTTGTACCAAAACTGAAGAACTGAGCGGTTTTGGCAATTTCATCAGCGACCAAAGCTGCGCGCGGTATTTCAATCATGGTTCCTACCATGTATTTGACTTTCTCTCCCTTCGCTGCGAAAACCTTCTTTGCAGTCTCATGGATAACACCTACTTGTATTTCAAGTTCCTTCGGGAACCCTACAAGGGGAACCATAATTTCAGGATTTACTTCAATTCCGCTCTTTTGAACAAGAATTGCCGCTTCCAAAATCGCTTGGGCTTGCATTTCAGTTATCTCGGAGTACGAAATCCCTAAGCGACAGCCGCGATGACCTAGCATAGGGTTAAACTCATGCAAATCTTCGACTCTCTTCTTGATCGAAGCTAAGCTAACACCCAGTTTCTTGGCCAGATCTCGCTGGGCAGCTTGATCATGGGGGAGAAATTCATGAAGAGGCGGATCAAGCAATCGAATGGTTGCAGGTCGACCTTCAAGAGCTTTGAAAATTCCTTGAAAGTCTCTTCTTTGAAATGGAAGAAGTTTCTTTAAAGCTTTACGTCGATCAACTTCATTGTCGGCGAGAATCATTTGTCGCATGGCATCAATGCGATTTCCCTCGAAGAACATGTGTTCGGTTCTGCACAAACCAATACCGGAAGCACCAAATGCAATTGCATTCGCCACTTGAGAAGGCGAATCCGCATTGGTTCGAACGGACATTTTCGTTGCCTTTTCACACCAATCCATGAGCTGGGAGAAGTTCTTGTAATCCCGGCTCTTCCTTGGATCCAGCTTCTTATCTACTAGAACTTGGATAATTTCAGATGGAGCGGTCTTTAGCTCGCCAGCAAAAATTTCTCCAGTAGTTCCGTTTATGGATAGATAATCTCCTTCTTTATATGTGGAACCATTTACTTTCACAGTGCGTGATTTATAATCAATGTCCAGATCAGCTGCACCACATACGCACACTTTACCCATTTGACGAGCCACCAAAGCAGCATGAGAAGAAACTCCACCACGAGCAGTTAGAATACCTTCGGCAGCGATCATGCCACGCAAATCTTCCGGAGAGGTTTCCTGACGGACCAAAAGGATGGGTCCTTTCTTCGCTGCATCAACTGCACGCTCCGCATTCATACAAATCTTCCCGGACGCAGCACCAGGACCAGCAGGGAGGCCTTTACAAAGCTTTTTGGCTTTTTTCTGGGCGGTTGCATCAAATACAGGTGCCAGAACCTGATCAAGTTGTTCGGCAGGAACACGCTTCACTGCGGTTTTCCAATCAATAAGCTTTTCCTTAACCATCTCTGTGGCAATCCGAACCGCAGCAAGCCCAGTCCGTTTACCATTTCGAGTTTGGAGCATGTAGAGCTTCTCTTCCTCAATCGTGAACTCGAAGTCCTGCATATCCTTAAAGTGTTTTTCCAATTTCTTCTGAACCTGAACCAGTTCCTTGAAAGGTTTG
This sequence comes from Verrucomicrobiota bacterium, assembly GCA_036128475.1. Lineage (GTDB taxonomy): Bacteria > Verrucomicrobiota > Verrucomicrobiia > Opitutales > Seribacteraceae > Seribacter. Next base: position 24,864 of record JAYYQI010000001.1, read on the forward strand.
GGTAGAACACGTTTGAGTTTAGCAACTGGTTGCGGAGTGCGTACACCAGCGACGACATCTTCTCCTTGGGCATCGGTAAGAAACTCACCATAAAGAACTTTTTCCCCACTAGCAGGATCACGGGTAAATCCAACGCCTGAACCTGATTTTTTACCAGTATTACCGAAAACCATAGCCTGCACATTAACCGCAGTGCCCCATTCAGCAGGGATTCCATATTTACGACGATATACAATAGCCCGATCATTCATCCAAGAACTGAAAACCGCTCCAACAGATCCTTCTAATTGCTCCCAAGGGCAAGTTGGAAAATCCTTTCCTGATCTCTTTTTGACAAGTGCTTTGAAACGCCCAACCAGTTCTTTCATTTGATCAGTCGTGATTCGAGAATCATCAACTTCTCCTTTTTCTTTAGGAAAAATTTCCTTTTTGAAACCCTCTATAATTGCTTCGAAAGGATCATGGTCTTCGCTTGGGAGTTTTTGTACGCCCATAACAACATCGCCATACATCTGAATAAAGCGACGATAGCAATCCCATGCAAACCGTGCATTACCGGATGCGGAAGCCAAAGCATCAACCGTCTCATCATTCAATCCCAAGTTCAAGATTGTATCCATCATTCCTGGCATCGAATCCCTTGCACCAGATCGCACTGAAAGAAGAAGAGGCTTTTTCTTATCACCCAACTTTTTATCTAATTGCTTTTCCATGAGAGCAACCGATGAACGAATCTGTTCATCGAGCGACTTAGGATAGGTTCGCTTGTGTCCATAAAAATAGGTGCAAACTTCGGTCGTAATAGTAAAGCCAGGAGGAACGGGCAAACCGATCCTTGCCATTTCCGCGAGATTTGCTCCCTTCCCGCCTAACAACTCACGTTGCTTAGCATCACCATCTGTCTTTTTTCCAAAATCGTAAACATATTTTACGCTTTTGGATTTGGCGTTCCTGGAAGATGATCTGTTCTTGTTTGTTTTTGCCTTCTTTTTTTGGGCCATGGTTCTATGATCTGGTTGGTGGATTTAAGAATCGCTTACATTCACGATTGAGGGGCAAGCGTAAAAAAGGAAGTAATAATCTACTTTTTTTTTGGTGTGCTTGTCAACGGAGGACTCCAAGGGTTTTATTATCCATAATCATGTAATCCTTAGTGTCTTTGCGATCGACGAATTAGATTTTTTAGGACATTATTATCTATCCTACAAAGGATATTCACTTAAGTGTTTTACAATGTCAGAAACCAACAGAGATACACCCCCAAGAACTTTCGGTGAGCGTTTTCGTGAAGGCGGACTACAAGGATTATTGACCAAGAAGAAGAAGAGTGACTCGGACCCCAATGCCATGCATTTTCTCGAGCACTTGGAAGAATTGAGGTGGGTCATACTTAAGTCGGTCCTTGCTTTTCTGCTTGGGTGTATAGGTATAGCAATCTTCATGCAGGATTCAGTAAAGCTACTACAAGTCCCTTTAATTAAGGCAGTAGAGGATTTCGGAAGAATTGAAATAGATCTTCAAAGCGTGGGACTAGAGGACTACATCAAACCCCTCGAGGAAAAGGATGTTGATCTAGGAATGCTAAGAAATGCAGATGAGCGTGATCTTATTGAGTGGGGAATCGACAATCCCCATCACCGCAATCGGCTTTTGAGTCACTTCGCTGGTGGTGGTGGACGAAATCTCCTTCAAGTCATTCGCTCTTATTCTCCCATCTTCATTGCAATGAAAATTTGTTTTTTGGGAGGTATAGGCATTTCTTTGCCACTCATATTGTATTTTGTGGGTACCTTTGTAGTACCTGGATTAACACCTCGTGAAAAGAAAGTCTTCTTTCCTGGATGTGTAGCCGCAATCCTCTTGTTTCTGGCAGGGGCCTCGATGACTTATTTTTTTATTTTACCCCTCTCCCTAGCTTTCACCATAGAATTCTCGTTCAATATCCTGGGTTTGGATGTATATAGACCTGAAGCTGGAAATTACTACAGTACTGTAATTTGGATGACTTTTGCTGTGGGCATAGCATTTCAATTTCCTCTTGTATTGATTCTACTTATTAGGATTGGAATCCTATCGGTACAAAGCCTTAGGCAAAGTCGTAGAATCGTATTGGTAATTCTTATGATTTCAGCTGCCTTAATTACTCCAGGCGGAGATCCTGTGAGCCTTTGCATACTGACCATTCCTCTTTACATACTATATGAGTTTGCAATCCTCATTGGCACATTTGTCGAAAGAGGGAAAGCCATAAGAGACTGGGAAGAAAAGGACGAGGAAACGCGCGGTCCGCGTCCTACTGGATCTAGTGTATCCGTTTTAGCCATAGTACTTGCTCTCGCCTTGATCATAACCAGTTTAGTCATTTGGAAATTTCAAGATTTAAAGGATTGGTCAATTAATTGGCTCGATCTTGGCGAACAGCAAGAGAATACTTCCAAGGATGATCATCCAAAAGACTCTCCTACAGAGACTAATGCCACAACCAAAATTATTCCGAATTCCCCCTTTGCCCTACCCTACAATCAGGAATTCACAATTGAGCTAATTCCTTTCTCAGAGGGCAACATCACCATAGATCAAAATCATACCTTGATGCCCTCTGGCTTATACAGAGCCCTCTTAAGAAAATCCAAATAGTTCTCGGGATTTTGTTTGCCCCACAGTCACAACCATGCAGTGTGGTAGAGATGAAGCGTATAAAAAGCACCTTGGGCAAAATTATTAGAGAAAAGCGAAAAAAGATGGGCCTCACTCAACCGCAATTAGCACATAAAAGCGGAGTGACTACATCCATTATCAATGATTTGGAAAACGGCATTAGATCTGCCGGCAGCAAGACAATCAACAAAATTGCTTTTGGTTTGGAATTACAGGAAGAAGCTAGGTTCGAACTACTGCTTGTGGGATTAACTTTTTCAAAAAGAGATTTTCTCATACCAGATTTTGCTAAATACCCACCCGAAATTCTAAACTTCCTTCCTTACGCCCTTAAACGCGTTGGTATTGGCTCAGATTCCATCGAAAAGGTCGAATTACCCAAGAAAGGTGAGAATAGTTTGAGTATTTCACTCAAGAACAAAACCAAGTTTTCATTGAATATAAGAGTGTCCCGCACATCCTAAAAAGGTCAAAGTGAAGGAAGATAAGCTGAGAATTGATAGATGTTTGTGGACATTCCGAATCTACCGGACTCGTAGTTTGGCTTCTGATGCTTGTAAGCGTAATTGGGTTAAAGTTAACGACTGCGTCGCTAAACCATCAAAATTAGTGAACATTAATGACATAGTCTCTGCTCGCACCAGTACAGTTAGGAAATGTTTTCGCATTATCAAACTTACTGAAAGAAGGGTTTCTGCAAAAGAAGTCATCGAGTACCTAGAGGACATGACCCCAAGAGAAAAGAGTGATGAAATGCATCAGTCAGTACAAAAAACTATCAAAAACTTAAATACCTGTTCCAGAGGCAGACCCTCCAAAAAACAAAGAAGGGATTTGGAGGAATTTCTCTATGGAGGTTCGGACTAGAAAAGATTTCTTATGCGGATTTGCTCATTCATAGTATCCTATAATTTAGACATGGTATTTCTATCCCTGTAAAAACCTCTTGCCAGAAGCTAAAGCCCTAGGCATTAATTTCTATGATGAAAATGCCTTATTTGCCTACAATTTTCCTTGCTTTTATTATTTGCCTTTCCTCGTGCGTGCAATCGTCTAATTCAATTTCCTCTGGCAGTGATGATGGCACGGTCATGCTTCACTGGCTGGATATCGACAAAGACGGATTAGTTCGACGTTCGTCTGAAGAATCAAGCGGTGCAACAAAAAACCTTTTCTCAGGAAAGGCCATAGAAACTTACGAGCAAAGTCCTACCAAATCCGTATCCTCTTGGAAAAATGGAAAGCGCCATGGAGAGACTATTGAATATTTTTACAACGGAAGGAAAAGAAGATCCATCAACTACTCCAATGGAGTGCGTGATGGCAAGTCCAGTGAGTTCCGCATAACTGGAGAGTTATTGAGGGAAGAAACCTATTCAATGGGGCAGTTGAATGGACCTAAGTCCGAATGGCATGCTAATGGGAAAAAGATTCTCGAAGTAAACATGAAAGAAGGCAAACCCCATGGAGATGCTTTGGAGTGGTTTGATGACGGATCCAAAAAATCAATAACAATATACAGACATGGCTTAAGGGAAGGTCCATCTTCCGAATGGTATACATCTGGTCAGCAAAAACTGGGGATTTTCTACCAAAAAGACAAACAACATGGATTACGAACCATTTGGTATGAACATGGCCAAAAGCGACTGACCGCTCAATTTGTTGACGATAAAATGGAAGGAAACGCAAAAGGTTGGTTTCCAAGTGGCCAACAACAGTTTGATTATAACTTTAGAAATAATCTGGAGCACGGAGTCTGTATGGAGTGGGACAAAGATGGAAAAAAAATATCAGAAATCCAATTCGTTGATGGAGAACCCGTACAAGACATACTAAATGATAGGTCAATTCCCAAACCACAGGAAACGACCGAAGTCGCCCCAGTGAGCTCAGAAGTTTCAGATCCAGCTTCATCTGCACCTGAGTCTATCCCCGAAAGTGCTTTTGAGCCTGCAAATGCTTCCGATGCAAAAGAACAACCTTTAGAATTAGAGCCTTCAAGCGAGATCTTGGATCCAGATAATTCATCTATTGAAAATCCATCTGCAAATAAACCAACCGACCTTCAACCAAAGCCCATTGACCAAGAAGTTCCTCAACCGAAACTCGACGATGATACTTTTGCTCCCAAAGCACCTTCCCCAAAACCCTTGGATCCATTTGCTGAGCTGGAGGATTCCCTACCCGAAGCATCGCCAACCAAAAGCAAAAATGATTTGTCGCCTCCAGAATCACCCAAACCAGTTCCTTCTGCTCCGACCTTTAATCCTTTCCAAAACAATGATGCAATAGCACCCATTAATGTCCAAGAAAAACCTATTGCCCCCCCATCACCTCCTCCTGCACCAGATAATCCGGCTCCTCCAGTGCCAACCTTTAATCCATTTGAGGGCGGAGATGCTCCGAAAACAGAAGATGGTCCACCTGCGGCTCAGCCTGCTGGCTTGGTTCCCCCTCCTCCTCCGGCTCCTCCAGCGCCAACCTTCAATCCATTCGAGGACGGAGATGCTTCGAAAACAGAAGATGGTCCACCTGCGGCTCAGCCTGCTGGCTTGGTTCCCCCTCCTCCTCCTCCGGCTCCTCCAGCGCCAACTTTTAATCCATTCGAGGGCGGAGATGCTCCAAAAATAGACTCTGAAGAAAACACGACCGAGGTTCCTCTTGAAAACATTTTTAATTCTCCACCCGTAGAAGATAATAGTTCTTCAGACTCTCCGGAATTTAACCCCTTTGATCTTCCCACCCCCTAGTAAAAAAAGATTCAAAATGAATCACCGTGGATTTGGTTGGGGTGCAAAATTACAAATGGCAGCCCGGCAGGGACTCGAACCCCAACTAAAGGTACCAAAAACCTCTGTGCTACCATTACACCACCAGGCTACGACTAATAAGTATGAAAAGGTACTCTGTAAAGTCAAGTGTCTTGGATCAGCTTTCAGTCAATGAATAAAACCAAATACAAAAGAATCATCCTAAAAATTAGTGGAGAAATCCTAGGTAGCCGAGACGAAGGTGAACCCATTCACGCAAAATCACTAGAAAATATATGTAAAGAGATCAAAGCAGTTGCCGACATGGGCGTGCAGGTAGGACTAGTTGTAGGTGGTGGGAATATTTTTCGTGGTCTTCAGGGAAGCGACAAGGGTATCGATCGTACTACAGGAGATTCTATGGGAATGCTTGCCACCGTTATCAATGGCCTTGCCCTGATGGACCGTCTAGAGAAAATGGGAGCTGTCGTTCGAGTACAAAGTGCAATTCCAATGGATAAACTTGCCGAGCCCTATATACAAAGAAGAGCGATTAGACACCTAGAACGAAATAGAATCGTAATTTTTGTTGCCGGGACAGGTAATCCTTACTTTTCAACAGATACCACAGCGGCTCTTAGAGCAAGTGAAATCTCCGCCGAAATTATTTTAAAAGCCACTAAGGTAGATGGAATCTATGATAAGGATCCCTTCAAACACGAAGACGCTCAAAAGTTTGACAAACTTACGTATATGGATTGTCTCGAAAAACGCTTATCAGTTATGGATTCAACCGCATTCTCGCTATGTATGGATAATAACTTGCCCATTCTGGTATTCGATTTACAACAAAAAGAATCGATCAGTACAGCAGTTTCAGGGAAAACCATTGGAACCATCGTAAGTTGAATTCTTTAACTACCCTTCCTTCACCAATCGAAATAAAATAATTATGGAAACGAACGAGATTTTTGAAATAATGCAGCAGGAAATGAATAAATCCATTGATCATGTCATACATGAATTCAATGTACTTCATACAGGAAAAGCCAATCCATCAATGGTCGAAAATGTTATGGTCGATGTTTATGGTTCAGCAATGAAACTTAGAGATGTTGCGGCCATTACCACACCTGATGCTCGTACAATTCAAATCCAACCATGGGATAAGTCTTCTGCGGGCCCAATTGAAAAAGCTCTCATCGATGCTAAACTTGGGATTACACCTATTGTCACGGGAGAGTTAATTCGAATGCCAATTCCAGAGTTAAGTGGTGAAAGAAGAGAAGAGCTCTGCAAAATGGCCCAAGGGTATGCCGAGCAGGGCAGAATTGGAATACGAGCTTCCAGAAAAGATGCCATGGATCACCTTAAATCTGCTCAAAAGGATGGCTTACCAGAAGACGACTGTAAAAGGGCTGAAAAAGAAGTGCAAAAAATTACTGACCAATCAGTTGAGCAGATCAATAAAGCCTTATCCGATAAGGAGGAAGATTTAAGAAAAGTCTAGTTGATCAAGTTCTTCAACTGATCGATTTTGACTCGTTGAAATTTCTTCATCTCCATTTTTGTAGTGAGTAGAAAATTCATCGTTCTCAAACTGGGAACCGGTTTACTTTCCGCCGGAGAAGGGAATATCCACCATTCTCGGCTCGTATCTCTGTCCAAAGCCATAAAGGATTTGTATGATCGCAAACAAATCCAGACGATCGTAGTGAGCTCTGGAGCGGTTGGACTTGGCATGGGCACCTTGGGAATCCCTACCAGACCTGACAACCTCTCGGAATTACGAGCTTGTGCCGCTATCGGACAATGCCGTCTCATGAAAGCATGGTCGGACGCCCTTGCCAAAGCAAAATTAATACCGGGTCAAGTTCTTCTTACAAGGGAGGATTTTAGTGACATTAAAAGATCCAAAAAAGTCAAAGAAACCTTAGAATGCTTAACCTCGAAAAATGTCGTTCCAATCGTCAATGAAAACGATTCTGTTAGCGACGAAGAAATCAAATTCGGGGATAACGATGTGCTTTCAGCATTGCTTGCCTCATTAGTGGAGGCTGAGATTTTGATTATTTTATCAACGGCAAAAGGCTTAATGACGCATCCATCGGTTGGTGAATTAATTCCTTTTGTTGCTGAAATTTCTCCTGCAATTGAACAGCTGGCTATGGGCACTGAAAGTGCCACGGCAGTAGGTGGAATGATTACCAAAATAGAAGCCGCAAAAGTGGCTACCAAGTCAGGCTGTGCTGTTTTTATTGGAAGTGGTGCAACTGAAACAAATCTAAATCGGATACTTGATAATCAATCTGAAGGAACTTTCTTCGCTCCTGCCGGGCTTCCTATAAAACAAAGAAAAAGGTGGTTAGCCTTCTTTCCCCAACCCAAGGGAATAGTGCATATTGATGATGGCGCATGCGACGCCATCCTCCAAAATGGCAGTAGCTTATTAGCTAGTGGTATTGTTCGAACGGAAGGAGACTTTGCCGAAGCCGAAATTATATCGATTGTCAATCCTCAGGGAAATGTTATTGCAAAGGGTGTTACGAGATTTAAGGCCTCGGACTTAGAAAAAGTATTAGGATACAGCAATGAGGATGTGCTTAAGGCCTTTCCGGGGAAAATAAAAGCGGAGGTTGTCCATCGTGACCATCTTGCTACTTGCATTTAAATTAGATGAATTCGCTTGATCGTTTAGATCATTTCCAAGAAGGCTATTATTGTGTACGATTTTGAAGATGAAGAAGACGATGTGTTTGGTCCGCCAAGCACAATTACTCCTCCCAAACAGTCAAAAATTGATTTCTCTGCTGAACTCAACTCTGATCAATTTGCAGCTGTAACAGCCAATGATGGTCCAGCGTTAGTCTTGGCTGGAGCTGGTTCCGGAAAAACCAGAACTCTTACTTATCGAGTTGCATTTCTCTTAAAGAATGGAGTCCCCCCCGAGTCCATTCTTCTTCTTACCTTTACCAACAAAGCTTCCAAGCAAATGCTCGAAAGAGTTGAAGAGCTTACTGGCATTGCAACTCATCGCTTTCTCGGGGGCACCTTTCACCATGTTGGTGGACAAGTTCTTCGTCTTTACGGGGACACCATAGGTTTACCCAGAAACTTCACCATTATGGACGACGGAGATTCCGATTCCCTGTTAAACGAAATAATAAGGGATTTGGATCCAGAGTTTTTCAAGACAAAGGAAAACCCAAAAGCAAAACCGATCAAAGGTTTAATCAGTTTTGCGAGAAATATCGGGTCTTCGTTCGAAGAAATTGCCAAAGGGAGATACCCCAGTAATGGAGAGTTACGTTCTAAAATCGATTATTTTGCCAAAGCCTATATGCAAATAAAGCTAGAAAGAGGTCTGGCTGATTATGATGATCTGTTAGTTTATTGGTTAGAAGTTCTTGAAAATAACGAAGAAGCAGCCACATACTATCAACAAAGATTCTCCCATGTCCTTGTGGACGAGTATCAGGATGTTAATTCTCTACAAGCCCGTATTGTGGACAAAATAGCATCCAATCACCAGATCATGGCTGTTGGGGACGATGCCCAATGCATCTATACTTGGCGCGGTGCTGATCTTGATCAGATCATGAGCTTTCCTCAAAGACATCCAAATACACGGATTTTCAAAATTGAAACAAATTACCGTAGTTCTCCTGAAATCCTAGATCTCGCAAATGGCATCCTGCAAAGTCGGGCAGTAGAGACAAGTTATTCTAAGGAATTGAAAGCTTCTCGCCCACATCAAGATCTTCCGGTTGTGGTCCCAACTATGGATACTTATCAGCAAGCTGACTTTGTTCTTTCCAAAGTAGAAATGCTTTACAATTCCGGTGTAGATTACGATCAAATAGCAATTTTGTATCGTGCTCATTTTCATGCAATGGAACTACAAATCGAACTTTCTAGGCGGGGCATGCCATTTTTGATAACTAGTGGTCTTCGTTTTTTTGAGCAAGCTCACATCAAAGACTTGGTTGCCCAGCTACGCTTTGTAATTAACCCTAAAGATCGTACGGCCTTTTTCCGTTTTGCATGCCTTTTACCCAAAATTGGCGAAAAGACTGCATCGAAATTATTGGCCATCACTGAAAAAAAAGCTAAAGAGGCCCAGACTACCATTATTGACTCTATCGCTGACCCGATTGTCATGGCAAAAGTTCCAGCTGATGCAAAGGAAGATTGGGCATCCATGGCGGAGACGCTTCAAAATATAAATATCCTAGCGGCAACGGCTACTCCAGCTCAAGTTGTAGAGGGTGCAATCTCCGGTTGGTATCAGGATTTTCTTCGACGTACATACGAAAATTGGCCTAGACGAGAAGAGGATTTGGAAAGTTTGGTGGATTTCGCAAGCAAACATCAAAACATAGCGGAAATGCTTTCTCAACTTGTGCTCTTGAGTTCTGAATCTGGGGATCGTGTGGTTCGAGATGGTGAAAAATGTCTTCGCCTATCCACCATTCACCAGTCCAAGGGTTTGGAGTACCCACATGTTTTTATCATCGGTCTTGCGGATGGTTTATTTCCTAATCGCCGAGCCATCGATGGAGAAGGTGACTTGGAGGAAGAAAAAAGGCTTTTTTATGTTGCCACGACTAGGGCCGAAAAAACCCTTCATCTAATTTACCCAATGCTTTCATCTCAAAAAGGAACACCTGTCCGCATGATTCAAAGTCGGTTTCTGAAGGAAATTCCAGAGAATCGTTACGAATTACTCAATGCACATGCCTCATTTGGAAGAGGCCGTCTTAATTCATCGAACTGGAATCATTATGGCGGCTACCGAAACAAAGCCGGACATAACCGCAAATCATACTAAATTGACAAGGCTTCGCTTAGAGCTCTCCATGGAAGCAAGGCACAATCATATCTCTCCGGGAATTTTCTAATCGATTCGTAAACGCATAATTCTCCCGTTAAATCAACTTGTTCACCTTCCCTGAAAAGTGTTAGTAATGTTTCGAGGAGAGTTTTCACTTCACTTACACTCAAATCGATTGTTTCCATCGCTAGTAGAGAAGCACTCGCATTCGCAAGAGCAGAACCTTCAACTTCAAGTCCAATTCCCCTTATAAACTCATTATCGAGCTTAATTTTGATTTTACAGATATTTCCTGTTTGAAGACTTTTATATTCCGCTCGATGGGTGAAGTCTAATAATTCATTGTCAAATTTTGGGTTTCTTGCATGTTCCTCCAAAATTTCGCGATATGCAGCTTCATCAATCACTTAGAAATTGTTTTTCCACATCATAGATTCAACAGGCTTGTGATCGCGTTGATTATACTTAGCTGAGGCTTTACTTGCATAATCGACCTCCACGGCTCCATCCACTAGAAAGTAAATCAATTGTCCAATCGGCATTCCAGCATATACTCGAACAGGTTGGCTCACGGAAATTTCTAAAGTCCAATGATTACAAAAGCCAACATCTCCTTTGCCTGCAGTGGCGTGGATGTCAATACCAAGACGACCTACACTCGATTTCCCTTCCAGAAAAGGAACATATCTTCTGGTTTCAGTATATTCCATAGTTGAACCCAAATAAGTCTTACCAGGATGAAGCACTATGCCTTCATCACCGATTTCAAAATGTTCTACCGGATTATGTTTCCTAGCATCAATTATCTCATCAATATAACAAGCGAGATATTTTGAGAGATGAACATCATAACTATTGGTTCCTAAACAATTACGATCATAAGGTTCGATCACAATGTCATTTCTAGCAATGGCTTCAAGAATGGAGGCATCCGAAAGAATCATATTTAGACAAAATTTCTGAAAGCAAAACTAAGCAAAAAGCCTTCCGGAAAATCCTTTCCGGAAGGCTTTTAAACAATATAAAAATTAAATTCTTTTTATTTCTTGAGTCGCTCCAAATGGACGATATGTACCCGGTGCAGGCACAGGATATTCTCCGTTTTGCCCAGGAACGACTGGTGGAGTTGTGCTGAAAGTGTAATCATCAATTCCAGGAGCATAATCCCTACCCTTTTTCATCAGCTCATCGGCATTAATTTCCTTACCGGAGTAGCAAGCTTCACGACCCAAAATTGCTGTAAAAGTACTCATTGCACCGTAATCAGCCTCATTGTAGTACTCCCCTTTGTGCATTGCTTCCACAAGATCTTTTTGCTCCTGATAATGACCACCACCGGCACCTGTGCAACGGATCGGGTCACCATCAAAGGGATATATTCCGCGAGCCACATCACAAGTTCCTTTATGTCCATGTACGGACTCTGAAACATTAGACCATCCACCCTTTAAGTGCCGGCCTTGACTATACATCTTAGTACCGTCTTCGAATGTGTATTCAACAAATGTATGGTCAAAGATTTGGGAAAGCGTGCGGTCGCCACCCATTCGCATCTCGCTTCCACCCATTCCGTTGGCTTTTACTGGATACATACCTTTGATCCAGCAGCCAATGTCCAAGTTATGGATATGCTGCTCGCAAATTTGGTCTCCTGAAGCCCATGTGAAGTGGTACCAATTGTTTACTTGGTATTCCATTTCGGTCATACCATCCTGCTTTGCACGATGCCATATTCCACCCCCATTCCAGTAAACTCGCAGTAGATTGATATCTCCAATTACACCGTCTTGCAGTTGCTTAACGCAGTTGATGTAGCGCTCCTCATGCCTTCTTTGTAAACCAACTCCTACATTCAACCCTTTTTCTTTGGCCTTTTTAGAAGCCTCTAAAACCCTGCGTACACCTGTTACATCACTAGCTACGGGCTTTTCCATGAAAACTTTCTTGCCTTGATTGATTGCGTATTCAAATTGCTGAGGTTTAAATCCTGGAGGCGTAGCAATGACTACCATATCCACATCTTCATTAATGGCTTGTTTGTATCCATCAAGACCACCAAAAATTCTGCCTTCAACATCAACCCTATCCTCACCATACTTCTTTTTGAAAGCGTTGACTTTATTAGTAACTTTTTCAGGAAAGGCTTCTGCAACAGCTACCAACTTTGTGTTGCATCTAACACCCTTCCTTTCCAAATCTCTCGGTGCATCCAATATCTGCCCAATTGCACCAGTGCCGCGACCACCAAGGCCAATGGCGGCCACTCGGATAGTATCACTTTTCAGGTCTTCTCCTCGGGCAACATAAGGGAAGGTAGCAGCAGCTCCAGCCAAGGCAGAAGTGCCGATGAATTTTCTACGGGTTACGATT
>JAYYQI010000002.1:0-26297 GCA_036128475.1 Verrucomicrobiota bacterium
GATCCCAAATACTTCCTTGTGAAAGGTCAAGAGTCTTGCCAAGGATTATAACGATGAAGGGGTGAGTTTGGTGTGATGAGAGGTTATGTTGAATATAATTAACCTCTAAGAATTTCAGAAATCTTGACGAATTTTGTTCCACATCAATCATTTCATGCTTGTGAGGATAATGAAGTCGGCTTGAATTAGTAATTATGATAGCACCGATTGAAAGTACAGGTCCGAAAAATGTATTGGGCGAAGCCCTTGTCCCCTGCTGTAATGAATTGAGCACTGGATGGTACCGGAACGGTACTTGTGAGACCGATGAGAATGATGGAGGTAGGCATGTGATCTGTGCCCGCATGACCGATGAGTTTCTCGCATTCAGTCAGGCGATGGGCAATGACTTGTCAACCCCCAGACCTGAATATAACTTCGCGGGTCTGAAGGATGGTGATTGCTGGTGCTTATGCGCAGCCCGTTGGCAGGAAGCACTGGAAGCAGATGTAGCTCCGAAAGTGAAGTTGGCTGCCTGTGAGGAATCTGCTCTTGAAGTGGTCAAGCTCGCAGATCTTGAGGCTCATCAAATAGATGAATCTTAAATAGATGAAATTTGCCCGGCGCTCCTTTCTTGCTCATACTCTCTCCGTTGGGATAGCTCCCGCCATCCTTCTTAGTAAACCCGGCATTTATAAAGTCTGTATTATTGGAGCAACGGGTAGAGGCAATTATGGTCACGGGCTCGACGTTGCCTGGAAAAATATATCAACTGCGAGCATTGTAGCCGTTGCAGATGAAAATTCCAGAGGGCGAGGATCTGCGTTAAAACGCCTAAACTGTAAAAAGGGCTATGAAGATTATCGGAAAATGTTGGCGATCGAAAAACCTGATTTTATCTCGATCTGCCCGAGACATGTCGACCAACGAGTTCCAATGATTGAAGCGGCATGTGAGAATGGAGTTAAAGGAATTTATACGGAGAAACCTTTCGCTCGAACGATGGAAGAATGCGACCAAATCGAGAAAGTATGTCAAAAATCAGGCACGAAGATTGCGGTTGCCCATCGCAACCGCTATCACCCAGCACTGCCTGTCGTTAGTCAACTCATCGAAGAAGGGGCGATCGGAAAAGTGGTCGCTTTACATGGTCGCGGAAAAGAGGATCACCGAGGAGGTGGGGAGGATCTATGGGTACTGGGTACTCATGTTTTTGATCTGGTCAATGCAATCGCAGGCGATCCGGTAAGTTGTTCCGCTGAATTGAGAATAAATGGAAAATTAGTCCAAAATAAAGACATTCAACCCGGAAACGAAGGATTGGGTCCATTGGCTGGAGATGAAGTGCATGCACGCTGGCGAATGAGCAACGGATGGACATTTTCATTTAGCAGCATTCGCAATCGGGGTTTAAAGCAAGCCAATTTTGGTCTGCAAATTATTGGAAATGAAGGTATCATTGACTTGCGTTGTGACCGCGAGCCTTTTGCTCATCTCCGAGAAGGGTGCCCATGGTCCCCAAGCGATAAACCGACTGAATGGAAACCAATCAGCTCCTTAGGCATAAGAAAAAAGGAGCCAAATTCCATTCGTTTAACCATACATAATCACAAAGCCGCACTAAAGAATTTGATTGAATCGGTTGAAAGCCAAACAAATCCGCTTTGTGGATTAAGAGAGGGAATTTCAACCGTTCGTTTTGTTCAGTCTGTTTTTACTTCCCATTTAGAAAATGGAAAAATAGTTAAATTTCCTCTAAAGATGAGAAAACATCCATTAGATGTACTTTGAGTATTTTCAGTACTTCTACTGTCTTTGGCTAAAGACAGAAAATTAAAAAAAATCAATTGCGATTATCGCTTAATAAGATCAGTACTTTACATTCGTAAAGGATGGATTTCAGAAGATGGCAATGATAGGAAAAGATTTATGGTACCGCATAAAAGACGGAGATTCCTCCGCTTTTGGTGAATTGTATGATGGATTCGCTGGCGCCATGTTTTCTTTATCACTTGAGATCCTGGGAGATCGATGGGAAGCCGAGGAAGTTATCCAAGATATTTTTGCCTTTCTCTGGCGAAAACCGGAATCCTATGCTCCAGAGAAAGGTAAGTTCTCGAGTTGGCTTTTGGTGCTGACACGGAATCGAAGCATCGATCGTTTTCGTTCCCGCAAGAGAAGGCTGGACCGTGGTGAATCCGACGAAATCCTCTCTGGTCGAGAAGATCAAAATGCATCCGATGGAGCCAACGAAGCAACTCTAAGTGATGAACGAACACATCTTAGGCTGGCTTTCACCAAATTACCCCCTGAGCAAAGTAAGGTTTTGGAATTATCCTACTTTCGAGGTTTTAACCATGAGGAAATAGCCGATGCACTAAATCTGTCCTTGGGAACAGTGAAATCAAGAATTCGACTTGGCATCGAAAAACTTCGTAATGCCTTATATGAGCTGCGGAAATGATATTTTTCTTAAGAATACAAAATCATTCGAAGCTAATAAAAAGTTGCTTGTACGGTTTGTATCAGCCACTAAACTGAATATCCTTATAGAAACTTGGAAACACTCAAACAACAAGCCCTAGACTACACCCTCGGTGTATTGCCCAAGGACGAATCCTTGCTCTTCGAAGCAAGACTCGACACCGATGAGGACGCACAAAAACTTCTAATTGAAGCTCAAGAAGATTGTGCCAATCTTTCTATGACCGCGAATCCAAAAACCTTAGGTAATGAAGTCAGGTCGCGCGTCATGGAACATTTGGAACCAAGAATGGATTTCAATCCTTTTCTCGAAAGTAATGACATGAAACGTCTTCGAGACAATTTTTCATTTTCTGGTGACCGTTATCGTGGAGGGGGTGGTTCTGTTGACATTGGAGACATTGTTGAACCTAAACTCAAAGACGAAGTTCGCTTCAATTACGAAAACCTAATTGATATTTTCCCTCTCTTATCCGGCAGTTCAAAGGCTGCAAATGGTAATTTGTCTGAATTGCAAGACAAGTTAAGAAAATCGCCGCCACTCGACCATGTAATCTCTTCAATTCTTCAAAACAGTTTACCTGAAGAGGATCCATCTATCCAATCAGTCCTGCGAACAACTCTGACCTCTTTACCTTCTCTTTCATTCTTCTCAGATAGAATTCGAGAAAATCACGGAGGCATAGCTGATACAAGGAGATTATTTTACCTATGCCGGGATCAACTGAAGATCATGCGAGCTTCTTTCAAAGATTTAGACCCCGAACGCCTCATCGAAGATGAAAAAATTAGATTACATGGAGCAGGTCTTCTCCAAACCAAGTGGTGGGGGGCTGAACACGCTTATTTTTCTTCGAAAGGAAAAGTAAAATGTGGGCATTTCTTCGATGGCCCCGTAACCGAAAGATGTGTGGAATTTGCTGAATACGATGCCAATATGTACTGTTTGGCCAATTTGCTTGCTCCGCGATCTTCAACCGGAGAATTCCACATGGAACTTCTCAAGGACGCCATCCCGGGTTGCACCCTCGCGGTAGCAACAGCAGTGATGTCGGACCAGCAGTTTCATGAAATTGAACTCGCAACCACTAAGTCCGTCTATACTTCTTGTGACGGAAAATTATCTTATGATCGTTTTCTTTGGAGCCTTATCGAGGAATCAATGCTCCGCGGGCACCACTCGAACAATCTTCAGGAATTAAAAGAAAAACGAATTTTTGGAATCAGTAGGCTAAATGGCTTTTGTTATATCTGGTTTGCTTGGCCCGCAATATTATAGAGCCAACTTGGAGCGGATGCCGTCACAGGAAACCCTTCACAAAAATGAGCTATCGTTGGCTTAGCTTCAGGTTCAGGCAGATTGTGACTCGTAAAAAGACTACCCTGATAATTTGAATTTTGTAAACGATAAGCATTATACGGTTTATGCCTGACGGATGCTGAGTGAGAGCGATTGGCCCATTTTCGATTAGACCAAAAGCGATATCTCTCGAGAAGAAAACGATCTAAGGGTTCGCTTGCTTGAGGGTTTTGTTTTTTACAAGAATCAATTTGTGCCTCCAAACGAGATGTTGTCTTTACTGAAAATGAGCGTAAGGAAGATTCGTATAGAATGGATCGGTTTAATTTTCGTCTTTCAATGGTGGCAAAGCGATAGTTTAAGCCATACAAGAGTTTAGCACCAATTACGGAAAAAAGATCGCAGGAATCCAAAGAATGAAACCATACCCCTTTCCTGCCCATTCTATCCCTAACATATGTACGTAAATTAACTTCATTAAATTCTCCCCACTTAAACCACCGAATGGGACGAATCCGCAATCCAGTAAGTCTAAAACCAACTACGCTCACCCACGCCTGATTTTCAAAAAGGTCAATTTCGAGGTCATTTGGGATACTACTTCGAATAACATCCTCTGGAATTGCCCAATGCAACAAAAGCAAATCCTCCCACTGTTGATTCATGAAGGAATCGAGGTTTAGAGGGGTCGTTTTACTACCCATAAAGATCCACCAGTTTTCGTTTCCGATATTCAAAGACTTTTTTTATAGAACGGCGAACGAAAACAAAATTAGCAAATTTACCAAAAATTCCAAAGGGTACGAGATATCTAATTTCATCAGTCATTTCAGCTCCACTTTTGACATCTCTTAGGGTATGAGTATGCAACCATAGTTTATAGGGTCCTACTCGTTGTTCATCCATAAATGAGAAGCCCTCTTCAAGGTACTTAATCTCCGTCAACCAAGTGGTCCGGCCAAGAAGCGGAATGTTCACCCGATATTCCAAAAGAAGACCAGCATGTAGTTTGGCAGGATTTGTTCCAATGGTTTCGAAGGACATCTCCGGTGGCGTGATCTGGTTTAGATTTTGAGGTACGGAGATAAAATCCCAAAGCTCCATGCGACTTACGGGAAGAACTTGCTTTTGATAAAATTTGTGCACAATCTCATTATAATAATTTCTTTAATTCGGGCAACCTCACCTTGACGAAATATGATAAGCAAAATAAATTAAATTCATGAAAACAACTGGCCGAAATCTACTTTTCTTCCTTTTTTTGCCCACACAATTAGTGTTTTCACAAGAAGGCATGTCGGAATTAGCTGCGATTCGCCTTGCCTATGAAACCAGTGCCGACCGAAAAATTAAAGGTCTTAACACCGAAATCAGCTACAGTCAGTGGGAAATCCGAGCACCCTTTTTTTACAAGGAATCCGGAGATTGGAAATTTGCATCTGGTGCTCGCTATCAATCCCATGATTTGGATGTAAGTGATCCGCTTTTTCTTAATGAAGATCGATTACACTCATTGGATTTCGCCTTTTTTCTAAGCAAAAAAAAGAATGAGAACTTCGATTGGATTTTCTTATTCAACCCTGGACTAGCTGGAGATTATGAGAATACCGGAAGCGATGCATTCAACTACCTTACGATTGCCGGAGCAAGATGGGAACAAAGTGAAACGCTCCAGTGGATTTTTGGTGCAGTTTACACGACAGGAATTGGTGACGATTTATTTGTTCCCGCAATCGGATTAATCTGGGAGCCATCAGAACGCTCAAGTCTGGTTTTTGCAGGCCCAATCATAAGATACAATTACGAAATTTCTGATTCACTCGACCTAAATCTCGGGGGGCAATTTGTAGGCAATCGATGGAACACGGAAGCCATTTACGGAGGTAACTTGGAAGAGCGAAATTTTCGTTTTCGATCCTACCGCATCTTTGCCTCCCTCCAATGGAATTTCGACCAGCATCATTCCGTCTTTGCGGGAGGTGGCTATGACTTTGCCGGGGAAATTGAGTTGGAATCTCGCTCACTAAATGCAGATCGTGATGTCGAAAATGGGGGAAGTTTCGAGGTTGGATATCAATATCGCTTCTAGGAGTCAAAGAGTTCACAGATTGCATTCGCCGCATCCCAGCCTGATAGTGCGGCGTTTTCAACTCGCTCACCGCCAAATCCGTCACCGGCCAATGTGAGCCTCTCTTCAGAGGAATGCCAAAAGGTTGCCCCAAAGGTTTGAATGGGTTTGGCAAATCCCCATCGATGGGATGCCCAAGATGTAATTTTGACGTGGAGATTTTCCTCTGCAATTGAAAGAAGAAATGGCACTCTCTCGGAATCAGGAGCATCCCAAAATTTTTGCGAATAAGCATCAGAAGCATGTAAAATGAATGACGGTTTTTCGGAAATACCCTTAACTTGATTGTCAGCAATCCACTCAACTTCATCTACCGGATGCGTACAAGTACCTGGGAATTTCAAAACAGAAGGACGATCCAACAAACCAAGCAAGGCAAGACAACGGGTATGTCTTATTCTCTTTAGCTTTTCCATTGTATCTGCATCCAATTCAAATTCGCTTCTCTGGAATAACTCGATGATTTGAGTGGAGGGAAAAGTGATCACAAGATGATCCGCAAGAAGCGAACGCGTTGAACCCTCTCTTTCCTTTATCAGCCATCCATCTTCAACTCGCTTTATATTATCTACGAAAAAGTTTATCTCACTGGAAAAAGACTGCGCCAAATACTTGGGCATAGAGGTCATCCCAGAAACACCACGAAATCGAACTGAAACACCTAAGTCATCTCTTCCATGGACTCGATCGTACCACTGAGTAATGATCTGTTCCTGCTGCATTTTTTCCACTAAGTCCAACATTCTTTCATTCCGAATAGTGAAAAATTGAGCCCCGTGATCAATACGAGCCCCATTCATTCTCCGAGTAGCCATTCTACCACCAACACCTCTACCCTTTTCAACAAGCGTACAAAGATGCCCCATTTTAGATAATCTCCACGCACAAATACACCCAGAGATTCCTCCACCCAAAACGGCTACTTGTATTTTCTTCATGAGATTCATTTATATCCAGATTCATAAAAGCACAAAATTATATCTAAAATGAAAAGATAAACTCTTTCTTTATCATCATTTAACGAAGTCATGAACTTTTTGAATTAACTGATTCAACTAAAGGGTTAATTTTTGACATAATCCATAAATTCCTTTTTATCAATTTCAAGAGAATGGAAAATTTCGAGGAATACGAAGAAATTGTTAATGCACTGGAAGGGGAACTTCCGAGTATTCCGGTAATCATGAACGAATTGATGAAAATCATTTCCAATCCCGACGCCGCTCTTTTTGCCATTAAGGATATTCTCAAACTTGATCAGGCAATTTTTTCTAAACTCATCAAAGTAGCCAATAGTGTGGCTCATCGCGAAGGTACTAGCCAACGCATCAGCGATATTTCCGATGCGATGCAGAGAATTGGCCTTGAAAAAGTAAAGCAGGTAGCCCTAAAAACATCGGTCCTTAAGATTTTCACCAAAGCCTGGGAAGGCACGAACTTTAATTTTGAAGACCTTTGGTTACACAGCTCTGCCACTGCAATTGCTAATCAGGCTTTAGCGGAGTACTTTGAAAGCGAAAATCTAGAACATGCTTATGCCTGCGGATTACTTCATGACATAGGCAAAGTCGCTAAAATCCAATTTGCTCAAAAAGAGTACGGAAAAGAAGTCAGGTATGCATACCGGAAAAACTTGTCGACCCATTCTTCCGAAAACGCCAGAAACTTTTTACATCACGAAATTTTAGGAGCCCTGATCATAAAAAGATGGGGATTATCAGAGCTTATTGAAAAAACCACTCGGTGGCATCATGTTCTTGATAGAAAGCAAAGAGAGGGGATAGATGAACCAAGCCTCCAAAAATTCATTGATATTTTAATTCTCTCGAATCATCTCGTTCATGATTTAAAAATTGGGAACAGTGGATATGTAAAAGTTGAATCTCTTCCTCGCGACTTTTTTAAGCGTTTTCGCAAAGACGAATCGGAATACGAAAATTGTAAAAACCTAGTATCCGAAAAAATTGAAGAGCAAGCCGATTTTATGGCAATTTTTCAAAATCAATTCTAGAACGCGTCAATCGTTCGAGTATTTGTCCAAGTATTAAATTAAAGGCAGGACATGATTGTGATTTTCATTCATTGAAATATCTTTCCAATAATGAATTTAAAACCTAGGTACTCCAGCGAGCGTGGAAAGGCGGAGCATGGGTGGCTCCATGCTCGTTTTACTTTTTCTTTTGCTGATTATTACGACCCTTATTGGTGCGGTTTTCATTCATTAGTCGTCATGAATAACGATATTATCGAACCGGGGAGTGGGTTCCCCACGCACCCTCATCAAGATGCAGAAATATTTACCTATGTCATATCTGGGGAATTGGAACACCAAGACAGCATGGGCAATGGATCGATCATTCGTCCAGGGAATTTGCAATATATGAGTGCAGGCTCTGGAGTTACGCACAGTGAATTCAATCCTTCCAAAGAACAAGCAACGGAACTCTATCAAATATGGATGTTGCCTAAGAATTCTGGAGGCAAACCTATCTATTCGGAAAAAATTCTGTCTGAAAGCACTCCCGAAAATGGAATGACTATACTCTTTTCTGGAAATGGAGAAAATGGATCATCCATTATTCGACAAGATGCTCAATTCTGGTTAGGTCAAGGAAGGAAAGATGATATTTTGACAATAACCCCAGACAATTTCTATCCTCATGCATGGATTCAGGTTGTTTCTGGGGCAATCGAAACCAGGACTGAGAGATTGAAAAGAGGTGATGGTTTGGCCATTGAAAATCTCGATCAACCAATTCTCTTAACCCTGAATAAATCTTCCACATTGTTTATATTTCGCCTGCCACCAACCTAAATATGCAAACATGCTTATTACAAAACCCTAGTGAAGTTGAACTCCCTAATGCTTCTCTTCACTACCACTCAGAATTCTTTTCACCAGAGGTCGCGGATAAACTACTTGAATCTTTAAAAGATGGTATAGAATGGACACAAAACATCATCCGATTCTACGGTAAAGAAAGCCTGGTTCCAAGACTTGAAGCCTGGTACGGAGATCCTGGTAAAAGTTATGCCTACTCTGGTATTCACATGGATCCTAAACCCTGGACGGAAGAATTACTCTTCATCAAAAAGAAAATCGAACCTCATGCTGGAGTAAACTTCAATTCCGTACTCATCAATTACTATCGGGATGGTAGGGATCGCGTGGCATGGCATAGTGATGATGAAAAAGAACTTGGACAAAATCCAGTTATCGCATCGATTAGCTTGGGGGCAGAACGAAAATTCAAACTTCGCCACAAGCAATACAAACAAAATAATCTACGCCATGAGATCTTTCTCGGACATGGTAGCCTATTGGTAATGAGTGGTTCCACTCAGCATTATTGGATGCATGAAATCCCCCGCACCGCCAAACCTATTGATCCAAGGATCAATCTAACCTTTCGTGTCATCAAGTCTTAAAATAAAAAGTTTTTTCATAACTATTTTTGATTATTGGAAAATTTCCTAACTTGATCCATATTTGAATTTAATTCGATATATTGAACAGTGAGATATCTAATCTACTTAACATCATTCCTATTTAGCATCTTCACATCCTCTGCTTACGAATCAATGCATGAAAAAACGCCCGTTGGTAAGATTCAAATAATTGATATCCCAAAAAGGGTCGCTCTTGAGACATCCTCCCAAAAATCCTATTTCAGCGAAGACAACGGCCTATTTAGAAAGCTCTTTAAGTATATTAATAACAATGACCTGTCCATGACAACACCCGTCGAGGCAGACATTAACCCAGGTAAAATGAGATTTTTCGTTGGGAAGAAAGATTTGGAAAAAGACTTCAAAAATTCAAGTCAGGTTATCGTCCGTAAAGTACCTCCGATGAAAGTTGTATCTATTGGTATTCGGTGTAGTTATTCCGAAAAAAGATTCAATGAAAACCTTTCAAAACTTTCCAAGTGGCTAACAGACAACAAAAAATACGAACCCGTTGGAGACGCCTATGGAGTTTACTGGAATGGTCCATTTGTTCCAGGACCCTTCAAGCGCTCGGAAGTGCACCTCCCCATCCGTCTAAAAAAATCTCAAAATAAACCTAAAAAATTGACAACTGAAAAATGAAATTTCTACCCTACCTAGCTATCTTATCTATTGTAATGACAACCTCAGCAAAATCCATTTACGAACATGAATTAAAGTCAATTGATGGCGAGACCACTTCCTTGGCAGAGCACAAAGGGAAGGTAATCTTGATGGTCAATGTTGCATCCAGATGTGGATTTACACGCCAATACAGCGGACTCGAAGAACTTTACGACAAGTACAAAGACAAAGGCTTGGTTGTCTGTGGTTTTCCATGCAATCAATTTGGAGGACAAGAACCAGGTTCTGAAGCTGAAATCAAGGAATTCTGTTCCACCAAATTTGGCGTCTCATTTCCAATGTATTCCAAGATAGACGTTAACGGACCGAACCGCCATCCAATCTACGCAGATATCATTGGTGATAACGGACCTCTCAAGGGTAACATTAAATGGAATTTTGGAAAGATCCTCGTAGGTAAGGATGGAAAACCAATCGATCGTTTTGGCAGTATGACTTCCCCTACTTCAAAAAAACTTATTAAGGCAATCGAAGAAGCTCTCGAAGGATAAGTTCCATAAAGTTCCAAAACTCACTTTTAGCACTCACAGTGCTATTTTCAACTGGTTGCGTCAGCATGGAGTGGCGTGGTGGAATGGTACCACACTTTGGATTATCAAATTCCAAGTTTAAAGAAGCTCCCACCGAAGATTATTATCGTCCTCCCCTTCGGAAAATTGATAAAGACTGGAATCAATTTCGTGGCCCCATGAGGAATGGTCATATTCCTACCCAAGCACTTTCGGTTAATTGGCAAACTCCTCCCAAGAAAAGATGGTCCACTTCATGCGGGTTTGGACATTCTTCTATTATTACTTCAGGGGAATTCGTTATTACCATGGAACAAGTTGGTGAGAATGAATCACTCATTGCCAGAAATCTCGATGATGGAACCGCAGCATGGAAGGTAACAGAGCCAACTAGATGGCATGATATGTTGAGCGGGACTGGACCAAGGTCGACCCCTACCCTGCACAACGGAAAAATTTATGCTCTCTTTTCCAACGGGCGTCTATCCTGCATAGAAGCATCCACCGGAAAGATTATCTGGAATATTCAAACTATTCCCGAAGATTATGAATTTCCCGAATGGGGTCTCTCGATCTCTCCATTGATCTGGAATGATATGATCATTCTTAACTTAGGTGGTGAAACCTCCGCAGCCAAAGCTTATTCAACGGAAACTGGGCAGGAAATTTGGGCATCCCAACTTAGTGGTAGGGGTGTTTATTTATCACCTGAAATTATTAAACTTCTTAACGAGGAACATCTGATAATCGCCGTTGAAGGAAAGATCGCAGGATTAAACCCCAGCGATGGCAAAACCCTTTGGGAAAAGCCTTGGAAAATTTTTCTAAACAATGCCCAAATCGTTCAACCAATCGCTATCTCACCCAACTCCTTTCTGATGGCCGCGGGTTATGGTAAAGGAGCTGAATGCTTCACCATTGCCCACGACGAAGAGAACAAAAAATATCGCGTTCAATCCTCCTGGAAGTCCAAAGATTTAAAAGCCAAGTTTTCCAATCCAATCCTCAAGGATAGTTACCTTTATGGGCTCAGTGAAAATCTCCTCGTTTGCCTCGAAGCCAAAACAGGAAAACTGATGTGGCGAGGAAAAAAGTACAGCTATGGCAGAATTCTATTGGCTGATCAAAAATTGTTGATTCTTGGACATTCCGGCGTGCTTTCAGTCATCGATGCGACTCCCGAAGAATTTCGTGAAATTTCCTCCCGGCAATTTCTGAGTGATGCCCGTTGCTGGAACGGACCCGCCTTTGTCAATGGCTACCTACTTGCGAGAAACGGTGAACAAATTGCCTGCTTCGATTGGGTAAGTGACTAAATCCCCATCACCTGCTTGGCGACATCGGTTTGCCTAATTGCAGACCCCATCATTTCAGCAGAGGATTGAGTTAAGATTTGTTTTTTGATCAATCGAGTGGATTCCGCTGCATAATCAAGATCAACAATCCGTCCGTAAGCTTGCCCAAGATTAGTTTGGTTCGATTCCAAGCTTTGTAATTCAAATCGAATTCTTTGCTCCTCCGCTCCATTTTCAGCAAGGGCATTGGCGAGTTTTTGCTCAAAACTGACAAAATCTTCCATCGAAAACTGATCCAAGCCTGCAAAAGTTACAGTATTCGATGGAACTTGCGTAGTCACAATTCTGGATGCGGAAATTTCTAATTGATCAAACAAAAGACCGGTTGGTCCACCAGAATTATTAACGCGTACAGTGACGTTGTTAATTCCATCAACCAATGGGTTGGTAATTAACCCACCACCATTCACCAACATTCCATTTACGTTGGTTTCCAAATTAAAGGCTTGCAGGAATAAGAACTGATTGGGAAAAGTAATACCCAAATCTTGGCCATTAACCAAAACGCTTCCTGCATTGTCCGTTGCTGCCAATCCATCAATTTCCACTTGAGAAAGGTCGCATCCCGAAAGATCGAAAGACATCGAGTAAAGATAATCGCCAACACCTCCAGCGACTTGACCAATCCAACCAGCAGTGGGTGTCTCGTTTGCCCAGGGTCCGGGCTGAGCAGCCAAAGCTAATCTCTCAACTGATGTCGGACCGGTTACCGACCAATTCGGATCCACGGCTCCTGTGGGTAATTTATTCCCATTTGCATCCACTCCAGTTGCTGCAGAAGCCGTATTTACAGGCAATGGACTGGTTGTTGAAGTAATTAAATCAAAATCCCTGCCTCCCAGAACTTCCCCACTCTTGGCGAGGTATTCACCTGCCAAAAAATTTCGGGCTAAACTTACAATTCGCGTATTTGACTCGCTTTCGTGGGCAACGGTTTGCAAGGCATGATCCTTTATCAATGGCTTGGTGAATAAACTAATGCCATTAAATTTTCCCTGAGAAATATTTCTGAGTTCATATTGAAGTTCCATAAACTCCTCATCGTAATTCGCCCGATCATCGGAATTCTTTGTCACATCCAAAGATAAAGTTTTTAACTCCGACATACGTTCCAGTAGATTTGAGGCAGTTCTCAGAGCTCCCGCCTGTACATGCAAAAAGGAAATGGAATTGTTCAAATTCTCACGAAGGCGTACTTGTCTTTGCATCTGCGAATGCATAATCGCGGATATAGCCAAGCCACCGGCATCATCAGAAGAAGAGTTAATCTTCTTACCTGTGGACATTCGACCCATGCTTTTACGGACTGCGTCATTACCGGCATCAAGATGATTACCCGCAATGATGGCAGCCATATTCGTATTCACGACCAATGGCATACTACAAATAATCGTCTAATTTCGCTCAATCTTTAGCCTAAAAGGGAAACTTTGCCCCAAAAAGCTTTTACGAAAGTCAGCAAGCTGTGGGCAAATCAGCCCAACAAGTAGTATAGCGGGGTGTTCGCATTTCTCTTCGCATCCGCCATTGTTTACCAATTCCCTGTCCACCCCAAAAAGCTCCGCCTCCACCATATTGGGAGGCAGCCTCTTCCACCGCATTTACAAAATCTTTTCTCCTCGGATTATCATGCTCTTCAAACAGTAAAGTTTGACGAATTGCCGAAGGTATCAAATCCAGAAGTATCACCCCTGCTTTTTTGTAGGCATAACCGGAACGAAATATATCCCCTAATAAAAGCTTGGAATTCTGAACGATACGGATCGGATCATCCGTTGGTTCATCCAATGCCAAAGTACGTGAGTTAGAATATTGTGGCTGATCCTCCCGAAAACGATTGGTCATAATAAATACTTGTAAACCAGAAGCCAAGGAACCCTCCGAACGAATCTTCCGAATAGCGCGCACACCATAGTTCGCAACCGCTTCCTCCAGTTCTTCCAGTTCCGTAACTGGTTTACCAAATGAACGGGAGCAACAAGTATTTTTCCGCGGAGAAGCCACTTCTTCCATTTCCAAACAGGATATTCCCTCAAGCTCCCGCTGAGTACGCTCCAAGGTAACTCCACCAATGGACCGGATCAAAGGCGATGGCGCCCGAGCGAACTGCCAGGCATTCAATAGTCCGATTCTCCGTAAACGGGCACTCAACCTTCGACCAATCCCCCAGACATCATCAATCGCAATATTTCTCAAGGATTTCCTGTCTTCTTTTTTAATCTCCATACAACCGAAACCCTGCTTCTTGGCTAGACGGTTAGCTGCCTTAGCCAAGGTTTTAGTTGTTCCAAGCCCCACCGAAATAGGAATACCCGTCCACTGTTTAACCTGATCACGCATCCTCACGCTTAGTTGCAAAGGATCAGGTACGCCTGCCAGATCTAAGAAAGATTCATCGATCGAATAAACTTCAAGTTCCGGAGCAAAACGGGAAAGCACGGAGACCACTCGACTCGACATATCTCCATACAGTTCGTAATTCGAGGATAATACGACGACTCCATTTCGTTCGCACAATTTCCGAATCTGATGATAAGGAGCCCCCATGGGAATACCAATTGCCTTGGCTTCATTAGAACGGGCAACCGCACATCCATCGTTATTCGAGAGCACGATAACCGGACGCTTTTCCAAGGAGGGACGAAAAACCCGCTCACAGGAAACGTAAAAATTATTACAGTCAGCCAGAGCAATCACAGGGAATGGACCACATTCGTGACCACTCCCCATAAATGGGTATCATCCTGTTCATGAAAATCAATCGGGGGGTAGTCGGGGTTTTCCGGCATCAACCAAGTTCGACCTTTGGCTCGACGAAGGCGCTTCACGGTTAACTCACCATTGATGGAAACAATAACCACCTTCCCGTTGATGGCTTCGAGGCTACGGTCCACTACCAAAAGATCACCATCGTGAATACCCGCTCCAATCATTGAGTCTCCGCGGGCACGCACGAAAAAAGTAGCAGTTGGCTCACGTACCAAATGGGCATTCAGATCAAGAACACCCTCCGCATAATCATCCGCTGGTGACGGAAAACCAGCCGGTACCATCTGCCCGTAAAGAGGTAAGGCATCTTCCCGCTCACGAACAAATCGAAGTATTCGATCAATCTTGCTAATCGGTATGCGTACGGGTTTAGTGGATTCACCATAATCATTAGTGCCTTTAGGGCGACCCGCTCCAATTCGTTTTCCTCCACGCTTCGTCATACACAATGAATAATGTAACAGTATTCAAAAAAGGCAAGTTTGAGATTAGAAAAACTTGATCCAACAACTAAATTGTTACGATCTATAAGTGTGAATTCCATAAGCAAATCAAATAACATTAATCACTTGATAATAGGAGCATCTCGAGGAATTGGGCGTATGCTTGTCGATTTATCGATCGAAAAAGGTCATCAAGTATATGCTCTTGCAAGAAGTATTCCCGACGACCAACCTGAAGCATGTGAGTGGATTAGTGCAAGTGCCACCGAGCCTGAAAATTATCTCGACTCCCTACCTGAGACCATTAATGCCCTAACCTTTTGTCCAGGGAAAGTCATCTTGGGTCCGATCAAAAGACTTAGACCAGAACAAATGCTGGAAGCTTACCAAACCAGTGTACTGGATGCTTTTTCTGCCATCCAGTCCTTATTGCCCCGGTTAAGTGGTTCTATTGTCTTACTCTCATCGGTAGCCGCCCGTACTGGGTTACCCAATCATTGTGCAATTTCAGCAGCCAAATCAGCATTGGAAGGTTTCGCGATTGCACTAGCAGCCGACCTTGCGCCAAAAGTGCGAGTGAATGTAGTGGCTCCAACCCTTACCCCGACCGAGATGGGAACCGCCATGGTTGGGGGCGAAAAAATGCTTCCCATGATTGAAGAAAGACATCCTCTTAAAAAGATTCCCTCGGTACGGGAAATCGCATCCACTATTGCTTTTCTTCACTCCAATGGAGCCAGCTCCATTACCGGTCAGATTCTCAAGGTGGATGGAGGTTTATCCCAACTCCGACTCAATTCATGATTTCGGAAACTTTCTCACATACGCCAGTAATTGTTTGGCTTCGTAAGGATTTGCGTCTGCAGGACAATCCGTCTTTCCATGCGGCCTTGTTGGGAAAACGAAAAATTATCCCTGTGTTTATTTGGGATCCGGATGAAGGTGGACAATGGAGCCCGGGAGCTGCCTCCCGTTGGTGGCTCCATCATGCACTCGACAGTTTGGGTAAAGACATAGCCAAACTTGGAGGGCACTTGCTTCTAGCTAAGGGGAAGGCTTGCGATATTCTTCCTGATATTGCTCGAGAGAATCATGCAACTACCATCTTCTATGGACGCGTCTATGATCCTGCTGGGCTCAGCACACAGGAAAAAGTGGAAGAATCCCTTGATCATGCCGGCATTGCAACTGAATCCTTCAATGCATCCCTTTTGCAGGAACCCTGGGAAACTAAGAATGGAACTGGTAAACCATTCCAAGTTTTCACGCCTTATTGGCGAAAATCCCGTCCCATCATTTATCGTGAACCTGCAACATACCCAATCCAAGACCTCGAATTTCACAATTCGCCCACCATCAGGGATTCACTGGATGAACTTGATTTACTTCCTCATCATCCATGGCATCAAAAACTTGCAGATCACTGGGTTGTTTCAGAAACGGCTGCCCATGAACAATTAGAAAGAACCGTAAACGAAGTCACACACTCCTATGCCACCAGACGAAACAATCCATCCGTTGACGGCACATCTCGCCTCTCACCCTATTTGGCATGGGGACTTATAAGCCCTCGTCAAATTTGTCGAAGTGTACTTCAAGCAGACAACGAAGGAAGCCATCGAGGTGAAAATAAATTTCTAGTCGAAATCGGTTGGCGAGAATTCTCCTATCATCTACTCTACCATTTCCCAAGTATACCCGATAAACCGTTACGACCGAAATACGCTTCCTTTCCTTGGCTAAACGACTTGGATAATTTAAAGCGCTGGCAATATGGAAACACCGGTTATCCGATGGTCGACGCCGGTATGCGTCAGCTTTATGAAACTGGTTGGATGCACAACCGAGTACGAATGATAGTCGCCTCCTTTTTGGTTAAACATCTTTTGCTTTCATGGACTGAGGGTGCTCGCTGGTTCTGGGATACATTAGTTGACGCAGATTTAGCCAGTAATACTCAAGGTTGGCAATGGGCTGCTGGATGTGGTGCGGATGCTGCCCCATATTTTCGCATATTTAACCCCATAACACAGGGCGAAAAATTTGATACCCGGGGGACTTATGCAAAAAAATGGATTCCCCCCCTCGAAAAACTTCCCTCCAAGTGGGTATTCAAGCCATGGGAAGCTCCAGCCTCCACTCGCGAAGAATCCGGAGTCAATTTGGGCGGAAATTACCCTGAACCCTGCGTTGACCACTCGGAAGGACGCACTCGGGCACTAGCTGCTCTTGCCACATTAAAAACTCCCTGAATTGAGTCCAATCTATCTAAATCAAGCTTTCTAATTTAATTTCGAATGAACATAGCCGTAGTTTGGTTCCGAAAATGTTTGCGGTTACACGACAACCCTGCACTCCGCGATGCATGTGAAGACCAAAGCATTCATTCCATCCTCCCCATTTTCATTCTTGATCCGAAAATTATCGGAAATCACTTCGAAAAATTCAGCCGAAATCGTCTTCGCTTTCTTTTTGAAAACCTTGAAGATTTGGATTCATCCATTCAGTCCAAGTCCGATAATTCTTTGATTATCTTTTGGGGTTCTCCAGCAGAAGCATTTCAATCACTCCTTTCTTTTTTTGCTCATCAAATAAGTTTGTTCGTATCCGACTATTGCTCGGAACCACATGGAAGAAAAACCACTCAAATAGTTTCTGAACTTCTCACTAAAAGTTCTAAAGCTCGTTATCATTTTCATGGAGCTAGTCATACCATTCTCGACTTGGAACAAACGGTAAATCTTGCTGGCTTTAAGAATCCGAAGTCGATGAAAGACATAGAGAAAATATTTGCTTCCACATTCTCAAAGGACGAGCACGGCTTCTTCCATATACCAAAATCAATCCCTGAGCCAGCAAGTTTAAAGACGGCGCCTTCCTCATTAGATATTCAGACATTGTCGGATAATTTCACTGGAGAGGTTCACTCCATTTCATCGTTAAAGACAAAATTTTCTGAACTTGGTTTTTTCGAACAAACGAAAGAAAACTTATACTTTAAAGGTGGCGAAACAGAAGCACTTAATCGACTCAAACATAAGGTAAGCCTCACACCCGAATACGTTAACTCCTTTAGAAAACCCAAAACAGTTTCCACCAATCTTTCATCCAATGCCTTGGAACCAAGTACCACGGGCTTGTCTCCATACATAACAACTGGTTCCCTTTCCGTTAGACTCCTATGGAAAGAGGTCGAAAAAGCCAACCGTCAGGGTCCTCATTCAGCACCTCCAGAATCACTGCATGGGCAACTTCTCTTCCGCGAGATGTTCTATCTGCTCTCACTTTCCGTTCCAAACTGGGATAATGACCTCGAAAATTCCATGTGTAAAAGAATTAATTGGGGAGAAAAAAATGAACCTAAGTTGTCTCAATGGTCGGAGGGAAAAACGGGATTCCCTCTTATTGATGCTCTTATGCGCCAATTGGAAACAACGGGCTGGATGCACCATCTCGGCAGACATGCCGTTTCTTGTTTCCTAACTCGTGGCCAACTCTGGCAGCACTGGAAGCATGGACGCGATGTTTTTGTCCATAAACTATTGGACAGCGACTGGGCCCTTAATAACGCAAACTGGCTATGGCTTTCCGGAGTGGCACCTTTTTCAATGCCCTATTTTCGCCTCTACAACCCCTGCCCCGACGGGAAGTCCAGCCTCAATGTGGATGCTGTCGATGCAAATTTCATCAGACACTGGGTACCCGAACTAAAAGACTTCCCAGTAAAATATATTTATGAGCCTCATCTTGCTCCTCATGATGTTCAACAAGCATCAGGCTGTATTATCGGAGAAGATTACCCCTATCCTATGGTTGACCGAAAGGATGTTGCTAAAGAGAATCTGGCAAAATTTAAAGCTAGTTTGACCAAAGTGTAGAAAAGCAGAACTTCTTAAAGCAGTAGTAAATTACCATCTGAATCAGTTTTAATTCCATCAGTCGAATCTTCTATTTGGTTCAATCCAGCGTATCCTCTAATGGTTTCCAAAGAGTCCGCATCCACAATTTTCTTATCTTTTCTCAATCGATGAATCCTGGGAAATCGGAGAGCAACTCCCGATTTGTGTCGGCCAGATGCCCGAACTCCCTCAAATGCGATTTCCAAAACTAACTCAGGACGTACCCCACGAACAGGTCCAAATTTACCAGTGATGTTTTTACGAACGAACCGGTCAACTTCTTCAATTTCTTCATTGGACAAACCCGAATAAGCTTTTGCAACCGTTACAAGTTCTCCGGATTCACTCCAAACCGCCAAAGTATAATCAGAGTATAGATTTGCCCTTTTCCCATGACCCAATTGTGCGCTAACCACCACCATATCAGCCATGTAAGGATCAATTTTCCATTTGTACCAACTACCTTTTACCCGACCAGTCTCATATTTGGAATCTTTTCGTTTGAGCATAAATCCCTCGACTCCGCGCTCTCGTGACTCTTCTCTACGAGCTTTCAAATCGTCCCAAGTTTTTTCCTGAACTAAGGAAGACAAACCAAGGGGTAAATGATCAGGTATGCCCGCTAATAGACTTTCTAGTTTTTCCCTCCTTTGTTCCATAGGTTGAGACCTCAAATCCTCACCATTAATCCGAAGCAAATCATAAGCCTGAAAACGAACCGGTTCTTTTCTTTGAATGGCAGGGCTCGGGTTTTTACGCCCAAGTCTTTTCTGTAATCGGGAAAAGGATCGTAAACCCTCCCTACCCCATGCAAGAATTTCACCATCCATACAAAGGTCTGAAGGGAGATAGGGAATGCATTCAAGGATTTCAGGGAAAGACTCTTCAATCGATTCCTCACCCCTCGACCAAAGCATCCCTGAACCACCGCCAGTCGTAAGCAGTTGGGAACGGATTCCATCCCATTTCCATTCCACCTGCCAATCCTCTAGTTTCCCAAGCCCATCTGTAGCTTCCTGAAGTGGCGAAGCTAAACAAAAAGGGAAAGGACGATTCATATCATCAATTCCTTCGTTTGTAGGATTTAGAATATCCTCCATAGAAAGATCATCGCAAGTCCAACTACCTGCAATTCTTTGGGCAATCACTGCTGGTTCAACCCCACCGACGCGGGCTAGTGCCTTACATAGATTCCCCTTAGAGACTCCCATACGAAATCCTCCTGTTAGTAATTTATGAAAAGGCAACATTTCCTCCGTTGAAAGGATATCCCATACTTTGTAGAGCAACTTTTTCCTCTCATCCGTGTCCATTCCACGGAGAGGCAGAAGAAATTTACGAATGGTTTGATCTAACCCGATTGATTGTCCTGTAACTGAGGAACCGGCAAGAAGACTAAGAGTCTCTGCAAGGTCTCCGACTCGATCGTGACATTCCTCAATTAACCACAACGGGAGGTTTACTCTTTCGGATAGAAATGATCGAAGTTCGCCAGTTTTAATTGCCCCTTTTATCCGGTTGCCCGAAAGAAACCAGCTTACCCAGATTGAGTCATTAGGATCAGCTTCTTTAAAATAGGAAACCAAACGATCTAATCGATCATTTGTCTTTGTCATGCCATCAAGATCATGGAACAAGGAAGCAAAATTCTTCATTCTTCTTCCTCTCCACGCATCCCTGCTCCTGCTAACACTGAACAGCTTACTCCCTTTTCGCAAAGAAAACGAGTTAACGCATCACCATTCCCATGCGTAACTTTTATTTGCTCCGCCTCAGTGCCTCTAATTACATCAATCAATCCATTCCAGTCGGCATGATCCGATAGCACGAAACCGCGATCCAAATTACGCCTTCTGCGGGCTCCACGTATCAACATCCATCCGGATGCGAATCCTTTTTTCACATTACGAAACTTTCGTATCCAACTGGAATCTTCAACTGCCGGTGGCGCAATGACCATTGCCTGGTTAAAATCATGTTCCTTATTCTTCTCGATCTTTTGAACTTTTGGGATATGCACACCCGCTTTCCTGTAGTGTTCAAGGAATGGAAAAACTGCACCATGCACAAAAATTTTTCCCACTGATTCATCCAAACCAGCCAGTATGCGTTGAGCCTTGCCAAGCGAATAACCAAAGAGAAGTGAAGTCTGACCTGCTTCAGCGTTTTCATTCCACCATTGATTTATTTGTTTATGAATTTCCTCCTCGGGTAACCACCGGTAAACAGGCAGACCAAATGTACACTCACTGATGAACCCATGACACTTTACTAATTCAAAAGCTTCACATGTTTGATCAGCCTGCGGTTTGTAATCCCCACTTACAACCCAAACTTGACCGCCTACCTCAACACGGATCTGTGCTGAACCTAAAATATGTCCAGCAGGATGAAAAGAAACTGTAGCCTCTCCAATTCTAATTTTTCCCCCAAAAGGCAAGCTCTCGATAAAAGCACCCTCTCCGATTCTTATTTTCAATAAAGACTCACAATTTTTGGAGCAAAGATAAGATTTATGGCCTAAACGAGCATGATCAGCATGGGCATGTGTAATAATCGCTTTTTTAACTTTACCCCTAGGGTCAATATAAAAGTCTCCAGCCGGGCAAAATAAGCCTTCCGGTCTCAATTCTAAAACTTCGTTCTTCAAAATTTTGGATAAAAACTCAGGTCGATTCTTACTATTTTCAAAAGATCCAGAAGTTTCAGTTTTCTTATAGGGTTAATAAATAACATTCAAAGTGTAAATTTGTGTGATCCTTGGAATAACCTGACTCGTTTTATATTTGTTATGCACATCAAACCATCCAATACCTCCACCAACGAAAATCAACTCGACCCTATCGGAAGATTTATTTCCAAACGTGCACGAATGGCTCCACCCACCAAGCAAGAATGTGATCAACTTTTTGTCAAAATGAAAGAGGGTTGCGAAAATGCCCGTAACGAACTCATCGAAAGACATGTCCGGCTTGTTGCTTCGATCGCACTTAAATTCCGACAAACCAATGTGCCAATGGAAGATTTAATGGCAGAAGGCATTCAAGGTTTGGTAGTTGCCATGGACAAGTTCGACCACACCCGTGGAATCAAACTAAGCACATATGCTGCTTGGTGGATTCGCCAAAGAATTCAAAGATTAATAGGCAAGATGAGTGGTGCGGTTGCAGTACCCCATGATGTTTCTCAAGGTAAAAGAAAAGAAAACCTTACTCGGGCCCAACTTCAAGTAGAATTAGGTCGTGATGCGACTGATCAAGAAGTTAAAGATGCTCTTGGTCGTGAGCGTAATCTTTCAAATCGTGTCAAATTTGCCCCTACAAGTTCGCTATCTCTAGATGAACCCCTTAAAGAAGATGGTGATCAAACCCTAGGTGACCTACTTTCGGAAGAGGAAGAGCTCTCCGCTTCATACAGAGAAAATGGTTCATTGTCAGATGACATTACTGTAGCTTTAAGTTTTCTCGATCCTCGCGAAAGGAGTGTTTTAAAAATGCGTTTTGGAATTGGTTCTGATGAATCAATGAAATTAGACGAAATTGCCGAGTGCTTGAATGTTTCCGGTGAGCGTGTCAGACAGCTTGAATCTATTGGCCTTCGTAAACTTCGAGCTGTTCTCATGCAAAATGGTAAACTTGATTTTCGCCAACTCGATAAACTCGTTGGAACCGAATTTCGTGGCAAATCCAAAATGACTCCTTTAGAGTTATCACTCATTTTGGATTCAGCTGCGTAAATGTCATTTTCCATATCGAAGTGGGTTTGCCCACCACCTGAGACTTTCTCAGAGCCACCCACTGAAGGAGCTAAAGTGGAGTGGTTTAGGTGTGTGCCTTACCTGTTTATTCATGGTTTAATTGTTCTTGCCTTCTTCCATCCATTTGTGTGGCCCTGCGTTACCCTTTGTATCCTGTCTTACTCTATCAGAATGTTCGCAATTACTGCGTTTTATCACAGATATTTTTCACACCGAGCATTTAAAACAAGCCGAATAATTCAATTCTTGGGTGGATTCATCGCATGTTGTTCAGCTCAAAGAGGCCCTCTTTGGTGGGCCGCACATCACAGACGTCACCACCGCCACTCTGACACGGAAAAAGACATGCACTCACCGAAAACAAACAGTTTATTTTGGAGCCATACCCTTTGGTTCATGACTGACTATGCAGTGCCAACTTTTTTGAAAGAAATTCCCGACTGGTTAAAATTTCCTGAACTACGATTCATAAACCGCTACGACTGGATCCCAGTGGTTATTTGGGCTGCAGCTTGTTACTTTCTTGGTGAGTGGGCTTGGTTCCAATCATTAACCGGTATGTCTGGTATGATGACTTTTATTTGGGGATTTGTAATTCCTACTATTTTTCTATATCACGGAACATTTGCGGTAAATTCTCTTACCCACCTTTGGGGCAAGAAAAGATTCAACACTGGTGACGAAAGCCGAAATAATGCACTTGTCGCATTATTCACATTTGGAGAAGGTTGGCACAACAATCATCATTTTTTCCCAGGTTCAGCCAGACAAGGTTTTTTTAAGGGTGAAATTGACCTAACATATTTTGGTCTGCGGATTCTTTCATTTTTTGGTTTGGTTAGTGAACTCAGACCCGTACCTGCTTGGGTAAAAGATAAGGCTATTGATAAATAGTCACGCAGTTCTCACATGAGAATTGCAATCGTAGGTTCAGGTATATCAGGCTTAATTTGTGCCCATTTACTTGGAAAAAATTTTGATATTTCATTATTCGAATCTGACTCCCGTGCAGGCGGCCATGTTAATACGATTACTACAACTGGAAAAACGGGCACCTACAATGTCGATACCGGTTTTATAGTTTTTAATCGTGAAAATTATCCGAATTTTGTCCGCCTAATCGATAAACTTAATGTTTCCTCGCAGGAAACTCGTATGGGTTTTTCCGTACGCTCCGAAATTTCAGGCCTTGAATATAGCGGAGAATCATTAATCGGTTTGTTTGGGCATTTTAGAAATCTGATTAGTCCTAGACACTGGGGCATGGTGATGGATATTCTCAAATTCCACAAACTCGCAGAAAATCTTCCAGACCCAGATGAAACCGTCGATCATTTCGTTCGACGGAGTCAATTAGGAAGAAGGTTTCGTGATGACTTTCTACTACCATTAGGGTCTGCCCTTTGGTCTTGTTCGGTTGATCGCTTTGGTAAATTTCCGATGGAATTCGTAACGGATTTTCTTTCCAATCATCAAATGCTTCAGGCTAACAATCGTCCTATTTGGAGGGTTATTAAAGGCGGCTCCAGGACTTATGTTGATGTTATTGTCAATCAACTGGGCGAACGCCTCAAACTAAATTCACCCGTAAAACAGATTAAGCGGAATGAATCAGGTGTAGAAATTATTTTTCCTGATGGTACGAAACAAATCTTTAATGAGGTAATACTTGCCTGTCATGCAGATCAAGCCCTTCGATTAATCAAAGATCCTGATGCTGAAGAAACAGGATTGCTCAAGTCTTTTCCTTACGAGGAAAACAAGGTCACCTTGCACTCGGATGATTCCTTACTGCCAAAGAGAAAAACGGCTCGGGCAAGTTGGAACGCCTACCTTCCCCGAAAACAGGAAGGTCATGCTCTGGTAACCTATGATATGAATATTCTCCAAAGCCTTCCTACTGAAGAGCCTTTCTGTGTATCCCTCAATCAGAATAGAGAAATCGATCCAAACAAAGAGCACGAAACATTTCAGTACTCGCATCCCACTTATCACCCCGGTCGAAAAGCTGCTCAGCAAAATCACAAACTATTCATCAGACGCAAAGGAATATCACTCTGTGGAGCTTACTGGGGTTATGGGTTTCATGAAGACGGACTAACCAGTGGTCTTCGGGTGTGTAAGGCATTCGGAAGAGAACTTTAATGGACAGCTGTCTATATTTTGGCAAAGTTAGCCACCATCGAAAATCGCCCAAGATTCATAACCTGAGCTACAAAATGTTCATGGCACACCTGTTTCTAGATGAGGTGAATAAAATCTTTCGAAATCGTTGGTTCTGGTCTGTCAATAAACCAAACTTGTGCAGTTTTCAAAGATCCGATTATCACCGGCCGGAAATTGAATCCTTGGAACAGGCAGTCGGTGAAACAATGAGCGAGCAACTTGACGAGAAAGTTTCCGGCCGGATTTCGATCCTTACCCATCTGCGTACCTTTGGTTACTGTTTTAATCCAGTCACCTTTTATTACCTTTGGGCAGACGATCAGGAAACCCCACATGCAGTCATGGCGGAAATCACCAACACGCCCTGGGGAGAAAAATACGCAAAGTGCTTCAGATGGGAAGATTCAGAATCGAAATCTAAGAGTGTCCACGAATTCCATAAAGAATTTCATGTCTCCCCATTTATTGGAATGAATGTGGAATACGACTGGAGATTCCTCAACCCCGGGAAAATCAACAAGGTGGACATGTATCTACGTCAAAATCATCAGGACTTCTTTTCAGCTCATTTATATCTGAAACGAAAAAAGATTTCTTCCAAAAATCTATCTTATGCTCTCTTACGTTTTCCTTTCATGACGATTAAAGTAACGATGGCCATTTATTGGAATGCACTACTGCTCTGGCTTAAAGGTTGCCCTTTTTATTCTCATCCCAAGCATTTGAAAGCTACACATGACTGAAAAGGTACAAGAACAATTTAGTGACTCTTCACACGCGACTGAAGCAAGGATGGGGTTTTTTGAAAAAACTCTGTACAGACAACTAGACTTATCAGATCAAGGTTTCCTGAAACTCGACTCACCGTCCGGTAAAAATACTTTTGGTTCAGACAAAAAGGGTGGTTTACAGGCAGATTTGAAGATTCACCGGAATGAATTTTTTCGTAAAGCCTGCCTCGGAGGTTCATTGGGAGTGGCTGATAGTTATGCAGCTGGAGACTGGGACACATCTAATTTGGTGAAATTTTTTCGCTTTTTCCTTCAAAACCAAAAAGTAATGGATGGGATGGAAGGTGGTTGGGCCACCATCCTGAATAAATTTGCTAGATGTGCCTACCTTTTCAGCCAAAAGAATACCATTGAAGGAAGCCGGAAAAACATCTCACTACATTACGACCTAGGGAATGATTTTTATCAATTAATGCTCGATCCCACCATGACCTATTCCTGTGGGATTTTTGCTTCTGAAGATTCCACACTGGAAGAAGCATCGTTGGCAAAATATGACCGCATAATCGATCAGCTGAAAATTGAATCCCACCATCATGTTTTAGAAATTGGATGTGGATGGGGTGGGTTTGCCGCCCGGCTT
>JAYYQI010000003.1:0-23252 GCA_036128475.1 Verrucomicrobiota bacterium
TAAATAATAATGGTATTTTTGATTCCGGAGTAGATGATTGGCCAAAAAACAAGCATGGAGCTGCATCTGGAGAAACTGTATGGTGGGAAAACGACTCCACATATGACAATAAGAACCATTACATTTCGCAATTGGGTTTGGGGGCATCGGATGGGGATGAATCTCAGCCATGGAATTCGAATGATGATCGAACGAATCATCTTTTTTCAGGAACTGTTGGAGAAATCCAGACAAATCCAGCAAATGCACTAACTACTAAACTAACTCTTCGTGTGGAAGCGGATTCTATTTTTCAAATCAATGCGACCTACACGCCCTTAGATGAGCCCACCAATGATAAGACTATAGAGGGTGTGAATGGGAATGACATTAATTTGGAATCCGTCGGTATTGGGATTACTTTGATCGATGCGTCGATTGATTCCTTGGACAATGCGAGGGCTGCTATCGGATTTCTTGATAATGAAATTGATAATTTATCTCAACAGATGGCAACCATTGGTTCAAACTTAGCGGAATTGGAAGTTGCATCTGAGAGAATGAGAAATCATGTGTTTCTCTCCCAAATGGGAATAGATCGTCTTAGTGATGACACTCTAGTTCATGAGTCCACGAATTATGCCAAGGAACAAATTCGTACACAGGCATCAAGCGCCTTGGTGACTCAAGCTTTTTCGATAAGTGAAAAAGTCTTAAATTTTATTCTATAAATTTAGGATTTTCATTGTCCGCTTGCTCTTGGGTACATCCAAGGCTACAGATTTACAGGTGCAATCCGATATGGACCTACCGCCTCATTTTCTTCGTCCACAAGTTCACCTTAGCCGAGCTCGTGGTTATTTTGAATTGGAGATGTTCGAAGATGCAAAAAAAGAACTCCGAGCACTTCCGGATCAAATGCCATGGAGCAAATTCGGATGTGAACTTTTAGTCACTATTCATCAAGCACAGAAATCATGGGAGGAGATGATGATGATAGCCAATCAACTTCGAACGGATTTTCCCGAGGAAGCTCAATGGTGGATCATGAGTGCATATGCAACTAGAAGGCATATCTCTGTAGCAGACGCTGAAAAGATTCTTCAGGAAGGTATGCTGATGCATACCAGGGAGCCAATGATCAAATATAATTTGGCATGCTACGCCTGCTTGCTACATAGGTTTGATGATTGTATGAATCTGCTCAAGGAATCCGTTGCAATTGACGAGAAGTACAAACTTTTAGCATTGGAGGATGAGGATTTGAGGGAGATTCGAGAAAAACTCTTGGAATTGGGTTGGGGCAGAGTAGTCGTATGAGCCAATTCGTAAAACGTGGATTTACCTTGATTGAATTGGTTGTGGTCTTGGGTATTATTTCCATTTTAGTAACAATTCTTTTCACTAGCTTTTCGTATTTTCATGAACTACAGAAAACAAAAAAAGCAAAAATGGAGATTGCTGCCCTGAAGACGGCTGTGGAAAGCTATCGTACTCAATTTGGAGCATTACCAAATTGTAAAGGCGAAGTTTGTACTCCCAGTGAATGTCTGTTTCTCTCTCTAGCTGGATATCATAATGTGGATGGAACTTTGGAAATACCTCCTTATCCCAGTACTATTCCTACCGATTTATTCAGCTATGATTTAAATTCATTTGATTTGGGAGAGATTCCTGATCTTTCTCACGGTGGGGGAAATTCTATTATGATCTGGTTGGCCGAAACGCTGGGAAAAGATCCAGCGTTTTTGGATCCTTGGGGGCAAGAATATGTTTATGAGTACCCAGAGGAGGGTAGTGGCGTTGTTTTTACGATTTATTCAAAGGGACCCGATGGAAAAACAGGTGAAGAGTTCTCTTCGGATGATATCCGCTAAGATTTAGTAAGATTAAGTGCTTTATCAGGGTGCGGATGCACCCTGTTCGATTAAACGGGATCGAAGAACCCGTAAAGGTCTCATCTCGGGTGCATTCGGGTAATTCTCGATAAGAAAATCGATATCAATCAAGGCATCCGTCATACGTCCCTCCCCATAATGAATCATCGCTCGCATAGCACGGGTATAGCGATCCTTTGGATCAATCGCTACAATGGCATCGATGTAGCGCAAGCGAGCAATTGGATCGTTTTCTCGTTCTGCGGATTGCATAAGGTTTCGAAGCATACGGGTAATAATATCCTTGCTGGAAACCGGTTCGAAGTCTTCGTCCGAAAGTTTAGTGCCGGTTATTCTAGAGGCTTCCTCTCGGCTTATTATTTTACCCCCAAATGAATCAATGAGAATTTCCTTACCCTTGAAATTTTTTGGACTATTGGGGGGAGGAGGCTCTCTGTAGAGAGCCATGAAATGACCAGGCAGACCCAACCCCTCGACTGGTATGTCCAGGCGATTGGCAAGCTCGATGAGCAAAACGGAAAGAGTTATGGGAAGTCCTTCCCGGTCATCCATAACTTCGTTCATATAGCTGTTGGATCGATGATGGTAATCCAAGGTGCTTCCGTGAAACCCCATTTCGTCAAAAAGCTGATTTACTAAGATCCTCAACTTCCTTTCATTTGTATCCTTTTGCGAAAAGGAATCACTAATGCGAAGGGCGAGCAACTCAGCTCTCTTTAAGTAGGGTTCGAGATCGAAATTTTCATTATCCAGTCTGGCAATCAACAAGGCGGACTTGAGGAGATCAAAGGAACCGGAAGAATCTGCCGAGAGGCTATCTACTAATTCTTGAATAACTAGTTTTTCTCTTATTTCCTCAGCTAATTTATTGAGTAGTTTGGATTTGCGTTCTAATTGTTTGGAGTAATCACGAAGAGCTTGTGGAGTGGGAGATCCCATCCCTAGCAATTCGGAAACTCTCTTGGGGGAAATCTTTTCGTAATTATTAAGTTCTTTAGTTAATGTACGAACTTTAGAGGAAAAATCTTTGTTAATGGTTGTACTCGAAAAGCGCTTGGAAACGCGAAAGAAACGAAAATCTGCGGTGGGTTCTCGAAATTTGCATAGTCCAACCTGACCTTGGTCAAGTGCATGATCAATTTGGTCGATAACCACCTCACCGTTTACGGAGCAAATCAAACGTCCGTTTTCCTCGATCCGAACTCGTAAGCGATTCCATTGATAGGGTAGGTAAGCATCCGTTTCTATGGTTTCCAGAATAGTCCAAGAAAAGACATTGGGTCCCTCGAACCTAGTCAAGCGAAGAGAGCCATTGGTGGGATAAAATCCATAGTGCGTATTATTCCCATCCGCATGAAAAACCAATCCAGCCGCTCCACTCTCATCTTCTAGTTTTACTTCAACTTCAATTTCCATCGGTAAATCAGGAACTTTTAATTTATTGAGACAGAGCATGCGCCCACCAAAACCATTACCTAAGCCGAAGGCGGAGATAATCCCGGCTCTTTGTTTCCAATGCCCGTTCATGACTGGGTTCCACTCTAATTCGTCAAGTGTTCCAATCGTCAACCACTTCGACATTGGAATGGGCTTAATGTCTTGGAGTAAGTCCCTTAATGCATTTACGGGTATGCCGAATCCCATGGCCCCTCCTGATTTAATGGAAAGAATTGCAACTACCCGCCCATCCAAATCTAGTGTAGGGCTACCACTACTTCCAGGTTCTATGGGAATGGCAACTTGAACCATGGGTCTTCCATCTCCAAATTCGAGTTCGCGAATTGCGGCAATAACTCCTCGGCT
The DNA here is from genome assembly GCA_036128475.1 of Verrucomicrobiota bacterium. Taxonomy (GTDB): domain Bacteria; phylum Verrucomicrobiota; class Verrucomicrobiia; order Opitutales; family Seribacteraceae; genus Seribacter. The sequence continues at coordinate 3,681 of JAYYQI010000003.1, forward strand.
TACACTATGTTCATATCCCAATGGATTTCCAATCGAAAGAACCGCTTGTCCTGGTTTCAGTTTTTTAGAGTCACCCAATTTCAAAACAGGTAGATCTTGGGATTTGATTTTTATCAGAGCTAGGTCTCGTTCACGATCTAATGCCAAAATACTTTGGGGACGAAAGGTTCTCCCATCAGAAAAGCGAATGGAGAAATCTCGGTGCTCTCCAATCACATGGAAGTTTGTGGCAATTACTCCGTCCTCTCTAACTACAAAACCAGTTCCCCTGCCTCCTTCAAATCCATTACGGTCTACGCTCTCAATCACGACCACGGAGGGTTTAATCAGTTCTGCTAATTTTCTGAAGTCCTGAGCATCTCTCTTGGCAAGATCGAGTTCGGATAATTCGGTTGCGTTTTGATCAGCAAACAAGAAAGAAGCAACCAGCGAGAAATGTACCGGAAAAAATAATCGATGTATCCAATTTACAAGATTTATGATTACAACAATATTTACACGCCCCGACTTAAGTCAAGTTCAGTGGATCGATAAAGTTTCTAGGAATGGAATAAAAATTGAATTTATTCCTTAGGTAGGGCATCAAGATAGTTTTTTAAGAGAGCTTCCGTTTTTTCTTTTTGCTGATCCACTTTATTTTTAAAGACTGCGTACTCCTTTTGTTTTCCTTCTAGTTTGGTTCTGGCAACCGCAAGAGTTTGCTCTTTTTCTTTTAAGACTTGGGGTGTGCTTTCCCGTAACTTCATGATGTCTGCCAAGGCTAATTCGGCTTCTTTCACTTTGGTTTGGGCATCATTTAATTCCTTTTGTTTGGATGTAATCCGAGCATCCGCTTTTGATAGATCCTGTTTCAACAGATCAAGAGTTTCGGAAAGTTTGTTGCTTGCTTGAACCAGAAGATCGTCTTGGGGGAGATTTTGAGCTTGTTGCTGATTTTGTTTGGCAAGTTGTTCGAGTTTTTGCCAAAAGGTATTCTTGTTTGTCTTCTCGAAATTTACACTTTCCAGTGCTTTGTTAATGGTGTCCAAGTTAGATTTGGTTTGTGTAATCAAATCTTGTTTTTCGGAGATTCTGGAGGGAAGTAAACGAATGGCTTCTTTGGCATTTTCAACTTCAGATACGGCATTTTCATGATTCATTTTCACTTCTTCGATTAAATCGTCGAAGGAGGAAAGTTCAGACTGCAGATCAGTTAATGTGAAGAGTTCTTTATGTCTTGTAAGATTTATTTGTTCAGCTTTCCATCGATTGAGATTATTTTGTGAACTGGAAGCTAGTTTTTGCGCAGTCAAAAGTTCTTCGGCCGGTCCTTTTACATTCTCTTGTGCTTGGGCAAGAAGCTTTTCGGTTTCTTCTAAGGACTTCTTAACTTGATCGCGTTTGGTATTTGCAAGAGATTGTGCATCCTCAGCTAATTTCAAAGCCATAGAAGCTTGATTTTTCTCCGAAACAGCTTTCGCATAGGAGGCCATAATATCTTCCAGTGCTTTGTTTGCTTCAGTCACTGCTTGAGTCAATGCATTTGATAAATTCGTAAACTTCTCTAATTCAGTCTTGTGATTTGCCATCTGTTCCCGTGCATGAATGAATGCTTTCTCCATAGCTTGATACGCTTCCCAAGTCTTATTAACTGCATTCGTGTATGAGGAGTCATCTGCATTATCTTTTTCCGATTCCTTTACTTTATGATGATTTTCTTTAAGAACGCTTAATTGAGATGAACGAGCGTTGGTTCTTTCATTCCACTTATTGAAGTTGTCTTGATGAAGCTGTTTGCTTTGGTTTGCTTGCTCGAGTTCCTTCTTTTTGCTTGCGAGGGAAATTTGTCTTTGTTCACGAGTTTTAGCCAAGTCGCCTAGGGCTGTCTGGGCTTTATTAAAAGCCTGTTTCGAGGCAGCGGCTTTTTGAACGGAAGCATGCAGAGCTGCTTCAGATGCTTGTAGTGATTCTCTTTGTTGTGCAACCTGCGTGTTTACTTGGTTAACTTTTTGGGTATAGGGTTCAAGTTTTGATTGAGCGCTTTTTACTTTTGCTTGATCTTCATTCAGGCGCGTACTTGCCAGAGATACGCGGGTCGAAAGGGTGGGGGGATTGGGATTCAGTTCGCCCAATGATTTACCATCAGCAGAATTCCATATTCCCACTTTACCGGACCAGTCACCGGCGATGATTTTAGAGGCATCATGCGAAAGACGAGCTTCCATAACAATATCGGCGAATCCTGATATCGTGCGAAGCCCTTTGCCGTTTCCGTCCCAGTATTTAACTGTTTTATCGCGACCGGATGTAACAATGTTACCATTCTGGGCAAAGTGAGCCGAAAGTGTACCGGAGGCATGAGCATTCCATGTTCTGACTTGTTTTCCGTTTATCATTTCCCATGTGCGTACTGCTCCTTCTTCTGAGGCGGACAACAAAACATTACCATCGGCCCGCCAGCTCAAGCTGGTAATTTCTTCTTTATGTCCAACTAAGGTGTAAAAAGGATTTCCGGTCTTGGCCTCCCATACATGAATTCCTCCATTCCTATCTCCGGTGGCGAGCAAGATTCCATCGGGAGAAAAGGAAACTTGAGTGACCCATTCTGAATGTTTCTTAATTTTGTAAAGTACTTCATCGGATGCCAGGTCGAAGACTTTTACGAGTTTGGTGGTTCCTCCAATGGCTACAAGAGATTGATCAGCTGTAATATCAGCTGTAAGTATGCTATCTTGTTCCTCGCCTACAGTTAATACCTTTCTACCGCTTTCAACTTCCCAACCAACTACTCTTCCACTTTTTCCGCCTTTTCCACCGGATGCGATAATTAATTTTCCATTACGACTAAAATTTAAGGATTCAATAAAACCTTCCTCGTAAGGTAAGATCCCAGCAATTTGTAAATTATCAGTGTTGTAAAGTAGTACCTGTTTTTGTCCGGCCAAGGCTACTAAGGGAGACCATGGAGCGACAGCCATGGCGGAGGGTGCAAAGGATCTTTCAGTTACAATAGCAGGCTCGAGAGGAAGATACTTGGGCATTGGGGGAGGTCCCTCGGGTTTGCCAATAGTAACTTTACCCAAAGCCAAATTTACGGATGATTTCTTTTTTTGCATTGGTTTACCTGAGGCGGTGGGCAACATGCCTTGTGCAATCCAATTCTTAATCAGTGTCAGTTGAGACTTCTCGATTTTGTCTCCTCGTGGCGGCATATGAGGCTCCTGCAACCTAGCGGACAAGAGATAGAGAAGACTGTTGTCGGGATCGCCTGGAGAAGCCACTTCGCCAGAACTACCACCTGCAATAATGGCATTTATGCTTGTTAAGTCTAGTCCACCCCTGGCTTTATCTGGGTTGTGGCATGAGTTGCAGGACTGTTCAAAAACCGGAATGATATCGTCTTGGAAATTTGGTTTTTCCGGTGATGCGAAAATCATCGTTAAACTGAAAGGGAACAAAACAAATGAAGCATGATTTTTCATAGTTGAATCCTCAATTTATTCGAGAGCAGAAAGGAAGCCAAACTATCTGGTTTAATGGTTAAAAATGAATTCCTTCGAATTCAATAATGCCCAAAAAATATCTTCCAATCCTTCTCGTGGATCCTGCATGTCCAGAGAGGCTAAGAGATTAGCTCTTTCGGCCTCTTTCGGTCGACGCGAGTAACACCTTAGATACAAATCATTAATGATTTCTTCAGGTTTCTTTCCCTCTTTTAAACTCTCTGCAATGACTTTTCCTTGCTTTACTCGGTTATTGGTGGTGTCTCCATTTAGAAGATGAAGGGCTTGGGATAAGCTGGGTTCCATAACTACTTCGCAGGAACAAACGGTTTCCCTGGTGGCTCGACCAAAGGTAGTAAGGAAATAATTGCTCACCCGACCATCCGCGATTTGAATTGCTTTTGCCCCTAGCGGAAGACCTTGGAATTTGTTTTTGGTTTCCGTTGCTTGTGAAATAACGTCGAGCATGACTTCGGCTCGCAGGCGCCGTAGTTGAGAACGGGCAAAGTTTCGGGTGTCTGATTCATTGGAAGGATTGGTCTTGGTGGAAAGTTGGTAAATCCTTGAATTGCAAACATCCCTCACTAATTTCTTGAAGTCATAATTGTACTCAGTGAACTTGGCAGATAATTCGTCAAGAAGCTCAGGATTGGAGGGCGGGTTGGATATTCGAACATCATCCACTGGTTCGATAATACCCTGACCGAAAAAATGTGCCCAAACAAGGTTTGCTAAATTGCGGGCGAAAAAAGGATTTTTAGGAGAGGCCAACCACTCGGCCAAAACTTCTCGACGATCAGCCCCCTTGGCGATCTCAGGTGTATCGTCTCCCAAGAATTTAGGTGGCATTGGTTTCTTGTGAACAGGATGATTAATCTCGCCGCTCCGTCTATTATAAATGATGTTTTCACGGGGGTCGGCACCTCGTTTGCGGCCCACTTGACTAAAAAAAGAGGCGAAAGAATAATATTCATCCTGAGTCCAACGATCAAAAGGGTGATTATGGCATTGGGCGCATTGCAGCCTCATACCCATAAATACTTGAGCAACGTTTTCTGTAATTTTGAGATTATCTCTTTCGACTTGGTAGTAATTCGTTGCCGGATTCGTAAAAGTGCCTCCTTTGGAGGTGAGCAGTTCACGTACGATTTGATCCATTGGTATGTTATTGGCAATCCGGTCCTTGAGCCAATTGAAGTAAAGTAATGTAGCTTTATAACTCATTCCCTGATTGTCATCAGTCTGAATCTGGAGGAGTTCAGCAAACTTCATGACCCAGAGTTCAGTGAACTCTTTCTTTTCAAGCAGTTGATCAATGAGCTTCGCACGCTTATCAGTTGACGGATCGGCAAGAAAAACAGCGGTTTCCTCTGCTTTGGGAAGAAGACCAGTAATATCAAGATACAATCTTCGTACGAATACCTCATCACTACATAATTCCGAGGGAGTCATTCTGAGCTTATGTAGTTTATTATGGACTAAAGTATCCACATAATTATTGGCTGGAAGTTGTGGTCGTTGATACTGTAAGTCTTCGGGAATAACCACCATCGGCACACCAACGGTAAAGATATTGAATCTGGCCATGACGAATGCTTCACCGCGAGAACCTGCGGTTACTTTGCCCTTTTCATCGATAGCGGCGGATACGTCGTTACTTGATTGAAACACGGTTAGAGGAGTGACATCGCGCGTGGTTCCATCAGAATAATGAGCTAACACAGTCATTTGCTGAGTTGCCCCAACACCTTCTAGGAGAGCAGAAGGTGGAAACAGTTCGATTTTGGTTGGCTTGGCAATATCTTCAGGATCCTTATTCGCTCCATCCTTAAGCCAATTGACAAGAGTGCTCCAGTGCTTGCTTCCTTGAGCAAAAAGTTTACCCCCGGAATGGGGAACGACACCAATTGCTTTTTCAACTAGCATACTTTCTTCCGGAATCGCAAGATTGATGCGTCTCGTCCCCTGTTCCCGGGTAATCCTGTAGTGGTCTCCTTCAGGATCATAGCCGAAGAGAGAGAGCATAAAACGATCTTGACCACGAGCTGAGCCATGACAGGAACCTGTGTTGCATCCTGCCTTCATGAATACCGGCATGACATCAAGTTTAAAACTAATTGGACGGGGCGTAGTGGGTTCGCTGACTTTAACTGGAACTTCTATTGTTTTCCCTTGAAATTCAGCAAGGAGCTTAGTTTCGCCATTTTGTTTTGGATATAAGATACGATCTTCAAAGTCTGCGATGGCGGGGTTTTCAAGCCAGACAGAAGACTCATATGTGACATCACGAGTTACATCATCTGAATAAGTGGCGGTCAAAACGATGGAATTAAAGTCTTCTTCTGTTTTGAGGTTCACATTAGGGGGGTAAGCCGAGAGGGAAACAAGTTGTTTATTTTTTGCTTTGCTGCGAAGAGCAAGTTCCCGGTCAGTGATTTCCACAAGCTGAACACCTTTAGGCCAATGTGCTCCAGTTTCTATCCATCGATTAAGAAGATCTTTTTCAACAGCTGAAAGTGGACCTCCTTTGGGAGGCATAATTTCATCATCATCGGCAGGCAGATGAATTCTTTCCAAAAGAATACTCTCGGTTTTGTTGCCTGGAATAATCGCAGGACCGGAATCTCCGCCCTCCTTTGAAAAAGCGAGAGTATCCAATCGAAGACCACCTTTTTGACTTTCGGGTCCGTGACAACTTATGCATGATTGTTCCAAAATCGACCGAACCTCCCGATGGAAATCAGGGGCGACCACAACCGGTTTGGCTGGAGGAGGTTTAGTGGTTGTGGTGCTTGGTTCATTCGTAGGTTGCGTAGCTGTACTTGCTGTGCTTTCTGCCGGTTTGGGTGGGGTTGTCGGATTTTCCGGCTTAGAAACTTCAGCTGCTTTTGGGAGTGGGGCAGGAGTTGCTGGATTAGGAACTTCGGCCCAAGTGGCGTTAAGAAAAGCAATAGAAAGGATGGCAGTGGTCAATTTCATGTTTTCTTCAGTTCGTGCCACCCTGAGCAGCTAGACGAAGTTGTTCTAGGCGACTGAGCGGCTTATCCTTTTTGACAACGGGTTTGGATGCAGTGGTAGCAGGCTTGGGTTTGCTTACCTTCGGTTTTGGAGGCGGATTATCCAATCTAAATTGTCCACCTTGACCAACTGTGTGCGTAACAAGATTTCCTGAAAAGGGAACTCTCACAAAGCAGAATAAATTTTTTGTAAGGCCTGCACGTGCTTTTTCTTCGGTAGTAATCGGGAACTGAATCTGGGAAGTATTGGAGTCGAATTCAACTTGTTCGGTAAGAGAAAAGGGAGGTAAGCCTTTTAATTCAGCTTTGGCAAAACCTTCAAAAGGTCTACGAATGTCAAGGTCGCAAATCATTTCACCATTTTTCCCGCGTTCAATCGCCGACATGTTGATTTTCATCGTAAGATAAGGTTCTTCGACTTTAAGTTTTATGAAATTCGAAGCGGCTAAACTATTTCCTCCACCCTCAGCAACGGATTCAGCTTGGACGCCAATATCCCATTCCCCCAAAGGAGATCCTCCGTTTGCCGTAAGAGGATAGTATCCTATCGAATCTTTTCCAAGTATTTTGATATTCGTACGGGCACCAATTCCAGGAGGCTTAGTGAGAATCTTGACCAGGACATCTTTTGTGAAGTTGGCATCACGAACGACTTCTACTTTTAGATTAAGTGAACCACCACGCACAATGGGCGTTGCCGGTTCATGAAGTTTCACTCGAAAAGGAACCGGTTCGACAACCGAAACGGGGAGAACATCATAAATTCCTTCATAGTAAGTACGATTGTTAGGAGGACCATAAACCAAGTCAACTCGGTGTTTATATTTACCGGTGATAGTGGTGTTTTTATCGGTATTTCGATGAACGATATCGAACTTTGTCAGTGTCTCGTTTAAGGGTGCGTCGGCCGATGCTGAAAATAAGATAGGAATCGAAGTGAAATTTGCCGGAGCCTTAGGCGCCGTCATCGTTACGCCTTCTGGAAGAGTCTTGGCAATAAACTCGAGATCACCGGAAAAATTTCTGCGGGTTATTGTAAAACTGGTAGCCGCCAAATTCCCACGGGGAACGGGAATCATTTGTCTGGTTTGCGAGTCGCGGTTTCCATACATGGGAATGGATGCTGTAATTTCAGGTTCCAGTTTCTCCGTTTCAATTCGATAGGCATGAAGTGGACTTCCGCGACCTAGATGATCAGTGATACGAAGGATATATTCCCCATCCCTGTCAAAAGTCTGAGTTAATAGACTATCCGGTCCATTGTTTGCGTCATCATTTCCCCGAATGGATTTACCGTCTCCGTAATATAGATTGAGAACTGGATCCAGTGGGGAAGCAACTGATCGGGCATGTGCTTTAATGTAGTAGCGATCACCCTTCTTTGCCTGAAATCGAAAACAATCTATATCGCCGTCTTCTTGAATCACTCCATCAAAGGCAAGTGGGATTGAAAGGTCGGTCTTGGTTGCAATGGAAAATGAATTATTAGGTTCAACTTCGGAGATCGCGGAGAATTTTGAAATACGGATTTTGTTAGGGCTGGGTGAGCGCAGACCATTTTCTTCATGGTGATAGGCCAAGATTTCCTCTCCATTATTCGGTAAGGTAATCGTCTTTTTGAAAGCCCCTTTGGGATCTCCGAGAAAAGTAAATTCGATTGGTTTTCCAGCTTCTCCACCTGCGGGTGTTACGACGAGGGGGCGCGGGAATGAACCAATGTGTAAGCGATATCGATAAGAACCATTTCCCCTGTATGAAGACTCCCTGACTTCGATGTAGTATTTACCGGATTTGGGTGCAATTACGCTTGTGGTGGAGTCTTGCAGAAGCAATTCCGAGTCATCCGATGTGGCAAGTTCAAAGCGATTTGCGTCCAAAATGGCGACATATGGATCGAAAAGAGGTCCAGATAAACGAATAGCTTCAACCTCTGCGCTTATTCTCTGACCTTGGGTTGCGTTAATCTCATAGTAGTCAACATCCTCATTTAAGGCTACTCCATTGATTGTTGAATTCATTGGAACGAACTGGGCTTCCTCGAATGCCGAGTTGGGTTCTTTTTCATCGACGTTTGGAAAGGGACCAACCCAGAAGGTATAAAGTTTACTCATTCCCTTGGATGTTCGAACTCTTAATTCGTGCTGTCCAATTTTGGCATCAGGAGAGATGATGAACTGGGTGGTGATTTTTTTTCCACCTTCAATTTTAAGGTCATTGGCAACAATTCCTTGATCATAAAAGAATATTTCTTCTGCGGATTCTAAGCGTTGACCATTTATAACAACTTCTTGTTGAGAGCCTAGTTGACCACCTCTTGGTAAAAGAGAAGAGACAATTGGTTCCGTAGCTTGGGAAATGAAGGGAAAAAGCAAAAAGGAAAGAAAAAGAAAAAGTTTCATGGGCGAAGGAAGTTATGTAAGGGAAAGACTCAAAAGACATTTCTTTTGAGTCATCATATTATCCGAAGCTTAAATTAAACGCAAAGTTCCTTAATGACCTTACCCCCGTCCACAATTTCCATCGGACGATCTCCTGGGGCCATCAACTCTTTGTCGGCCACAATTCCAATACGATCATAAACGGTTGTTGCTAGGTCTTCGACCGAAAGTGGATTCTCTTCAGGTGCAGTCGCAAAGGCATCGGAAGCACCATAGACTTGACCACGAGTAATGCCACCTCCAGCAAGGGCAACACTAAATACACGCGGATAATGATCCCGTCCACTATCCTTGTTGATTTTTGGTGTTCTTCCAAATTCTGATGAGAGCATTACCAATGTACTGTCAAGGAGACCTCTCTCGTCCAGATCGCTTATTAGTGAAGCGTAGGCTTTGTCGAGTTCAGGACCTTGCCTGTTAAAGCCCGCCTCAATGTTTTGGTGCATATCCCAACCTCCATAAGTCAGAGAAACGAAACGTACGCCGGATTCAACTAATCTGCGAGCAAGCAACATTCTTTGGCCGGCTTGATTCTTTCCGTAACGCTCTTTTACCTTGTCGGATTCCTTGGACATATCAAAAGCTTCTCGGGCTTCCTTGGAGCTAATAAGTGCGTAGGCGTCGCTGTAAAATTTATCCATTGCACCCAATGCATCGGACTTTTCAACTTGGCGAAAATGGTCATCTACCGTATCCAGAAGGCTTCTGCGCTTGGAGAAACGATCGTTAGTGATATCTCCGGGTAATGACAAGTCTCTGACCTTGAAATTATCTTGGGATGGATCAGAGCCAAGCCCGAATGGGCCATACGATGAGCTTAAATATCCGCTGCCGGCAAATTCATTTGGTACATTTGGAATGCATACGTAAGGAGGCAAATTTTTCCGTGATCCATATTCGTGAGAGACCACGGAACCAAAACTGGGGAAGTTGATTGCCGGACTAGGTTTGTAGCCGGTAAACATATTATGCGTACCGCGTTCATGAGCGGCTTCGCCATGAGTCATGGAACGACAAACCGTAATCTTGTCTGCAATTTTAGCGGTCTCCTTGAAGTTCTCGCTGAAGTGAACTCCGGGAATCTTTGTTTTGATACTTTTAAAAGGACCCCGGTATTCAAGAGGAGAATAAGGTTTAGGATCAAATGATTCTTGGTGGGCCATGCCACCCGGTAGATAGATGTGAATTACACTCTTGGCTGGACCTTCTTTGGTTTCATAATACTTCTGCGCTCCGTGAGCTTTAATTCTCATGAAGTCGGCTAAGGTTAGACCCAAACCACCAACTAGCCCAACGTGCATGAATTCGCGTCGAGAAAAGTGTTTAGGCAAATCGAGACAAGAGTTTGTTTTCATAAGCGTTCAGTAATTAAGAATATGATATGTATATCATAATATCCGAACAAGCTTATATTTGTACAAAATTTGATAAAAAAAATATAGATTGCATTGCAAGTTAAAATAATAAAAAGGCTATATATATAAAAAAAATATAAAAAGCTTGCAATATATTGCATTAGCATGTCTCTTCTTGGCAATGCCTAAGGGTAAGACAGTCACAATTCGAGTTTCCGAAAGTACTTTTGAGGAAATCAAGGAAGTATGCGCTGATTTGGGCGATAGTTATAATTTTAATCAATTTGTGAATCAAAGTTTGGGTGCAATTCTGGAAGTAATCGGGCATGAAGGTGAGAAAATTCCTATTCCTCGTTTTGCAATGATGGCTCGTCTTATGCGAGAATACGAATCAAAGCATTTTTCGGAAGCGGTTAGGGAAAAGGGAAGTTAGGTACAAATGGATGGGGAAATAAAAGGAAAAGGCGCCGTAGTGGAAATTCTCGTTAGGATATGGTTTCCTCTTTCCTTGTTTGCCGCGTGCATGTCGTTATTGGTCGCAAAGGATGAGCTTTATGTCAGGTTTATCTCAAGTTTTTCAGGAGTTTTTCAAGTCATCTTCGAGTACGGTTCTCAAATAGGCGTCTGGTTGTCGGGTGCCTTTTTGGTTCAAAGGTTCATATCCGTAGTTGTGTGGGATGGAATGATTGCCGGAATATCTGGTAGAGCGGTTCCGCGCTTGCCCAAAGATTTTACTGCAATTCTAGTTTTCGGGATTGCCCTAATGGGGGTACTGGCAACGGTCTTTAATCAATCCATTACCGGTATTTGGGCAACATCTGGTGTTCTGGGGATCGTTGTAGGTATTGCCCTGCGCAATATCATTCTTGATGTCTTCATCGGTTTGTCGATGCATGTGGAGCAACCTTTTAGAATAGGGGATTGGGTGATGATCCATCAAAATCGGAGGGAAACTCATATCATTGGGCAGGTCATTGAAATTAATTGGAGAACAACCCGGCTAAAAACCACGGAAAAAAACATGATTGTGATTCCCAACAGTAAAATGGGTGAAGCCATTCTCACCAATTACATGAGGCCTGATCCGTATTTTCGGATCGATTTAAACTTCGTTTTGGATTACTCGATTCCGCCAAATCGAGCAATACGTCTTCTGTTGGGTGCAGTTAAATCCATTGCTGATGATAAGAGGATTTTAAATCATCCGGAACCAGAAGTGCGGTTAGATGAAGCCTTGGGTACAGGCCAAAAGTATGAGGTGCGCTTCTTTATTTTACCAAAGGGAGTTTCTCCTAAGGAGTCCCGCCATCTAGTGAACAAAAGGATCGTTGAACATTTGATTCGAGCTGGTGTAGCACCCGCTATCGAGAAGGAGCAGGTATTTCTCAGTCGTGAACCGAAAAAAGCCCTGATTAATCAAGAGGATTTTAGCTTGCGAAGAATTTTGAAGTCAAACTCTCTTTTTGGCATGCTTCCTGACACCGAACTGGACAACTTGGAGGGTTACTTACTACGTAGAGAAATTCGTCCCGGTGAATATTTGTTTAGGCAGGGAAATGATGGTCGTTCCATGTTTATTCTAGTGGAGGGTTTACTCCAATCAACCGCGGCTTATGACGACCTTCATGGAAAATCTTACGAAGATCGTATTGGTCCCGGTCAGCATTTTGGAGAGGAATGTGTTTTAGGACCAAATTCTCGAGCAAGTACCGTTAGCGCATTGACGGGTTGCGTCCTCTTTGAAATCTCTTCCGACAAAATTCTGGAATTAAGTCGAAGGAACGGAAATTTCCTAGCTTTACTGAATGCCGATACTGGCATTGCCCGCTTCCGTTCCATGGAAGAGCGGCACAAGTTAAAATTAGCCCAATCTCCACCCATATCTAAATCTCCTAAAGTAAAAAAGAAAATGGGCACAGCCATCCAAACTTTCTTCACCGATATGTTTCCACCTACAACTTCTTCCAGAAATGAAAATCAGTAAAAAACCTAACAGAAGTATGTTTATTATAGGATTCCACCTTTTCCTCTTGCAGTTTTGGGGAATCGAAATCCTGGCTCAGGATAGCGAAGAAACTCCGGAAATCGTTTCCGAAAGGATTCGTTTAAGTTATGTCGATCCATCCAGATGCGTGGAATTGCTAAAATTGTTCGGGGTCAATGTAGGCGTGCCTAATCAAGCCGTTGATCCAACGAAATTACCGGTTATCGTTCCCATGCCTGAAACGAAGTTTCACGAAACCGTTCCGGATCATGCCCAAGCATTTCCCAAAACAGAAACAGATCCAATCAACGAAATTCTTCTCTTTTTTAATCCCGAGGATCCAGAGAAAACTGGTCGTGTAAGAAGACTTATTCGTGAGCAAATCGATTTACCCGCAAGAAAGATAATGATTGAGGCGATGGTTTTGGAAATATCCTCGCAATCTTTAGACGAATTGGGAGTTCAGTGGGATTTTAATTCGGATCGGACAAATAATGTAAACTGGGTAAATAAAAAACTTGATGGACCAAACGACAGTCTGGTTTTGGGCAAGATCGCTTATCCTCCTGCCGGTGCTGCTCAGCTTGATGCGACCGTGACCAATGTTTTTCGTGAATTTAACTTCCGACTCCAAGCCCTTGTCGAAAAAGGATCAGCTCAAATTTTGTCCCGTCCAAGCGTACTTACACTCGACAATCGAATGGCTTACATAAACGTTTCGGAAAAGATTCCCATAGCCAATACTAAGTTTGTTAAGGATTATGTGAGTTCGGTGGATTTTCGCGAGATTATGGCGGGGATCGAGTTGGCGGTTCGTCCGCGCGTTAATGAAGATGGAACGGAGGTTTCCTTACAGATCAATGCTTCCGTTTCGGCTCCCGTTCCGGGGAAAGATCAGATTGTTTTGGGTAACAATAATGTTGAGCTTGCTCGAGCACCAACTTTATCGGTTCGGGAAGTTAGAACATATGCCCGAATTGCCAATGATACTCCCTTTATTGTGGGGGGATTGATTGCCAAGGATTCCGAACAAACAGTCAGTCAAGTTCCGGTCCTTGGTGACTTGCCGCTTTTAGGAAATCTGTTTCGTTCCAAATCAGAAACCGGGTTAAAGAGAGAAGTAATAATCGTGATTACTCCCTCTGTCCTTCCCGAAGAAACTCCCGTTCACGCAGGAATGCCTAAAGATGAAGATACTTTTGATAAATTTGGTCATCGTTTATTTAGGGATGCATATCGAATTCGCGCGGAAGATACCTTTGACTTACGCTATCTTACGGAGAACCAGGGTTTAAAAAAATTACAGAAAGCTGCGGATCGCGTTGTTCAGGACCACAAACACTATGGTAGGATTTATCCATACGAAAAATTTGCCCGTGGAGCTGTTCCGGGAGAAGATGCCCTTGTTCGCAGACAAATTTACGAAGTACTCAAAAGGCAGAAAGCTGCCGAAGTTCTAGACTCGGAGAAGCTTATTTTTTTCGAACCGGATGAACAGCTCGGGTCAGGTTTTAAGGTAAGATTTCTCTCTGATTTCTTGAGTGAGAATGCACCCTTTGTAATGACTGAAGAAGGTGACAATAAGGCTGTCGGATTATGCTTCCGTCTTACCAGATCTTCGCATCAGGCGGATGAGTTGCTTAGGGAACCAGTTCCGGAAATCAAAATTGTCGATTGTCCGGATGAGGATACCTGGAGAAGACTTTTACTAGAATCCAATGACAGGAGCAATGGATCCATCACCAAAAGAGTTATTTACCTTAGAAATAGCAAGGATTTGGAGAGGCTTAAAACTTCAATCTTGATGAAAAAGATTATTTCCCTCAATGCTGCCGATTACATACTCAAACTACGAAATTTTACACGTGGTCGACTCTTGCGGATGCCCTCTATACGGGAGGAGGATGTGGAATTAATTGATTCCGATGTTGCGACCTGTTTTTATCATTCAGAGCTTTACTACTCGGTCCTTCGTGAATCCCTGCAAAAGGATTTTCTTGCTCTTCGGGATGCAGTAACCGGAACGGCCTACGAAATTGATTTCGCTAATTAATTTTCGGTATTAAGGAAGGAAGCACATAAGGGAATTTTTTCAATTTCCTCATTTCATGCTTCCTCGGCTAGTTTGAAAAGAATATGCAATATGGATGAACCCATATCCTAAGTTTTTACTTGTTTTCTCGATATTCATTTTTCTGTCTAAACCGGATTTTTCGCTAATCACTCTAAAACTTTTGAAGGAGAAAAAATTATGAAGCTTTTTATTTATCCATTGTTCGTTTTCTTTGCCTTCCTGTCCTTTGCCGAGAAGAGACCCAATATCCTTTGGATTGTTGGAGAAAACCTCAAACTTGATCTCGGTTGCTATGGAGCCAAAAATGTAAAAACGCCTAATTTGGACAAACTCGCATCCGAGGGAGAGAGATATACAAAAGTCTTTTCAACTTCTCCGGTATGCGCACCCAGTCGAAGCGCTTTTTTTGTGGGCATGTATCAAACTACCTCGGATACGCACAATATGCGCTCTCATCGGGAGGATGATTATCGTTTGCCCGAGGGTGTGCGCCCGATTACGCATCGATTGAAGGATGTCGGGTATTACACTGCGAATCTGAAGACCATGAACGGTGAGGAGATTGGTTCCGGTAAACTTGACTTGAATTTTGTCAATGAGGGAAAGCTCTATGACGGCAGTAAATGGGAGGATCTTAAGAAGAATCAACCATTCTTCGCCCAAATGAATACACTTGAGTGCGAATACGACATTTATGACCGCAATACATGGAGGCAACCGCGGGTTGAATGGAAAGGCGAAAAGCATCACGAAAAGATTGCCACGGCTGAAAACGTAACTCCGCCTCCTTATTACCCGGATCATCCAATAGTCCGTGAGGAATGGGCTCGCTACCTGAATTCAGTTTCCGGAATGGATAAGACCATTGGTCGGGTTCTTCGCCAGTTGGAAAAAGATGGCTTGAGAGAAAATACCATTGTTATGTTTTTTGGGGATAATGGACGGATTGAACCAAGGGGAATTCATTGGTGTTATGATACTGGTTTGCATGTGCCCATGATTATACGCTGGCCTCAAGGTTTTCCTGCTCCATCTAACTACCGGACTGGGGCGGTTAAGGACGAAGTTATAAGTCTCATCGATCTGACTTCCACGACTCTTGGCTTCGCGGGAATCAATAAGCCTATGGGGATGCATGGGCGTATTTTTCTGGGGAATCAAGTGGGCCCGGAGAGAACCTATGCTTTTTCTGCCAGAGATAGGGTGGATGAAACCGTCAATCGGGTACGTAGCGTACGCGGGAAAAAATATCACTACATCCGAAACTATTTTCCTGACAGGCATTTCACCTCTTTAAACCGCTACAAAGAGAAATGTTTTCCGATCAAGCCCCTCATGCGCAAATTGATGGCTCAAGGTAAGCTTTCTGGACCACCCGCCGACCTTATGTCACCGACGGTTGCCCCGGAGCAATTATTTGATACGGAAGCAGATCCCCATGAAATCAAAAACTTGGCGGATTCAAAGAAGCCTGAGCATCGGGAGGCTTTAGTCCGTATGAGAGTGGCCTTGGATACTTGGATTGTGGAGACTCAGGATCGTGGAGAATTTCCGGAACCCGAAGAAATTGTGGCTCCTTTCGATAAGGAAATGCACGACTGGTTTGGTACGCCTGCTTGGTACAAAGCAAAATAAAGGAACGACCTCTTACCTTTTCAGGCTTCAGCGAATTTCCTACTGTTTAGCGTCGACATACACCCAAGCGACAGTACCTGATTGGAATCTCACTTGCGTGCGTTTGTACTCTTCCACCTCGTATCTATCAGCTTGAGCTAGTTCCATAGGAGTGATTTTGTATATCGTACCTTGGACTTTATCTGATTCATTTCCAGAGAAGCGAAGGATCGGATGAATATCCGTTCCGCTTTTCTCGATCACTCCTGCATCCCTGATTTTTATCTCTATCAAGGTGTAACCGACTAAGGTATCTTTGGTTCCATCAAGCAATCGACCAAACATTTCCTTCTGCACTCTTTCCATTTGCAACGTTCCGTAAGAAAATAATCTTTCGCTTAATTCCTCCTCCATACCTTTTTTATGGTAAAATTACATTTCTGTTCAACCGGTTTCGGGCATGAACGTCGGCATGATAATTCCATCGGGTTTCATTGATTCTCCCCGACATTGGGCAAAATGAATTTCGCAATTTCGAGCACCCAATTTATAAGCCGACTGCACTGCCCGGGTTGCGGATACAGGTAGTAGAAATACAGGAGATTCTCCACGAAATCGGTCAAGCAGATTAGCCAGCATTATCTCGATCACTTCTTCATTGCGAGCCACTCCTGGTCCAATCATTTTGCTCGCCGGATGATTTACAGAAGATAAAAAACCTACAATCATTTTATTCGGAGCCCGGCACACCACCGTTTGCCAAATCTGCCTCTCGTTCTCAATGAAATAGCGAAAATCTTTTTCCCGATTAATGCCCACCAGTTCATTTTCTAGATTCACCATGTCCTGAATATCCGCTTCCGTTGCTTCATCGATTGTGAAGGGTGTGGCGTTTTTCAGACCAAGGCCGTTCTTGGGAACTTCCAGATACATATCCTGAAAAGCCTGAATCGGAGAAAATTCCTGCCTGGTATACAGGGAATAAGAATCTAGATTTTGAGCGCTCGATACCAACCGGACTGGGAGTGAATCCTTCTCCGCCAAATCGATGATGCGAGTAAGTAAATTTCTTGCGATTCCTCTGCCGAAGAAATCTGGGCTTACGTTCATAATACCCAAAGACATATGCGAGTCGCGCGGATGATAAAAACAAGAACCGGCAATTTTGCGGGTATCTTCACACACGGCGATTAAGCAACACCCCGGATCCAAATCTTCGTAAACCTCACAAAAGAGCAGGGCATCCGCTGACGGGCCCTGAAAAATGGCATTTTTCCCATTCGCGAGATACCAGGAATTTGTTGAGCTATGAATGAGTTCAGCCACTCTCAACCATTCGCTCGATTCCATTGGTCGATAGGTGATGTCGCCTGACTTACTCATGGTCGAGTTCTTTACTTATTCGAAGTTTTTCAGAAAGGCGTTACAAGAAAAACCAACAAACATGGCCATATCCTGATCCCCCGGCAGTACAATTACGGGAGACAGATCGGGTGGTCGGACCGCATAAGCCCTCTTCAGGCATTCACGCATCGCCGGCACCGCTTCTTTTGCTTTGTCTCCAAGGAGTTCAATGGTTCTTGCCGCATGGGTTACGACAATCAAATTGGTATGTTCCAATTCCGAGATCAAGGAGGAGAGTGCGGGTTGCGTTCTGTTGTTTCGAATCAGTATGTTGGCTGCCTCAATACGAACGGATGGGGACGAGTCCTTAAGCATACCGATCAGGGTATGGAGACTTTTTTTCGATGGACTTTTATTCAGAGCGGCAAGCCCGATCATAGCCCAATATCGAACCGTTTCATTCTTGGATTTTAAATTTTTAACCAATTTTGCTTCCTTGGCTCTTCCCACCATTTCGGCAGCCTGGATAATTTCTATCCAGTTTATTGCTTCTGACTGTCCAATTTCCCAACCGCTTGACTGTTTACTGATTTCCCATGCCTCGTATTCGGGAACATATCCCCAGTCGCGAATTTTCAGGGCATGATTTTGATGAGCCTTCCTCATTCTTTGAAGAACCTTTTGATGAGCAGATGAATCTACCAAATTTTGAAGGTTCTGGGGATCATTCCGGCAATCATAGAGTTCCTCGATTGGACGTGCAGAGGCAATGAAATGTTCTTGAGCATTCGAAGCTTTTCCGGATTTGGCCAGTTTGTAGAACTCGAGTCTAATCTCACCGATATCCGGCCAGGCGGTTGGTTGGTTGTAGCCCAAGTGGGGCATGTAATTTCGTATGTAAAGATATCTTTGATCCCGAGTGGATCGGGCAAAATCACGAACCTCGTCCACCCGATCCCGATGTCCAAAGACGAAGTCCCGTTCCGTTTTTGCTTTGGAGCCAAGGAAGCTTTTTCCCTGCATATGCTTCGGGATTGAGAGACCGGCAATACTGAGTACTGAGGGAGCAAAATCAGCAAAGGTAACCAAGCGACCGATACTTTTGCCAGGCTTTGTGGGTGCCAGTCCTTGCCATTTTTTCGGAAAGCGAACCAATAGAGGGACATGCATGCCGGAATCGAGTAAGGCTCGCTTGTGCCTTGGCATACCTGATCCATGATCGGAGAAAAAGAAAACAATGGTATCCTCCGCAAGTCCGTCTTTTTCCAGTTGTTCGAGAATCAAGCCAACGTCCTTATCCATCGCGGATACGCAATCATGGAAGCGGGCCACCGTTTTTCGAACGATAGGTGTGTCCGGGTAATACGGGGGGAGTATGATTTTGGAGGGATCATGAATTTCTCTGGTCTCCAATTTTGTTTGAATTTCGCTCTTGAATTTTTCGTAAGGCCAGACCATCGACCGACTCTGATGGGAGGTCATCAAATTGAATACGGCAAAAAAAGGCATTCCCTTTTTTGGACGATTTCTCCAGTGAGCATTTCCCGAGCTGACATCCCAGGATCGTTTTATGATTTCTTCATAGTTTCCTGAATTATAGTCCGTTTTTACATTATTTGTCGTATAGTATCCTTTTTGTCTGAGTAGGGCAGGGAATCCTGAGAAAGTCGAAGGCAGGGGAAACCCGGAACGCATATGTTGCGTGCCCATCGTTGGAGGGTAGGCCCCTTGTATTAGGCAAGATCGAGAAGGGGAGCATACGGGCGCGGAAGCAAATGCATGAGTATATTGAATGCTTTCCCTTGCCAATTGATCGATATGGGGGGTAATCGCATCTGGATCTCCGAAGCAACCCAATGTCGGGCTCATATCCTCGGCTGTGATCCATAAAATATTTGGATGCTTTGATTCAGCAAAAGCAACGAGACAAAGGGAAAATAGAATACTTAGATGAAGTGGAAAAAAAGTTCGCATTCTGTGAATCAACAGGAACCCATTTTTCTTGGCAAACCTTGAATCCAACGAAATTGAGGAAAATTTTTTACCAATTTGTCCCAAAATTGCGAAAATTGGAAATCATATTCAGGCTTTGGGTGTATTTGGCATGAAAATTGAAAAAAATAATTTCAAATTAAACGTTGTAATCATTAAAATACCCAAATAGTACAACAAAAATAATATTAAGTCCCTAAAACAATAGAAAAAACTACAAATGGTGGAAATGCTAGAAGCAAACATAGATACCTCTTCGCTACACGATACTC
>JAYYQI010000004.1:0-12543 GCA_036128475.1 Verrucomicrobiota bacterium
ATCCGCGATCCAGGATGTTCCCTCAAAATCAATTTGAGTGACCGCAAAACTGGTTCCGTCATATTCTTTGTAGGCGGTTCGTAGGGAGAGATCAAGTACACCGGGTTGAACCAAGGGGATAACGTATCCCCCACCCAGACCGAGACGCTGGCCGGTATCTGAAATCATCCAGGAAAAATCCGCCGGATCTTCCCGGTGCGTCAATTGATGAGCCAGGAGGTTGCCCCGAAAGAGCCACTCTCCAGTAGTCGGGCTTCCGGAATTGGATGCCCCTGCGGTGATGGCCAGGTTTTTGTCTTCCTTGATTTCGACGACGGCTTCCACTTCGCCGGGGCGCGTGGAGGGGGTGAGAAGTAAACGGGTATTTCGAGCAGGTGAGCGACCCAGACGACTCACACTCCGTTTGAAAGAGGTAGTGAAGGGTTGGCCGAGTACATTATGGTGATTCATCAAATCGGAGGTCAGTGTTTCCATGCGTTGGATTCGATCGGGAGTCTCGGATTTATCGGAAGGGGCATAGGAAAGTGTGACCTCATTTATGCGGGCAACCCAGATATTGTAGGTAAGCAGGAAATCTTTTTCGGAGCGGAGGTCCTTACCCGAAGTCGGATCAATCTGACTCGGATCCACCAAGGCAACAATTCCTTCAAAACCTTCGGATTTAAGAAACTGGACTATGATTTCAGAAATTTGTCGAAGATCACGCGAGCGAAGACGAATGGGGGGCTCAAGAGGAAAATCAGAAAGCAGAAGCCCAAGATCAATATAGGGAGCACCGGCTCCATCCCCCTGAAAGCGAATGGAAGATAATGGATCGAGATTGGGTAATCCTTGTAAGTCGCCCCCGTAGCTAAGAACAATTCGGCTTACCGGGTAGATGGGTTCATCGGATGATGGAGTGGATTGTGATGTGGGAGATGAGCGCGGGCGCCTGGAGGCAGAGGCTGGAATTTGTTTGGCAGAAGAATCAAAGAAGGGTTTTCCGAATGAGGAGCGGGTTTTTCTTGGTTGTGTTTTTTGGCGAGAAAGGGAGGAGATACGTTCAAGTCGGCTTTCGCGGGATGAAATCGTGGGAGGTTCGGGACGGGATGGAATGGGTTTGCCAAACCAGGATGGAAGGAAGCTTTCCCGCTTGGAGAAGCGAAATTCCGAAATTGGATCTTCCTCCGGTAAATCAAATTCGGATCGATAGGAACTTCTCGCCCGATTACGATCAAAGTCCAAACTGGAGCGGTTTAATTTTTTTTCCTTAACGGGAGAGGTCGGCTTTGCTTGTGGAGTCGATTCCGCCACACCTAGATTGAGTCGTTCTTCCAATTGATCCAATCTCGACTTGGTTTGAGAGAGTCTATTTTTAAAAATCGATTGCATGGCTTCGATTTGAGTCGTGGATGGACTTCCTTCCTGTGAATACAAGGAACTGCTAAGAAACACCCATGCAAAATTTGCAAAGAGTAGGTAGGCAATTCGATTCAAAAAATAAACCATTCTTTTTGGGGAAGGGGAATAAACGATTACCTTAGGAACTAAGTTGCGTAATTCAATGGAATTCTTACATCAAAAAGGACACGAAAAGAAACTTGAAGAACAGGATTCGATAGAATACTTTTACAATCTCATGCCGGAACTATCGAAAGAGGGTTATCCTGCCCTGAATATTGCTCTCGGAAAGACCCTAATTGCATCTGCGTGGGTCGATGGAGAATTGAATGAAGACGAGATGGCCTGCCTCAAGGCACTGGTTTTGCAAATGCCTAAAATTTCATTTGAAGATTGGAGAAGATTAAAAATTTACTTGGCCTACCCAATCAGTGCCCATGAGCAAAAGGCAATTGTTGAGGATTTTGTTGATAAGGTGTACAACAAAGGTCACCAAGATTTAGCCTGGAGCGCATTGGTTGAGGTATTGAAAGCAGATGGCGTTTTTACAATCGAGGAAAAGGTATTTGCCCATGAATTGCAAAATTCATTAAAGGAGAGTTCGAGCCGGTTTCTGCGAAAGTTAAAATATTTCTTTTTCCAAGCTAAAATTGAAAACGAACCGGCATGGAAGGGACGACTCGAAGGACGAGATAAATTCATCCATGAATTCTTTGATAATCCGGTTTATTTTATTTTCCGAAAAGCACTCCTGGATCAAGATTTTGTGATCACGCAATCAAAGCCTGAATTGCAAAAGATTTGTCTGTTCGCCGCTATTCTCTGCTGGTTTGCCAATGAGGATGACCGTATAGAATTATCCGAAAAGGAATTTATTCTCAATACCCTGGAAAAGAACTGTGAACTCGATGCTGATGTTGCGAAGTGTGTCTTAGATGTCGCAAGTTCGATTGAAGTCTCAGAATTACAACTCAGTCAGTTGACGAGTTCGCTTCGTGATTCGACCGATGAAATGGAGAGAGATGAAATCTTTCTAATCCTATCCAAAATGGTGATCCTGGATAAGGCGCTTACAACCCGCGAATGCGATTGCCTAAGGACCGTGGCCCTTTATCTCGAAATTCGCGAACCCCTCTGGAATAAGGTGATGGGTAACATACACCTCAAAACCACTTTTAGTTGAGTTTGAGTATATTCTTTCTCGGGGTTGAAGCTACTTGCTGCTTGCGGAGGCCATCATTGAGTCTCCATCAAGAGAGATTTGCGGCATGCCAAAGGAGCTTTCCCAATTATGAATTGCGACTTGTAAAGCCAAGTATTTCTTTCGAAAACTTGACTTCTCCGTACGCTCGTCAAGTTCACTCCACTTGCGTCCATCCGTAATTCCGGCATAGCTTTTTTCCCACGCATAAGCAAATTCAAGATCAGGGATTTCAAAATCATATTCCGGTTCGGGTTCGGGTGCTTTTTCGATCCCTTTCCTACCTGAATGGAAATCCAAATATCTTTGTCTATACATCTCCTTTTCCGAATCGGAAAGATAGGACCATAAACGCCCATCCCGCTGACCAGTAGCGCTCGCGTGCCAGGCATCCGCATATACTTGTTCGCGATGGGCTAATTGAGCGGTTCTTCTGGCCGCAGCTCGTTTTGATTGAATATCAAAATGAAGACGTCGATTGGCTTCCGAAATCAAAGTGCTCTTTCGCCAAAATTGCCCCAGGACTACTTTTCTCCTTTCGGAACGGCATAAAAGAGATTCACTACCGGGATCTTTGATTTTAATGGTTTTACTTTCACTGAATAAGTCATTCCCTCGTGAATCGATATAGGGGGACAGACCATCTCCATAATTTTCCGAGGCCTGTAACTGAACTCCTGAATAAGTGAGTAAAAGAACGAGTGATATTGTGATGGTTTTCATGGTAGGGATTCTCCTTTTATTTTATTTGCATATTTACACTAACTATAAGTTTATTTTTTGATGTTTTGAGAAGGTGTTTTATTCCGGGATCAGATGAGGTTACTCAAGTAAACGGATCCGAAGAAGATTTCTCGAACCGACTTCAATTCCATTCCTGCCATTCCTCGGTGTAATGATTGAAGTACTTCCACGGGAAGGAGGAACCTTGCGAATATTCCAGCCATGCTTCCTCTTGGTTCGAATACATCATCGGATAAAATCCGACATCCGTCCAAAGCCAGCCTTTTTCTTCGGTGTAATGCCAGCCTTTAAGATGTGGAATACGAAGTTTGTCATTTAACTCCTTCGCTTCGTTCTCTTTTTCCGTAACTTGTTCCGCTAGTTCCGAATCTTTTTCCTGGAGATCATTTCGCTGATCTTTCAAGGCTTCGACACGCTCAGCCAATTCCTGATTCTGAGCTCTGATTTCTTCCAGTCTCTTTTCCTTTTCGTTGATCTCGAGTTCCACCTTGGCGCACTCCGCTTCGCATGCTTTTGTCTCTTCGTCGATCTTGGCAATATCCTCCTCCAATTCTTCTTTTCGATTGGATTGACGCGCAAGGGTTTCCTCCACCTCAAGAATACTTTGATTGGTATCCCCGATTCTTTGGCGCAATGCATCGAGCTTTGCCACTTCCTCTTCCCATTTCTTCTTCCATTCGGAAGGTTGGGGTGGCGGCAATTCGTTTTGAATTACAGAGATTTTAAAAGCTTTGGATAGAATTGCCCCATCTAGTGTGGCCTGTACGCGAATGGAAAGAATAGGGCTTTGGGAATGATCGAGTACCGTTGCCGTAAGCAATTCTCCATCTTCAGTGATCGTGAAAAATCGATTACCCGAATCACCCTCCCCTTTTAGCAATGTAAACTCTGCCGAACCACCACCCTGCATGGTAAACTGACCAACTTTGGAACGAACGGGCAGGTTCTCCCGTACTGAATCATTGGACAAGGCAAAATCAGACGGGTCCGATTCATCCACATCCAAAACATGGACGGTAAAGACTTTTTCCGTGGGACTCTTCCCGGAGGCAGTGGCTAGAACACGGATAGAATATTCCTGAACCTCCTCGAAATCAAAGGACTTCGCGGTTTTGAGAGTGCCTTCCGGACTTAGGGTGAAGTTGGCGTTTCCACTGGAACCTGTTCCGCTAATGAGGAAATATGTTACCGAATCGGATGAACGAAAGCGACCCACTTCTGATCCGACGGGCTGGTTTTCCTGAACCGTATTCCCACTGAGCGAAAATTCTACATCCGGATTACGGGTATCGAGGCGCATGGCTGCTCCAATCACCACGATGGGCTTGCTAAGATCGGGTGCATCCGTCGTGTCAATCGTGGTTACGGGTCCGATTTGCTCAATGGTTTCAGCACGTAAAACAGTCATCAACCCGAAAAGTAGGGGCAGAAATTTGAGAAGTATTTTTTTCATGGTTTTTGTCCTTTCCAAATTTTCCCGGGAATTAGAATGTCCATCTTACGGGACGAAAACCAACATCCGGATTGCCGTCAGCACTTGGCGGATTGATTTCATCTCCTAGATCAGGCGACCAATCTTCGAGGTATGGAGCCATAACCTGACTTGGAACAATTTCCCATTTAGGCTCGGAATAATCAGGATCCCATGAATCCCAATTTTGGACTTTTTCAAAACCATTCGACACGGATCCACCCGATACCATTACTTCTTTTATGACAAAAGGTTCGCCATAAAAATAACCAGGAGGTGTTCCCTTGTGCCAGTGGTTTATATATTCGCGAACATTTCCGATCATGTCATAAATTCCAAAATCATTCGCTTTGGTAAGCCCAACTCCCTGAGGAGAGGAAAACTTTCCGAAAGGAGTGATGGCATATTCATCAATATTGGGCATCTCATCCGGGGATTCTGCACCCCAAGGCCACTCGTCCTTAAAAATTAAACCTTGTTTTGGACCTTCATCAGGGGGTCCTGGTTTATAGTAATCCCAATATTCACCCCATTCACTATTCTCTCTTCCGCCCATAGCCAGAAAATGCGTTTCCGAAAAAGCAAAATCAGACTTTGGTAGGGTAAATCCACCCCTATCTAGTTTTGTGTGTAAGCCAATAGAAAATCCGCCCAAGTATTTTTCGATACTCGAAATATCTCCAGTCCGACAAACTTCAGTCAATCCATCATCAACCTTTCCGTTATTGTTGAGATCAAAGAACTCCCATGGCTCGAATTTGCCATTACGATTGCGGTCGTAAAAGGGTTCTCCTTCGTCCCACATCCCGTTGTAATTCGGATCAAATTCAATCCAACCACCCGTCAGGTGTTTTTTTCCATTGGGAATGAGTGTCCAATCAAAATTAGGGTCCCATTCATAATCCCAATCACCTTCTTCTTCACCTCCCCATAAGGAGTCAATGCCCTCATCGAAAACCTTATTCCGGTTACGATCGTAAAAGGGTTCTCCTTCGTCCCACATCCCGTTGTAATTCGGATCAAATTCAATCCAACCACCCGTTAGGTGTTTTTTTCCATTGGGAATGAGTGTCCAATCGAAATTAGGATCCCATTGGTAATCCCAATCACCTTCTTCCTCACCTCCCCACATCGAATCATTTCCCAAGGTAAACTTGCCATCTCTATTTTGATCCCAGCGCGGCTCAAAGGGATCCAAGTAATACATAGGAGTAAGACCTTGTTTTTCGGAGAGGGCGTTGAGCCATTTGACTACTTCTTTGATCGCCACATTCGTGCGGGGTAGATTTTCCTCACCCGGTGAATAAGAAACTTGTTTTAAATCATACCCACGGCTGACACTCCACTCGGCAACTTCATTCCATTGGTGATTGGTTACTTCGTATTTTGCCACTTTATATCCTTTGGGCCTTTTGGTCATCTCACCCATTTCAATCGCTTGATCTAGCCATTTGTTTAAAGACCATGCTGGGCTGTAAATAATCTTACTGGATGTAAGCGGAACAGAGACCACATCGAATGCAAGGGGTTTACGATCATCATCGGGAGGAGGATCTTCCCCCGTAACCAGACAGGTTGCCTTAATCCGTCCAAGATCGGTAAATTGTAAGGGCCAATCCACGCCGGCATCCCAGACTGCGGATTTGTATCCCGAAGTTAATCCCTTTCCGACATCTCCGGTAATGGACCGACAAGCAACGGGGAAGGTTGATCCATTGTCGTGACTAAAGGTAAAGGTGACTTCGGCGGTTTGCCCGGTTTCCAAGGTAAGCCTGTAATTTAGATCGACCAACTTGGTACCCGCTCTCTGCAAGTACGTCAGGTCCTGCAGAACATTCTGCTTTGCCCATGCAAAGGAAAAGGGAGTAAGTAGAAATCCGAAGAAGGAAGTGAAGAGTATGAATTTTTTCATTTTATTAATATTTCTATGTATTTAAACTAAGTATGGGGCCAAAAAAAATCATTCGAGATACCAGTCTTCCCAGGTCTGGGATTGGTAGTCGAAATATTGCCAGGGGTTATGGGATCCTTGGTTGTAGAAAAGCCAATTATCCCGTTCGAAGGAGTAGACATAGGGGTGAAATTGTGGAGCTGTCCAGAGCCAGCCAATACCATCAAGATAGTGCCAGTATGGTAAATGAGGCATTTTGAGGGCTTCGATGGAATTTTGAATTTCGAGTTCGAGATCCGCAAGTAGTCCTTCCCGTTCGTTCATGGAAGAAGTGAGAGAATCGATTTCCGCGAGCAGGTCGTTTTCGAGAAGTCCCCATTCTTCGTTTTTTGTGGACTCCGCCTTAATTTCATTGGTTAGACCCGAGCTGGTTTGCTGTAGATCAGCGAGTTGATTTTTGGATTTTTCAAGACCCGCCCGGGCATCCGGTAGTTCCTCATTTTCCATTAAATCAATAATCTCCTGAAGTTCTTTGGATTGATTCGTTTTTTGCTCGAGGGTTACCAATAATAGAGCAAGTGTTTGATTGGCTTCCTCCACTTCTGCAACAGTTTGTTCGTACTTTTCCCGATAGCTGTCATCGTGTGCTGGAGGAGGCGGTGTGGGTGGGGGCTGAGTCGGTGGAGATTGCGACATGCCGTGATAAGAAAAGCATAAAAAATAGAATATAGAGACAAGCGGAAGGGTGATTTTCATAGTTTTTATTTTAAAGACATGAGAATTACCACTTTTCCCAGGTCTGAAGTTGATAGTCGTAGTGAATCCAGGGGTCGTGGGAACCCCTTTCGTAATAAATCCAGTGACCTCGTTGAGCGGAAAAAATCATGGGAAAGGTTGAAGGCGCCGTCCAAAGCCAACCTTGTCCTTCGAGATAATACCATCCCTTGGTATGAGGCACACTCTTCGCAGAAGATTCTTTTTCTTCCAGGCTCAATTGTTTGACTTTGTCACCACCTAAGGCTTTGAGAATTTCGGCAAGTTCATCGCGATTGGCCCGTAAGCTTTCATTCAATGAACAAGTTGTTGCATTTTCATTTCGCAGGTTTTCGAGTTCCTTGTTTTTTTCTTCGAGAGCAAGTTCGAGAGATTCGATTTTTTGCTGCAATGAATCGGTATCTTGCTCCGTTTCCGGATTTGTTTTGAGAATTATTTCCCGAGAAAGTTGATTCTGAGTACTCTCGAGATTTTCTCCAGTTGAAGTCTCTTCCTTGGGAAAAGGTTTACTGGTAGGCAAACGACTGGTCATTTCGCCAATAGTGATGCTTGGTTTTTGTAAAATTGGAGAAGGGGTAAATTTTGCTGAATCCACTTCCAATGGTTGTCCCCTCATGATCATCTGCCCAAAACCAAATAGTAAGAAGAAGAGCAAACTGAAATTCAGAATTCTCGATGAATCTCGAAATAAAATTTTAGAAGAATGGTGCATAATTAATTTATAGTATAATTAGATGTTATACATATATGCACTAGATATATAGATCCGCAAATTTTTTTTTATTTTCTCATCTTGAATCGATGCAGAGGGTGGTTAGGATGAGTTAAACTATGATTCTTTTATCCCCCGCTAAAACCCTCGACTTTGAGACCCCTCCGATTCATGAGATTTGTACGGAGCCTGATTTTCTCCCTCTTTCCAAGGATTTAATTTCAGGTCTTTCCAAGATGTCATCAGAAGAGATTAGTGAATTGATGGGGATAAGTCCAAAGTTGGCTGAGTTGAACAAGGAACGTTATCAAAGCTGGAAATTCAAACACGATGAAAAATCCAGCAAACAAGCGATTCTGGCATTCAAGGGAAACGTTTATGAGGGTTTACAGGCATGGGATTTTAAAAAATCTGATTTCGCATTTGCCCAAAAGAAATTGAGAATCCTTTCCGGTTTGTATGGGATTTTGCGCCCCCTGGATTTGATTCAACCTCATCGACTGGAAATGGGTACGGCCTACCCTAACCCAGCAGGAAAAGATTTGTATGCTTTTTGGGGGGATCGACTGGCTGAGACGATCAATGAGGATTTAAAAAAGAACAAATCCAAATTATTGATAAATCTTGCCTCACAAGAATATTTCAAGGCAGCCCGTGGAAACAAGATAGATGCTGAAGTGGTCGCCCCGGTTTTCAAAGACGAAAAAAACGGGAAATTTAAGATTATTAGTTTCTACGCTAAGAAAGCACGTGGATATATGTCTTCCTTCCTTGTGCGTAATCGGGTTGATTCTCTGGAAGGTATTCGTGATTTCAACGAGCATGGATATGAATTGAGCGTAAAAGATTCTACCGACTCCAATCCAGTATTTCTCCGCAAGGAAAGAAATCGGATTGCGGCATAGGACAAATCCGTTCTGAATTCGAGTATGTTGCCCATATTTACTCGTTATCTACCTGTATTGGCTCTGTTTGTTTTTGTCAGTGGTTTTATCCAGGCAAAGACTTTCACGGTGGTTGCCTATAATGTTGAGAATCTATTCGATGCCGATGGCGTATCTCTCTACGACGATTACAAACCGGAAACTTATGGATCCACGGAACTGGAGAACAAATTAGCGGCCATCATTCGTTCCCTTCGTCTGATCGGCGGACCGACCGGACCCGATGTCGTTCTTCTCCAGGAAATCGAAGTGGATCGAACACCGAATAGCTCTCCTTCCGCCAGTGAGCTTCTACTTGATGCCTTAAAGAAGAATGGATTGGGTCCTTATGAATTCGCTCAAGGTTATGATCCGGATGATATTTCCAGTAAATGGCCAGCAGTACAATGCATGACGCTTTCGAAGTTTCCCATCAGTTCTCAAAGACTTCATCCAATTCGTATGGCCCGACCTATTTTGGAAACAACGATCTCCGTGGATGGTACTCCATTTATATTATTTAACAACCATTGGAAATCCGGTGCATCTTCGCAAGAAATGGAAATTCATCGAATCCAGAACGCGGAGACTTTGAGAAAAAGAATCGACGAAATTATTCGGAAGGATCCATTTGCTGATTTTCTGGTGGGGGGGGATTTAAATTCCCACTATAATCAATCCGCCGTCTATGCTTCCGATATGCCCAAGACGGGAATTAACGATGTTCTTCTGGCGGGCCCAACGGAGCCGGATAGACGGGCGATTGCTCCAAAACTTTACAACCTCTGGCATGAATTACCGGTTGAACAAAGAGGTTCGGATGCATGGCGTGGTAAGTGGGGTACGCTCATGCATATTATTATTCCCCAGGGGCTCTATGATGCCAAAGGAATCCGTTATATCGCTGATTCTTTTGAGGTCTGCCAAAAGGAGGGAGTCAATGCGATCTCGGGAAGTGGTCTACCTTTCAAATGGTCGAATGAATTAAATGGGTTTGGTATGAGCGACCACTTTCCGGTAATTGCTCGTTTTAGTACAAGTGGACTTCCTCCAAAGAAGGGAAAGAATTATGCGGAAATCGAAACTGAAGCTCGTTCCGTTGATTATACACGGGCAGCTAAAATCGCCCCAAGATGGTCTCCAAAATCACTGGATCCCCAAAACTATGGAGTTACTTTTCGCTTCCGAGGAACCATTTCGCGAAATAGTCCATTGAGTATGCTTGCCGAGGGGCATCAACTTGGGCTTTACAGTTTTAATCCAGAGATCCGAAAAAAACTCTTTTCCTTACGTATGGGTGATTCGATTTCCGGGGTTGGGCATTTGTCGCGCTATCGCGGACAATGGCAATTCCTCATCGAAGAAGAAGACTGGATCAAGTAGATCTTTTGGAATTTGCCAATCGGGACTGGACGGATTTTCTTTGCATATCCCGGTAATAGGTTGAATTGCCTCTTTTCTTGGACAACCCCTTCCCTGCCCGACCGCCTTTCTTGCCCATCTCGGAAGCGATCGAACTCAGAGACTTTATTACCCGTTTAGTCATTAACTAACGTTTGATTCGATCGAACACAGCAAGCAGATGATTCAGTTTTTGGTAGGATGATTCCATTTCCCGAATAATTCGCTCGGCCTTCTCCCGATTACTCTCTCCGGAAAAGGAAGAGTCCTGAATACTTCCTTTTCGAGTAGGATCGAAATTTCCCACAAAGGGATCCTCGATTTCAACATTATCCTCATCCGTTCCCACCAAATCGAATTCCATGGAATTTGTTTTGCACAAGCGTTTGTGCGAAAGCAAGCAAAAAAAGAGAAATCTTTGTATGAAATTTTTTTGAGTTTAAAGATCGTTAGTGATCTAAATGCTCAAGTAATTTCTGGCGTAATTCGGGTAAACCATCCTCGAGGATGGCAGATACGGGCAGAAGAGAGATATCCGGGAAAGTACGCTTGAATTCATCGGTATATTCCTTGGCTCCATCCTCATCGATCTTATTGCCGACAACTAGGAAAGGTTTGTTCTCTAATTTCGGGTCATAATCAGAAAGTTCCTTCCGCAAATGCTTGAAATCATCGCTCGGACTCCTGCCGTCCGTCCCTGCCAAATCGAGCAGATACAGAATCAACCTGCATCTTTCCACATGCCTAAGAAAGCGATGTCCCAATCCACGATTTTCGGCTGCTCCCTCGATTAAACCGGGAACATCGGCCATAGTCAGGCTTTTGAATTCATCTGGATAGTCGATGACTCCAACCGTGGGCACTAAGGTTGTAAAAGGATAAGAATCAATTTTCGGGGTGGCATTGGAAAGAACGTTAAGAAGCGTAGATTTTCCCGCATTCGGAAACCCAACCAGTCCGATATCGGCAATGGTTTTAAGGGTAAAAACATAATCGCCTTCCATGCCGGGTTTTCCTTCGGTGAATTGGCGGGGAGTTTGGTTGATCGAACTCTTGAAAGTAGCATTTCCTCGACCACCCTTCCCTCCTTCGAGCAAAAGTACTTCCTGCTCATGATGAAGTAGTTCGCAAATAATTTCTTCCGAGTCTACCGGGCGAACTTCCGTCCCTAAAGGAACCTTAAGAATACAAGGATCTCCCCCTTTTCCGTTTTGATCGCTTCCTCTCCCCGGTTCTCCATTTCTAGCCTTCCAGTGTTTCTTGAAATGAAAGGCTCGTAAATCCGAAATGTTTTCATCCGCTTGCAATAGGAGATCTCCCCCTCGACCACCATTACCTCCATTGGGTCCTCCCTTGGGCATGTATTTCTGACGAAGGAATGACATACAACCATCCCCGCCATTCCCCGCCTTTAAATAGACTTTTGTTTCGTCAAAAAACATTACTAAGGGATCAGATCCTAGACCCTGACCACCCCTTGGTCAACGCATCAAAAAAAGGACGGCTTCATTCCAGAAACCGTCCTTAAATTGTAATAAATATTTAGGTGTGAAAGTAGTCTCTAGTATCGGTAATGCTCAGGTTTGTATGGACCAGATACTGGTACACCAATGTAGTCGGCTTGTTCAGGACGAAGTTCAGTGAGTTTTGCCCCTAGTTTATCTAAGTGTAAACGGGCTACTTCCTCATCTAATTCCTTGCTCAGACGGGTAACTCCAATCTTTCGATCTGGATTGTTGCGAATGTCAATTTGAGCAATGGTTTGGTTGGTAAAGCTGTTTGACATGACAAAACTAGGATGACCCGTAGCACAACCAAGATTGATCAATCTGCCCTCGGCGAGTAGGTAGATACTTTTTCCGTCCGCAAATGTGAAGCGGCTTACGGGACCACCAGGAACTGAATCATCCTTGATTACTTCTTTGGTGACCCCTGGCATATTCTCAAGTTCAGCAACTTGTATCTCGTTATCGAAATGACCAATGTTACAAACTATGGCCTGATCTTTCATCTTGCTCATGTGTTCAGCCGTGATGATATCTTTGT
>JAYYQI010000005.1:0-42061 GCA_036128475.1 Verrucomicrobiota bacterium
AAGCCTATCCAAAACCGGCAAACTACTCGTTGCTGATACGAGTTGGCTACCATACGGAGTCTGTGCAGAAATTTCCAGGTGGGTGTGCGAAAGTAATCCATCCATTCTAAAAAGTCCTATCACTTCAGTTGGAATGGCTCATGCCCCTTGCCCTACGGCAAAAAGCTTGGAAGATCTTTTTTATCCGAACCTGACAACTCTTTGTGATCAAATAGCCTCTCTTGCAAAAGAGAAATCAAATCATGGAATCAAATTGCCTGATGAGAATTCAATGGCCGACATTTACAAACGCTTTAAAGGACCATTTTAGGTGATGAGTGAAGTTTTTCGAACCAAGTGGTTCACTATCCTCGAAGAGACGCTTCATGACCCACCCGAGTTCAGAAATCAAAAATACTATACCCTGAATGAAGGTAATGGAGTCCTCATCCTCCCTTTCACAACAGAAGGGAAAATACTCCTAGTACGGCAATTTCGACCACCTCTGAAAAAATGGACATGGGAGCTGCCAAGTGGCTCCATTGAAGAGAACGAATCTCCAGATGATGCGGCTAATCGTGAACTTCTAGAAGAAACGGGTTATGAGTCTTCTTCCCTCCAGCAACTGGGAAATTGTTCCCTTGCTTCAAACCGAAGTTCATCTATCGAAACCATCTTCCTAGCCTGCAACTCCAAAATCAAAAAAGATTATATCGTTCGGGAATCCATCGAGGTGGGCAAGTTCGAACTTTGCGACTTCAAGGAACTCGTACTGAAAGGCAAGTTCATTCAAATGACGGCTCTGGGCATTCTCCTTCTCGCTTCTTGGCAAGGCAAAGCAATACCAAACTTTAACCCCTAGGAAAATTGACTCAATGAGCATGGCAAACACAGTTGGAGTTGAACTTTATCAAAGACTTTACCTAGCCCGGAAGTGCGAGGATACGATAATCAAGCTTTATCCGGAAGACGAGATGCGTTCACCAATGCACATGTCATACGGACAGGAATCGATCCCGGCTGGAGTTTGCCAAGCCCTCAAGAGCGAAGATCCAATCTACACAACCTATCGGTCGCATGCAGCCTACTTGGCGAAAACCATGGAATGCCGTAAATTTTTTGCCGAACTTTACGGAAAGACCACCGGCACAGCCCGGGGAAAATCCGGATCAATGCACCTTGCTCTTCCAACGAAAGGTCACTACGGAGCCACCGCAATCGTTGCAAGCAACCTCCCGCTTGCCGTTGGTACTGCCTATGCTATAAAATACAGAAAACAACCCTTGGTTGCGTGCGCTTTCTTTGGCGATGGAGCTATGGACGAAGGCTCCTTCTGGGAGTCTATAAACATTGCTGCTCTTCAACAGGTTCCCGTAATGTTTATTTGTGAGGACAATGGATATGCCGTACATACTTCTAAGCACGCAAGACAAGGATTCAAGGATGTCATGAGTATCCTCAAGGGATTTGAGATCGATGTGTACCAGCTAGACAACGACGACCCATTGAGAATTTACCAAATTGCATCGGAGGCATCATTAAAATGCAGAAAGACTTTTCGTCCGGCCTTTCTGAAAATAAGTTGCTACCGATACCTCGAGCATGTTGGTATAAATCAGGATTTCGGGGAAAACTACAGGGATAAAAGCAAGTTTGACGATTGGCAATCAAGGGATTCCGTGGCTATTCAAAGAGAGAGAATCCTAGAGGATGGTCTAAGTGTCAAGGAAGTGGAATCTCTGGAACGAAAGATCGAAGTGGAGATTGAAGAAGCAGTTGCGGCGGCTAAAGAAGCTCCGGAACCGAGTAATAACGAATTACTGAAGGGTGTTTTAACTTGAGAGAACTGACTTACTGCGAAGCAATCAACGAAGCAATTGATCAAGAGATGGCAAGGGACGAATCGATCATAATCTTTGGAATCGGAGTTCCGGATCACAAGAAAATCTTCGGATCTACGGTCAACCTTCTTGAAAAATACGGACCCTCACGTTGCTTCGACACACCGTTAGCTGAAGAAGCGATGACTGGTTTTGCTTTGGGAGCTGCATTGCAGGGGCTTAAGCCGATACATGTGCACATACGGGTCGATTTCCTTTTGCTCGCAATGAACCAGCTTGTAAACATGATATCCAGTTACAATTACACCACTGGATCTCACTTCAAAACTCCAATTCTCATAAGAGCTATAATAGGCAGGGGCTGGGGCCAAGGATCGCAACACAGCAAGAGCCTGCATTCTTATTTTGCTCATATTCCGGGATTAAAGGTAATTCTTCCAACCACGGCTAGCGATGCAAAAGGAATGATCACTTCAGCGATCAGAGACGACTCTCCCGTTGTCTGCTTGGAGCATCGTTGGCTGTACTGGGCTACGGACAAGGTTCTGGAAGAAACTTACGAGACTCCCATTGGCATAGCGAAAGTTTTGCGTGAAGGTTCAGACATCACCATCGTTGGTACCTCCTGGATGAACATTGAGGCTTTAAGGGCAGCAGAAATTTTATTCAAACACAGGGGCGTAAAGGCAGAAGTTATTGATGTACGATCATTGTATCCGTTGGACGCCGATTCAATTGCCCGCTCCGTGGCCAAGACCGGGTTCTGCATTATAGCTGACAACGATTGGACCAGCTATGGGGCGGGGGGAGAAATTGCCGCATTAACTTATGAAAAATGCTTTGACTCCCTAAAAAAGCCCATTCGGAGAGTTGGCTTTGCCCATGCTCCCTGCCCTACCGTGCGATGCCTCGAAAACGAATTTTACCCCAATGCGGAAACAATTATAAGAGAATGCGAGAGTATCCTTGATCTCGAACCGATAAGCCTATCGGATGAGTTATTTTACAGCCACGAGAGGCGCTTCAAAGGGCCTTTCTAATTTAATGTCCCCTAAAAGAAAATGAACCTAATTTCCATTGATGACTTTTGCAATTCCTTCGGAGCTACTAAGGAATCTTTCGGTAAAGAGTGCTTGGAGTTAATCGAGCAGACTGACTTTTCATACGAGATTTTAGAGGGTGAGAAAAGAGATGAGCTCATTCTGGAAATTTTAAATAAAATAGAAAACGACCAACAACGAATCGGAGAACCGGAACGAGAAGCAATCTGGAACAAGGGTTGGCAAGAGAATTTGGATAAGTTTATTGAATCCGGATACCATTTGAAATCAATCATTCCGAAATTCATTCGAGATGACCAAATAATTAGGTTGAACGGCAATTACATAGAACCGAACAACCCTCGCTTCGAGTACGATTACATGACTATTTTCCGCAAATGGTTGTTTGAAAATCATTTCGCACCTTTTCAAAATGTCTATGAATTTGGATGTGGAACAGGTCTGAATTTGGTTCTACTTTCAGAAATTTATCCCGACAAGAACTTGTTCGGTTCTGACTTCGTCCCCGCTTCGGTTGAACTTGTCTCCGAAATTGGGAAGCAAAAGGGCAAACGAATTAAAGCCAGAAAATTTGATATGATTAAACCGGACTACGATTTCGACATAAAACCAGACAGTATTATTTTCACTTTTGGAGCAATCGAGCAGTTGGCGAGCAAATTTGAGGATTTCATTCAATACCTTTTGCATTTTAAACCTATCAAATGCATCCATATAGAACCAACGGTCGAGCTCTATGACTCGAGCAAGTTATTCGATTATCTCGCCGCAAAATTTCACCGTAAAAGAGGGTATACGGAAGGCCTTTTACCCCGGCTTATGCAACTCGAGCAAGAAGGTTCTGCCAAGATCGAAAAAGTGCAACGCTTGAATTTCGGAAGCCTATTCATGGAAGGCTACATGTATTACATATGGCAACCTATCTAAACTTTATGCCAACTCCAAATTATTTATGAATTTGGGACTTGAAGGGAAGTATGCCCTTGTGACAGGAGGTAGTCATGGAATTGGGAGAGCGATAGCAATTGAACTGGCGAACGAAGGATGTAACATTTGCATTGTTGCCAGAGAGATGTCCAAACTCGAAGAAACAAGTTCACATATAAGAAGTTCTACGCCGGTCGACACCCTTTGCAACCAAGAAGATCTAACCGACTCGAGTGCAATCCAAAGGACCGTTTCAACCCTTGAATCAACTTGGGGCAAACTCCATATTTTGATTAACAACGTGGGAGGCGGTGGTCGATGGGGACAAGATAAGTATCATGAAGTCGATTACTCCCTATGGAATGAAGTATACGAGAAAAATACGGGAACTGCAATCCGCTTCACTAACGCATTTCTTCCGTTTATGCTCAAGGAAGAATGGGGAAGAGTTATTCACATAAGCTCAATTTACGGTAGGGAGGGAGGAGGTAGACCTTGGTTCAATATGGCTAAGAGTGCTCAAATTAGTCACGCCAAGTGCATGTCAAAAAGTGTTGAATTGGTTCGTAAAGGCATAACCTTCAATGTTGTGTCACCCGGAGCAATAATGATTCCCGACACCGGTTGGGATGAATTTAGAAAGAAATCTCCTCAATCTTTCATCGACCAAATGGAATCAGATTATCCATTAGGCAGGTTAGGGAAACCTGAAGAGGTAGCCTCACTTGTCTGCTTTCTTTGCTCCGAGCGAGCCAGTTTAATCAATGGTGCCTGCATAACGGCAGATGGCGGACAAAGTCACTCTTTCTAAAACCCTTTCCAAAATTGAATAAATCGCTAACTGAATTCTTTGCGAACCGCAAATGCTTAGTCACCGGAGGAACCGGTATGATTGGCCGGGCAATAGTCAGGATGCTTTGCGAAGCCAAAGCAGAGGTAACTTCCGTTTCACTGGACGATGTCGTTGCAGACGACAGAGCCAAGTCGATTACTGCGGATCTCACTGAACTTTCCGTATGCATGGACATAACCAAAGGCATGGATTATGTTTTTCATGTTGCTGGCATCAAAGGTTCTATCGAAGTGACCAAAAGCCACCCAGCAAGTTTTTTCGTGCCACTTTTAATGTTCAACACCAACATATTGGAAGCTTGCCGCCGAAACAAAATCAAAAAAGTTGTCTACACTAGTTCAATCGGTGCTTATCCGGCAAATGAGATCTTTGTCGAGCCATCCGAATTTGATCCGGGCAAAGAACCTCCACCGATGGATATGTTTCCGGGCTGGGCCAAGAGAATGGGAGAAATGCAAATTTTGGCCTATAAAAAGCAATACGGAATGACAAATATGGCAATTGTTCGGCCCTGCAATGTGTACGGACCATGGGATAATTTTGATCCTGAAAACGCTATGGTTATTCCGTCCCTAATGGCTCGAATAGCTCAAAAAGAAACACCTTTGTCCGTGTGGGGAGACGGAAGCGCAATCAGAGATTTTGCTTACAGCGAGGATGTTGCTCTGGGTACAATGCAGGCTTTGAGGTATGGGACCGGAGGAGAATTTGTAAACTTGGGTAGTGGAAAGGGACACACCGTAAGAGAATTAGTTGAAACGCTTAATCAATTTATTGATTTTAGATATGAATTCGACACTTCAAAGCCAAGTGGTTTCCCCAAAAGGGTCATGAGTATTGAAAAAGCAAGAGAACAGATTAATTATGACCCTCAAACCTCCTTACATGAAGGTCTGAAGGCAACATGGGAATGGTTTTTGTCTAATCGTAATGAATACCTTAACCGTAAAAACTACTTCAAATGATTGATTCGTTACAATCTAAACCAATTGGCTTTTGACTGACTTTTTTAAGAACAAGAAAGTATTAATTGCCGGAGGTGCCGGCTTCTTCGGGATTAATTTAACCAAACGCTTTCTGGAATTGGGAGCAAATGTGCGGGCATCATTGCACGAAACGGAACCGCTATGGCGAGATTCTTCCGTAGAATATGTGAGTTGTGATCTTGAAAAAAGCGGACATTGTATGCGTATTTGCGAAGAAGTTGATTTTCTCGTAATCGCCGCGGCAAATAGTTCCGGTGCCGCAATTATGGAAAAGACCCCTTTGGTACACCTGACGCCGAACCTAATAATGAATGCCCGCCTTCTTGAAGCGGCCTATGCCCAAAACGTAGATAAAACATTGTTTTACAGCAGTAATACCGTATACCCACTTACTGATCATGCCGTAAAAGAAACGGATGTAAATTTTAAATATTTCAGCAAATACCAGATTGTAGGATGGATGAAACGTTTTTCGGAGATCATGTGCGACATGTATTCCAATCATATAAAAGACCCGATGAAAACTGTGGTTGTACGACCTGGTAACGCATACGGACCATATGACAAGTTCGATCCCGAAAAGTCAAAGGTCATACCTGCTTTGATTCGCAGGGCAGTCAACAAAGAGAATCCATTTTCAGTCTGGGGAGACGGAATGGACCTTAAGGACTTCATTTACATCGATGATCTTGTCGATGGAACAGTGCTAGCGCTTGAAAAACTGGATGGCGGCGATTGTGTTAACATTGCTTCAGGGCAACCAATTACCATAAGGGAGATTATTAAGCTGATTTTGAAGTCGACTGGATATAAAGATGCTAATGTAGCATTTGACGACTCAATGCCCAGCATGATTCCCAAAAGAATGATTGATATTTCAAAAGCTAGGGAAATACTCGGATTCACTCCAAGAACGAATATTTCGGATGGTATAGAAAAAACCGTTCGCTGGTTTATTGATTCCTTAAAAAAATAAATAACTCGTGAAGATTGAAAAAACTAATTTGGATGGCGTACTATTAATCGAGCCCAAACCTTTCGAAGATTTCAGGGGTTCCTATGTTGAAACTTGGAACAAACAGGCCTATGAAGAAGCAGGCATTGACGCAGAATTCGTACAAGACGATGTCAGCATGTCCCGCCAGCATGTTCTCAGGGGCATTCATGGTGATTCGGAAACCTGCAAACTGGTAACTTGTCTGGAAGGATCTTTTTATTTGATTGTAGTCAACAATGACTCCGGACATCCTCAATTCAAGAGGTGGGAAGCTTTCAATCTTTCGGAAACAAATAGGTTGCAAGTTTTCATTCCACCAAAGTTTGGCAATGGTCACATCGTAATGAGCGACCGAGCAATCTTCCATTACAAGCAAAGCACCTACTACAATCCCGAAGGACAGTTCACGATCACATGGAACGACCCTGAATACAATTTCTGGTGGCCGGTGAAAAAACCTATTCTTTCACGCAGGGATGAATATGGCAAATTTATGGATTAAGAGCAATGGTCACCAATTTCTTTAAACCTTGATCATTACCCGCACTCCTCTTCGTATCTCCTTCCTTGGAGGTGGCACCGACTATCCGGTCTACTATCGGGAACACGGGGGGAAGGTGCTTAGTACGACGATATCAAAGTACAACTACCTTACCGTTCGCGAACTCCCCCCCTTTTTCGATCACAAGTATCGAATACGATATTACAAAAGTGAATACAAAAATTCACTACATGATATCGAGCATCCCTCTGTCAAAGCCTGCCTTGAATTCCTTAAAATCGAAAAAGGCATAGAACTTGTTCACACAGGCGATGTTCCCGCCATGTCTGGCGTTGGTTCTAGTTCGGCCTTTACCGTCGGCTTGCTTCACTCCTTATATGCGTTGAGCGGGCAATTCATAACCAAAAGAAAACTCGCATACGAGGCGATCGACATCGAACAGAACATAATTGGAGAACATGTGGGGTCACAAGATCAAGTAGCAGCGGCTTTTGGCGGTTTCAACATCATTGAATTCTTTAAAGATGATCGAATCATCGTACAGCCTCTTACCTTGCGAAACTCGAGAATAAAAGAGTTGGAGGATTCACTGGTTCTTTTTTTCACAGGTATATCGCGAACCGCTTCCGAAATTGCGGAAACGCAAATTAGTAATACGCCCAACAAGATCAAGGAGCTTGACAAGATGAAGGACATGGTCGACCAAGCGGTTGAAATACTTTGCGAGGAATCAACCCCCCTGGATGAATTCGGTCTCTTGCTCAATGAGTCGTGGAAAATCAAACGGTCCATGTCGAATAAGATTTCCACCGACCTGATCGACTCGGTTTATGACCGTGGGATCAACGCAGGAGCTCTTGGAGGCAAACTGCTTGGGGCAGGAGGAGGAGGTTTCATAATGTTTTTCACTTACCCCAACAAGAAACAAAAGTTAATCAATGAATTGTCGGATCTATTGCATGTTCCCTTTCATTTTGAATCCATGGGATCCCATATCGTTCATTATTCCCAGTAGTTTCCGTGATCGAATTTTGCATTTACGGAAGAGACGATGACTACATGCCCGACTTTTTGTATCGCATGCGAACCTGCATCAATTACTTCGTTTCAGCAGTCAAGGAAATTGATAAGAATGATTTTTTCAAACTAACGGTGGTAGATTGGGGTAGCAAAACACCCCTGCAGGAAACTTTGCAACTAATTGAAGGCTCGTCTGAAATTGTAGAATTTATCAACTTAACAGAAGAGCAAATTAAAACAATCAGTCCGAATCTGAAAGGAATTCACGCTACGCTTCCCCATAATCTCGCAATTCGCAGATCTTCTGCAAAATATTTTTTCGGTATGGGAGCAGACACCATGCTTACCTCATCATCCCTCCTGTCCCTCTATAATCTATGCGAAAATTTATTGGCAACTCCCTATCCGATGTCCGAAACTTACCTGATGATTGAAAGAAAGCAGATTCCCTGGCGTTTCTTTCGAACCGAACCGAACCATTTGGAATTGGATCGTTTCATTAAATTATCCTCCTTCGCATTCCACAGTGATTCTCCATCCATGCATTGGGGGGGAGGTGCTGGGGTTATAGGCATGCATAAAAATTTATGGGAGGAAGCTCAAGGCTTGGACGAAAGGTCGGTAGGATGGGGTGGCAACGACATAGAAATATTCTTAAGGATGACCAGGAAGTACAACTGGATGGAGCTTTCGAGTTTTGGAATCCTTTCCTACCACATGGAGCATTTACCAGGTAAGGAAGGAGGTTCCAGAACCATTAGTATGTGGACTCCAAACTCATTTGACCCCTACGAACAACCGGAAAGAAAGGACAAAACCGACTGGGGTGCCCCGAGCCTGAAATTGCTCCCAAAACCTTACGATGACAAGAAAGAGCGAGTCTCAACCAAAACTGATCATTGTCGATTCCAACACTCTTTGCATCAAGTAAATGATACTAAGAAAAACAATGAATTGGTTGATTTCGTGAAAACGCTTAACAAGGACATAGCGTCTGTTGATCTCACCGATTCATTTCTTGAAAAAATGATTTTGCTGGATTGTCTCGGAAGAATTTCCGGACCCATCAAAATTGCTACTTTTGACATTCACTCTCCGGTAAACCTGCTTTGCTCCGCCTATTCTTTCGCCTCAAGCGAGATTACTTCCTTTTGCGCCAAATCATTCCCAGGCCTCGGCAATTTGAATAAGGTGATCGATCAGTACCGCACCACTACGAACTTTCGCGGTCATGTATGTTTTGCCCCCTCATCGAAATTCGACTTAAAACTATTCCAGAGCAGACCATCCTTTGACCTTATGGTTCTGGAGACTTCGATTCCTTATGACCTTCTTAAAAGTCTCATTAAATTCATTTCTCAAGAAGGTGTTGTCATTATGCCCCACTCAAAGGACAGGGAACAACTGCTTGAATTCCCAGATCTTGATAGAACGGTAGGTGTTTACAAAGAAAATGAAAATGTCCTGATTTATAAAAAAAGTATGAATCAGCCTATTGAGTACATCCTTGAGAACAGACCGAAAATCGATTCATTACGAGAAAGATCCGCTTCTTTGCCACTTCCCAAATTCGCAATGCGGTTTTCACCTTTTAATGGAGTTAAATCTTTCCTTTCCAAGTTTGGAATCGGTATCTACAGATTGAAAAATAATCCGAATCCGCCTGTTTTTGACTGATTGAGAGAAACAGTACTCTCCTCTTTAGACTCCATTCAACACCCTGCTGATCAGATAAAAAAAATCTCCTGTTTTATCTT
The DNA here is from genome assembly GCA_036128475.1 of Verrucomicrobiota bacterium. GTDB lineage: Bacteria > Verrucomicrobiota > Verrucomicrobiia > Opitutales > Seribacteraceae > Seribacter. Next base: position 9,924 of record JAYYQI010000005.1, read on the forward strand.
TGTTGCCCGGTCGGATGCCTCCTTCATCCGAATCACTTTGCCTCCTCTGTTAAAGATGGCAACCAAAGCGACAAGCAACACAGTTGTGGTTTTGGATGCAAGTAGACCGAATGGTGTGCTTGGAGAAAGCTTACCACAATCTGAGCTTGCAGAGCTAATTGAAATCCTACAGGAGATTAAAAAACAACACTCCTTTGAAATTGAAGTATTTTCACCTTCACAGAGTGAAGTTCTTAAATTGTCGAGAATTCACCTAGGCAAGCCCTATCGAGAAACTCATTGTTTCAGGGGTTATCCCATTCATGGATCAATTCGCCAGTTTCATCAAAAGGATTCCGACTACATCCTCCACTTAGACTGCGACATGCTCTTTTATGAACAGGAAGGATTTTCATGGATCGCAAAGGGAATAAGGCTTATGGAGGAGAATGAAGATATTCTCTGTGTCCTCCCCCGCGGAGGTCCACCCACTGGTGAAGGCGACCTACATCAGGGAACTACCCATTACAAAAAGGATGATTCGCGCGGTGTCTTTCTCTTCAAAAATTTTACCAGTCGCCACTACCTAATACATCGTGAACGCTTTCTCGGGATGCTACCAATGAAACCAACTTGGCTTTCATGGCGCGAACCGATCAAAAGCCATCTCTTTGGCAACGGCAAAATGCTCTGCTGGGAAACCACGGTGGAAAAAGCTATGGAGCAAACCTCCCTTTGGCGGGCGGATCTCATGACAAGCAAAGCATGGTCCCTCCATCCAGGAGAGCGAAGCATAGAATTTCATGAAAAAATACCTTCGATCACAAAACAAGTTATCCAAGGTCAATTCCCAGCGTCACAGGCAGGGCACTTCGACCTGAGGCTTGGTGAGTGGAAAAATTAACCAAAAAGTGAGCGTCGATCGATCTTTAAGCTTTCTCTTTGTTCTTCTGGGATCAGCATTCGCAATTTGTATAGTCTATCTTATTCCTTACAAGGCTCCTTGGGTCGATGAAATGTATACCTGGTACGGCATTCATCATGACCACATCGGTCAATTCGGGGAGTCCCTTGGTTCCGGCATCAATTACTCGCCACCTCTTTATTTTTTTCTTAATTGGGTTGGGCAGCTCTTTCTTCCTCTATCCTTAAATGCCCTCCGTGTCGAAAGTCTGCTTTGGATTCTAGGAGGAACGGTCTTGGTCTACCTTATGCTTCGAAAACTGGTTGGTTCCATCGCTGCCCTGATCGGAGTAGGAGGAGTCTTACTCCAATCCAGCCTTCTTTTTGGACAAGCCATGGAAGCCCGCTCCTATGGTTTGTTCTATTTTTGCGGAGCCGCCGTTCTTTATACGGGTCAATCCGTTAGAATGGACAAGGGCAAGCGAAGCCTGTGGGTTTGGGCATTTATAGCACATTTTGCTATCTGCTTAACACACTATTTGGGAATCGTGTTTTCGGGTTTGGCAGCACTCTCAAGGTATCTTTCAATCGGGCAGAATCGCAATCGAATTATAAGGACTTCCCCTGAAATCTTCGCTTGGATCATTTCTCTTCCGGTTTATGTCTTCCTCATCAATGAACAATCAAGTCATCTAAATACATGGTCTAAAGCCAATGATCTCCAAGATCTACTCGCCTCTTACCTTGATTCCATTCACCCACTTTTTGTCTCGATTCCAATCATTTTGGCGTTGTTTCTCAATCCTACCTCTGGGAAGGAAAAAAAAATCCCCGAATCTGAAGATAATAAAAGTAATAAATTCATAATCTTTTGCTCCATCATTTGGATATCGATCCCCATGCTCTTCTGGTTGATTTCTCATCTTACTCCCCTTAACCTTTTCAAGGAGCGATACTTCATCCCAAAGGAAGCGGCGTGTATGGTTTTGGTCACTTTGGTAATCGCCCGTATTCCCTTGCCTCGAAGCAACACTAGAAAAACTCTTCTACCAGTGGGTGCGTGTATGCTCCTCGGAATCGGAATGCTAATCCTGTCGACTCAACGACAACTCTTCGCACTAAACCCGTCACGCAATTATTATCAATGGCTTATGGTCGATGAATCGATCCGTAATTCCTCTCTACCAAAAGTTTATGCCGGAGATCATCTGTACTTTCCAAATCTAAATAAGTCAGAGAAGGATAGCTCATTTCTTTGGATTAATGGAAATATATTACATCGAAAATACAAAGAATTCTCTCACAGTGTTTCAACAATCAAAACCCAGGAAGTTATTAGCCTGCAACATTTTATTTTAATACATGATTGGCCGAACGAAGAATATATTAAACGATTTAAGGTCGGAAGAGCAGATATAGAAAGAAGAATACCAGTAAACAAGCACTCAAAATTTTTTGCAGACGAAATACGACTAAAACCAAACTTGTTGGAATAGTTAGGATTGGGAAATGTTAGATTGTTGCTTTTTATTCCATTACCTGACTGTAAACGCAATCGATCATAGCATCAATCCTTCCTTAAAATACCCAAAAACATCTTCTTTGATCTATTCAATTCTCCAATGAATGAATTTATTTTTATATGTAGAAAGAAAAATTGACACATTCCTTCGTAGATTTACATTATAGAGTAACTTTTTATATTATCAATAGGTTATAAAAATATTAATTACAGGCTGTTGTGGATTTGTTGGATTTAATCTAGCTAAATCCCTTCAAAAAAACCATAATGGTTTGGACATTATTGGGTTGGATAATCTCTGCAGAAGAGGAAGTGAGTTTAATCTTCGAAATCTTTATGATTTAAACATACCATTCATTCAGGGAGACATCCGCTCAGCATCGGACCTTCAAAACCTGCCTCCTGTTGATTGGGTAATTGATTGTGCCGCAAATCCCTCGGTCCTTGCGGGTATGGATGGACAAGTTTCCAGTCGACAATTAATGGAACACAATCTTCTCGGAACACTCAATTTGCTCGAATACTGCAAAAAACTCGGAGCAGGCTTAATTCTCCTTAGTACAAGTCGCGTCTATTCCGCTCGTGAATTGGCAAATTTACCCGTAAAGAAGAGCACCGATAAATTAGAACTTGATCAAGATTACCTTGGACAAGGAATTTCCCCACGGGGACTGACAGAGAATTTCCCTACATCCGCACCCATTTCCCTCTACGGTGCATCCAAACTCGCCTCCGAAACCTTAATTCTGGAATACGGTGAAGCTTTTGGGTTTCCAACATGGATCAATCGTTGCGGTGTTTTAGCAGGGGCTGGTCAATTCGGCAAAGCGGATCAGGGTATTTTCTCCTACTGGATTCATTCCTTTCGTGAAAAAAACTCTCTACAATATATAGGTTTCGGTGGCAGTGGTTTACAGGTGAGAGATGCACTTCATCCCAAAGATCTGGTTCCTCTACTTGTGAGACAAATGCAAAATCCGGATAGAGACGCCCCCAAGATCATAAATCTTGGAGGGGGCATAGAAAACTCAATGTCATTGAAGCAGTTAAGCTCTTGGTGCGAAGAACATCTTGGCCCCAATGAAGTACTTACATCGGAGGAAGAGCGTCCAATGGATGGACCATGGATAGTAATGGACTCAGCCAAGGCCAAAGAATCCTGGGAATGGGAACCCGCCACTTCACTGGAAGAGATCCTTTTCGAAATCTCCGTTCATGCGGAAAAATATCCTGACTGGCTCAAGTCGTGCAATTGAAAGAGAATTACTTGCGTGCTTTTCTTTTTTCTCTTCCTGGATGGTTCGTAATTTTCAAGACCGTCGAGCTAGGTCTTCTTCGAAGCAAAGAACCAGTTTGGTTCGGCTTGTATTCATCTACTAAATTCTTCGTCATTTTGCTCGGACTATCCCTTGGATTTGTTTGGATAAGATTCGTCGGTGTCAGGTTGATAAAAATTTTCAACGGCAAGAGTTTGAACATCTTGCTCGTCAAAGTGGCACCAACCATTATTTTTCTGGCAACGGCATTTTTTGTGCGACTTGTCACGATCGAATTCCCTGCATCTGTCGGTGAAGACATCGCTCCCCAAATCCTCTCTACTATCCAGTGGCTAGAAGGCCAAACACCGTGTCCAAATATTGCCAAGACTCCATCCCCAAGTGATTTCTCATCGGATCAGGAAGCATGGATACCTAGACCACCGGGTGCTTCGTGGATTCCATTACCAGGTTTGTTATTGGGCTTTAGTGTTGGGAATTCCATTCAATTCACTTTGTTTGCCCTTGCCTTGATTGGGGGCATAGGTTGGCTGAAATTAGCCAAAACCTTCGGTTTCCTTCAATGGCAGGCAATTTTCCTTGCCCTCTTATTGGCATTACCGATAGGAATTTTATCGATATCTTTAAGCACGGCATCGGTTATATCAGGAGCTCTTTTTCCTTGGTTAATTATTTGGGCCCAAAAAGTAGGTTTAATTTGGGTGGAAAAGCGAGAACCCGCTAAATCAGCAATCCAGACTGTGGTTTTTTTCTTCTGTTTGGGTGGAATTGCCTGGGTCAAGCTTTCAAGCTTGTTAACCATGGCCGGGATAGCATCCATACCTTTCCTCTTTCTTGCTTTTCACCACAAAACGACCCGACTTTTACAATTTGGAAAAGTGCTTAGTCTGGGAGTGATTGTTTTTTTTATACCCTACTATTTGCTGAGCAAGACAAACGAAAACCTTACGGGCTATTCATCCGATCAACTCTATTCCCGTCAGGACTACAATGTTCAATCTGACCTGTGGGGAAAACACTTCAGTGAAAGCACCCAAGGTTGGATGTTGGTTCTTAGCCTATCGGCCGGTCCTGGCTATGCATTGCCATTCCAACCAGTAGTGCATGGATTGCGAGACCTAGGCTCGCAATTTTCAACGGTTCGCAATTTTTTCCTCAAATCCAAAATCAACCTGCCAATGTTTTTTGTTGGAATTGGGTCGATTGGACTTAGCGCACTACTCTTTTACGGATTAGTCAGGCTCTCCCCAAATCTTTCAACTTTTGAAAGAAGCTGTTATTGGGGATTGTTCTCCATTCCTTTCGTTGGATTGGCAGCAGTTTCCTTTCGTCATGGATACAATTATGTTCTCTACCCAGCTTACACTTACGAGTTTTCAACCATTTTTACCTTATTTTCACTACGATTGTTAGAAGTCGAGAAACTAAAGCTGTTTTCCGGAAGCTTGCTCATAATCGTTTGCTTGGCTTTTCCCTTGTATTCGTCTGGAGAAAAAATTGTCACTCTTCCCCCAAGCAGTCCGACAAGTAGAAAACCATCGGCAACCGAGAAAAAACGAGCCTTAGGTCCAAGTATTCTTTCCGGAGCAATAGAAATGGTAGAGAGAAACGCTTTGTCCGACAAGGATGTTTGCTTTTTTCTCTGCGAAGGCAACATGGGAGACTATCGGTTGAGGACTTCTATGCGCTCCTACTCTTTGCATTTTGCCAGCAACAATCTTCCCAATTCCGCTGGATTCAAATCCAGCAAACCGCTAAGCATCTTTTGCATCTTCGAATCCAAACTAAGCAAGAACCAAGATTTCAAAAAAGAGCTTGTTGCAAAGTTTCCTGAGAACACCAAGTGGACCCAAATTTCAAATCAGGTATGGCAAGCAGCACTACCATAATATCAGATCTAAGAAAATGAATGCATCTTTTTCCCTTGAAGAACCTGATTTGACCATAGTCATTCCTTGTTTGAACGAGGAGGACACCCTCGGCACATGCTTGTCCAAATTACAAACCGTCGCCAAAGAGGAGGAATTCGACCTTGAAATTATTGTCGCCGACAACGGAAGCCAGGATAAATCAATCGAAATTGCCTCTAAATTCAATGCTAGACTAGTTCATGTTTCTCGCAAGGGATATGGTGCCGCACTAATGGGTGGTATTGATCAAGCCAAGTCATCATTCATTTTGATGGCTGATGCTGATGATAGTTACGACTTCTTGGAAGTTCCCAAATTTTTCCAAAAGCTCAAAGAAGGATTTGATTTGGTGCAAGGCTGCAGACTTCCCAAAGGAGGAGGAAAGATTTCCCAAGGAGCAATGCCATGGTCGCATCGTCACATAGGAAACCCACTTTTCACTTTCTTGGCCAGAAATTGGTTTGGTTCACCCATAAACGATGTTTATTGTGGAATGAGAGCCTTCAGAAAAAGTTTTTACGATTCCTTGAAAATGAAGTGCAACGGAATGGAATTTGCAACAGAGATGATCATAAAGGCTGCAAATATTGGTGCAAACACGGCCGAAGTCCCCATTACTTTGCACAAAGATGGAAGGATTCAGCATCCTCCACACCTCCGTACCATTCGAGACGGTTGGAGAACACTGCAGTTTTTCCTTCTCTGTGCCCCTGCCAAGCTTTTTCTTCTCCCTGGAATAACCATGTGCTTTGCAGGAATTATTGGTAGTTTACTAGGATATTTGGGATCTTCCTTGGGTCCAATTAACTTAGGAGCTCATACGATGCTAGGATCATCTTTGCTTATAGTTAGTGGTTATCAAGCAATACTCATGCACAACCTGTCCCTAAACCTTTCAGAACGTATCGGAATTTTCAGGAGCCAAGGAACCAGACGCTATAAGGGTTTCATTTTGCCTCGAGGCATCACTTTGAGTTTAGTTCTTTTGCTCGCCGGGATATTTTTATGGGCAAAAGTTTTTCTTTCTTGGCAGTCGAGTGGCTTTGAATCCTTGGATTATGGCTCAACCATGAAAGTTGTCATTCCCGGTGCAACCTTGATTTCATTGTCCTTGGAAACCTTAATCTTTTTTTTATTTCAGTCTTGGGTGCAAGTGGAAACTAACAATTGAGCGAGTCACCGAACACCCTTTCGGAGTTTGATAAGGTAAGCTCGAACTACGAAAATCAGTTAAATTGTGGCATTTCGCTTTCAGGCGAAGATTCCTCTTTTTTTGCAAAAAAGCGAGTCGAGCATATGTTGCAAATTAACAAACGATTCAATCCCGCCCACGAGATCATCATGGATTATGGTTGTGGAACAGGTGGAAGCGTAGGGTATTTGCTAAATGCCTTTAACCCAAAAAAACTCATCGCTGTGGATGTTTCAGAGGATTCTTTAAGCATTTTAAAATCAAGCTATAACACCCAACAAGTGATAGCCAAAAGTCCCTCATCATTAAAGCCTGATTCCAGTTACGATTTGTGCTTTTGCAATGGCGTGTTCCACCATATTTTGCCTAGGGATCGACAATACACAGCCAAAATTATTTACGATTCTCTGCAATCAGGGGGATATTTTTACTTCTGGGAAAACAATCCTTGGAACCCAGCTACCCATTGGGTTATGAGTAGAATTCCTTTCGATCATAACGCTGTAAAGATTTTCCCTCACCAAGCCGTGAAACTTCTCCAAAAAGTCGGCTTCAAAGTAAAACTCATTCATTATCTATTTATATTTCCTAAATTTCTTAGCTTTTTGCGCCCAATGGAAAAACTCCTGCGAAGATTTCCTCTGGGTTGCCAATATCTTATTCTCGTTCAAAAGATTTGAAAAAGTCTCTCATTAAACTTTCAGTTATTATCCCATCAAAAGACGAGGCTGAGAATTTGCGTGAGTGCATAACCAAAATTGCCCAGTCAATGATCGATCATTGCATTGAACATGAAATTCTTGTTATCGATGATGGTAGCACGGATAATACTGCCGAAATTGTCAAAGACTTGAGAATGCAGTTTCCTTGTGTGAACTACATACGGAACGGCGGTGAGAATGGATTTGGTCGAGCAGTACGATTGGGTCTGCAAGAATTCTCTGGAGACGCAGTGGCCGTAATGATGGCCGATTTGTCAGACTCCCCACAAGATCTTGTACGCTATTGGAGAAAATTGCAGGAGGGTCACGAATGCGTTTTCGGCAGTCGCTTTTTGCCGAAAAGCAAAGTAATTGACTATCCGAAAGCAAAACTCATTGCGAATCGAATTGTGAACACAGCAATCCGCTACGCTTTTAAGATTTCTTGCAACGATATTACCAATGCCTTCAAGATTTACAGAAGAGAAGTGATCGAAGGTTGTAGTCCCTTTATCGCCCCCCATTTCAACCTAACGGTAGAAATCCCGCTCAAGGCGATAATCCGAGGTTTTTCTTGGACTACAATTCCAATTTCTTGGAAAAACAGATCAAAAGGTGTGGCTAAATTGAAACTCCGAGAAATGGGCTCCCGCTACTTTTTCATAATAGCCTACCTCTGGTTGGAGAAATATTTCAGCAGAGGCGATTACCTTCGCGATAAATGAACGAAAACCTTAATAAGATTTATCAAATTAGATTTTCCGGACTAGAAGAGTATCGTAACGCCATCTGGAAAATCTTGTTAAAAGACTTTTTTTCCAAGTGGATTCAAAAGGGTTCTACGGTGCTTGATTTGGGATGCGGATATGGTGAATTCATAAACAATGTACCCGATTGTGAACGGCACGCAATGGACCTAAATTCGGATTCGGGAAAGCATCTTGACAAGGATATCCACTTTCACCAGCAAGACTGCTCGAAACCTTGGGAAATTGAACCTTGCTCTCTTGATGTGATATTTAGCAGCAACTTTTTCGAACATCTACCCGGCAAGGAAGCATTAGATCAAACAATTGGTCATGCAATGCAAGCTCTCAAACCGGGAGGAAGTTTGCTGGCGATAGGTCCGAATATTGCGGTTCTCAAAGGAAGATATTGGGACTTTTGGGATCATCATATTGCTTTATCTGACCAAGCACTTGCCGAGTTGCTTGAAATCCATGGTCTTGAGATTAACAGAGCTATATCTCGTTTTTTACCCTATAATATGGTGAGGGTTAAGAAACGCCCGCTTTTTCTAGTTTCACTCTATCTTCGTTTACCATTTCTTTGGCCCATCTGGGGAAAACAGTTTTTCCTCGTAGCCACCAAGCCGTGACCTTTTTTCAAAGACCATGTTTCTTGGTTGTCTGCATGGTGCTTTCCTTGGTCTTCACCTATTACTACTTTTTGTATACTCACGACTATCCACCGGGAAGTTACGAAAGAATCGCAAAGTTTGAGGCGGACAAGGTCTTTCAAACGAGGTTGCTAGTAACAACAGTTGCCAACTTGCTCGAACCAACCATCCCACTTCTTCGCTGGTCTTTTCAATGGGTAGTCCCCTACCCGATCAATTACGAGGTAATCCTACAATTAATCAACGCCGCCTTCCTAACCATATTGATTTTGTTGATCCGTCCCCTAGCAGCAGTTTTGGGTTATGGAACCAAACCAGTCACTTCATTACTGATCTTGGTACCACTCTCTTGGAACTATATCGGCATAAACGGCTTCTTCGATGGAGCCGGTTTGTATTATCCATACGACATCCCCTCCCTTACTTTCTTTGCTGCGGGAATTATCCTATTCTTGCAAAAAAAATGGTGTTGGTTCTACCCCGTATTTATCCTTGCCTGCTTAAATCGTGAATCCGCCTGTTTTATTACTCTAGGGGTATTCCTCCTGACCCTGCAAATCGGGGAATCAAAATTCATCGATATCCTTAAATCGAACAGAAGGATTATCTCCCATGTAATTGCCCAAGCAAGCATTTGGTTCGCTCTTCGACTTATTCTTTCCTATATCTTCCGTAACAACCCCGGAGAGTTTTTCGAAAAACCACATTCGATGATCGATTTCATCGCTAAGATATGGAACGGAGAGGCTCACTGGGCAATGCAAAACCCTCGCTTGTTTCTAACCCTGTTTGCCGGGATCTGGTTAGTCCCTTTGCTGTATTGGAAAAACTTGAATCAATCTGCGAAAAGACTTTGGGGACTGGGGCTAATCTATCTTTTAGCCCTAGTATTTAGATCGAACATGATGGAAACCAGAGTCTACAACGAGTTGAACATAATCGTGACCATTTGTGCCATCTGCTCAATCAGCCCAAAGCTATCCTCAACAAACCCTGCATGACTAAATGGCTTGTAATCCAGGGGGACTATGGTCAATTGGGAAACCGCCTCCACACCCATGCTAATGCCCTTGCCTGGTGTATTGAAAACAATGTGAATTTGATAAATCTAAGCTTCAAACAATATTCGCCTTGGTTTTCCTCCAGGGAAGGCAGGTCGGTTGAAGTCTTCATTTCACATAAAAGCAAACTTATCAGTCTATTGCGTTATGGATGTGTGCGGAAACTTCTTGATCGAATATGCCGAAGCGACAAATGGTTAAAACGATTAACGAAAATTGTGATTAGGGAAAAGCAAGATTGTGAATTTCTTTCTGAATCAGAACTGAATCAATCGTTTATGTCCGAAACTGAAGCCAAAGCCCTGCTCGTCAAGGCATGGGACTTACGATGCCCTGATTCGCTTGGAAGGCAACAGGAGAGAGTTCGAGAGATTTTGACCCCAAACGAAAAAGCTAAAGATTCGGCCAATGAAACGATATCTCAACTGCGTGAAAAATTCGACTGCGTCGTCGGAGTTCATGCTCGCAGGGGAGATTACGAGAAATATCTTGGAGGGATTTATTTCCACAGTTGGGATTCATACCGGAACTGGATCAGTCAAACAAAAGATCTAATGGAAAAAGAAGGGAAAGGTAGAGTTGGCTTCCTGCTTTGCTCCGATGATCATCCGGATTATTCGACCTTTAAAGATCTGCCCGTAAGTTTTGAAAAGAAAAAAAATGTCATGACCGACCTTCACTCCCTTTCATTATGTGATTACAGCATTGGCCCTCCAAGTTCTTTTGGCACATGGTTATCATGGTACGGGAAGGTGCCTAGGTTACATTTGGAGAAAGAATTGAAAATTGAATCGCTTGATCAATTTTCAGTTTGTTCGAGATGTTAGTTCAGAAACCATGTGCCTTAAAAAGTTAAGCTATGCCAAGTATTATGCGGGAATTTTATTTCGCAATTGGACCAGTAAAAAAAAATCATACGCACAGCATGATGAAGATCTTCTGGTCGAGCAGTTGCTCGGGAGAATTGAGTCATTCATCGATGTAGGAGCTAATGACGGTGTTCTGTTTTCGAACACATACAAGTTCGCGAAGGTCGGTGCTCGTGGCCTTTGTTTGGAACCTTGCCCATCAACTTTTTTCAAACTGCGGCTCAACCATCTTTTTCATCCACGGGTCAAATGCATCCGAACCGCGGTCTCCAACCGATCTGGCACAATATCATTTATTAAGGATGGTTATGAAGATATTCTTTCACGCGTTGCCGATCCATCTTCCTTGCAAACCGACGGCCAATCTCCTCATGAGCCTTCCATATCCGTATTGGCTCTCACGCTTGGACAAATCCTTAACAACTATTCACGCTTCCAACAGACGGACATTCTCTCCGTGGATGTGGAAGGTCATGAACGACAGGTATTCGAAGGACTTCAATACTGCAGCTTTCAAGCCCGAGTAATCATCTTTGAAACAGATAAAACGGACATCGAGAGCATTCTTTCCCTTCCTGCTCTTCAAGATTATATCCCACGCTATACCAACGGAGTGAATCTAATTCTCATGCACAAAAGTGAATCTGACGAACACCTAGCCACAAACAAATCCCTGCCAGGTAATTTTCGACCTTGCTGAATCTAATCAGAAAAACACTCTTCGCGACGCTTGACCGCTTCGGATTTCAACTTAGGCGCAAAAAACTTCACGAACTGGCCGACGACCCATATCACACAATCTCAATCCTTCTGGATAAGGAGAATACTCGGACGATTATAGACGCTGGAGCCTCCATTGGAGATATCTCGCAAAAGTTGGCGAAAATGTACCCCCTCGCTACCGTATACGCAATAGAGCCATACCCTCCGTTTCATGCTAATCTTGAAAAACTCGCACTCAAGAACAAGAGGATTCGAGCGAAAAAACTAGCCCTATCCGATGAAAATGGGTCGAAGGTTCTCCAAATCAATAAATCCGAAGGAACGAACTCATTATTTGCATCAAATGGAGAGGTTGAAGCAATCTATGGTGACCTGCTTTCAACCACTGGAGAAATAAAGGTAAAAAGCCAAATGCTCGATGATTTCATCCACGAAAATTCAATCGAACAAGTCGACTTGCTCAAACTTGACCTTCAAGGTTCGGAGCTGCCAGCTCTAACCGGAGCATCCAACGCTCTCACGGAAGGAAAGATCAAGTGCATTCTCTGTGAAATTATGTTTCAACCTCAATACGAATCTCAGCCTTCAGCCAGTGCAATCCTTCACGAGCTCATGGAAAACCATGACTTTTCTTTATTCAATTTCTACCAATCCCACCACCATCATGGTTATCTCTGTCAAACAGACGCTCTGTTCCTCCACTCCTCCATTCATAGGTCAGCCAAAGAAAAATCGCACCTAGCTTTTCACCCCTACTCAGCCTTTGTTTTTGATTTTTAAGTGCCAGTGAATTTCAATTTAAGAAAAAGATACTTCGATAAATTATTCGATCTCGCCTGTTGTTTCCACGATTCAAGCTTTTCCTGATTTATATTCAAAAGTTTTTCAGAAATGCATCCAGAAATTCACATGTTAAGACAGAGCTTGTAAGATTCGTTCTGCATGAAAGCATTTTTTAATAATTTTAAAATTAGAAAACATTAACTACAAGAAATGACACAATGAATAAGAAAAAAATCGTTATCACTGGTGGTCTGGGATACATTGGTAGTGAAATTTGCAAATTATACTCAGGCGAAGCATGGTACCAAGATATAACAGTTATAGACAGTAAGTTTTCTCCTGCTCTAATTAGCCAACTTCGCAACTGGGGTATAAATTTCATACAAGCGGATCTTACTGATGTTGAAACATTGGAGAAAACATTGGACCAAGCCGACATCGTGATACATCTGGCTGGGATTACAAATGTTGCTTACACCAAAACCGAATCCAATGAAAAACTGGATGATAAAATCTATCGAGTCGGAGTTCTGGGGACTCGAAACCTTATTAAATTCACTCCTCCCTCTGCCAAGATAATTTTCCCGTCCACACATGTTGTATTCGAAGGATTGACTGAAACCAAGTTGAACATCGACGAAGACGAACCCCCAACACCAATCTTAACTTATGCCAAGGGTAAAGTTCAGTCCGAAATCGACTTGGCTAACTCTGACAGAAACTATGTTATCATCAGATTGGCATCCGTTTATGGAGATTCCGGGGAAGCAACAAGGATGAACATTATGCCCAACCTTTTTGCATCCAAAGCATCTCAAAATGCAACCATCTCCTTATATTCCGGAGGGGTTCAAATGAAAAGTCTGGTGCCGGTTTTTGATGTAGCCCGTTGCTTTAAATTCGTGGCTGAAGAATCCAGTATTAATCGAGAAATTTTCCACTGTTCGAAAGAATCGATGTCAGTCAAGGCAGTAGCAGAGCTGTGCAAGAAATTTGCACCAAATCTGAATCTCATTCTAACCGATGACGAAATCCCAAATCTCGGGTATACTATTTCAAATAAGAAATTGTTATCCAAGGGTTTTAAATTTTTGCATAACATCGAGGATTCAATTGCAGAAATGATCAAGAATTGGTCTCGGAAAGAAAGTCTCCCCGACCTCGAATACATGATTAAAAGCCATGATCACTACAATGATGAAAGAGGTCAGATCGGAAATTATGAGCTTACCGAACCTATTAATTTAATTGGGCATATCACATCGAAAACAGGGACTATTAGAGCTAATCATTATCATCCAATTCAAGAACAGAAATGCTTGTTGGTAAAAGGGCAGTACATAAGCGTACTAAAGGATCTTTCCCAAAACGACTCTCATTTGGAGACAAAAATTGTAAATGAAGGGGATTTAAGCGTCATAAAACCAAATGTGGCTCATACCATGGTTTTCACGAAAGATTCAATTTTCCTGAACTTAGTTCGGGGTAATCGTGATCACGAAGAGTACGGAATAACTCATACCATTCCATATCTTTTGGTTGACCAAAAAATGTCCGAAGAACTTGTGAAATCTATTGTAACTTCATGCCGCACTTGTTCTTCAAGAAAGCTTAAAAGAGTAATATCTCTTGGTGAATCCCCACTTGCAAACAATTTATTGAGCAATCCAGACGACAATTACAAGAAGTATCCTCTTGAAATGGATTATTGCGAAGATTGCCACAATTGTCAGTTGAGTGTCGTCGTTGATCCGAAAGAAATGTTTGATGATTATCTCTATGTTTCTTCTACATCCAAACAATTTGTACAGCATTTTGAAAGAGCTGCATCCAAGTACATAAAGGAGTTTTCATTAAGCGGGGATTCAGTGATTGTTGATATTGGAAGTAATGATGGAGTCGCTCTTAAACCAATGAAGGAACGCTCTATTCAGGTAGTTGGAGTAGAACCTGCAAGCAATTTGGCAAAATCAGCGAATTCGAAGGGTCTCTACACGATTAACGCCTACTTTAATGAGGTCGTTGCAACTCAAATTCATAGTGAATTTGGGAAAGTTGATTTAGTTACGGCTTCAAATGTTTTTGCTCATTCAGATAAACTTAAGGAGATAACGAAAAATGTCTTTAAGATTTTGAAGGAGGACGGAGTTTTCATTATCGAAGTTCAATATTTAGTGGACACTATTTCGACTCTTACCTTTGACAATATCTATCATGAACATGTTAATTTTTGGTCAGTCACTGCACTGAACAATTTTTTCAACAACTTAGGTTTCTTCATTAATCATGTTGAACACATTGATACACACGGAGGGTCAATTCGGGTTTTCATCCAGTCTTTTTCTTCAGCAGATTTAACATTGGAGCAATTTTTAAAGAAAGAAAACGGAATCGGCGTGAACACGATTAACTTTTACAAAGACTTTTCAACCAAGATTGAATTAATCAGACGAAATGTTCGTTCGAACATTAATTCGTTAAAAGATAAATACTCGTTGATAGCTGGTTATGGTGCACCTGCAAAAGCAACAACTGCCCTGAATTATTTCGGCATCACTAGCGATGACATAAAGTATATAATCGAAGACAATGAGCTAAAGCACGAAAAGTACATTCCGGGTGTAAAAATTCCTATTAAAAGCAAAGAATATTGTCGTTCAAATATTCCGGATGCAGTTATAGTTTTGGCATGGAATTTCTTTGATTCGATCGTGGAGCAGAATAAAGAGTTATTAGAATCGGGCGTAAACTTCATAAATGTTAGTGACCTCTATGAAATTCAGTAAATCTGATGTTTTTTCAGTTTTCTTCTTAAGTTAGCGTGAAAACTGCGGTAGCATTCATCGTATTCAGTCGCCCTGAAACTACGCAACGAGTTTTCGAAAGGATAAGGAAGGCGAAGCCACCTCGCTTATATTTGATCGCCGACGGTCCGAAGGATCGAGATCAATTTTCAATCTGTAAAGAAGTTAGAAGAATTGTTGAAGAAGGCATCGATTGGAAATGTGAGTTGCACAAAATTTATTCGGACAAAAACCTCGGTTGCGCAAAGAGAGCCCAAACAGGACTGGATTCAGTGTTCGAACTCGAGGATCAAGCAATTATCCTCGAAGATGACACTCTGCCTGATCATTCTTTTTTTCAATTTTGCGAGGAGCTACTAATTAAATTCAAATCCGAAGAAACAGTTTTTCATATAAGCGGGATGAATTTGTTTCCTCAAATTTTCACAAACGAAAATTCTTATTGTTTCACTTCCATCATCAACATGTGGGGATGGGCAACTTGGGCAAGAGCATGGAAACATTATGATCTCCGAATGAGGGACTGGGAAAAAGAAACAAAAAGAAATGAATTCCTAAATAAATGGTGCCTAACCAAATCGTTAAAGAAAGGAATGGGTAAAATGTTCGATCTTCATTGCAATAATGATGATCCTTGGACTTGGGACTACCAATGGTTTTATGCCTGCTGGCGCAATAACGGATTAGGCGTTCTTTCCTCGAAAAACATTGTTTCAAACATTGGAATCGGTCCAGCAGCAACACATACAGTCACTGATATCCCAATAGAATTTCTTCCTGAAAAGCTAGGTTCTCAAATTTTCCCACTTAGACATCCGGATGGGATCAAAAGAGACTTCTCTATCGAAAAAAAATACAAGAAGCTTGATCAAACACCTAAATTGAGGCTCCTGAAAAACTTTTTGAAAGGTAAACTTTTCCATTTTAAGCAAGTTAATCAAGTGATTTCAAATGCCAAAACAAATCGAATAGAAAATATAATTTCAAACAAATGATCCAAAAAGATTCGATAGATTTAAAATGAAAAAAATCCTAAAATCCTTGACTCCCTTTCGATGGTTTCTCGATATCCGGCGTGAACTCGCTTTTATTCGCCACCAAGTCAACATACATACACGCATCCGCCAGCAAGCCTGCCGCATGGACCTAACGAGAGAACGCGACGCTCAAGGTTGCCCCTTCCCCTCGCGCTACGAACACCAGACTTACTCGCAAAACGGAGAAGATGGAATTCTTATGGAAATCCTACGGAGACTCGGTAAAGGCTCCAAGCGATTCGTGGAAATCGGCTCAGGGGACGGCCTCGAAAACAACACGCGCCTTCTGCTCGAACTTGGGTGGGAAGGACTATGGATCGACGGAAACGAACGAAACTGCGAACTGGCCAAAAATGAAAACGCTTCCTTCACTGAAACCGGCACACTGAAGGTCAAGCAAGCCTTCGTTACCACCCGAAACGTGAACGAGCTTCTTGAACGCGAGGAGCTCGCACGCGATGCGGACGTGCTTTCCATCGACTTGGACCTCAACACCTACCATGTGTGGAAGGCCCTGAAGGAAGCGACAGCTCGCGTCATCATAATTGAGTACAATGGTTTCTTCCCACCGGGTTGTGAATGGGTCGCCGAACACGATCCCGAAGGATGCTGGAAGGGCGACATTCAGATGGGGGCTTCTCTCAAGTCGCTCACGCTTCTCGCGGAGAACAAGGGATACAGCCTGATCGGGTGCGACCTTTCGGGCACTAACGCCTTCTTCGTCCCGGCAAAATTGGCCGAAAAGCATTTCCCCGGCTGTGGCGATCCAGACAAACATTTCGAGCCCGCCCGACCGTTCCTTCTGAACAACCCTGAACACCGAACGGACCTCGCTTGACCTTTTTTTAGCCATGCCTTCCGTCTCCGCCTGCATACCCTGCTTCAATCACTGGAAGACCGTTCCCGACGCCATCGAAAGCATCAGGCGTCAAAGCGTTCCGGTCGAAGAAATACTCGTCGTCGACGACGGATCCACCACCCCTTTCCCCTATCCGAATCTCACCGAAGTCGGAAACGTCCGCATACACAGAAACGAAGAAAATCGAGGCCGTGGCTATTCGCGGGCTGTCGCCACTGAAATTCTCGCAAGTGAATTCATTCTTACTTTGGACGCCACGAACACACTAGAAAGGGGTTTCGTCGAAAAAGCCCTGCCTCACTTTGAAGATCCTACCGTAGCCGCCGTGTCTGGCACCCTGACATCCGACGACCTCGCCTCCCTCGCCAACCGATGGAGAGCCAGACACCTCTTCCGCGAAAACTCGCTTGCCGACTCGCCCCAACCCTGCTCCATGCTCATCACTTACGGTACGCTCCTACGAAGTTCCGCCATCGAAAAAGCGGGCGGCTTCAACCCCGATCTGCACTACAAGGAAGACCAAGACATGGGTGAACGACTGGCTGAAGCGGGATATGTGGTAATGGGTGACCCCGCCATCAAAATCTTCCCCAATGTCACGAACACCTT
Organism: Verrucomicrobiota bacterium; assembly: GCA_036128475.1. Classification (GTDB taxonomy): domain Bacteria; phylum Verrucomicrobiota; class Verrucomicrobiia; order Opitutales; family Seribacteraceae; genus Seribacter. The sequence goes on from JAYYQI010000005.1 coordinate 27,552, forward strand.
CCCGCAACTTCTCGAACGCTATGCCCGTTGGTACATGGACCCCGACGAAAAGCCATCTCTACGCGGCTACCAGCACAACATCCGAGCCAGCTTTCGTCCGATGATACAGACGGACCTCCGAGAGGGCGACCCCGCCGCCGCCCTGATCTCCTTTCTCGCCCCCCACTTCCAGCTATATCACAGTATCAAGGCCCGCATGATCAAATCACACGCTTCGAAGCACCCCAAAGCCTCGTCCCGCATCCAATAAGACCCATGTTACGTAAGGCATACAATCGCTATGTCCCCGCCAAGGTACGAAACTCCTTGAGGTTCTTGAAGCATCCGTATTATTCACTACTGAGAAGGATATTAAAAAAACATTCCGGCCTAAAAATCATGCAAGGACCTTTCAAGGGGATGAAATTCAATGTTCCGGACTTTAATACGGCCATGCTCTTGGGATCTTGGGAAAAAGAATTGTGGCCGTGCATAGAATCCATACGCGAAATCAATCCAACGGGCTTCATTTGCATGGGAGCCGCCGAAGGCTACTATGCCGTCGGTCTCGCCTTGGAATATGACAAGGTTCCCATGATCGCATTTGAGGAACAGGAAAAATACAAGGTATTCCTTCGCGACCTATCAAAGGAAAACGAGTTGGATAACATTACGATAAAGGGCAGATGCGGCCCGGCTGACGTCGAATCATCCGTACTAGCGTCAGGGCGAACCCCCGTCATCATATGTGATGTAGAAGGAGCTGAGATCGAACTGCTCGATCCCGCCCATTCGCAGTCACTCAAACACGCTTACATACTGGTCGAGATTCACGAAATGTATGTGGACAATTGCGAAAAAACACTAATCGACAGATTCTCCGCCACGCATGAGGCCACAATCATCCCGGGCAATCATAGAACCGTTGACGACTGGCCCGAAGGGTTCTCGATCATCAACCTCATCGCCAGTCGAAAAACTCGGAACAATCTCATGTACGAAGGAAGACCATACCTCATGAATTGGGTATGGTTTTCGCCGCTGAGTTCTGCGATGAATTGATTCTCCCCGCCGCTCTCCTTGAAGATTCTGTACGACGCCCCATTTTACTCAAAACCCAAAGCCGGAATCGCTCGTTATTTACATGAGATTTCCAAAATCGCGTCTGATCAAAACAATGTTTGGTTTTCTCGTCGTACAAGCCTTTCGTCTCATCATCAAAACCATGTTCACCTACCATCTTTTCCCCACTTCAGGCCCCATCGACTATCTTTTTTTCTCGAGAAACTTTCTTTTAAGTTTCAATCAACACAACAAAAATTCGACATCGTTCATGCGGGAGAATTCGCCTTCACGCCCGCAGGCTTATTGGCATTATCCAAAGGGGCGGCGAAGATAATTACCATCCACGACCTAATTCACGAGAAATTCGGCGCCCCCGGTTCCCTCTATGTTCCTGAAAAGAGAAGGTCCTTCTATCAATCTGCAGATGGCTTGATCTTCGTTTCCAAGTCAACAAGGAGCGATTTTTTCAGCCATTACGATCTATGTGCTGAGTCGACCCCTCATGCCGTTGTCCATCATGGAATGACTTTCCAGGCAAGACGACCAATCCAAGCGGAGAAGTCCAACCAATTCCTGTATGTTGGTTCCCGTTCGGGTTACAAGAATTTCCCACAAGCCTTGGAGGCTTTCCAAATGCATTGCGTAAAAAATCCGGATGCCCGTCTCCTTGTCGCAGGTACCGCGCCGACAAGCGAAGATCTTCGTTTGTCAAAGCCTATCGAAAAACAAGTTGATTGGCTCGAAAACCCCGATGACGAACAATTGCTGGAGGCCTACCGGAAATGCATCGCTCTATTGTATGTTTCCAAATACGAAGGTTTCGGTCTCCCCTTGTTGGAAGCGATGAGTCAAGGTTGCATCCCGATAGCCGGGAATCACTCAAGCATTCCGGAAGTTATGGGCGAAGGAGGCTTCTTGATCAACGATGTATCTTCATCTCGTGAAATCGCTAAAGCGATGAACTACCTCGCAAAGAATGAAACTCTCCGTAACCAGTATGTTAGCGCAGGTTTTGAAAGATGCAGTACCTTTTCTTGGCAGCGTGCGACCAAAGAAACTCTTTCTCTGTATAAGAATGCTCTGACAAACAAAACGCGGATAAGGAAATCCAAATGAGCAGTTTCCTGAATAAGGCTCTCTTACGCTCTCCCCTTCCGTTGCTCGGCTTGCTGTATTTCCTTTCCGCCAAAGGGCACCTCGAGATCATCGATACTGAATACTCCGTACGCACAGCCCTCGCCATCGTTGAGGAGGGATCAATGCTCATCGATGTGGTGGATCCACAGGTTCTCGAAATCGCTCCAAAGGTGCGAGGCACGGACAAGATTTATTCCCAGTACGGATTGGGGTTGGTCGTCATCTTTCTTCCCGTCGTTGTACTAGGTAAGATTATCGCGGCCATCGGCGGAGTCGATCAGCGTGTCTTAATCGATTTCCTCCTTTCTTTCTACAATGTCCCGTTCGCTTTTCTCGGGCTTTGGTTCTTCCGATCAATTTTGCTTAAACTCGGGGCATCCGTTAGCCATGCAAACGCGTTCATGCTTTTCTTGGCATTCTCAACTGCCTATTGGAAGTACAGCGTAACTGACTTTTCCGAAATCACCCAGGCAGCATTTTTACTGGGAGCCTTGCATTCCGTGCTTGGAGATGACAGGCGAAAATGGCGGAAGGCCTCTCTTTGGTGCTCCCTCCTTGTTGCGATGAAACTAGTTTACATCGTATTGCTTCCTCTCTTCGCCCTGTACACTTGGTTCGAAAAAACCGATGGCTCGACCAAAGCCAAGCTTAACAAAATAGTTGATTTTTCCATCTGCCTCATCCCCATGGGAGTTCTCCTTGCAACAGCCAATTATGTTAGATTCGGAAGTATTCTGGAAACAGGTTATGGCACCCAAGGATCGAGTTTTTCTTTTTCATATTTTCAGCGTGACTGGTTCGATTATCTATTTTCAACTCAGCGAGGCATCATTCCATTTAACCCTGTGCTTTTAGCAAGCTTGCCCACATGGTTTGCCATCCCCAAAAAACACCGCAAATTCTTTCTTCTTATCATTTCAATTTGTATTTGCTGGTATGGGCTCATGTGTTTTTGGAAAAGCCTGCAAGGCGGATATTGCTGGGGCAATCGCTTACTCGTCCCAATCCTCCCTTTACTCATGCTGCCTTTGGCTTTTCTTAACTTCAAGTCGCACGGAACAAGGTTCTTATTATGGTTACTAGTGCCAATCTCCGTCTTGATCCAGTTGGCAACCGTTTCAACAAAAATCCATGAATGCTCCGTCTTAAGGAACAAAATTACTCAGGCTACAAGTCTGAAAACTCCCAATCAATTGCCCTCAACTCTTCGCTTGTTCACATCCAAGCTCTTTCATGCGGAACCCATTTACGCAGCATCGGAAATCGGCGTAACCAGCGAAAAGCAAATTTCGCTTTTGGAATTCGATTCATTTTACGGATTTAATTTTTGGCCCGTTCACCTGCTCAATTACATGAAACTCCAATATGCAATTGCCTTTGCAGGAAATTTCATTCTCGTCGTAATAATCGGAATAATCGGATTTCTTTTTTATCGAATTCTTCCGGACAATTCCCGGCAACAATAGTAATTACATGGCACATTTAAGCTAATGGTGACTGAACTTCCCGTATATTCGGATTTCTCGTCAAACTGGTCTAACCCAGAAGACAACCCTAGGAATTTATACTTAAGATTGGCATTGCCTTACGTTCCTCGGGTTCTACATCTGCTTGACCAGAATCCATACTCCCCGAACTACGGTAGTTTCGATCGCTCATTTTGGCATTATCGTACGATGGATTTCCCTTGTGGCATGTCACAAGAAATGGTCCTTCTTCTTGCCCTAGTCTATAAGAACAAATACGAGGGTAACCCTTTTCATGGATTGTCTCGCATTTATGAACTTACAGAAGCCGCCATCCGTTTCTCGATGACATCCAGTCATAAAGACGGAACCTGCGACGATTACTTCCCATACGAAAGAGCCATGGGTGCCCTTGTCTTCAGCCTCTATTCCGCAACGGAGAGTTACTTGCTCTTGGAAATGGATGATCAGGAAATCGTTTCTTTCTTTCTCCGCCGAGTTCGGCATTTGGCAAAAGAAAATGAAACCGGACGCCTTGGAAATCACCAAGCACTAGCAGCTTTGGCTGCTTATAACGTCTACCTGATCAGTGGAGACGAGCAGGCTCGGAGAACTGCGGAAGACCGTCTATCCATCACGCTCTCTTGGCAACATCCGGAGGAAGGATGGATTCAGGAATACGAGGGAGCGGATCCTGGTTACCACTCCTGCTCGATCGACTTTCTTGCCAAGTTGAGAAAGAAAAGAATCGAGAAGGAGGGTTCTGATGATCACACATTGAAGAACGCCCTTCTCAAAGCCGTTGACTTCTCTTGGGATTTTATGCACCCGGATGGTTCTTACGGGGGAGAGTACGGATCTCGCAATACCTATCATTTCTATCCGCATGGATTCGAATTGCTTGCCCCACTTTCTCCGAAAGCTGGTCAAATAGCCGACACTTTTCTTGAAGGAGTTCCCAAAGGCAAAAGATATCGCAATGACGATGATCGGATGACGACCCATTACGCTTATGATTTTCTGCAAGCTTGGGAAGATCGAATTTCCGAGAGGCCTAAGCCATTGCGGGAATCGCGCGAGAAACCAGAAACACGTTGGCTGAAAAATTGTCACCTAGTCGTTTCCCGCAACGGCAAGGAATGGGATGATCTCGGTGGTCGTCATGTAGTCGTCAACTTATCGAAGGGGGGGATCATCAAAGTCTTCGATTCACATGGACCCATCGCAAGTGATACGGGGGTTATCGGAGAACTCGCTGATGGCACTGTCTTAGTTTCGCACCTCGTCCAGCTCGACAGTAAAATTATCGGAGAAACCGACAACCCCGGAGGAGGAAATTGGACCATCCGGGGATCCCTATGCAAGCGTCGAAAAAACCAAATGAGTGTATTCAAGAATCTTATTTTACGAGTTTGGTGCTTGTTGATAGGTCGCTTCAACGCAAACCTTACGCGTTCTCTTGTTCAAAAAATTGCAATTACTGGCAAACCTAAGACCAAATTCGATTTTGAAAGAGAAATTAATATCCTGCCGGATCGAGTTCGAGTTACGGATCGATTGAGCTCAAATATACCTTTTCGTCGTTTAAGCATCGGTAGCGACGCAACCAGCATCTATGTAGCCAATTCCCTAACCTATCAAGAATCCCGTCTCTGTCCGTGGCAACATGCGGATTGGGAAAAGCTTCCAGTCGAGAACGGAAAAAGAGTTTGGTCCCGAGAGTACTTCCGAGGTTCTGGGCATTCCCCCTTATGATACATGAGTGCAAATAAAAAGATTAGTTCAAAGAAAATAAGTATTTCGATCGTGATACCCTGCTACAACGAAGCTGATGGTGTAGCCGACAGCCTGAAAGAAATTGGCAAGGCTCTTCGGGAACTTAACGATGTCGAGATAATCGCCGTAAACGATGGCAGTACAGACAAAACCCCTGCCATTCTGGACGACTTTACCAACCAGACGCCCGAAATGCAAGTCATCCACAACGACCCCAACCTTGGTTATGGGGCATCACTCAAACGGGGCATCCGTAAGGCAAAGGGCGAAATTATCGTAATCACCGATGCCGATGGCACCTACCCCGCATCTGCTATTCCTAAACTGCTCGAAGAGCTCAACGATTCCGACATGTCCGTAGGGGCACGCATCGGTCGCATAGTGCAAGTGCCCTTGTTGCGACGTCCTGCCAAATGGGCATTACTTCATTATGCCCGATGGATGGCTCAAGCTGATATTAAGGATCTTAACTCTGGTTTGCGGGCATTTCGCAAGAAGGATGTCCTTCGTTTTTTCCCTCTCCTCCCGGATGGTTTCAGTTTCACCAGCACCATCACGCTAGCCATGCATGTTAACGGCATGCGAGTAAGTTATTTTCCGATCAACTACCGCAAACGGATAGGGAAAAGCTCGATTCGACCCATACGCGACACGCTCGCTTTCTTTAGTCTCGTGCTTCGCACCACCATGTATTTTCGTCCATTACAGGTCTTTGGAACACTCTCCGGCCTCATATTAGGCAGTGCCTTGGCAGTTGGCATCCTTGGGAAAACCTTCCTAGGCGAGGTGCCGGACGTCGCCACCGTATCCCTTGTCTCCACTAGCCTGATTTTCCTAGGGTTAGGGCTCATCGGAGATCTCCTTAATGTCTCCCGTAAAATGATCGATCGTTCCTGAACACGCACAGTAGCGAATCTGGCAGAAGTTTTCCAATAGGCTTCCTCTTGAGGATTGCTGGTGCGACTATTGCCGTATCCATCCTCTTTTCCATTGTCGAACCCGAAAAACTATCCAATGCACTTGCCCTATCTGACAACAGGTTTTTCCTTCCTGCCTTTCTGATCGCGATTGCATCACCTTTGCTCACTTCCGTTCGCTTAAAACTTTTTCTGTCAGCAACCGGCACTCGGGTTGCCTACGGTCATTGCTTGTCTGCTTCTCTGTGCGGACTTTCACTCAATTTATTCCTCCCCGCCCGCGGAGGAGACCTTCTCAAATTGACCTATCTGCGGAAGGATGGGAAGCCATCGTGGGGCATTCTTGCCGGTGCGGCTCTCTTGGAAAGAGGTTACGACGTTCTGGCTCTCGGCCTGATTGGATTGACTATGTCTCTTGCTCTCGAGCTTCGAAATGCCGCCATTATTTCGGGATCAGTTGCCATGGCGGCAGTTGTAGGCCTTCTAATTCTACCAAGATTAGGATCGCTCCCAATTCTCGGGAAAAAGGCAAGAAACTTTTCCACAATAGTTAAGATGACTGGTCAGAACAAACTCCGTCTCCTCTGCTGTTTCGGGGTATGTTGCATCTGTTGGACAACTAATTCGATGATTATGGCATTACTTCTCAAGGCTTTTGACGAAACTCTGTCGCTCGCCCAAGCATTAGCCACCACTCCTCCTTCCATTCTCGCTGGAATCGTGCCTGTATCTCTTTGGGGTGTCGGAACTAGAGACGGTGCTCTAGCTTATTTTCTCCAAGGGTTTACAGAACCCCAAAACGCAATCTCCGCCGGATTTCTATATACCGTACTCGTTTATTGGCTGCTTGGATTGATTGGTTTGCCAGCCCTCCTTTTAGCCCGAAGAAAAACAAAGACCATTCCTGACGACTAAGCTAAATCGAATGCCCTCAAATTCAAGTGACAAACCACATGTTGCTTATCTGCATCCATATGTCGAGAAGAGACGCGAAGACATCAAAAAGGGCCTCTATCCCAAGCATCACCTATGGGGGATCGAGGGAATCGAGAGGGAGACAGGTTGGAGATCCTCAATCGCATCTGCGAATTCAGTCCGTATCCCCTCATTGCTCGAAAGCCTGCTTAATCGATCTTTTTTTCGCGGATCGCCCGGGGCCAAGGCGGAAATCGCAGCCATACGAGCTGCACGAACCGCAGACTTGCTCTATTCCGTTTGCGGACCTCTCTCACTCGTTCGTCAATTCCGACGAGCGAAACTCGTGTCTTGGGTGTTCCGAGAGCCTCACCATGTCAAGAATGGTCTCCGTTTTGCACACGCGGCCTACAATCCGAAACGCCTATCGTGTCACGCAGGGTTTCTCTGCCTCACGCCAAAGGCAGAGGAAACTTTTCGGAATCATGCCCCGTCCCGTTTTTTGCCATGGTGTGTCGACCTCGAAATGTTTGATGGCAAACCCAAACCCATCAAGGCATCATCCGAACGCCCCTTTTTCCTCGCTACGGGGAAGACCGGACGGGATTATGAAACCTTAACGAATGCTGCTAAAAAGATATACGCAGATGTACGTATTATTGGTCCAGCCTCCTTACGCCCCGAAAATCTTCCGCCAAACCTCCAATGGATCAACACATCGACCGATCCACCTGATCAAGCTATCGATTACCCTACTCTACGTGAATGGTATGCTCAGTGCATTGGCGTCTGCATTCCACTTACGGGTGATGCAGATGACACATGTGGTTACACCAACCTTTTGGAAGCCATGGCCATGGCCAAGCCTGTCCTCATGACGCATTCTGGATGCCTCCACCTTGACCCCGAAGCCGAGGGATGCGGGCTTTGGATCCGCCCACAAGACTCGGAAGATTGGAGGATTAAGATGAACCTGCTTGTTGAAAAGCGACAACTCACTGCCGAGATGGGTGAAAAGGGACGAAAAATTGTAGAGAGAAATTTTTCTCCGGCATCTTTTGACGCGAATATCGTCGATTTCTTGAGGAAGCTTTTGTAATGAACAACCTTGAAAAAAAGAATCCTCCTTTCTTCAGTGTGGTAATCCCAACCTACGAACGCCCAGATGATCTCCGTAGTTGCCTGATTTCCCTTAGAAAAGAAGCTCAAGCACCCTGTCCTGAATATGAAATAATAGTCTCCGATGATTCAAGGTCAGATCATTGTCAGAATCTTGTAAAAAATGATTTTCCCGATGTTTCCTGGGGAAAAGGCAAACAAAACGGTCCTGCCGGAAACCGGAACGCCGGTGTGGCGAGAGCTCAGGGTAAATGGATCGTTTTCATCGATGATGATTGCGTCGCTCAACCTGGTTACCTAAAAGCATATCACCATGCAATAAGATCTGATTCCGAAGTAAAAGTGTTCGAAGGTATGATTTTCGCAGAAAGATCGAGGTGTTCATGGGCAGAAGGTTGTCCGGAAAACATGCACGGAGGGATGTTTTGGACCAGTAATCTATGTGTCGAAAAAAATCTTTTCGATAATCTTGATGGTTTTGACGAAGCTTTCGAAGTTGCTTTTGAGGATGTAGATTTCGCTTTTAGGTTTAAAAAGTTAGGAACGACGACCAAATTTATCAAAGAAGCTTCTGCAATGCATCCTTGGAGGAATCTTGGAGTAGGTGATAAAAATTGGAAAAGGAAGGGATATGAGCTCGAATCGCTTAAGATATTTGTGAATAAACACGGAACAAACGAGTATGCCAACTCAAAGTCGTACCTCAAGAATTTGCTCAGAATGCTAACGCGTGATTTGATGAAGAGTATATTTGTCTTCAAACTAAGAGGTTTTTCTTTTTTTATTCAAAATGTTTACTCTACAGTTTTGACTCTGATTTTTATTTTCAAATACGAGTGCTCAAAAAAAATAAAGTCTGCATAACTTTTTTATCTAACTTTTCATGGAGCAACCAGAATGTTCTCGAGCTGATCTGTGAAACTGCCAGTTTTGCCAAATTTAAGGTAAATTATTTTCCTAAACCTCTGCCCATATACAAAAAAAGGTCAGATTCGGAACTCTTTTGTGACTTAGAAGGTTACAATGGTTTTGATCTTAAAATACTGCCATATTTTACCAAAAACATTCCGCTTGTTAATAAACTGCAAAAGATTCTTTTGCACACTTATATCATTGATAAAATCGACACCACAAAAGAAAACTTTCTTTTTTACAACAACTTAGATGTAGTATCCATCATCCGAGATAACCTAAGGTCAAGCTTTAGCAAATTAATTTACCTGTGTGCGGACTATTCAGAATTAGATGAAAGAGTTTTATCAAATGCCGAAATTGCCGACAAAATAATAGTTTGTTTACCCACGATGCAAAAATTAGTTGAATCTAAATTTCCGAACAAAACATTTCTTTGGCCTGTTCCGACCTCGAATGAATATTCTAATATTAAGTCAATTTCTAGTCATCGAATTAGCACTTTACTTTCACAAATTCCTAAACCAAGGGTTGTATACGCAGGATTTAAAACAAACCGAGTAGATGAAAACATTTACAAATCAGTGGCTAACAAAATGCCGGAGGTTTCATTTGTAAGTTTTGTCAGTAAAAATCTTACAAAAAATAAAAATATCTACGAAGCTCCTTGGTTGGAAAAACATGAAATGCATTCTTTTTTATCTGAATGCCAAGCCGGGTTCATGCCTTATGATTTATCCAATCCACATAATTTGCATTGCATACCCCTAAAATTGTTTGATTTCTTGGCAGAAGGCTTACCTGTCGTCAGTTCCAAACTTATCAATATCCAAGATTTTAATTCGCTTATTTATTTTTCAGAAACAGTTGAAGAGTATGCCTTTTGCTTACAGAAAGCACTCCATGAAGACGCCAAGTCAGAGTTGAGGAAAGAAAGAAAAAAAAGAGCACAGCAACACCAAACAACAAATCTGACTCACAAATTAGATGAGTTATTGGCAACTCTGGTTATTTGAAGACAGTTTTTGCCACTTTTATGAACAAGATTACCTCAGCAAATTAAAAATACTTTGCGAATTGAAAATTTAGACGAGCTACGTGGTATCGCAGCTTTAAGTGTATGTCTTTTCCACTGTTGCTTTGCAGCTTCTTTCTTACCGCAAGATTCATTGATCAGTGCAATCGCACAGTTCGGTGATAAAGGCGTGCAAGTCTTTTTTATCCTTTCAGGATTAGTCATACCATGGTCTATATCCTCTAGGAATTTTGATCTAAATCTTGTTAAGGAGTTTTTAGTAAGAAGGTTCATAAGGATTCAAGTACCTTACGCAATCGCACTAGCCCTAACCTTACTTTGCTATATACTTTATATTGATCCGTCACTGCGTATCACTGTAAAATCAATCCTAATAAACTTTTTTTATCTAATACCATATTCTTCGGATATATGGATTATGAATGTCGCTTGGACTCTCGGCGTGGAAGTTCAATTTTATCTACTGGTAGCAATTTGTTTTCCTTTATTTGCTTCGAACAAATCGACTATTCGCAGACTTTCTTTACTTTCCCTTGTCTGTATGGGATTAATTCCTTCACCAGCGTCAGTCAATCCTTGGTATTTTTTCCCAACATGGGCACCTTTTTTTGGAGTAGGAACATTGTCTTTCATGCTTCTATCCAAAAAAATTTCAGGAAAAGAGTACTTTATTTCTTTTTTGTTCATCGCGTGTTTTCTGTATTTCAAGTACACTAACTTATTAACATTACTTTGTTTTCTAACAATTATGTTCCTTCTTTTTTCTCAATCAATCAAACTTCCTTTCATTTTAACTTACTTAGGAAAAATTTCATACTCCCTGTATCTAATTCATCTACCAATCATCCTTATTTTAGGCCAAATTCTAGATGAATTTAACTTCAGCAAAAATTACCCAAATCTTTCAATAATCATTCTGATGCTTTCTGCAATCTTGAGTAGCATCCCTTTTTATTTTCTTTTCGAAAAGCCTAGCTTGTTATGGGCAAAGAAACTGAAACAAAATTAAGTCCATTTTCTCTCCCAACTTTTTTGAAGAGACATTCAATCGTTGAGGGATTACTTCGAACAAAATTAATCTCTTCCGAACAGCTGGTTTCTTTCAACAGAAGTTCTTTGGCTTATTTAAATTTAAATGATCCTGAACCAAGAAATATCTTTCTCAAAAGCTCGTTCGATCCGGATTTTTTTTACATAGCATCCAGTTTTATTCCGCCAAAAGGAGTTTTTTTTGACTTAGGTGCCAATTATGGTTTGTGTTCCTTTGGTCTTCTTCCTGATTTGAATTTAGTAAACTTTCATCTATTCGAGGCAAGTGAGTCCTTAGTTCGAATGATTGAAAAATCAACCACTCTTCATACAGAAAGCACTTTCCTAGTTAATCATGCATGCTTATCCGACAAGGAGGGTTACTCTGAGTTTTATCTTGAAACGAAACAATCCGGCCAATCGCATGTTGCAACCGATCAAGAAAAAGGCGTCCGAGTAAGAAATGTCGTTTTAGATTTGTATTGTCGGACAAATGGAATTGGCGAAATTGACTTTGCCAAAATTGATCTTGAAGGTCATGAATTATTTGCACTCAGAGGCTGGGAAAATTGCCTAAGCCGGCACGATATTCGGGCAATCTACATAGAGATCATGCCTGAGAATCAATGGCGTTATGGCTTGAAAACTAATTCCCCGTTGATTTTTCTAGAATCTCTTGGATACGAGCTTTTCCTATGTAAGGAAGAAGATTTTTTGAATTTTGGTATGAAACCCAAAAAATATACTTTCAATTCAAAAACATTGATCTTATCAAAGTTCAAAGCTTTGGATTTTCCGGAGAATTTTGCTACAGATATTTTAGCACTGGTTCCAATTAACTAGTAAATTTGAAAGAGAAAAAAGTTTTCGTTCTTCGAAATAATGATTTCGGCGATGTTCTCTTAGCAACCCCTTTAATCAGGGGTATTAAAAGTGCATTCCCAGAATCCAGAATTTCAATTGGAGTTGGTGATTGGGCAAAACCCTTGTTAAAAAATAATCCGGATCTGGATGAAATCCTTTCCTGTAATGCTCCTTGGCATAACAAGCAAATTTGCAGATTCCCAGCCAATTCACCCAAAACTTTCATGGAAGGCTTATTTTATGTTCTTTTTTCAAAAGAAGTTCGATACATCGCAAAAGGGAAATTCTCAGATGGAATCGATGTGCTAGGCAGTCGACAAGGCTCATGGCTTTTGCGAAGGGCGAAAATTCCAAATCGCTTAGGGGTAAGAGGTTACGCAGGAGGGGACAATTGGTGTCATGATTGTATTCAGTTTATTGAAGACAGGAGTGTAGCGGAATCTGCCCTTGAATTTCTATCAATTCTTGGCGCAAGGGAAAAAGTTGATCCAAGACCAATAATATATTTATCAGAGCAAGAAACGAATGAGGCTTTTGCTAGATGGGGTCATAAAAATGATTTCAAACATAGAATCGTCATCGCTCCTGGCGGAGGGTTTGCAGAGAAATGCTGGGGTGATAAGAACTACTTTGCATTAACGAAAATGCTGCTCAGCGACCCTTCTTTGAGAATCTGCATCATCGGGTCCGAGGAAGACAGGTTAAGGGTAGATGTTCAGCAAAGTGAAACCATCATGAATTTGTGCGGTGAATTAAGCCTAAGACAATCCGCTGCTTTGGTTTCAGTCGCAGATTTTGTTATTACTAACACTTCTCTATGCATGCATTTAGCAGGTGCATTTAGTATTCCCTCGCTGACCCTATTAGGGGATTGGTACGAGAGTACAGAACTTCATCAAAAACAATGGGGCTATCCGGAAAGCACCGTAATGGGAAAAGAATTGAAAACATCCATAAACCATATCTTGTCGCCCTTCGAAGCCTACAAATTAATTCAGAGAGGCATTCAACAAAGAAATCCTCAGAATTGAAAATTTGTTTTATTACCGGTCAAAAAGATTCCAGACAAACTGGTATTACTGACTATGTGGAACTCATTGCAAAGGAACTCGAAAAACTTGGGTATAAGATCGAACGATATTTCATTAAAAAGGAATTTAGAGAGTTGACTGACTTGCCTAACGCTGATGTGTACAGCATCCAATTTGCTCCTTATGCTTTTGCTGCCAAAGGCATCCCCAATCAAATCCTGAAGTGTCTCTGTAGAAAATTGCAGCATCAAAAAGTTCATTTGAATTTTCATGAGATTTGGGTGGGAGATTATCCTAGAGCAAGTTGGAAGGAAAAAGGGATGGGATGGCTACAAAGAAGCCTTGTTCTTGGTTTTATCAAAAAGTGCAAACCAATATGGATCACCTCCTCTAATGCAGCTGCAATCGATCGTTTAAATCGTGCAGGTATTACAACAAGATTTCTCTACTTATTTGGTAATATACCCTTATCTTCAACTCATGAAGTAAAAATTACGGGACAAACCTTGAAGGTCGCTTTTTTTGGTACAGCCTACGCTGATTTTCCTTACGATAAACTAAATGATTTTTTTTCAGTTCTATCCAAAAGCTGCGGCAAGAAATTAGAAATCATAATGATTGGGCGACAAAGAGAGGATGCTGGTACAGAACGAGTGCTTAGCATCTGCAAAAAGAATCATTTCTTAACTCAAACTACTGGTGAGCTATCGACAAACTTAATTTCAGAACAACTCCAAAAATGTGGCCTTGGTGTATCCACCACCCCCTACGATGTAATCGGTAAAAGCGGAGCAACTGCGGCAATGTTGGAGCATGGGCTACCTGTTTTGGCTTATGATGATGGGGATACTGCTGAGGAAAGCTTGTTTATTCCAGAACCCTTTAAAGATCAAATCTTTCTAATCAATGATGATTCTTCAGCAAAAAGGCTTCTCAATTTCATGGATAAGCCAAGAAAATCTTTTTTTGATGGCGTTGCACATACTGCAAATAAAATGTTAGATATGATCTCTTGAATCCAAAAAAACAGAATTCCGCTTACCAAAGTCCTTGGCCTTTGCGGGACCAATTGCTCCTAATTTGCTGGCGACTGAGTTGGCAAGTCTTTTGCCGATGGACGCCCAAGTTTTTCAATCCTTGGCGGGTTTTTGTACTTAGAGCTTTTGGTGCGAATCTTTCGGGTATGCCTTTTATTCACAGTACGGCAAGGATACAGATTCCATGGAATCTAACGATGCGAAACCGTGCCTGTCTCGGCGAATGT
>JAYYQI010000006.1:0-18387 GCA_036128475.1 Verrucomicrobiota bacterium
CCTTCATCAATTAGCTCTTGAGTTCTTTGGATAATTTCATCCTTTGGCGGAAGCTTCTCAATAAAGCCCTCTGGGCTAACACGTTCGCGAACTTCAACAACACACCCTTGAAGAGTATCTCTTTTTCTCGGAACAAGATCAAAAAGCTCAGTACGCCGCTGGTCCCCAATTTCAAGTAGATGGGGAAAGCCATAGGTTAAAAACAAAACGGGTTTTATACCCGTTTGCTCAAGAAGGGCATTGGTACATCGCGTCGTTGCTAGACGCATTCGCAAGTTGGCAGTACTCGGCTCAATTCCAGCACGCAATAAAATAAGCTTCATTCCAAGAATAGGAGCTTCCCAAGGAGAGCACAGTTCAATATTCTCACTATGAATTTGCACATTTTCGGGAATGACTTGATCCAGTTCGAGCACAAGAGTTTTTGGATCCCAACTGCAAACTTTTACATCCGATTCAAGCCCTTCCATTTGAATGAAAAATCCATCAAACAGTTGTTCGGGGCATCCTGGGTCTTCAAACAATTTAAGTCTATTTGCCGAAACTCTTTCTTTTACCCTAACGGATAAACTTCCTCTTGATAGAACTTTAGTGCGATGCAACTGACCATCCGGAGAACGTCCGAGGCAATCAGTAAAGGTTCCCCCGACATCGACGAAGAAATCCCAATTGGAATTTTTTACCATTAAGAATTATCCTGAAATTTATTCCCCCTTGCCCAGGACTGCAGATTAAACAATTCATCCTCGGGCATTCCAACTTCATTAGCCCCATCCATCACAATCTTTTGGTATTCATCCGAGGGCACACCATAATTTTTGTCATTTGACAAATAAACCCACGCTTCCTCCATTTCCCCAGTCGCAATGATTTCCACCTCAATGGAAGTACGATCGTAATAACCTAAGGCTACGGCTTCGTATCGATCTAATGATTTGAGATTTTCTTCACTTACAGTCCATAATCTGCCCCAAACCTTGGAATTAATATTTTTTTCAATTCCAGCATACCCATTTCCATTGATATAGTATTGCCATCCTCTCAACCATGCAGATTCTTTAAGACTCGCACCCGGACACCGCCCTGCCATTTGTTTGACATTTAAATTCGATCCGTATGCAAAGTACTTCATAGATTTAGACAATTCCTTTGCTATTGGGCTACCATAAAGGTTGCAAGGAGGAAGGTTTATCGCTTGAAACTTTTGGAAATTAGTTCATGATAATGCCCTGCGTTAGAGACAAACCTTCGGGAATGTCTCCTCTACTCCACCTCAATCTTTTGATTTTAGGACGGAGCGGCGAAGTGGCTCACCGCTGGTTCGCGAATTCGCTCTCGCGAATTCCCCGTGTAGAGAACCCTCAAATAAAATGACTAAACAAATAGACACAACAAACATCATCGAAGACAATCGTTCCCACGAAAAGGATACGGGCTCTAGCGAAGTACAAATTGCATTGCTCTCCTCCCGCATATCACACCTTACGGAACATCTCAAAACTCATCGCAAAGACTTTCACTCTCGCCGAGGCTTGCTTATGATGGCAGCGAGACGGAGAAAACTTCTGGATTATCTCAAAAAAACAGACCTCAAGAGGTACCAGGCGATTATCGAAAAGCTCGATTTGCGTCGGTAATCATTCTTACTCATTTCATTATTAATTTTCACTCGTTGGATTATTCCTCGAGTAAATCCTATGCCTCATTCCTACTGACCGATTATTCGGATATCTGAATTTCGATAAGGCAATTCTTAAACTGAGCAATCCGGCTCAAATACGAGAAGATGAAGTAAACACATAAATAAGAAGTACGAAAAATGAATCAAAAACACAATGTAACTGCCGAAAAACTCGGCATCAAAATATCCACCGGCACTCTCGCGGGTTTGGCTAGTGGAGCCGTAACCATATCTATGGGAGAGACGAATGTATTCGTTTCAGCCACTGCTGCCGCAACACTCAGACCCGGTCAGGATTTCTTTCCTCTCACGGTCGATTATCGTGAGAAATTCACAGCAGCAGGACGTTTCCCTGGTGGATACTTCAAAAGAGAAGGAAAACCATCCGAAAAAGAAATTCTCACTTCTCGTCTATGCGACCGCCCTCTTCGCCCACTTTTCCCCAAGGGCTTTCTGAATGAAGTCCAAGTCATCGGATACCTTCTTTCGACTGATCAGATAAACGAGGCCGATGTACTTATGGTTAATGGTGCTTCCGCAGCCCTGATGATTTCCGACATCCCATGGAATGGACCCATTGGCTGTGTTCGTTTGGGCGAGATCGACGGTGAGTTTGTGGTAAATCCAAACAATGAGCAAATGTATGACTCCTCTCTCGACCTTATCTATGTGGGCAATGAGAAGGAGATGATGATGATTGAGGGTTCTGCCGATCAACTACCAGAATCACGATTCATCGAAGCATTGGAATTTGCTCATGAATCGATTCAGGAAATTATCTCTGCCCAACGCGAACTCGCCGAATTGTGCGGAAAAACTAAAAAGGAATTTGATTTGGTAAAGGTTCCTGATGAGGTGCTTGCACTTTGCAAAGAAATTACTGGAGACCGAATGGAAACTGCAATCTTTGCGGATTCAAAACAAGAGAGACAGGAAGCTGTCGACATTATTAAGGATGAAGCATCCAAAGCCTGTGAAGAGAAGTTTGGCGAAGACTTCGACGAAGATCATGTGAAAATGGCATTCGAAGTAATTCAAGAAGAGGTATATCGAGATAATATTCTGGGCAAAGGCAAAAGAGCCGATGGCAGAGGTCCCGATGACTTGAGGGAAATCACTTGTGAGACCGGAGTCTTGCCCCGAGTTCATGGTTCAGCGATATTCACTCGTGGCGAAACCCAATCACTTGTCCTCAGTACCTTGGGCACCAGTAGAGATGTTCAAGACTTGGATGGACTCACAGGCGGTCCCACCGCGAAATCATTTATTTTGCACTATAACTTCCCCCCATTCTCTGTGGGAGAAGCAGGTAGATTTGGTTTCACAGGAAGAAGGGAAATAGGACATGGAGCCTTGGCCGAAAGGTCAGTTCTCCCCGTACTTCCACCTGAGGATGACTTTCCTTATGCTATTCGTGTAGTTTCTGAAATCATGTCTTCAAATGGATCTACCTCTATGGCTAGTGTTTGTGGCGGTTCCCTCGCACTCATGGATGCAGGAGTACCCCTAAGCAAGCATGTAGCTGGAATCTCCACAGGACTTGTTACGGAAATGGATGAGCAAGGAAATATCGCCAAGCATGTAGTGCTAACTGATATCATTGGAGCAGAGGATCACTTTGGAGACATGGACTTTAAAGTCTGCGGAACACGGGATGGAGTTACTGGTTTTCAATTAGATCTCAAGATTCAGGGCTTGCCTTTCGATATAGCTAAAGAAGCGGTGAAACAGGTTACCGCTGCGAGAATGAAGATTTTAGATGTCATGGAAGCTGCTTTACCGTCTCATAGAACTGCCCTTCGCGAGCACGCGCCTAGAATTGAAATCGTACAAATTGATCCCGAAAAAATTGGTGCATTGATAGGTCCGGGGGGTAAGAATATCCGTCGTATTACTGAAGTTACTGGAGCAAATATTGATATCGATGAAGACAATAGCGGAAAAGTTAGAATTTACGCCACAAATACAGAATGTATGGAAAGAGCTCTTCAAGAAATCGATTTGGTAACCGGCGAAATTGAAGCCGGAAAAACCTATCGTGGTATTGTTCGAGGCGTAAAGGAATTCGGAGCTTTCGTGGAATGTCTTCCCGGCAAGGAGGGCTTGTGTCACATCTCTGAATTGGCTGATTTTCGCGTCAACAAAACCGAAGACATTTGCAAACTCGGGGATGAAATAATCGTAAAGTGCATCGGAATCGATGATAAGGGGCGAGTCAAACTAAGTAGACGTGCTGCTATGGAGGAGGCTAATCCAAAGCCTGAATCCGAAAATGCGGAACAAGAAAATACTAGCGAGGACTCCAATAGCGAGGAAGAAGAAACAATTCCCGCCAATGCTTGAATCACGGTTGCCCTCGGCAAAATAGTTCTTACAAATAAATGGAGGATGTTCTACGGAACATCCTCCATTTTTATGTCATGAGTTCTGAAAAACCAAAGGTCCTGCTTACTAACGACGATGGAATCGAATCAGGATTTCTTCGTTGCTTGATCGACGCATTCATTACCGACTTTGAAGTTCTGGTATGTGCACCAGACGGGGAAAGAAGTTGGATTGGACATGCAATTTCGCGAAATGCTAAATTAAAGCCTAAGCAAAGAAATGATTTTCCATGTAAAGCATATGAGTTAAACGGAACTCCAGCAGATTGCGTGAACTTGGCTATTGGAAACCTTTTACCGCAATCACCGGATGTTGTCGTCAGCGGAATCAATCTTGGTTACAATATTACTCTCCCGATGATTCTGTCTTCGGGCACTGTTGGGGCCGCATTAGAAGGTGCCTTATTAGGACATCACGCTGTAGCTGCCAGCATGGCTCTGCCCAATGAACAATTTGAACATATTCGCAAAACAGGCGGAAACGAACTGATCAAGGAAACGAAAGATTCTCTACAAGCATCTGCAAACACAACAGCTCGTTACGCAAAACAAATAGCCCGAATTCCACATTCTAATGAATTGGTAGTTCACAATCTAAATTTCCCAATTGGCTACGATGGTAAAATCGATCCAGTACTCAGTTTTGCCGGAAACCTGAGACTTGGAAGTCTTTTCGAAAAAGCACCCAACCAGAAACACCATCAG
This sequence comes from Verrucomicrobiota bacterium, assembly GCA_036128475.1. Classification (GTDB taxonomy): domain Bacteria; phylum Verrucomicrobiota; class Verrucomicrobiia; order Opitutales; family Seribacteraceae; genus Seribacter. The sequence goes on from JAYYQI010000006.1 coordinate 4,771, forward strand.
TTGGTTTATCGGACTGAATGGCTTGAGCAAGAAAATGTCGAAGTTGGTTCTGACTTATGGACTTTAAGTGAAGGATTACCCTCCGTTTCCAGATTGGATTTTGGTATGATGAGCGGTAAATCCTATCTAGAACCATGATTACGAATCCACATTGATTTTTAATTATGCTTCACAAGATTTTTCAGTGGTGGTATCTGCGAAACCGTTCCTCATATGGCAAGACCTACCGAAAGATAGATAACCGTTCCAAAGAAAGGGATTTAATTCATTACTTCCATGACTTTGGAGACGATGGAATGAATTCCAGAAACTCGCATTGGCTACTCAAGAGAATGCTTCGGGTTGTTGGTTGGTTAATCTTTCTAGCTATTGCCGTATGGTTCTCCTATGAAAGCTACCATGGTCTTTTGATTTACGATAATTAGTCGCTCATTTGACTTGATCGGTTCTCGGAAAACCGATATGATTCAACCTTTTCTCAAAATGTTATGAACAAGACGCACAAAGGCATCGCAAAGAGGTTTAAGGTTACCGGATCTGGCAAGGTCAAGTTTCGCAAGCCCGGGCAAAGACATCTTCGTCGCAAACGCACGACCAAACAGGTTCGAGCCGGTAATCAGGATCAAGTTTTATCCGAAAGCATGGCTCGTCGAGTAATTCGAGCAATTTCCTCATAGTCCCTATTTTACCCCTCACATATTTAAGGAGATTTCAATATGCCAAGAGCACGCAATGTTCCCGCCACTCGCAAACGCCGTAAAAAGGTATTAAAAAAAGCCAAGGGGTATTTTGGAAACAAATCCCGTCTCTTCCGCTACGCTAAAGATGCAGTCGAGCGAGCTGAAGCCTATGCTTACTCACACCGACGCAAGCGAAAATCAGAATTTAGACAACTATGGATCGTTCGGATAAACGCCGCTTGCCGAGCAGAAGGCCTTCGTTATGGAGAATTTGTTCATGGGTTGAATAAAGCTGGCATTGAATTGAATCGAAAGATCCTTTCCGAACTAGCCATTCATGAACCTGATGCATTCAAGGAGCTGGTAGCGAAAGCTAAATCTTCCTTGGAGGCCTAATTCTCATATACACAGTTTCGGAGTGGAGAATAAAGATCTCCAAAAAATTGTTGCCGATGCTGAGGCATCATTAGGTACTGTTACAAGCAAACCTAGTTGGGAGCAGGCAAAGGCAACTTTTTTAGGCCCTAACGGCTGTCTCACTCAATTTGCAAAAGGCATCGCATCCGTTGCCAAAGAGGATCGTCCGACTTTCGGAAAATCACTTAATTTGGCAAAAGGACAAGTAGAGTCTCTTTTTCAAAATCGTCTGAGCGAACTGGAGGAACTTGAAAATCTTAAATCTTTGGGAGATCGTATTGACCCTACCCTACCATCTATCCCTTCTTTTTATGGAGGCATACACCCGCTGACTAAAACTCGAAGGAAGATCGTTGCCATTTTTAGAAAAATTGGTTTTACAGTCGCCGAGGCATCAGAAGTTGAGACCGAATGGTTTTGTTTTGATGCCTTAAATACACCTGATGATCACCCAGCACGGGATGAACAGGACACTCTTTTTTTGCCGCACGAATCTAAATGGGCAAATGTTCCGCGTAAGAAAGATGAAGCTTATCTTCTGAGAACACACACTTCATCCGTCCAAATCAGGACCATGCTTCGGGAAAAACCTCCGCTACGAGTAATTGCACCAGGTAGATGCTTCCGCCGGGATACGGTCGACGCTACTCACTCGGCAAACTTTCATCAAACTGAGGGTTTATTCATTGATCATAAAGTCACGGTTCGTGACCTCAAGGGTGTACTCGACTATTTTCTTACTGAATTATTTGGAGGGGAAGTGGAAACTCGCTTACGCCCAAGCTTTTTTCCTTTTACTGAGCCAAGCTTCGAGGTTGACTTAAAAATTCCCGACCTTGGCAAACTGAGCAATAAATGGATCGAAATCATGGGGTGTGGAATGGTTGATCCAAAAGTGCTTGGACTGGTTGACATTGATCCAAAAGAATGGACTGGTTTTGCTTTCGGACTCGGAATTGAGCGAGTCACCATGCTTCTTCACGGAATTGATGACATCAGACATTTTTATCAAAATGATCAGCGTTTTCTTTCTCAATTCTCGGGTCAGTCATGAAAATAAGTCTCGAGTGGTTATCTGAATACGTCGACCTGCCTAATCCGGCAGAAGATTTAGTTGATGTGCTACCAATGCTTGGCATTGAAGTGGAAGAAGGTGAAGACTCAGAGAGTATTAATTTGGAAAATGTGGTGGTAGGTAAAGTGTTGGATAAAAACCAACATCCTGAAGCTGACCGTTTAAGTGTCTGTTCCGTTGAACTAGGTTCTGAAACTCCAGCTCAAATAGTGTGCGGAGCCACCAATTTTAAGCCAGGTGATCGCGTACCGGTTGCTCTCCCGGGAGCCAAACTACCCGCAGGATTTAAGATTAAAAAATCAAAACTTCGCGGTGTAACCTCAGAGGGTATGATGTGCAGTGCCAAAGAATTGGAATTGGGCGAGGATGACGCGGGGCTCTTTATTTTACCCGGCGAAGCCGAAATCGGGCGACCCATTACAGAAGTGGTTTCCAAATCAACTGTACTTGAACTCGAAATTACCGCAAACCGTGGAGATTGTCTTAGCCATATGGGGATTGCCCGAGAAGTATCGGCTTATTATCAGAAACCAATTCGCATCCCTAGCATACAGACGAATGCCAGATCGATTGATTCGCCAAACCAAAATTGCCTGCTGTCTTCTTTGAAAGTCGAGTCTTCGAATTGTCCCTATTATACATTGTGGTCGATCAAAGGAGTAAAAGTTGCTCCAAGTCCCGATTGGCTTGTTAGAAAGATTGAGTCGATCGGATTACGTCCAATAAATAATGTGGTTGATATAACAAATTTTGTGCTTCACGAAACGGGACAACCTCTGCACGCATTCGACCTAAAAAAGATTTCGGGCTCTTCTATTGTTGTTCGCGAAGCCAAGGAGGGTGAGAAAATTACCACTCTCGATGATCAGCAGCGTGAACTAAACCCAAAAATGTTGGTGATTGCGGATAGCGAAAAGCCTCTAGTCATAGCAGGAATCATGGGAAGCGTGGATGCTGAAGTTGATGCCAACACCATCGACATTGTTTTGGAATCCGCCTGGTTTCATCCAGGAAACGTACGATCAACAGCCCGCTCGCTCGGACTTCATACCGACAGCTCTCAGCGATTCTCGCGTGATGTTGATCCTCAAGGAGTTGAATATGCGGCAAAACGTGCAATTGATTTAATTCTCGAGCTTGCAGGAGGAACGACCAGCGAAGAATTCGTCTCAATTGGACAACCACCACGAGGGTCACGATGTATAGAGATTGAATCCGATTACGTGGAGGAAACATGTGGCTTCGAGGTAACTCATGATGAGTTGATCGAAAGCTGGCAGAGGCTCGGGTTTTCAGTCAGTGGAACTTCGCCGATTGAAGTAACGGTTCCTTCTTATCGTTCTGAAGTCGACCGCCCCATAGATTTAGTTGAAGAATTCTTACGAATTCGCGGAACCTCTCATTTACACGGCTCACAATTTTTATGCCCTAGTCTTCATAGAGATAATGAGCCCAGTTATGATTTGTGTGAGCGTGCCGTTGATAATCTCATTGGACAGGGCTACCAAGAAGTTTGTAACTACAGTTTACGCTCAACCGACGAACTTAGTGACTGGTTCCCTCAAATCAAGCAGGAAGAAATAGCTCTGGGTAACCCCCTAACTGCAGACCATACCCACATTCGAGCTTCACTACTCCCCGGATTGGTTGAAGTACTTGCCCACAATCAACGAAACTTGAACACCCTTAACCGAGTCTTTGAAATTGGTAGAGTATTTAGACCCGGCCCGCGCGGAAATGCAGAATTAATAAGCATCGCTCTTGCTCTCACTCTATCAAATTCTGAAAAAAATTGGAAAGACCAACCAAGTCCAGATTTCTTCTACTTAAAAAATTCGCTGGAACGATTGCTTCATGCGACAGGATTAAACTTTCCTAAAGGACATTGGCAAACCATAGATAATCAACTTCCTTGGCAATGCGGTTATGCCGCAAAATTGGGGGATGTACACAAGAACAAACTCGAGATTGATCTAGGCACATTACAACTCAATCTATCTAAAAAATATGATCTTAAAGGAGCCGTAATAGCAGCTGAAATACTGATCGACCCAATACTTCTAAATAAGAAAAAGAAACCAACTCCATTCTCTGTATTCAGCACTTTTCCTCCCGCCATTAAAGATCTGGCTTTAGTTGTTGATAAAACTGAACCTGCTGATGCAGTCAGGCAGAAAGTCGAAGAAATTGCCCGCCAAAAAATTGGACAGGAAATAAATCTAGACGAGGTTAAGGTTTTCGATGTTTTTGAAGGAAAAGATCTGGCTGAAAACAAAAAGAGTCTTGCCTTAACATTACGGATGCGAGCAAAAGATCGAACCATGGGTGAAAAAGAAGTAAATCAAACCTTTGAAAACATTCTTGAGGGAATCGATTCGGAAACTTCTTACGAATTAAGGAAATAAAATGAGTGAAGAATCATCGATGGATATTGATTATGTGGCAAACCTTGCCCGAATCGAACTGACTTCTCAGGAAAAGGAAAAGTTTCAGGGGCAACTGGGAGATGTCTTAAAATATTTTGAGAAACTCCAAGAGGTCGATGTTGAAGGTGTTGAACCCACCGCTCATGCTTTTCCTCGTTTTAATGTTTGGGATAAGGATCTGGCAATTGATGGGTTTTCTGCGGAAGAAGCATTGCTGAATGCCCCCAAGTCCAGAAACCAACAGATAGTCGTACCCAAGGTAGTTGAAGAATAAGGGGCCATGAGTGATTCAGAAATTTGCTCCCTGACGGGTTTAGAAATTTCCCAAGGATTAAACAGTGGAAAATTCTCATCGGAAGAAGTCACCCTTGCCTTCATTAGTCGTATAAAAGCGGTAGATGATAAAGTACATGCATTTCTTAGCTATGACGAGGAGGACATGGTCAACCAAGCAAAGGGTTCGGATCAGCGTAGAGCCTCAGGGCAACTGCTAGGCTCGCTGGATGGAGTGCCGGTCTGCCTAAAAGATGTCATTTCCGCCAAGGGGCAACCGCTTACTGCAGCAAGCAAAATACTTGAAAACTACCGATCCCCATATGATGCTACAGTCACCGTTAAACTAAAGGAAGCCGGTGCCGTCGTGGGAGGCAGGTTAAATCTAGATGAATTTGCAATGGGATCATCCACCGAGAACTCTGCTTATGGTCCCACCAGAAACCCTTGGGATCTAGAAAGAGTGCCAGGAGGCAGCAGCGGAGGAAGCTCTGCCGCAATCGCTGCCCGGGAAACCCCGCTGACTCTTGGTTCAGATACTGGTGGTTCCATTCGTCAACCCGCCTCTCTATGCGGGGTGGTTGGCATGAAACCCACCTATGGAAGAGTTTCACGCTATGGACTTGCTGCTTTTGCCTCGTCATTGGATCAAATCGGCCCCTTCTCTCAAACTGTGGAAGACACTGCGTTGCTTCTTGAGACAATTTCAGGTCATGACCCTCTTGACTCTACAAGTTATCCTGCACCAGTGCCCAAGTTTTCAGACAGTCTAAAGACAAATATCGAACCTTGTCGATTGGGCCTTCCAAAAGAATTTTTTGGTTCTGGAATGGACCCAGAGGTAAGAAAAGCGATTGAGGACGTAATCCAATGGTATGAGTCTCAGGGGTATGAAATGTTGGAAATCTCACTTCCAACCACCGAACTTTCGATACCAGTCTACTATGTTATTGCAACCGCTGAAGCCTCGTCCAACCTGGCACGCTATGACGGAATCCGCTACACATTAAGGAGCGAACATTCGCAAAATGCAATTGATGTCTACGCAAAAAGTCGTGGCGAAGGCTTTGGTGAAGAAGTAAAACGCCGCTGTATTCTTGGAGCTTATGGTTTGAGTAGCGGATATTACGACGCGTATTATCTACGTGCTCAAAAAACACGCACCCTAATCCGGAATGATTTCGACAAGGCATTCGAACAGGTGGATGCGATTTTAACTCCGACTTCACCCACGCCGGCATTCAAATTTGGTGAAAAAAGCGAAGATCCTATTTCAATGTATCTGAGTGACATCTATACAATATCGACAAATTTGGCTGGTCTTCCTGGGATTTCAGTACCTTGTGGGTTCTCCGAAAACGGCCTGCCTATTGGCATGCAACTTATTGGCCAAGCTTTTGAAGAAGAGAAATTGCTCGGCATTGCCAATGCCTATGACCGAGAGCTTCAGTTTGGACGCAAGCAACCCAACCTCTGATATAAAATGGAATACGAAGCAGTTATAGGACTAGAGGTACATGTTCAACTGGATACCAAGTCGAAAATGTTTACCCGTGTAAGTACTGGATTCGGCAAACCACCAAATACACTTACCAATCCAGTAGTTTTGGGATTACCCGGTGCCCTTCCGGTAATGAATCAGGAGGCGATTGAAAAATCAATCAAAGTTGGGCTTCTCTTAAATTGTAATATTGCGGAAATTTGTAAGTGGGATCGTAAGAACTATTTCTACCCTGATATGCCCAAGAACTACCAAATTTCCCAGTTCGATCAGCCTATTTGTGAAGGCGGAGAAGTGGAGATTGAGATGCCTGGGAAATCTCCATCCGAGATTGGAGAGCACCGCATGGTAAAACTTACTCGAATACACTTGGAGGAGGATGTAGGAAAATTGACTCATTATGAGTCTGATAGTCTGGTTGATTATAATCGGGCAGGATGCCCTTTGCTGGAAATCGTTAGCGAACCCGATCTTTTTTCCCCGGAAGAAGTATTTGCTTACCTCAATTCTTTACGAAACTCTCTAGTGTCCGCTGAGATTTCTGACTGTGATATGGAAAAAGGACAACTTCGATGCGATGCTAATATCAGCATCCGTCCAGTGGGCTCGACAGAATTGGGGACTAAAGTGGAACTAAAAAACCTCAACACTATTTCCGGAGTTAAAAATGGTGTGGAATATGAAATCCGTCGCCAAACTAAGGCCTTAAACGAAGGAGTTACTATCATCCAGGAAACACGGCGCTGGAACCCTGAGCAAAAATACACAACTCCCATGCGAACCAAAGAAATGGCGCATGACTATCGTTATTTCCCAGACCCCGATTTGATGCCGGTTAAAATTGATCCGGATTGGGTAGAAAGAGTACGTGAAGAACTTCCCGAAAAACCTTTTGATAAGCAGAGACGCTACATGGAAGAAATGAATCTACCCTACTCTTCAACTTCCGCCCTTTGCGTAGATCGTCCTCTTTGCGAATTTTTCGAACAAACAGCCGCATTGGCGAAAGATCCACAAAAAGCTGCCAACTGGGTGGTAAACGATCTGTTAAGGGAGTTGGGGCAAGCAGAAAATGAGGAAAACGATCGAGCAACTCTATCAAACTGTCCTCTTAGTCCTGAGATGCTCGCTGAACTTATTAATCTGATTGAAGATGGAAAAGTTTCCAACAATGTGGCGATAGAGCTCTTCCCGGAAATGTTTACTTCAGGAAAATCCGCCAAGAAATTGGTAGAGGAAAAAGGCTTAGAGATGAAATCGGATGGGGGTGAGATTGAAGCACTTTGTTCCCAAGCTATTGCCGATGACCCAGACGCCGCAGAAAAATTCCGCGGAGGAAAAGAAGGTGCCATTAACGCCCTTAAAGGTTCAGTAATGAAAGCGACCCGTGGCCAGGCTAATCCTAAAGTAGTGGACGAAGTACTTCGTCGATTACTTTCTCAATAAGTCCCAAAGTCGATAAATGTACAGTTCTTCCTCATTTTAAATTGAAACTGAGACTCAGTCTCAAATAGGCTTCCATTCCTTTCGCTTCTTTTATAGTATTAACTCTTTATGAGATTTTCATTACGAATCAAAATTTCTTTAATTTATGGGCTAAGTGGATCATCCTACCTACTTGGATCGACTTTCAAAGATACCACTACCATCATTCAGGAATGGGTTCAGACTGAACAATTAATCAGCGAGGAGACCACTGAATGGAATGTAGAAAAGGCGGCTTTAATGGATATCAAGGATGCCTTGAAGACTGAAATCATAGAGCTTGATAAGCGGCTGAAAGAATCCGAAGAGGAAGCAGTAGGAGCTGCAAAGCAAAGAACGGAATTGCTTGAACAAAAGAATGAAATCGAAGAAACCACACGATCCTTACTCGAAGGTGTAGATGCCCTGCAAATTAAGGTTGAGGAAACTTTCAAAATCCTTCCCACTCCACTTGCAAAACGATTGCAACCGTTTCGTCAAAAGCTCAAGAATCAAATTGAAAATAACAATATTTCTCTAAGACAACGGGTCGATACACTTCTTTCACTTCTCCAAGCTGTATCTTTATATCACCGAAACATTTCCCTCGAAAGGCAGGAGTTCTCCCTTGAGGATGGTGTCTCACGAGAATTCCAAGTCATGTATTTTGGTTTAGGTATTGCTTATTTTGTCAACGAATCAGGCACGGTTGCCGGATATGGCTCTCCTAGTAAAAGCGGGTGGGTCTGGCAAAGAGACGATTCACTAGCTCTAGAAATTTCGACCGGGGTTGATATGCTAAATAATCGTGCAATGCCCCGTTTCCTGAAATTGCCATTTCCTCAACCAGAAGAGCCTAAGCAATGAGATCTTTAATTTTAAACTTATGGTTGAGTGCCTCTTGTTTGGTTCTTTCAGTGAATGGACAAAATCTTGTCCAAGCAAATTCTTCAGCTAAACAAGACTTACAAAATGCGACAACCCGGCTGAAAGATCTACGAACATCTATAGAAGATGAAAAAATTCCGTTAGCTTCTGAGATTAGAAAACTTGAGCGGGAAGCACAGGAAAAAAGATCAGAGGTGGATAAACTTTATCGTATCCGCGACAATCGGGATGCTAATCTGATCCAACTAAAAGAGGAGGTAAATGAAGGAGATAATGAAATTGAATTCATTCGCAGAATATTGGCAGATTATTCCAGGAGTTGGTCCGAAAGCACGCCTCCAGCTGAGAGATCTGTTTTAAAGAAAATTGCCCTTGATAACAAAACGCCTGAACCAACTAACCGCAAAGAGCAAATCCAATCTCTTCTCAAAATCACTTCCATATCCGCAAAATTTTTACTGACGCAAGCGGCAGGTGTCATGTTTTCCGGTAATGCAATCGTTCCACCGGAAGGCACTAGGGAAGAAGGCACATTCTGGTCCTTAGGTCCTGTACTTTATTTTGCCGGAGAGGAAGGAAGTTCTGGATTGGTTGAAAAACATTCATCCACTACCGATGCTGTTAGTGTCGAATTATCCAGCGGAGGTTCGTTTCCAGATGAACCGGCACGTCTAATCCCAAGTTCTCCAGAGACTGGAATCCTAATTCAACAAACCTTAAGGTCAGAATCAGGTTCAGTGGGAATACTGCCATTGGATCCAACTATGGGAAAGGCCTCTGTTCTTGAGGTTGGTGAACCCACGATTATCGAGGAACTGCAGAAGGGTGGAATTTGGATCTACCCTATTTTGTTTTTCGCCTGCCTCTCTGTTCTCATTGCAATGTTTAAATCGCTCCAAATATTTACCATTAAATCTCCCCGAAGTCCCGTTACCTTGGCCGGATTTTTCTCGGGTCCATTTGAGAGATTACGTAAAACTGCTCAAGGGTATCGCGGTAATAAGCCTGAAATACTCGAGGAAATTCTTTATGAAATAATTATTGACTGTCAGGAGCGTCTAGAAAAGGGCCTTCCTCTTATTGCAATAACTGCTGCGATTGCTCCCTTGCTTGGACTTCTCGGAACAGTCACAGGAATGATCGATGTTTTCCGCCAAATCACCAACTTTGCCAACCCAGAAAATAGTGAGCTTGCTAGAGGTATTTCCGAAGCTCTTGTTACCACTAAATTCGGACTGGTCACCGCGATTCCTGCCTTGGTCATTCATGCTTTATTAAATCGAAGACTGCAGGGACTGGTTTCGAAAATGGAAGGATTCTCCGCAAGGCTCGTCCATCTAAAAAAGGAAAAACCAACCGATCTCAACAGCGAAAAGAAAGATGAATCTGCTGACTGAATTTTATCAGCAAGCCCTTTTCGTATGGGAAAAAGGTGGGGGACTGATGTTCGCCCTGTTGGGACTTTCTCTCTATCTTTATTTTCTGGGTTTCGAACTTTGGCTAAGAATGAAGATAGTTATTCCCAAAGAGTTGCAATCGATCCCCAGAGAAAAATGGGCGGGCTTTCAGGGAGGCGGACGAGTGGATCAGATCATGAGGCATTGTCTGGTTAATCACCAGAACCGTGATGAAACCCGAAAACGGTTTGCTCAAATCAAGCATAACGAATCCTCATATTTGAATCGTCGACTACGATTTTTGTTTGTATTGGCGTCCTCGGCACCTCTGATTGGTTTATTGGGAACAGTTGCAGGGATGCTTAGAACCTTTGCCGGTCTAAGCATGGAAGAAGGTTATAAAATGGATTTAGTGGCAAGTGGAATTTCGCAGGCTTTGGTAACCACACAGGCGGGTCTTCTGATCGCTATACCTGCCCTTGCCTTCACTCATTTGCTCAATCGTCGAAAAAATGACTGGCTTAGATGCCTCAGTCGAATGGAAAGCATTTCGATGAGACAAATTTCTCCTTCTCCTTTTAAGATAGGATGAAAATCAGCAATCGCCTCAATACAGACCGTGTGGATCAAGAGATCAATGTATCTCCTTTAATTGATGTGGTTTTCATTCTTTTGATTTTCTTCATTGTTTCCGCAACCTTTGTAAGTTTGCCCGGCATCGAGATAAATAGGCCAAGAGTTGAAACCGCAAAATCGCTGCAACGTAACGCCATCCTTTTTGCATTGTCTAATGAGAACCAACTTTTCCATGGAGGGGAGATGATTCAATTGGAGGAAATTACTCAGGTCATTGAACTAGCGGACAAAAAACGGGACAAACCAGTTATTGTTCAGGTTGATCAATGGGCAGATGCCTCGATTTTGGCAAAAGTTATAGCTAAAGCTAGGAAATCCAGAACAAAAGTGTCAATTGCCACGCGAAAACCAAGTTGATGAAAAGAAGGCTCTCAGGCTCGAAAGAACATACGGAGATTAATGTCTCTCCACTCATCGATATGGTCTTTATCCTTCTTATCTTCTTCATCGTGGCGACTTCGTTTGTAAATGAAATCGGTATTTCATCAACATACAAGGACTCAGCTTCCCCCAATTCATCGATTCTAGAACCACTTACTTTTGACCTTACGAGTAGCGGACAGATCCTACAGAATGGAAAGCCTGTGGGCCTTGAGGAAATCGCTCCGATTGTATTAAGAACCAACCGCGAATCGTCAGATAAAGTAACAGTGCGGGTAGAGCCTGGTTCCCGGGCAGGCTTAGCCACAAAAGTAATGGACCAAGCGATGCGAGGGGGTGCATCGACTGTAAAGCTAACCCCACTTTCACCATGAGCAAATCTTCTGAAAACAGCCTGTTACCAGGATTGGAGTCCGAAAAAATTAAGGGGATTCGCCGAAAGAGCTTTCTTCTAGCAGCTATTTTTTCAACGGTGCTGTTTGGGTTGTTACCACTTTCAGAATTTGCAAAAAATGAGCAATGGTTGATCCGGGATGCCATTGTACCGGCAATGCCACCTCCGCCTCCACCTCCACCAACCGAAGTCGAAAAAATTGTCGAGAAAATCAAACAGAATAAGGTTGAAGCACCTAAGCTTACACGGTCATCCATTACTCTCAACACAAGTCCTCTGGATATTTCCCTGGATGTATCCCCGGGAGATTTCAAGGCTGCCTTTACCTTAGCAAACTATAACCCTGCTCCCGACGGCCTGGGACAAGATCTTGTATTTTCATTGCACGAGCTTGATCGAAATCCATTGATTATAAAGCGGGGAAGACTCGCCTACCCCTCTCACCTAAAGAGACGCGGACTCGAAGGCGAAGTAAGATTACTTGTACAAATTGATGAAAAAGGGAAAGTTTCGGTGATAGAAGTAGTTTCTGCAAGCCATCCTGATTTTGCCGAATCTTCCAAAATAGCCGCGGAAAGTTCGGTTTACGAACCCCCCATGCGGAATGGGGAGCCCGTAATGACTCAATTTTATCTTCCTATTCGATTCAACTTACTCGAAAAATAAATGAAAAGCACACTTTTCCTTTTTTCCTTATCTTCAGTTATCTCTCTTTTCGGGGAAGCACCTTCTTTTCAATTAACCAGTGATTTCTGGAACAACCCTACTTTTGTTCGTAGTTTTATGGGAGATTATGGATTCCGTAGTGAAGTTGAACCAAGAATAAGTAAATCTGAAAGCTTTATTCTACGTGAAGTGATTGCCAAAAGTGAAAACAACCTAGAAGAAGCAATTGTATATCTGGAAGAAAAAATCGAAGATGATTCAAGTGCAGCGTTAAATTTTGCACTTGGAACCATGTATTACCAGTCAAACCGACTGACCCGATCAGCACAGGCTTACGGGCAAGCAATTGAAAAATTTCCCTCTTTTCTCCGTGCGCACAAAAATCTTGGTCTTGTAAATGTTAGCCTTGAAAATTTGGAACCCGCTACCGCACACTTAGCCAAGGCAATCAGTCTGGGTGAAAATGACGGTTCTACTTTTATTGCATTAGGATACTGCCACCTTTCCCTTAATCGGTTGGTTTCGGCAGAAAATGCTTATCGCATGGGTTTGCTTCTATTCCCTAGTAGTAAGGACGGACTCAATGGTCTGATTAACTGTCTGGACCAGGCTGGTAGATATGTAGAAGCCCTTAACCTTTTGGATGAGTTACTCGAGAGTGATCCTCAGAACTCAAGATACCTTCAAGCTAGAGCTTCGGCACTTGGGTCACTCGGCAAAGAAAAGGAAGCTGCCGTAACTTTGGATCTCTTACGAAGAATGGGAGCCCTCAAGACACAAGAGTTGGTAATTCTTGGGGATTTATACCATAACCTAAGTCTTTATGATTTATCGCTCGATGCTTATCAGGAAGCACTTGCAAGAACCAATAAGTTATCTCTATCGCAATATATACGCATTGCTCAGACCTTGATTCAAAGAGCTTCCTATGAAGAGGGATTTTCTTACCTAAAAAAAATTGAAACTGAATTTGGTGATGGGCGAACCAAAGAAGAGCAAAAGTTGATCGACCTGCTGAAGGCTGAAGTTCTTCGGGCAACGGGCAAAAATAATGAAGCCTCGCTATTACTGAGGAAAATCGTTGCGGAACACCCCTTGGAGGGAAGAGCACTAATCCAACTCGGACTGCTCTCAAGGATGACGAATGATACGGAATATGCCATCATTCAATTTGAGAGAGCCGCCAAAATAAAGGAATTTGAAAACCAAGCCTTGATTGAACACGCTCGTTTACTTGTCTCAATTCAACGATATGAAGAAGCCGCAAACCTCCTCGAACGAGCCTTGGTTATCAAGCCAGAAAAAAGAGTTGAGAAGTACTTGAACACCATAAGAAATCTCGCTCTAAGCTCGCGCAGACAACTCTAGTTATAAAAAGGAAAAACTTGCTAATATAGCAGCATATCATAACTTTTAAGC
>JAYYQI010000007.1:0-76788 GCA_036128475.1 Verrucomicrobiota bacterium
GCCAAGGCTTGGTATGGCATTGTGGAAAGTGAGCAACAGTTGGAATTATCCAAGCAAATGACTATCACTTTTGAAAAGAACCAGGTTTTTATCGCCAATAGATTTGTAAATGGATTGGCGTCTTCCTTGGAAAATGATCTCGCAACCAGTGCTCTGGCCAGCTCACAGGCAACTGAAACCATGCGTGAAAGAATAAGGAATGCACAGGTGAAGGAACTGGAATCTTTTCTGGGTAATTATCCACGCGAAAACATAGACCGAAATTTTTCCAACTCCCTGCCTGAACTTGCTCTTGCGCCCTTCCCTCCAACTCCCGCTCAAGCGATGGAGAACCGTCCAGATTTGCAGGCAGTGCAACTACAGTTGGAAGCGAGTGGGTATGATCTATCGGCAGCCAAGATGAGCCTCCTGCCTACGATTTCCTTGTCAGGTGGTCCAGGTAGCCGATCGGAAGAATTTGGTGATCTACTTGATAATCGTTTCCGAACGTGGGATATATCCGGGGGGATCACACAACCTCTATTTAATGGTGGACGGATCCGGGCAAATATTCGCCGGTCGGAAGCTCTAAAAAAAGCTGCCGAGGCAAACTACCGAGCAGTTGCTTTGCGAGCATTTACCGAGGTGGAAACTCTGCTTGCGAATGAGAGTTTTTTGCAAAAAGAAGAGGAATATCTGCAGAATGCATCCCTAGCCGCTCAAACCGCAGCCAAAACAAGTTGGGATCGCTACCAGCGTGGAGTTCAGGGGATTTTTGACACCCTTGACAGCCAGCGTCGAGCCTTTGAAGCCGAGAGTCGATTACTGAGCACCCGCAAGGATCGCATCCTCAACCGAATTAACCTATTTTTAGCTTTGGGCATGCCCGCCCTTCCCACTGAACCATGAAAATTCTCTTTCCGTTCCTCGTATTTGGCATCCTACTTTTCGGATCCTGGAAACTCATTCAGATGCGTCCGGAGCCACAAGCTAGAGAAGTAAAACGAAAAATCCCTTTTGTCGAAGCCATCCAAGCGGAGAAAAAACCTCTTCGCTCAAGTATCTTAGCCTACGGAACCATTCAACCGAGAACACAGACCACCTTGATTGCGGAAGTGCCTGGGATAATTGAAGAGGTTGCCCCTTTTGAAAGTGAAGGCCCTACAACGACGGACTTTAGACCGGGGGGCTTTTTCCAAAAGGGTGATTTGCTTCTCAAGATTGAGGATGTGGATTTGGTGACGATGGAAGCGGAAGCACGGGCTAATCTACGCAGGGTTGAATTACAACTGATTCAGGAAAGAGAACTGGCTAAGCAGGCAAAAATCGAATGGGGCGACCGGGATTGGAGCCTAGCATCCGATCTGGTAAAAAGAATTCCCCAGATTGAAAAGGCAGAGGCGGAAACCCGTGCGGCAGAGGCAAGGCTTACGCAAGCAACCCGGGATTTAAACCGATCACAAGTGCGGGCGCCATTTGAGGGAAGAATCCTCAAAACCATGGCGGACGTTGGCCAACAGGTTGGCTCAGGAGCATCGGCTGCGCTTGCGGAAATATACGCTCTTGATTCCGCGGAGATTAACCTGGCTCTTAGTCGTTCGGAAATGGGCTTTCTTGGATTTGCAGACGGTTTTAAACCTTCGGATGAATTAATCGTTCAAACCCAAGTTCTGGACGTATCGGGCAAGGTAATCCATGAGGGGTTGCTCGACCGTTCGGAGGGAGTAGTGGATCCCCGAACCAGACTAACCAACCTAATCGCAAAAGTGGATGACTGCTTTGCCAATCCATATTCGAAGAAACCAGTGAGTAATCCACTAGCGGTTGGGCAATTTGTAAGTCTACGGCTTGTGGGTGCGGAAGTGAATGTATTTCTGGTCCCTGAGTCTGCTTTTCGCACGCAGGAAACCGTACTAGTTGTAGATAATGAGAACCGATTACATACTCGGGAGGTCTCGGTAATTCATCGAACCGACAAGGAAGCATGGGTAACCAGCGGATTAACCGACGGGGAAAAAGTATGCATAACCCCCATTGAGATTATTTCCGAGGGAATGCAGGTAAAGATGGTGAATCCAGTTGAGGATACCAACGAAACTCAACCATGATTGCCTGGTTTGCCAGAAACGGAGTAGCCGCCAATCTACTGATGGGAATCATTCTGATTTCCGGCTTTTTCTCTATTCGGGGTCTAAAAATGGAGCTTTTTCCTGACTTTGATCTCGATCTCGTAACCATTTCCGTACCTTATCCTGGAGCAGCCCCACTCGAAGTGGAGGATGGTATATGCAAACAGATTGAGGAAAAGATTTGGGATTTGGACGGAATCAAGGAGATGACTTCCTTTGCCCGGGAAAATGTGGGGGTGGTAAGCGTTCAAGTGGAAAGAACCAAGGATCCAAAATTACTGGCTGACGAAATAAAGGTGCGGGTAGATTCAATCTTGAATTTCCCCGAGGAAGCCGAGAAAGCAATGGTGGAGGTAGCTACACAAAAGCGCAAAGTACTCGCGGTGGCCATTCATGGAAATGCGGATGCTTATTCTTTGCGTAAACTTGCGGATAAGACATTAGATGATCTGACCAACCTACCGGGAATCACTCAGGTGGAGATTGCCGGAATCAGAAAACCGGAAATTGGTATAGAAGTTTCCGAAAATGCCTTGCGCGAACATGGAATGAGTTTTGACGATGTGGCCCGTGCCCTGAAGAAGAGCTCGGTTGATATCCCCGGAGGAGTCGCTCGAACATCTTCCGGAGAAACATTGCTTCGTTCCATGGGGAAAGCTCGAGATGGTAGGGAATTCAATGAATTGGAAGTGATGACCACACCCAATGGATCCAACTTAAAATTGAATGATCTGGCATGGGTTAAGGATGGGTTTGAGGATAAGGTACTGTATACCAATTTCTCGGATGAGCCTGCCGTAACCCTTCGGGTTTTCAGAGTTGGCAACCAAAGTCCCCTGGATATTTCCAAAAAGGTAAGTGATTATGTGGAGAGAATAAGCCCCGCCCTACCGGAAGGTCTTTCCATGACAATCTGGAAGGATAGTTCCTTTTATCTACAAGGTCGGTTGGAAATGATGGTGCGTAACGCATTTCAGGGTTTATTGCTCGTTTTCCTGGTACTATCCCTTTTTCTGCGTCCATCCCTAGCTATTTGGGTCGCGATTGGTCTGCCCATATCCTTTATGGGAGCCTTTGCCACCATGGGACTGGTGGGTGCATCCATCAACTTGGTCTCACTCTTTGCTTTTATTGTAGTGCTGGGCATTTTAGTGGACGATGCAATTGTGGTGGGAGAATCAGTTTATACACTTGGTTCGAAGGGAGAAAAGTCCTTACAGGCATCCATTAAGGGAACTCACTTAGTGGCAATGCCCGTTACCTTTGCCATTATTACCAGCATGGTTGCTTTTGTGCCTATGCTCTTTCTTCCAGGTTGGCTCGGGAAATTAATGAAGGATATTCCCCTTGTGGTAATTCCTGCACTCTTTTTCTCGCTTATCGAATCGAAATTTATCCTACCCTATCACCTAAGTCTTTGTCGTTTTGACAAACTTCCCAAGAATTGGATATCAAAACTTCAAAACAAGGTATCCCTTGGATTAGAGAGATTGATCGAGACAGTTTATCAGCCTTTTCTTAAACGATGCCTGGAGTGGCGATATCTTACGCTCTCCCTATTTATGGGACTTTTATGCGTCACCTTCGGACTGATTATGGGTGGACACGTACCCAGTATTCGGGGAGTGCCACCCGTTCCTTCAGATTACATCTCAGTAAAATTATCCATGCAGGATGGAGTACCTGCTAAGACGACGGAAAAAGCATTACTGGAGGTAGAACGGGCAAGATTGGAAGTGGTGGATTACTTGGTCTCCCAGAATGAACCAAATCCATTTCGGTACGTTATGAAGACCATGGGAGCCCAACCCTTCTCTGGTGGACCAAAGAGCTCCTCCAATATCGTAACCGGATCAAACCTTGGAGAAATTAGCGTAGAACTTATCAAATCTGAAGACCGAACCCGTTCAGCCCCTCAGATTTCCGCTCTATGGCGTGAACGGATTGGACCCTTGCCAGGTGTGAAGGAAATGTATTTTGGGGATGTTGCCGCAGGTGGAAGCCGTACAGCCATCGACATTGAAATTGCCGGCCATAATTTGGAAAAAATGAGTCTGGCCGCAGATAAACTTAAGACCAAACTGGGAACCTACGAGGGATTGTTTGATATTTCTGATACCTACTCGGGCGGGAAACGCGAAATGAAAATCCGGCTCAAGCCAAACGGTCGCTCTCTCGGTCTCACACAAGCGGACCTTGGCCGGCAGGTAAGACAGGCTTATTATGGTGAGGAGATTCAGAGGATACAAAGGGAGAGAGATGAAGTGAAAGTAATGCTTCGTTATCCTTTAGCCGACCGAAAAACTTTAACCGCGCTTTCAAACTTACGAGTTCGAGCTCCCAATGGAGTGGAGGCCCCGTTGGAAGAAGTTGCCACTATCGCACTTGGGCAGGGCTACCCTACAATAAAGCGTTCGGACCGGGCACGGATCATCAATGTCCAAACATCAGCAGATAAAGTTTTGGCGAACATTCCCCTAGTAGAGAACGATCTAGATTCAAAGTTTATACCCTCTCTTCGCGAAGAGTTCCCGAATCTTCGCTTTTCTTTTGTCGGTGAAAAAAAGGAACAGGATGAAAGTGATTCCGGACTGGCACAGGCTGGAGGAATTTGTCTGTTTGTGATTTATGCTCTGCTCGCCATTCCTTTCCGGTCCTACCTGCAACCATTTCTGATCATGTCAGTGATTCCATTTGGCTTAATCGGAGCGGTCTTTGGTCATTATTTGTTTGGTCTGCCCCTAAGTCAGCTTTCTCACTTTGGCTTGGTTGCCCTGACCGGGGTGGTGATCAATGATAGTTTGGTCTTGGTACACTATGTCAACCAACGGGCGAAAGAGACCACTATCTTCGATGCAGCTAGACTTGCTGGAATGGCTAGATTCCGGGCAATCCTGCTCACCTCCTTAACCACTTTTGTTGGATTATTACCAATCTTATTTGAGAGAAGTCTGCAGGCGCAATTTCTTAAGCCTATGGCCATAGCAATCGGATTTGGGGTTCTATTTGCAACCTTTATCACTTTATTGATGGTACCATGTCTCTATTTGATACTGGAAGATCTGAAAAGTCTTCCATCAAGAATACTTGGTAAAACTGGATTTTCTAATAAAAAACCAAAGTCTTTCGAAGAATTGGAAAAGGTTGCTAGTTAAGGGCGTATACCTACACCCAAAATTGTTTCGAAAAAAGGTTCAGAAGCTTCCTTCGATACAATCTCGACTTTTGCACGCTTAAATCCTGCATCCTTAATCATTTGATATAGGTCATTTTCTCCAAAGCCCAACCAGTGATCCTTATAAAGATCGCGGGCCTTTTCGAATTGATGCTTTTTGAGATCAAGTACGATCAACTTTCCACCCGGGCGCAGTATTCTGTAGGCTTCGGACAATGCTTTTTCTGGATGCAGTGCATGATGCAAACTCTGGCTCATCAAAGCCAGATCGACGGTTTTTGCCGCAAGAGGAACTTTTTCAATATCACCAAGCTTATAGACAAGGTTACCTAAGTTTTTCTTTTTGGCTAATTCAGTCCCAACTCTCACCATGCTCTTGGAACTATCGATGCAAAATACTTTTCGGGCATGTTCTGCCAAAAGTTGGGAAATCATTCCTTCCCCCGCACCCAAGTCGGCAATCGAAATATCCGGCACTAAGTGAAAGAGAAAATGTCCGATCGATTCCCATGACCGACCGGGAACATAATTTCGGCCCAACCGCTCAGCCACTTCGTCAAAATATCTCTCACTCTCCCGAATTCTACGATCCAATACACGAGCTAAACCCGTCCGATCACTCTCCCAGAAATCTTCATCCGAGTCTTCGCTCAAAGCCATTCGAATCAAATCATATCTCTTCGAATCTTCCAGACTCAGTGCGTAGAAGGTCTTTTTACCATCTTTTCTATCCTTAACCATCTCATTTCTTCTCATCAAAGAAAGATGTGAGGATATTCTCGATTGCCCCATTTCCAAAATCTCCTGAAGTTCAGCAACTGAAAGTTCTTCCTGTTGAAGTAACTTAAGTATTCTCAATCGAGTACTATCTGAGAGAATCTGGAGAATTTCAGTGATTTTCATCTAGAGCAAATTATAAGACGTCATTTCACCGAGTAAAAAAGCGGTCTACATTTGCAAAACGCAAACCGCGGGAACTATAGCGAAAGGATTTCTAGGCAGAATCAATCCACCGAGTAAGACCTTCGATTTTCCAATTTTGAACATTTCCTTCAATGTCGGTTTCTACACTTTCACCTACTTGTTTACCCAACAATTTTTGTCCAAGCGGAGTCAGGTAGGAAATTATATCGTTGTCGGGATTACTATCCCAAGCACCCAAAACGATATATTTTTGCTGGGTGCCTGTTTCCTGATCGGATAAATTAACGATCGAGCCAATTCCAACTGAATCTACTGGAGTATCAGCAAAATCAGTGGGTTTCGCCCTGGCCAAGTCCTGTTGCAATTCAGCCTGCCTGGCCAAGAGAAGTTTTTGTTCATCCTTAGCCATTTGATATTCGGCATTCTCACGCAAGTCACCAAGCTCCCTGGCTGCCTCAATGGCTTGGGAATTCTCGGGAATCTTTACCTTGTTGAGTTCATCCAAGTCATCCATCTTACGATCGTAACTCTTTTGAGAAACAATAAGGCTGTCATCAGTGACGGCAGCCGAGGCGGATGAACTGGCTGAACCCTGATGATCTCCATCAATGATCGATTGAATTTCAGGAAATCTCTTGATGAATCTTGCAAGCAAAGATCGCTTACTTAAGTCTTCGAATCCAGGATTAAGCAACAAAGCTTGAGCCAAATCCTTTGCATTTTCAAAAGATCCTTTACTTAAAATATCAGGTAACAACTCTTTGTCTTCCGAAAGAATCTCAGCCAAAGGTATTCTGCGAGTAGAGGAATTTTGCAAGGCTTCGTAATCAATAGCGGAAAAAACGGCTGTAAGCAGACGGGGTCCAATCAGTCCCTTGAGTAAATCATTGAACTTTGCCTGATCACGAAACTTCAAGACCCATAATAATACCGGAGCCTTCAAGGTTTGCTCGTCAAGCCAAGTGTTTAAGGATTTGACGAGAAGCCCCGATTCTTCACGGTCCACGAGAAAGTGAGCACACTCACCGGAAAATTTGACTGCCGTGTTCTGCAAGAGATCAACGATAAGCTCTTTCCACTTGTCTGGGTAAACTCGAGTAACAAGGTCAAGAAAACGAGCATGGAATTTCGTTGGCATCTGATTAGCCAAGTCTGGCAAATCTTCGTAACATTCGTTTAAAATCGAAGCTGAGGTTGGTTCAAGTTTCTCTACATCTTCTTCAACATCGCGGGCAAGGTTATTTCGCACCCAGATACCATGTAAACGATCAGCCTGGCTCAAGTTTCGAGCTTCCATAATGGCCACAGTCAGATCATGCAAAACCTGGGGAAGATCCGCTTGCAAATCTTCCTTCTCGGAAGCTAGGTCGAAAAGTTTTTCCGCAAGGGCAATTTTTTGCTTAGAACGTTTTTCATCAAAAAAGTCCTGTAAAATTTCTTGCTCTGGCTTAACAGGTTCATCCCTCAATACATAAGGCTCGATCTTTTTGTTTGGCACAGCTACGCGGGGATCCTTAATCAAGAGTTTCTTCGTTGCATTCCACCATTTTCTCGCCTTAGTCGCACCAAATAAATAACCTAAAATCCTCTCGATTTCTCGAGTAGTGGCACATCCATCTTCACATTTGGACAAAATTTCAATGATTAGGTTTACCGGTTCCTTCTTGGCTAAAATATCAATTTCTTCAGGATTGGAACGATGACGTGTAAGGATATGCTCAGATGAAAGAAGCTCCAATTTATCTAAGCAAAAAACTGGATCCATTGCATGACTTGTTCGGTCCTCTTCTTCAAAATCAACCAGAACCATTTGCCTTTCTGAGTCGAAACCGCTTATTTTACCGAAACCCCAGCTTCGATGAATGCAATAAGTGCCTTCCGACAAGGACTCCAAGGCCGAACGTGAGGATTCAAGAGCTGGATCTTTTTCAATCAGCCTGTCAATTGCTTCAAGGTTCATTCAGTTTTTAAAATAATAGAGTTTCAGGACAGTTTTAGAGTGATGGGCAAAAGTTTACAATAGAGAGTTTAAGGGGTTTGGCGAGTGAAAAACCCCTATTCAGGCAAGTATTATTTCTCTTTGGATATTTCGGGTTGTGGAATTTTCATAAGCATCAGGAATGGAATCAATAAAATGATTGCACCCATGATGTATGCAACAACTGAGCCATGAAGAAAATAGATTGTACCCGCAAGTATCGGCCCACAAGCCCGAGCAAGCGAACCAGATGATCGAAAAACTCCCAAATGAAAGCCCTGATCCGTATCAGATGAGTTCAACGAGGTTAGGGCAGTCAAAGTTGGGCTGATCATGGCAACACCGGCTGACATAAGAAAGAGAGCCGGGAAAAACACGGATTCAACGAAGGATTGAGAAATCAATACAAAAGCCAGCGTCCCCAAAACAATTCCAAGCAATGCCATTTTTTTCTCGCCTATTTTACCCACAAAACGACGAACAAAGAAACCTTGAACAAAGATTAAAGTAACCCCAATGACCAAAAACATTTTTGTGATGTCCAATGGCTCATAGGCAAATCGCTCCACTGCCAAGAAGGTCAAGGTAAACTCCATTCCACTAAATGAAATCATATAAAACAGGTGAGCCATACAGGTAATCTTGACCGATCGATTCTCGACTTGCCTCAAATGAAATATAGCTGGCTTGGCAGGTGATGTCTCTGGAGTCGCCCGTGTGATGAGAGTTTCTTTGAAAAATTTGTAAACCCAGAACCAGTTTATCAAAGCCAAAGATAAGCTGATTATCGCGGCCGAGGAAAAGGGTGTTAAGCCGAAAATTGAAGTTGTCCCTTCACTCAACTTCCAGTCATAGGCGATTCCCCCTAATGCAGGCCCAAGCATAAAGCCCAAGCCAAATGCTATGCCAATTAGAGCCATGCCCTTGGATCGGTCCTGCCGGGAGGTAACATCGGCAACTGCAGCCGTTGCCACTGAAAGATTTCCACTAGCAACACCTCCCAAAAACCTAGAGAGGACTAACACCCAAAAGTCCCCCGCAAAAATCCACAGAGCATATCCCAAACAAGTGCCTCCTACCGTGAATATCAATACCGGACGTCTTCCTATCTTGTCAGAGAGCCTTCCCCATACGGGAGCAAAGAAGAATTGTAAAATCGCGTATAACGAACCTAAGGCTCCACCAAAAATAACAATTTCAAAGCGAAACGAACTCGAATTCTGATCCGAAAAAGAAAATTGCTCAATCAGTTGTACGAATTCCGTAACTATTCCCCCACCTAAAGTTGCTTCTCTCTCGAGATAGTAATCGAGCATGGAAGGAAAAAGAGGAAATAATACCGAAAATCCAACCATATCCAGAAATATGGTTAGGAAAACCACCGCAAAAATACGCCGATTCTTGGGCTTGTTATCGATATCCCGCTTCAATTCAAATCCGTAGAGGATCGGCTGAGATTCTTTAATGCATCAGCAACGTTGGAAGGTACTAAATCAGTCTCACGATCTCCAAACAAATGAACCTGCTTAATCAATTGGGAACTCGTGTAAAAATACTTTTCATTCGGCATTAGAAAAATCGTCTCCAAATTCGAATCCAAGTGCCGGTTCATCTGAGCCATCTGGAATTCATATTCAAAATCCGAAACCGCTCGTAAACCTCTGACCAAAACCTGAGCATTTACCTTTTGAGCATAATCCACCAACAATCCTTCGAATGAAGAAACCTTCACATTATCAAAAGGAGTGAGGTTTTCCTCAACCAAACGAATTCTTTCATCAAGGTCGAAGGTGGTCGTTTTGTTGGAATTTCCCGAGGAAATAGCAACAATCACCTTCTCGAAAAGTATAGCGGCTCTAGACAAAACATCTAGATGCCCCTTGGTAACGGGGTCGAAGGTTCCTGGATACAAAGCAGTGGTCACAATCATCGAACCATAACAAATGATTTCTTCAAGTCCACTCTCAAGCTTGCTCGCATTGCCATTGCCAAAGTAAATAAGCAAGGTATGCTCACCAAAATGAACCTTCCTAACCTTCTTACCCTAGCGAGAATTCCACTTATGCTGGCGGTAATTGCTCTACTGTATCCTCAATCACAGGATAGGATGGAATGGGTTAGCACCATTGCTTTGTTACTGTTTCTTTTCGCTGCCTTAACCGACTGGTTGGATGGTTGGTTGGCCCGAAAATTCGGACAGGTATCGGACTTTGGGAAATTTATGGATGCTCTGGCGGATAAAGTTCTTACGCTTGGAATGTTTGTTAGTCTCTTGGCTTTAGGTGAATTAGAAAAGTGGACGTTATTCCCAATTCTCTTTATCCTCTCAAGGGAATTCCTGATAACCGGACTTCGTCTTGTAGCTGCAGGAAAAGGAAAGAAACTCGCAGCTGAAAAAATCGGAAAACTCAAAACTGTGCTTCAACTTGTTTGCATCAGTTTATTTCTGGCAACCATAGCTCTTATCAATGATTTTCAATCTTTCAGTGACTATTCATGGTATGATAATCTTGTCCGATCTCTTGAATATTCCGGAAACATCACTCTTATCCTTGCCACTATCCTCACCGTATATTCATGAATAGTTTACCTAAGTAAATATTGGCAATTCTTCATCGATCAAAAATCGTAAGCAATGGGAGGGGTATTTGTTTTCTTAAGCACCCTAGGACCAATCGGCAGCAGACTTCCTGCTCCAGGAACTTTTGGAACTCTTTTCGGCCTGCTTTTCTTCTTCCATCTTGTTTTCCATTGGAATGTTCATCCATGGACCATTGCCATTTTCTTCTTTCCCTTATTCATCACAGGCATCTTTATTTGTGGCGAAGCCGAAAAGGTCATGGGGCAAAAAGATCCATCTTCCGTTATCTGGGATGAATTCGTGGCCGTTCCCTATATTTTTATCACAATTCCCGAAGAGATTAGTTTCCAAGATGGTAATTCCAGCCTCATTTGGCTTCTTTTGGGATTCATACTCTTTAGGTTTTTCGACATAGTCAAACCGCTTGGTATCAATAGCTTACAAAAAGTAAAGAATGGCTTTGGCGTCATGATTGATGATTTTCTGGCCGCAGCCTATTCAGCTTTATCTTTGTTGGCCTTAAAAACTTTTCCTTTGTCTTTTTTTTGATAACTCTCTGTTATTTACATTGAGATGAATGATTCAGCAGATAAGAGCCAAGCCGGGACCTTAACTTTTTCACTTGAAGTTTCCAACAAAATGGGAATTCATGCAAGACCGGCTGCCATGATTGTTCGTATTGCTTCGCGGTATGACGGCGAGATCTGGATCACCAAGGAAGAGGAACGAGTCAACGCTAAGAGTATCATGGGTATCATGATGTTGGCAGCGGCCAAAGGAACCGAATTGATATTCGAAGCTAATTGTTCAAACGCAAATGGATTGAAGGATGAATTGAGCGAACTCTTCGCATCGAAATTCCAAGACGAATAACGATCGGTCAATTCATCCTAATCGACTAAATCCGCAACTCGCTCATCGTAAAAGTTCTTGAGTGATTGAATAACTTCCGAAGGACGGCGAAAGGACAAAATTCGATCAATTAGCTCTTTTGACTCAGAAGTTTCAAATCGACTGGCAAAGAATTTCAATTCAGGAATTAAGGGAGCACTCGCACTGAGGGAAACCACACCCATGCCCAATAAGAGGGGTAAAAAATGAGGATCACCTGCGATTTCCCCACAGATCGTAACCGGAGTATCTTTTTCGTTTGATATCTGAAGAATATGACGAATGGATCGAACGACTGCTGGATGATGAGGCTCATATAGATATGCAATTTCATTATTCACCCGATCCACGGCCAGCAGATATTGAACCAGATCATTGGTTCCAACACTTAAGAAATCAACTTCGTCCGCAATTAAATCACAGATGGTAACGGCCGCCGGAGTCTCGATCATACAACCAACAAGAATATCTTCATCAAAATCCTTTCCACTTTCACGCAGTTGTCTTTTGGCAGTAAAAAGAAACTCTTTGGCTCTAATTAACTCCCCAACTCCACTTATCATCGGAAACATGAGTTTAACCTTCCCCAATGCGCTTACTCGTAAAATTGCTCTTAATTGATCCAAAAATATCGCGGGATTTCTTAAACAATATCGAATCGCTCGAAATCCCATAAACGGATTTTGTTCGCTCTCCCTTGAACTCGATCCAAGAATTTTGTCACCCCCTAAATCTAGAGTTCTAATCGTAACCGGAAGCGGATTCGCTCTTTCAACAATTAATCGATATTCTTCAAATTGTTCATTCTCGGAGGGAATGGAGTTTTTCTTGAGAAAAATCGACTCCGTTCTCAACAAACCTACTCCCTCACAACCATACTCAATTCCTTTCTCTAACTCATCGCTGGAATCCGCATTAACAAAGATTCCGACTGGAGAACCATCCTTTGTTTGAGCCGGTAAATGTGCTTGTTCCTCAAGCAGATCCCTAATCTTTTTTCTGCGAAGTTTTACCTTGCCGTAGCGGAAAAGAGTGGACTCTTCGGGATTAATAATGGCAACACCCTCAAATCCATCGATCAATAGTGTATCCTGATCTGAGAGCTTCTCCGTAAGTTGCTTTAATCCAACGACAGCAGGAACTCCACTTGCCCGGGCCATAATAACTGCGTGACTGGTTTTCCCACCGGATTCCGTGGCAATCCCCATTAACTTAGTTCTGTCTAAGGATGCCGTATCAGATGGAGTTAAATCCTCGGAGACCAATATACGAGGTTCATCAAGCAAGGCAGTACCAGCCCCGCTCGCCCCGACCAAATTCATCATCAATCTTCTTGTAATGTCCTGTAAATCAACAGCTCGCTCCCTCAAATATTCGTCTTCTATCTTACCAAAATATTCCAAGTAACGTTCGGAAACTCGATGAAGACACTGCTCTACGTTATCCTCCGATTTCTCAAGTTCCAGCTCGATGTCATCGATAAATGCCTTATCCTCCAGTACCAGTAAATGTGCATCAAAAATACCGGCTTCTTTTTGACCGAGATTCTTGGCGACACCTTCCCTAATCTGACTTATCTGAGAATGTGTCTCTTGAAGTGCATCCTTAAAGCGTTGAAATTCACTTTCTTTATCAGAATTAGATATAGTGTAATGAGGAACTTCTACCTTATCATGCAGAAAGCGAAAAACTGGACCATGCATAACCCCCGGCGATGCCGGAATTCCATAGAGAACCAGTTCCCCTCTTTCTGGAATTTCGTCCTCCATTACCATATATATTCTCTCAGTTTACCTATTTGGAATTGTTTTTGCGAAGAAATGTTTTCAGCAGAGAATTCGTCCTCGGTACGTAAATGCATTTTCTCCCCATGCCGATTGAACGCAAGATTCAAAATTTTCCCATGTTGAGTGGGAATTCGCAAGGCAAAAGCAACAGGATCCACTTCCGGAAACCCTCGGCATTAAACCATATTTTTGAGAAAGATCTTCAAATAAAGGACTAAGATAAAGATGCTTTTTGAAAATGGAAGGTTCAAATCCATTAAATAAAACCTCTGTTTCGGATATCCCCCCACTCTCCCATTTGTCGACTAAGTCTTGAGATTCAATCTTAGATGAAAAACAATCTTCATAATTTGACAATCCCTTATAAATTTCTTCCGTTGAAAAACCTAAAGGAGGCATAAAAAGGAATATCTCTCGATTTTTTAAAGATTGAGATTTCTCTTGATTCAGGAACCTAACCTGCTCCCCCCTTCCAGAAACAATGCAAGTTCGCTCATCCACAAAGCTTGGACAATCCGAGCCTAAGCTAGTAGCTAAATCAATCAAAAATTCCTTTCCAAAGGGTTCTGAAAGCATGCGATTCAATGCGATAATCACACTTACTGCGTTCGAACTTCCTCCACCTAAACCAGCTTGTATGGGAATCCGCTTAAGAATGTGAATTCTTACTCCAAAATCCAATCCAGTTTTCTCGCGCCACGCAATAACGGCTTTAACCGCTAAATTTCGTTCAGCAGGCAAATCCGACAAATGAGAACATTCGCATTCCAAAAAACCATCCGGACCAGTCCTTTCAATCGTTATCAAGTCAGATAAGTCGATCTTCGAAATTATGGAAAGCAAATCATGGTAGCCATCGTCTCTCTTTCCCAGAATTGCCAAGAAAAGATTAATCTTTGCCCATGAGGGCAAGGATATGGCCTTAATTCTCTGGTTGATTTTCATTATTGAGAAACATTTCCTATAACATTTTGGGACAACTTCAGCGACTCGAAAGAATAGAATTGGCTCCTACGAAAAGTAGGTCATGATTGATTTGTGACCAAGAAAAAAACAGAAGTCATTCTTGCTCTAGACGTAGAAACTCAAGAGCAGGCGAAAATAATTCTCGACCAGACTGGGGAAAAACTGAGCTGGATAAAAATCGGTTTGCAAACTTATCTTAGAGACGGGCCTGATTTCATCCGTTCCTTAGCGGATGATGGAAAACGCATTTTTCTCGATTTAAAACTGCATGATATTCCAAATACCATGGCCAAGGCATTGGAAAGTCTATCCAGATTACCAGTAGAGTTATTTACCTTACATGCCTCCGCTGGTCCGGAAGCCCTTCAGAGATGCGCCGAATTTGCAAAAGATTCGATGCCTTCTGTCACTCTTCTTGGAGTAACCGTGCTCACCTCAATGAATGAGGAGAATCTACGTTCAGTTGGAATTCCAGCCTCATCCGAGCAACAAGTTGAAAGATTGGCCAAGATGGCAACAGATGTAGGAATTGGCGGAATCGTATGTTCGCCTCTAGAACTTAATCGACTGCGAGGGATCGTTCCCAGCGAAACGATCCTTGTCACTCCAGGAATTCGTCCAAGTGGAGCCGAAACGGGTGACCAGAAGAGAATCATGACCCCCAAACAAGCTCAGCAAGCGGGAGCAAACTTCTTGGTAATCGGAAGGCCCATTCTTTCATCCCCAGATCCCGCTCAGGCCCTCGCAATAATTCACGAGGAACTCGAGAGCTAAAAACCTTACCTATTTATAGCCCATGCATGGAGTCATTCTACTCGCCGCAGGTTCAGGATCGAGGATGGATGGTTTCGTAAAAGATAAAATCTTGGCTAATATTCAGGGAAGCAACGCTTTTCGATTATCTCTTCAAGCATTTTCTGATGTTTCTGCTATTCGTGCAATCATCATTGTTTTTCGGGATGAAGAACAAAGAGTTGAACTTATGCACGAGGTTCAACATATCGAAAAATGCAAAATGTCCGAGAATCTCCTTTGGGTTAAAGGAGGAGAGCAAAGAAAAGATTCCGTCATGAATGGTCTTTTAGCTCTACCGGATCATTGTGAATTTGCCCATATTCATGATTGTGCCCGTCCGCTCATACGCTCCGAAACCATCGAAGTCCTAGTCAAGGCAGTCCATGAATATAAACCCATTACAGTTTCACGACCAGTTACGAATACCATACGCAGAGTCCTTGCTAACTCAGATCAACGAGATTCATCCCGCAAGACCCAGACCTTAGACAGAAATGAATTATGGGAAATGGAAACACCACAATCGGCTCCTAAGAACTGGCT
This sequence comes from Verrucomicrobiota bacterium, assembly GCA_036128475.1. Taxonomy (GTDB): domain Bacteria; phylum Verrucomicrobiota; class Verrucomicrobiia; order Opitutales; family Seribacteraceae; genus Seribacter. Next base: position 15,749 of record JAYYQI010000007.1, read on the forward strand.
TATCGAGGGATATGAACGAGCAGAAAAATTGAATCTTTCTTTAACCGACGATATGCAAGCTATAGAGTTAATTGAAAAAAAGATTCTCCTTCACGAACCAAGCTATCCAAATCCCAAAATCACCTATCCACAAGACCTTAAATTAATCAACTTTCTCCTATCTTCATGATCAATCCTCAATTTCGTATCGGACATGGTTTTGACATTCATGTTTTTGCTGATGGTCGCAAGTTGATCTTGGGTGGCATCGAAATCCCATTTGAAAGAGGTCTTCTTGGACATTCGGATGCAGATTGTCTTTTGCATGCTCTGTCCGATGCAATTCTGGGTGCATGTGGTCTACCTGATATTGGGACCTATTTTCCTGACAATGATCCAGCGTTCAAAGACCTGAACTCATCGATTATTTTAAAGCGAGCCATTGAAGAAGCCCGAAATCTTGGCTATCGATGTTCGAATATAGACTTAACCATTATTGCCCAAAGACCTAAAATAGGCCCGCACATCGCAAAGATGAAAGAAAATATAAGCGAAATCGCCGGGATTGAGCCAAGCCTAATTGGCATCAAGGCAACTACTAATGAAAAAATAGGCTCTTTGGGACGCGAAGAAGGCATCGCCACTCATGCAGTATGCTTACTTGCGGCAGAAAGTTCTTAGGTTTGAAACAGAGGTAAAAGCGAAGAGCGAAAACCCTTAAGAGGGAATTTCCTCAGACTTAAAAAAACGAGCAATCTCGGCAAAGGCCGAATCTTCGCCATCAGACGCATGAGCAACATTTCTCATACGATCTGTCCCTAAGTCGCCACGAATGGTTCCGGCGGGAGCTGCATTGGAATCTGTTGGACCAAGCAAGTCACGCACACCTTGAATAACCTCATCACCTTGGAGAATTAATGCTATCACTGGTCGCGAGCTCATAAAAGCCGCTATCTCAGGAAAAAAGGGCAAGTCGGCCACATGGGCATAGTGTTCGCGCAAAAGGTCATCATGAAGTTGGAGCATTTTAGTGGCTACGATCGCATAGCCTTTTTCTTCAAAACGACCAATCACTTGGCCCGCGACTTTATTTTCCAAACAATCCGGTTTAAGAAGTATTAGAGTGCGTTGCATAAATTAATATAAGTTGGGTGGGAGAAATAGAATGAAGACGGTAAAACCGAATTAAGATTTTTTATCTTCTTCGGAGTCTTCGGAATCTTCCGGGGGAGAAGTAGAAATAGCAACTTTGTCTTTCCCAGACTTCTTCTGTTCGAAACATAAACCTTTATCTTCGTCATCAGAAAGTACAACTGTAATAGGCTTATTTTTCCTTAGGTTCCCAGAAAGAAGTTCTTCTGCAAGTGTGTCCTCAAGATACTTTTCAACTGCCCGGCGTAGAGGGCGGGCTCCAAGCTTATCGTCATATCCCTTTTCGATAAGAAATTCCTTTGCTTCATCAGAAACCTCAAGCTTGAGCTTCTTCTCCTTGAGTCTTTCCGTAACTTTAGACAGTTCAAGATCAACAATCGAATACATACTCTCCTTCGCAAGTGGTCGAAAGATCACAATTTCCGTGAGTCGATTTAGAAACTCGGGTTTAAAGGTTTTCTTAGCTTCATCTAAGATTTTGTCTTTTGTATTTTCAAAATCTTGATCGGTATCACCAATGGAAAAACCCATGGATGTATTGCGCTGAAGTATATGAGCTCCTACATTAGAGGTCATAATTAAAATTGTATTTCGAAAGTCAACTTTTCTACCAAGACTGTCCGTCAATCTGCCATCCTCAAGAATTTGAAGAAGTATCTGGGCAACATCAGGATGTGCTTTTTCTATTTCATCGAACAGAATAACTGAATAGGGCTTTCTTCGGATAGCTTCCGTAAGTTGGCCTCCTTCTTCATATCCGACATATCCTGGAGGAGAACCAATCATGCGGGAAACAGCATGCTTCTCCATGTATTCAGACATATCAATTTGAATGAGAGCCTCTTGGTCGCCAAAAATTCGTTCCGCCAAAATCTTAGCCAAATGAGTTTTACCAACACCAGTTGGCCCGAGGAACATAAATGATCCAATGGGACGCTTCGGATCCTTAAGATCTGCTCTTGATCGGCGTAAAGCCTTAGCAACTACTTCCGTCGCAAAATCTTGACCGACTACATGCTCGCGTAGATCTTCTTCCAACTTGAGAAGTTTTTTGGATTCTTTGGCTTCCATACGGTTCAAAGGAATACCAGTCCAATCTGCAATAACTTGAAGCATGTCGTCTTCGTCAACCATTGCACGGTTTTCCTCACGAGATTTCTTCCATGATTCTAAGACACGTTCTCTTTTCGATCGTAACTTCTTCTCTTTATCTCTCGCTTCCGCGGCTTCTTCGAAATTTTGATCTGAAATTGCGGACTCTTTCAGAGCACAAACTTCCTTAATTTCGTCGGATAGCTTCTCTATTTCAGGTGGTCTCTGCATGCTTTGCATTCTAGACCTCGCTCCCGCTTCATCGATTGCGTCTATAGCCTTATCTGGAAGATATCTACCCGTTACATAACGATCGGTTAATTTTGCCGCTGCGTCCAAAGCCTTATCGGAAAAGTTTACATTATGATGTTCCTCATATTTAGAACGAATTCCTTTAAGTATCAAAACAGTGTCTTCAACGGAAGGAGCTTCCACTTTTACAGATTGAAAACGACGATCTAATGCGGAATCTTTTTCAATATATTTTCGATACTCAGCTAAGGTTGTGGCTCCAATGCACTGCAATTCCCCACGACTGAGCGCAGGCTTGAAAATATTGGATGCATCCATAGCGCCTTCGGCAGCTCCCGCCCCAACAATCGTATGCAATTCGTCTATAAAAATGATAATGTTTTGAGACTTTCTCAACTCATCCATCACCGCCTTAATTCTCTCTTCAAACTGCCCTCTATACTTCGTGCCCGCTACCATCAAAGCCAAATCAAGGGTCACAACTTTTTTATCGATTAGGTTTTCGGGCACCATACCACTTGCGATTTGCTGAGCCAATCCTTCCACAATGGCAGTCTTGCCAACGCCAGCCTCCCCAATGAGAACAGGGTTATTCTTAGTCCTTCTGCACAATACTTGCGTTACCCTTCGAATTTCGGACTCCCGACCCACAACTGGATCCATTTCTCCCTTACGTGCTATCTCCGTCAAATCACGCCCAAATGCCTTTAAGGCAGGTGTCTTTAAATCTTTTCCCTTCTCTTCTCCTTCTCCAGCACCCACAACCGAAGACTCCGTTTCTTCGCCAGAAGAAAAATTAGGATCGAGCTCGGACAAAATTTCATTTCTACAACGATCAACATCTATATCGAGCGACTTTAATACTCGAGCCGCCACACCTTCGCCCTCTCGCAAAAGACCAAGTAGAATATGTTCGGTACCGACATAGCTATGGTTCAAGGATTTGGCTTCTTTGCCAGCCAAGGCCAAAACCTTTTTTACTCTGGGAGTGTAAGGAACATTACCGGAGGGCTTTGCTTCCGGTCCCAAGCCTACTTGCTCATCAACAGCTTGCCTAACCGTATCCAAGTCCAATCCCATTTTTTGTAAAACATTGACCGCAACACCTTGCCCAAGGTTTATCAATCCAAGAAGTAAGTGCTCAGTGCCAACATAGTTATGATGGAACCTATCTGCTTCTTTTCTTGCGAGAGCGAGTACTTGTTGAGCTCGCGGTGTAAAATTGCTCATTGGCTCTGACATATGTTATATTCTACAAGGATGCCGATGGAAAGTCAACTTGCACCTTCTAAGGAAATTTGAGGCGTACGTGCAAATTCCTTTCTTAGTAATTCGGCCCTCAGATAATCTCGATCACCCGGTTCGACTTGTTTGCCAGCAGCAAGTTGCACATGACCGGGTTGTACCTCAATAAACATCCGGTCAGCAAGTGATCGGTACTTTTCGGGCAACATTTTGAAATCAGAGGCGAGTCTTATTAAAGAAAGATGATCCATCGCTTCGGAGCTTTGGATTACATAACAGGTTTTCAGACTACCAACGGCTCGACTGATCTTGTCTATCAATCGATGCCCGTCATCCTCAAAAAGTTTTTCGCGAGCAAATTTCTCCTGTCTAACAATATTCTCCAAAGTTTTGTTCAGGCGTTCAATAATAGCCGCCTCGGATTCACCCAAAGTTTGTTGGTTAGAAATTTGAAAAATGCTTCCGTTTGCATCGGATCCCTCCCCGAAAATACCACGAACTGCAATCCCCAATTGGTTAACGGCATTAATGACCTTGTCCATATTCTTGGACATTACCAAACCGGGAAGATGCATCATAACAGAAGCTCTCATTCCAGTCCCCAGGTTTGTTGGACAGGCAGTCAGAAAACCAAGTTCCATATCATAAGCATAACTGACTACGGAATCGATACCGCTATCCAACTCATCAACTTTCTTCCAAACGCTCTTGAAGTCAAGTCCTGCCTGCAAAACTTGTATGCGCAAATGATCTTCCTCATTGATCATAATGCAACAATTGCGATCCTTTGTAAGAATGATTCCAGAACCCTCATCCACCTGTGAAAGTTCGGGACTAATCAAATGCTTCTCAACAAGAATTTGACGATCAAGCTCGCTTAAGTCATCCACCTCCACCGTCATCGAATCATTCAAGCCCTTTAGGGATTCCATCGCCTCAATACATTGAGTCAGCACGGCACGTTTATGAGAAGTCTCAGCTCGTCCGGGAAAGGGAAAGTCCCTCAAGTTTCTAGCCAACCTAATCCTCGTGCTCAGTGTTATCGGGATAGATTTTGGTCCCCGCTTGGAACCCATGGATTCACTGAACATGTTATGAAACATTGACGAAATAACTAGGCGGGAGTACCGGTTTCTTTTTGAAGTTCCCGAAGTTGATCTCTCAATTCAGCGGCTTTCTCGAAATTTTCTTTTTCAATGGCTTCTTTCAAAGCCTTCTCCAAGTCAGATTTTTCGCGAACTACAGAAACTCTAGACTCCGTGCCTGATGAAATTTTACCCAAGTGCTTAGTTCCAGCATGCATTCCATCTAAAAGTGGATCCAAAACCGGACGAAATACATGATAACACGCTTCGCATCCCAATCTTCCGCCTTTTTTGAAATCTTGATGTGTTGTCCCACAAGTCTCACAAACCATGGGATTATCTCCAGCATCCATGGGTAAATCATCTTGCTCCATCAAGCTCCCAATAGATAGGTTCTCCGGATTAGTTACACCTTTCGATTGTGCACAACTTTCGCACAAATCCATCTTGTGCATCTGCCCATTCAAAATTTGGGTTAGATGAACTGTTGCTTGATTATCGCAGTGGTGACATTTCATAAAATTTACAATTTTTATTCAAATTAAAGATAATTCACTAATCAAAGAAATACAACGCAGATGATGTGCCAACTCACAAATAGCTGCTGGAAGTGAGGAAAAAAGATTCAAAGCTTAACCCCATCACTTCTGACTTGTTTACGAAATTCGGAAATGAAACGCTTCGTTGTCTCGCCGGGTAACCCAGAACCAATCTTCCGGTGATCCACTTCTACGCATGGGATTACTTCTGCTGCCGTTCCCGTAAGAAAGCATTCATCCGCCGTCCACAAATCATAGCGCGTTAATGCCTGTTCCACACAGACAACTCCAAGTTTTTCGGAAATATCCATAACGGCACCCCGGGTAATTCCACGCAGAGAACCAGCATCCAAGGGAGGTGTGTAAAGTTTACCCTTATTTAGTATAAAAACATTATCTCCTGTACATTCGGCAATTTCACCCTTATCATTCAACATCAACGCTTCTTGGAAGCCAACTTTTTTGGCTTCGATCTTGGCCAAGATATTATTCAAATAATTCAGGCTCTTAACCGCCGGAGACAAAGCAGATGCATTGATTCTGCGAGTCGGAACGGAAATGATCTTCAAACCAGACTGATACAGTTCTTCTGGATACAATTGTATATTATCAGCAATGATAATAACACTTGGTGGACCGCATCCATCGGGAGTTAAGCCTAAATGCCCAACCCCACGCGTCACTACCAACCGAACATAACCATTGCTTAATTCATTTGCCCGGCAAGTCTCGCAAACCGCATTCGCCAATTCCTGACGACTCATAGGCAAATCCAATAAAATAGCTTTCGCTGAGTACTCCAGACGCTCCAAGTGTTCGTCCAATTTGAAGACACAACCATCATACAAGCGAATTCCTTCGAAAACGCCATCTCCATAAAGCAATCCATGATCAAAAACCGACACCATGGCTTTTTCCTTATCAACCAAATCTCCGTTTAGATAAATTTTCATGCTTTTCAATATTACTTGATGAAAAGTTTCAGTCTTTGCGAGCGCCAATCAAAACTTTTATTCACCTATTCGCAATTAGGTTATCAACCACTGATGGATCCGCCAATGTAGAAACATCTCCGATTTGATCCGTTTCGTCAGTGGCAATCTTTCTCAAAATCCTTCTCATGATCTTACCCGAGCGGGTTTTGGGCAAGGCCGGAGCCCAGTGAATGACGTCAGGCGTGGCGATTGGACCAATCACGGAACGAACCTGTTTCTTTAATTCACCCCGTAATTCCTCCGAATATTCTACACCCGCATTGAGAGTAACATAGGCATAAATCCCCTCACCTTTTACTTCATGTGGAAACCCGACAACCGCAGCCTCAGCCACCATATCGTGTGCTACCAGAGCACTCTCTACTTCCGCGGTACCCATACGATGTCCTGAAACATTAATCACATCATCCACTCGACCGGTAATCCAATAATATCCATCCTCGTCTCTTCGACATCCATCTCCAGTAAAATAATATCCCTTGTATTGATCGAAATAAGTTTCTTCAAATCGCTTGTGGTCCCCATAAACCGTACGCATTTGGCCGGGCCAGGGTGCTTCCATTGCCAATACTCCACTCACTCCATTTCCTTCTATAATTTCACCGGTTTGTGGTTCCAGGACAACAGGCTTTACTCCGAAAAAAGGAAATGTGGCCGAACCCGGTTTTAAAGGAGTCGCACCCGGAAGAGGAGTAATTAGAATGCCACCCGTCTCAGTCTGCCACCAAGTATCAACAATTGGACATCTTTCTTTCCCCGCATTTCGATGATACCAACGCCAAGCTTCCGGGTTAATAGGTTCACCCACACTCCCTAAGACGCGCAAGCTAGGCATATCGTATTTACTTGGCCATTCCTCACCGGCTGCAGCGATTGCCCGAATAGCTGTTGGAGCCGTATAAAACTGATTTACTTTCCATTTCTCAATCACTTGCCAGTATCGATCTGGATTCGGATACGTCGGAATACTTTCAAACATCGTGGTAGTCGCTCCATTGGCAAGCGGACCATACACAATATATGAATGCCCTGTTATCCATCCAATATCAGCAGCGCAAAAATAGATGTCTTGTTCCTGATAATCGAAAACATATTTGTGAGTTGTTGCGGTGTAGACCATGTACCCACCCGAAGTGTGCATCACTCCTTTGGGCTGCCCGGTTGAACCAGACGTATAAAGCACAAAAAGGGGATCTTCCGCATCCATTTCTTCACATGGACAATCCGAAGAGGCACCCTCCATAGCTTCGTCCCACCAGAGATCACGTCCATCCTGCATATCACAAGCAATCCCCGAATCTTCCGCCACACGGCGTACCACAATACAAGTCTCTACGGGCTCGCCCATTCGTTCCGATGCACTTGCCATAGCCTGATCAGCATTTGGCTTCATTGGAATAGCCTTCGCTCCCCGAAAGGTACCATTGGCGGTAATCAAAGTTTTACATTGTGAATCTACAATTCGATCTGCTAACGCCTCCGCAGAAAAACCACCAAATACAACTGAGTGGACCGCTCCAATCCGGGCGCAAGCCAACATCGCCACCGCCGCCTCTGGGATCATAGGCATGTAAATGGATACCCGGTCTCCCTTCTTAACCCCGCGATTTTTTAAGACATTGGCGAATTTTGAAACCCGCTCATGCAACTCCCGGTAAGAAATCTCCGCATCCTCGCCCGGTTCATTACCTTCCCAAATAATCGCAGTCTTATCGGCGCGGGTTTCCAAATGCCGGTCGACGCAGTTGTAGCATACATTTGTTTTCGCACCCTTAAACCATTCGATAGAAATTGGACCTTCACGACGATCATAATTATATCCACGGACCTCCTTCCATTTTAAGTACCAGTGAAATTCTTCCGCCACTTCTGACCAAAAACCTTCGGGGTCATCAATACTTTTTTGATACATGGTCTGATATTCTTCCATGTTGTTAAGATGGGCATTCTCAGTTGCAGCGGCGGGAGGCAGTACAAGATCGTTCGAATCAGTCATAGAAAAAAGAGTGAAGGGATTATTTTTAACAAATATTTAAGTTAGAAAATTGCCCCCCGCTTGTCGATGTGCTTTTACATTGAACATCTCTTATGCTTACTTCTGAACTTCAGTACGACCTACCAACCCATCGAATCGCTCAATCACCATCGGAAAAACGGGACCATTCAAGATTACTAGTCTATAATCGTTCGGAAGAATCAATTTCTCATCATCACTTTCACGAGCTCCCAAATCTCCTTCCCCCCAACCTTTCGATTCTACGAAATGACGTATCGGTATTAAAAGCCAGACTTCCCGGCTATCGCCCGACAGGCGGAATGGTAGAATGCCTACTTCTACGCCCTGCAGATTCTCCAGAAACCACTTGGCGATGCCTTCTTAAACCTGGAGGCAAGACTGCGAAAGCCGGAATTTTTGGTATCGATGGTGAATATTCCGCCAAGGTAATCGAAAGCCTGCCTTCCGGAGAATACTTGGTGACTTTTGAACTATCCCATGATTCCAATCCAACCGCTCTTGCTCAAAGAATTGGGTCACTTCCCCTCCCCCCTTATGTCAAACGACCTGCCGACACTACAGATGAGGAACGCTACCAGACTGTTTATGCGAATGATGAAAAACGGACCGCTGTAGCTGCTCCTACCGCTGGTCTCCATTTTACGCCAGAAATCCTTCAGAGTTTAGAAAGTCATGGACACAAAATTCACGACCTCACCCTGTCCGTTGGATTAGGTACTTTTCGTCCAATTGAAACAGATATTGTCGAGGATCACCCGATGCATGCGGAAGAATATTTTCTATCTTCCGAAACCAAAAATGTTTTAAAAGATAATTCAACCAAACGGCTCGCCATCGGCACCACCTGCGTTCGGGCCATTGAGCACTATCTCGGACAAGAAGATTTTAATCCAGATCAAGCAACACACGCGGAGGCCCAGCTTTTTATTCGCCCACCCTACTCCTTCCTTGGAATTGATCACTTATTGACTAATTTCCATTTACCTGGATCCACTCTGCTTTGTCTGGTAGGTGCGTTTCTCACTCCCGGGCAAAAAGATGGCATTTCTCGCCTAAAAGAAATTTATGCAGAAGCCATCGCCTACGACTATCGTTTTTTCTCCTACGGAGATGCTATGTTGATTCTTTGATGATCAAACAAATAAACTAAAGCTATTTATGAAAATCACTCTAATTGCATCCTTTCTTACATGTTCAATATCTTATGGGAATTCATTCACTATTTCCAACTCCTTGCCGAATGATCTTCGAGAAGCCTCGAATGTATTCACCAAATATATAGAAGTCTTTGGACTTAGAATCCTTGCTACTAGTGCAGTTCCTAATGCCAAGGTATTACATACTGCGAATGTTTTGGCCGAATATTTGGACAACGATGAAAATGGTTCTATCGATCAGCCTGAGGTATTGGATAAGCTTCTGGGTAATTCTAATGATGAAATTGCAACCATGGTTCTATTTGCATCCGAAAACGAAGAGGAATCCCATGAGAATAGTTTTGAATCCTTGATGCGAATCCTGACAAGAACACAGAATTTATATGCCGATGAAATCTTTGAAAACGGCAGTATAGGCGATGATCGAGATGCCACCTTGGAGGAAGTTTTGCATCTAGTTACAGATTTGGGATGGGACGAGGCGTTTCCTGAAGTGTGGGGAGAACGCAAAGGTTCATCTATTGGGAATGCAATGGATACGGCAAGAGGAGGATATTATGAGACCGTTCCCGCACAGTATCCCGATGAAGCCTGGTTTACCTACGATGACAGGACTGCAGATTATGCAACACAGATCACTGAATACGTTTACTGGGCAACCACAACTTACTTGGGAGGACAGAACTGGGAGGGACGCGATCATGATAGTTTCACCAATGAATGGAAGCCATTTACTCGTACAATGCTTGAGGAAACCGATCCCACTGTCGTCAGACTCCTCACTTCGGAAAATTATTATTTCCCCATCAAGAATTTGCCTGATGGAAAATACTCTATTTCGTCTAAGAGTTCATTATCTTCCATTCTTCCGCAATCAAACTCATTAGGTTTACCCAACTGGTATTTAAGCTCATGGTTCGGAACATTTTACGAAACATCAAATTCATGGGTCTATCACACAGACCTCGAATGGCTCTACATTCCATCTTCGACAACTGACAACTTTTGGCTCTACCATCCAGACTTGAAATGGATGTGGACAACATCTTCCGCCTACAAGTGGATCTATTTCCATGAAATTAAAGATTGGCGTTATTACCTACCAAACCTTGGCTTTTACAAACCCAGTACAAAAACCTGGGCCTCACAATCGGACTTGATTGCCGAATTCGACCAATAAGACATTGATCCCTATACTTCGGATTACTATTAGAGCGCCCAATCTCTCCCAATAGCTACATTTCAGATTGGTTCGATCGTTCACTCGAAGTCAACGGCCTTCAATTATTTGTTGCTGCTGAAGTTGGTGGCCAAAAGGCGGTACCCGATGAATGGGCCAAAAAAGTAGCTCAGACTGTAAAGTTACTCACCGATCCAAATAGTGAAGGAATTGATATTCCCTCCCAAGAACAAATGATTCAAATTCTTCAGGGTGCGACTGGTACATGGCATGCAGAATATCCTACCGCACAAAGGTTAGCTTACGGAGGAGGAAGCGATTATTCTCCCAATCCACTCACCGATGAAGGTATTCAATCCTATCCAGGCTACCGAAACTTGGATAACTATGTAATGAACGATATGATATGGTATAAAAGCAGTAGTGATGACCAGATAAATACCATTGGAGATTATGACATTGCTGAAGTTCTAGAACATCTTATGCATACCATCCACCTCTACGGCGCACCGGGTGCTGTCACAGGCTCGGGCAGTGCCCTTCAGTGGGACACAGAATACCACCGTGATTGGCAAACAAGCGAACTCTACTTCGCCATGAAAGAAGCAGTCGACAACGGAGTTTTCAGCTTAAGAGATTACATGGACGGGAATATTGACTCACCTGAAACCTACCGGCTTATTAGCAAAGAGTATCTATACCTCTTAAATTTTGGGATGTGGGAGTATGGCCAGGAATTCTGGGAAAACGGCACTCTTTCTCCAGAATGGAATGACAACGCAAGGACGCCTACGGGCGTAAAGGAAAATAACCCATTGGGTTACGCCCTTTTCAACCAATACATTAAGCCTGTTCTATCAAAACCTAGACTATCCGACCTCAGATCAATTTTTCAGGATAATGACGGAGGAATCTCCGGCTATGTAAGCGATTAAGGAAACTTCCTCAGCCACCGAAACAAAGTAAGTTTTTTTCTCCGCGGATCAGAATCTGATTATTCACCGGCACGGGCGATGCAATCACCCGCTCACCCATATCGAATTCTCCGATAAACTTGAATCCCTTGGAAATATCTGCGATCAAAATGACTCCATCCTCACGCGGAGCATAAAGCTTACTTCCTGCGACTGTGGGCGATGCATAGTAACTCGAGCTTGCACGCGGAAAGGCATCTTCCCAATGGCTCTTACCTGTCTTGGGATTTAGACAATGGACTTCTCCACGATCCCGCAATACATATACTTTTCCATGAGCCACCGCCGGACTGGGCACGAAACATCCGGTATCCGTCCTCGACCATAGGAGATTTGATTCCGTAATGTCTCCCTTTCCACCCATGCGAATTCCTTTCATATGAGTTCCCCGTCCATAAGGTACAATTGCAATGTTTCCCACCACTACTTGCGAACCGACCACTACCCAGTTTTTCTTTTGTTTGGGATTAAATCCGGTCGAGACCCAGTGCATTTTACCATCCGCAGCTGAATGAGCGGACAATCTCTCCGCTCCCCAGACGAGGATGGCTTCCTTTCCATCATGCTGAATCAAGGTGGGTGTGGCATAACTATGATCGCACTCGGGCGGAGTTTCATAATTACGTTCCTTTTCCCAAGCCACCTCGCCGTTTTTTGGATCAAACGCAAGGAGCCAGGAATTGCCCTTCCTCATTAGGGCCACAATCAAATGCTTACTCGTTAAAATCGGAGAAGTACCAAAATCCCAATACAGAGTGTCCTTCCCGTAACTCGATAAATCCTTTTTCCAGATAATTTTTCCATCCAAATCAAGGCAGGCCAAGTTACCGCTCTTAAACAAGGCAAAGAGATTCTTTCCATCCGTTACCACCGATGGATTACTTCCCGAACCATTCAAGTGACGCCCCTTCCGCTCCGGTCCTATTTTCGTCTGCCAGTTCTTCCCTCCATTCATCGAGAAACTAAGAACCGCATCCTCCCCATTTATCGGACTGGTTAAAAGAATGGAATCCTCCCATACAATCGGTGTGGAGCATCCCTTATCCGGCAAGGGAGCTTTCCACAAAAGATTTTTCTTCAGATTCAATTCGGATGGATAATTCCCCTCCTCGGTCGAACCCGTGGCATCCGCTCCTCGCCAAGCCGGCCAATTACTCCCAAAAGCACAGGAAATGGAATAAAGAATTACTAAAGGATAAATCAGAGATTTGTTCATAATATTATAATAGCTTGAAAATTATATTTAAGGAAGTTCCCGCAGACGCATTCCACGAAAATCAATCGGTGCACCTTCGGATTCCATAACCAAATGTCCCTCACTCGGCTTACACTCGTATCCACCCGAAACTTCTTCGCCGTTTACCCATAGACGAACTTCTCCATTAATCGCCCGAAAATAATAATGATTCCACTCCCCATGCGGACGGGTCAACCGCTTAGTGGGAAACGAACGGGCACTGGTTGGCTTACCCACCTTCCAGGTATCTCCGTCCTCATTGTAAGTCAGCTCGGGGTTCATGGCTTTCATTCTTCCAACACCCACGGGAAACACATCCCCGTGACTGGTAAACCAATTGGATCTTTTCTTTTTATTTTTCAAAAAATTCTCCTCATATCCCAGGTCCAGAATTTGGATCTCTATTCCCTGAGGCAATTTACCACGAGGCAATATATCCAGCACCTTTCGCGGACACCAGATAAAGATTCCCGCATTTCCGGAATATTTATTATGTCTCCATTCCAAAACCATTTCAAAATTCTTATAAATTTTAACGGATCGTAATCCACCAAATGGATTACCTGTGCAATGCATTGTACCCGGTTCCCCTTCAAATTGAAAAGTATTGGGATCACAATTCACCTGTGCAAAATCCTTTTTTGTAAGCGTCACCCAACCCGGCCCTGAAAACCCATCGATGTATGCACGGGCTTTTTTTTCCGCATGAAGAAAAAACGAAAAGAGAAAAGAAAAGAAGAACAGTATTTTCATAATCCTAAATTGCATAGCAGAGATAATTTCTCCGCAAGCCGGATTTATGATTCAAGCCAAATTCTACTGCCCCAGATTGTACAGAACCTGCACTTCTTCGGCGGATAAGGCACGGTCGTAGATGCGTACATCGTCGATGAGTTAATTAAATCTTTAATGTGAATCGATTTTGCAAATAATAAAATCAAGATTGGAAGAGGGTGTACTCATGTAAATATTTCGATTTTAGAGATTTTACACTTAATCTCCTAAATAAATAAATGCATTTGCAGATAGGCTCTTTGGCGTAATGTTTATTGGTATTCCACTTCCTCCACTTGAAACTGTAACATTATGATCATGTGCACCGGCAGAAGTTGTGTTGTATTGCCCCCATGATCCTCCGCCGTTTGTACCCCCGTTAATTTCTGAATAAGTTGTTCCAGCAGTTGCTTTTGACTTAAAGTTAAATTTATGAGTGTGAGAACCTGATACATCAGTCGTTCCGTTGAAATCGACAAGTGGAAGATTTTCTTTTGCAATTGTAATATTGTTATCTCCTGTAATTTGTCCAAGTGGTTGATCATTTTGCATCAAAACAGATCCTCTTGCATCAGGTATGTTTGAAACAAAGCCAAGAGCTGTTGCTCTTAATATTTGCGAGTCTTTTAATGTTAAGACTGATCTTCCATCTAGCTTTATCCACCCTGAGTGATCCATGTTTTGAAAAGAATATTTTAAATCTCCATAATTATGAATGGAAGCATCGATCTGAGCCTTCACTTCAGGGGCGAGCATCGATAAGGTAATGGGTGAAGCAGTTGTGGAGGACTTGTTCAGGTCAGCAATCACATCACTCCCAAGCATCGACTTGTTGATTGAGCCATCCGCAATGGTAGCAGTCCCCGCACTAAACGCATAAGGAACCGAAGCAAAGGGACGGTCAGGACTCAACTGCTGAAACCCATTGATCCCATCGCTAAACCATAACCGCAACTTGGCATCGGTATGCTGGGCAAACACAGCAGGATTAATCGCTCCCATGCCCTGCTGGGCGGTGTTGCCAAGTAAGACGGCATATAAACCACCGTTTACGGGAACGGCAACGGAAGCCTGAGGTTCCGATCCATCAACACTCGTTCCGTCATTACTCCAGTAAGTGACGTTACCATCCGCATTGACCAAGGCGAATTTGAACAAGCCATTACCATTAAAGGCTTCGCCGTTAACCGCGACCTGACCCGCATAATTGAGAACGGGCGGAACGGCATACATCGAAAAGGAGAAAAGAAGGAGAAACAAAATGTATCGGACTAGAATCTTCATGCCTATGAACAATAAATAATTCTTTGATTTTTCTGATCGATAAGCAATCAAATCTTTTCCTTACCCTTTTATGTTGGTCTTTTGCTATACATGCTTTGTGAATAAATCTTTGAGCAATCTCGACAATCTGATCTTTGGCGGCTATTTATAAAGGATTACATTCTATCTCGTGAAAATCCTCTGGTTGAAAATTATGTTTTTGTTTTTTGGATGTGTTGCATCCATTCATTCAATGACGTTTGATCTTGCCCCGCTTGGGAGTAAGAGTCGTATCGAGATCAATCTTAGCACCGGTTTTGGTAGTGGCTCCATTCGAGGATCCATCGATCAGGTCCGTGGAAAGATTGATATGATCGTGGAAACGCCTGAGAATATGGACGGAGCAGTCTTGTTGGATGCGAGGAAGATTCGATTCGGTTATGGAAAAGTGGATCACGATGCCCATAAAGTTGATTGGTTACATTCAACCCAGTATCCACGAATTTCATTCGAAATGAATGGCTTGGATAAGATTAGATGGGCAGGTCGAGTTCTGAATGCCGAAGCCAAGGGTTCCCTTACCTTAAAGGGAAAGTCTTCCAACATTTCCCTTCCGGTTTCGATTCGCTACTTAAGGGCACAAAGGAGAAAGTTTGATGGGAGGAGTGGAGACATCTTGCTTCTAAATGGAGAATTACTCCTGAGCCGAAAAGATTTTGGGATTAATCCGGGTGGCATGCTCGATTCGATTATGGATGAAATTCGAGTTAAGGTAACCATTTATGGATGCTCGGATAAAATCCGGCCTTTCTTACCCTCTCCTCTATTTGGAAGAGGACATTCGTTCTAGTCAGGAATCCAGGTTAAGGCATGGCAAAGAGCCAGTCCGAGTGCATCGGATTGATCGAATGGTAAGGGTTCCGGTAAATTGAGCATTTGCTTTAGAGTAAGAGCCATTTGCTCCTTACTTGCCCGGCCAAAACCAACCACAGCTTGCTTAACCCGCAAAGGAGCATACTCGAAAACGGGCACTTCTCCAATGGCGGCCGCAGACAAGGCCGCCCCTCTGGCGGAACCCATGATCTGCGCGGTTTTGAAATTTTGGACATAGATGGTTTCTTCGCAGGATAAATGGCGCGGTTGCCAAAGTTTGATAAGATTCGCAACGGATGCATGAATTCTGCCCAAACATTCGATGGAGGATATCTTCGTGGTTAACTTGAGAGTCTCGGAATGCAATAGCTTCCGGTTTTTGCCATCGCATTCCAACACCGCCAGTCCAGTACCCCGTAAACTCGGATCGACGCCGAGAATACGTCCGGCATAGGGAGACTTACGCATAAGAGCGGATGGATCGACGGAAGTTTTTTTCTTTCCTTGTCCTGCCAGATGCTGGGCCCATAGTTTACGCGATCGACTGTTGCTCATTTAATGGAAATCTACCAAAGCAGGTTAAAACATCATGCGCAAGCCGGCGATGATGATGAAGGACCAGATAAGAGTTTCGAATAGTCTTTGATTCAGATACTTGACGAAAAAGGGAGCACTGACGGCTCCAATAACTGCAGGAATAAAAAGCCAGAGACTAACTCCAATGGATTCCACGGTAATGATTTGCAGATCAATCATGAATGGAACTTTGCAGATATTTACGATCAAGAAGAGCCAAGCAGAGGTCCCAATAAAGGCATATTTGGGCAAACCCATTACAAGCAGATATAGTTGGGCGACAGGACCGGCGGCATTGGCAAGCATAGTGGCCACACCGCCAATGGATCCAAATATAACTCCCAAGGAAAGTGATCCTTCGGAAGTTTCGTTACTTACCTCCGGCATTTTCTTTGTTTTTTCCTTCCCTCTCCTAAATTTGAGAAAGAAATGAAGACCGGTCATACTGAGCAGAATTCCTCCGATGAGCATCTTTAATAAACGAACGCGTTCCTCTCCGTTTTGGAAAAAATCAAATACCCACCATCCCAATGCGGTACCAATTAGAAAGAATGGAAGAAGACGGAAAATATATTTCCAATTCGCATGTCTGCGGTAAACAACAGTGGCGGCCATATCCGCTGATATCAAGACGGGGAGCAACAAACCAACGGAGAGAGGAACGCCAGCCGGACCCATAGCATTCTCTAGGACGAGTGCGAAAATAGCCACGGTTAGGTTGCCGGCACCTGGAATACCCCCTTTGCTCATCCCCATGATTAAGGCTCCGAGAGCCAGTAAGCTCCAATGTGTTACGGTTAATTCATCCATAATTACACATGTGTCAGAAAATACGAAAATTCATACGACTGGATAAAAATTCACGATTCATCATTTATGGTCCATGGAGGTAAAGCCACCCGAACGGACTTCGAATGTCTCCCAAATGACGGATTCCTCTTCGGATGGATAAGATGTACCGGTTGCAAAAACTTGTGCCTCCGGGGGAAGAAGTTTGCGAAAATTCGACTTTCTTTCTCCGTCTAATTCACCCAAGACATCATCCGCCAAGAGTATAGGAATTCTGCCCAGTGATTGACGAAGATAGGAAAACTCGGCTAGACGGAGGGCCAGTACAAGTCCACGTTGCTGACCCTCGGATGCGTAGGTTTTAGCATCGAGTTGATTGAGGGTTAGCACAAAATCATCCCGATGAGGACCTCGACGCGTTACCCCAAGAATGCGGTCTCGTTCGCGACCGGATTCTAACCGGGCGAGTGTTTCGTCAATCGACATTTCCGGTAGATCCGGGCGGTAGTCAATGCCGGCTTTCTCGGATCCAGAACAAAGAGCATCATATTGCTTTTCCAAAATCTCCCGGATTCGGGGAAATGCATCTTTACGAGCAGTTTGCAAAGGGACGATAGCATGAGCAAGGGCGTGTTCAAAGGCAGAGAGTTCAGAATCACTCCCACCTTTTTTTAGCAGGGAGTTCCTCTCTCGTAAGGCTCGATGGAAGGATTGAAGGTGATAAATATAAGATTCCGCACTGGATGAAAGGAGAAGGTCGAGCCATTTCCTTCGATCTGATGGGCTTTCCCGAATAAGCCGAAAGTCTCCCGATGAAAGCGTGACGGCAGGAAATTTCCCCAAATAATCGCTCAGACGATTAATCTTTTCTCCATTCACCTGAACGGTTTTTTCTCCCTTGGAGCGAAACCCTACCAGAATCTCGAATTCCTCCCCCAAATCATCGGCAAATTGAAAGAATAATTGACTTCGATCACTCCCATCTCGAACCAATCCATCCATTCCATTCTTACGAAAGGATCGTAAGCTTGCGGATAAACCTATAGCTTCAAGCAGATTGGTCTTACCCTGCCCATTCGGTCCAAGAAGAAAGATTCGATCCCCTTGAAAAGATAAGCTCGCACTCTCGATATTTCGAAAGTTTTCCAGATTTAAAGCAAGCAGTCGCACGAGTTAGATGGAGATCACAGAGGAAGAAGAGGAATCATCCTTCAACAGACCAAAGGCTTTCTCGAAAGCCTCACCCAAAGCAATCCAGTCTTCCGCAGAATGACCCCAAAAGGAACTAACCCGAATCAATCGTGATGACTCTCCTGCTGATAAGTGATATAATTCTACCATGGGTGCAGTTGAGGTTCCCATACTCGCGCATGCGGATCCGGTTGAAACCTGAAAACCGATCTTATCCAATTTCGAAATCCAATTTTGATTGTCGAAACATGGAACAAGGAAAGTTGAAGTATTCCAAAGCCTAGGTGCATTCTTTCCCAATAATTTAAAACCAGAATCCAGTCCTAAAATCCTTTCCTCAAATGAATCGCGCCAAGATTCCCGTTCCGAAATAGTAAGGTTTTTTGACTGGCAAACCCGCCAGGCAACCCGCATGCCTTCAATTGCAGGATAATTTTCGGTCCCGGCCCGTTTTCCTTTTTCCTGTCCTCCACCAAGCAAAAACGAATGCTCTTTTGAACTCACAAGAACACCCACTCCCTTTGGTCCGCCAAATTTATGAGCACTGGCAGTAAAAGATGAACAAAGAGACAGATCGGTAGGATCCATCTTTCCAATCCATTGGGTCGCATCGCAATGAAAATCAGCCTGGTACTCGGCACATAATTGAGCAACTTGTTTCCATGGTTGAATAACACCCGTTTCATTACTTGCGGCCATCACTCCAACAAGAATTGGGTTGGATGAAGACTTAAGCTCAGATTCCAATGAATCCAAACAGATGCATCCATTGACATCGGTGGATAAAACCGAAAAACGATCCGAAAAATACCTGCGAACAGGTTCGGATACACAAGGATGCTCAACGGGAGAAAGTAGTACCCTATGCTGATCGAACCCTTCATTAGCCAAGCTAGTGAAAACAGAATTGTTCGCTTCCGTAGCCGAGGAAGTGAAGGTCAAATCGCCCGGATTGACACCGAAAGATTCCGCCATTTCTTCCCTTGCTTGATTCATAAGAGCACGAACACGGGCAGCATCACGATAGGGTGAAGATGGGTTTGCCCATGCACCTGCAAGAGCTTCGCTCATCGCTTCCACAACACCGGGAAAAAGAGGGGTTGTGGCGTTGTTGTCAAAATACGCCATGGGGAAAAAGTCTTTAGCGAGCAGGAGCGGGAGGAATTTTTAATTTCTGCCCGACACGCAAGCTATTCTTGCTTGCCAATACATCACGATTGGCATGAAAAATCCGATCGATATGGGAAGAATCACCAAATATCTTTCGACTTATGGCATAAAGACTATCACCTGCTTGAACTTCATAGGAAGTTACCGTTGGAGGTGGTGGAGTTGGCGGAGGAATTGATTGTGGGGTTGTTGCTTTTACTGAGGGTTGTGCGTTTGATGACTGAATTGGTTTCCGTGCCGTTAAAGGGATGCCCAAACGGGCTTTAAGATCAGCAATTTCTCTGCGCAATTTTAGATTCTCTTCCTTTAAGCCAAGAGTATCCAGGTGATTGGCGTAAGGTTCTCCGGGAAGATTTCGAATAATCTCTCTCTCAGCGGTGACGATCAATTGCTCGACTTTCGATGATTCACGGGAATCCGGAGCCAACAACAAATATCTGCGAAAATGATAAATGGCCGCCACCGGATCTTTTCGAGATTCAATAGTGAGTAATAATCTACCCGCCTCCAGGTGGGACTTGGGGCATTCCACGACACGGCGAGTGACAAGAAGAAAATCATCAAGTGCTTCTTTATTCTTACCTACTTTAAGAAATGCACGAGCTCGATCAAATGCTGGATCTTCAGATTCATCTAGGATTTGTGAACCTGAATTACAGGAGCATAAAAACAAGACCCCGAAGCTAAGAGCGAGTGGTTTTATCATTCTTTTCATTCCCCCATTAAAGTGATGGACAGTTTTCGTCGATGTGCAGACGATCTATGCTCCCAGAGAAAAAGACCCTGCCAAGTACCCAGATCAAGCCGACCACCAGAAATCGGAATGTTTTCACTTGAACGCGTCAATGCCATTTTGATGTGTGAGGGCATGTCATCCGGTCCCTCATAAGTGTGAGTAAAATGGGGATAGTCTTCTGGTACCAGATCTTCAAAAAATTGCTCCAGATCTCTCCGTGCAGTTGGATCAGCATTTTCCATAAGAACTAGACTGCAACTTGTGTGTTTGACAAATACCGTGGCCAAGCCTTCTGAAATTTGTGCTTCCGCTAAGGCAATCGAGAGATCTTTGGTAATCTCGTATGTTCCCTTTCCCGTCGTTTTGACTTCCCAATCTCTTTTGAAAATTCGCATCACCGATAAAACTCCTAAAAAACAATTATAGGTTTGGCAAGGAACTTGAATCCTTGACCAGATGATTAAATGATTAACTCAGTTTCCCCATTAAGCCAGCCGACCAAGGAAGAAAGTACATGATCGAGCCTCGGTGAGTAGCTTCCACTGGATAAAACTTCCCTACTTAATATGTCTCGAGCCAAAGCTCTGTCTTCAGAAGACAAGTCCGATAGCCAAGACTCCTTTACCGGATGACCCTCATCTCTGGCGAAAACGAAATAGGTCTTAAAAAGTACCGCCTTGCCATCCCCATCTCTCATCAATGCATCTAGTGCGGAGTTCAACACTTTGGCATATCTATCCGGCTCAGATAAGTGATCTCCATTCTTCAAAAAGAATTTTGCAATAGAGCAGGCAGAAAGGAATCTTCGATGATCTTGAGATAGATGCATTCTCTTTGCACGAATAAAGAGTTCCCTCACGAAGGGTATGCCCTTTTGCATTCTTCCCTGAAGGGAGCATTCTACATCGTCAAATAAATCCGGAAGTCCATTCGAGTTTGTTGTCCGACTCTTCCTTAGGAGGATCGACTGGAGTCCATCATGACTAGAAAAAAGCGTGGTCCTTAGATGCCGCTCCCCGGTTTCGACCTGATTCAATACGATGCCCGATAAAGTTAGGGCGGATTCGCTCACTTTGGCTTATGAATTGGAGTCGCTCTTCCTCCGACTCGGGTTGGATGATTTTCGTTTGCGTGGAGCAGTAGTTTTTTGAGTGGAGTCCTCACTTCTTTCCCCCTTTGGAGATCTCCTGCGACGAGTTGAGGAGGACCTCCTACCCTTCCCCTTGGAAGACTTAGTTGATCGAGGAGGTATAACCGCCCCACCAGAAATGAGCATTTTCATGCCATCCCCAACAGACATATCCAATTTAAAAATATCTTCTCTAGGCAGAAGCAGAAGAAAGCCACTTGTGGGATTTGGAGTAGTGGGGACGAATACATTTGTAAGTTTTCTGCCCGTAACTTCTTCGGTTTCACCGGATGCATCACTGGTAATAAAACCTAAAACGAAACAATTCGGTCTTGGATATTCAATTAAAACTACTTCTTTGAAAACTGCTCGGTTTTCTTTACCGAATGTCTGAACGATCTGCTTGACCGAACGATATACCGTGCTGAGAAAGGGTACCTTATCGAGAATTTTCTCTGTGGTCGCGATGAAGAATTTCCCAAGAACATAATTGGAAAGAAAGCCAAGAAGGGTAAGCGAAAGAATTCCCACAAATAGACCAACCACTGCCAACAAAGTCTCAAGTCCGAAGAAAAATCGATCTTCCTGCAAACCGAGTTGAAAGGCCAACTTTGTCGCGGGTTCCTTAAATAAATCGAGGAGAAAATTAAGGACGAACACAGTCGTACCCAAGGGAAGAAAAATCAACAACCCTGTAATAAAAGCATTTCTAAAACGACGAGCTAAGCTAATGGATTTCTTTGGAGGCACGATAATTCCGTGTTAGTGCTCCTCCCCATTGGGTGCGAGCAGAAAATCAGGCCACAAGTCAATTTCACCAATAGCTTTCATCGCTTTTGTCTCTTCTCTGCGCATGATATCGCTGTCTTTTTTTTCATGATCATCAAATCCAAGCAAATGTAACCATCCGTGAATCAGATAGAGACTCAATTCCTCCCTAAGAGGAATATTTCTTTGGATAGCTTCATCTCTAGCTCGATCTACGGATACACAAATTTCGCCAACCATCTCATTCTCCTCATCAGGCGGAAAAGTAATCACGTCAGTGGGTCGATAGTCATTAAGAAATTCACCATGAATTTTTGATAAATCATCTTTTCCCAAAAATGCAACGGATAGAACGCCCGAAAGCGTATATTGATGAAGAGAAAAAACATGTTCAAAAAAACTTATCAAAGTATCTTCTTCGTATGATAGTGAAGGGTAAAGGTTGAGAGATTCAACTTTTATGAATGGAATAGTCCTCACTTCTCAACTCCGCGAAGAAACATTGGGCATCTTGATGATATCTTGCGATTCCTTGGAATCGGATTCATCATCTGGATATTCCACACGACTATGGAGCATATTGAGTGTCGTTTTAAGAAAGCTTTTCTTTATCTTGGCCACTTCTTCAAGGGTGAGCGGACACTCATCCAACTGCCCATCTTCCAAACGGTCTTGAAATATCGCTTCGAGTAATTCCTCCACACTGTGATGGGTAACCTTGGGAAGACTGCGTGCGGCAGCCTCAACCGAATCAGCGAAGAAAATAATGGCACTTTCCTTAAATCTTGGTCTGGGACCATCATACCTGTAAGTGGATTCATCGGGTTCTTTGGACTCGTTATCCCCATAAGACAAAGTGGTTTGCTTGACCAATTGTTTAGCTTGATGAAAGAAATATTTAACCAAGGTAGTCCCGTGATGTTGCCTGATAACATCTCGAATCAACAGAGGTAATTTGTTTTCTCTGGCAAGTTCGACTCCTTCTTTTACGTGACTCTTAATAATCAGGGCACTCATGGCTGGGTTTTGGCGATTATGGGGATTACCAAATTCTCCCTGATTTTCGCTAAAATATTGAGGTTGATTCATTTTGCCAATGTCATGAAACAATGAACAAGCCCTACAAATAATTGGATTTGCCCCCACCGCCACCGCAGCATTTTCCGATAAATTAGCTACCATTAGACTATGATGGTATGTTCCCGGAGCATCCACCTGCATTCGACGAAGAAGTGGATGATTGAAATCGGTAAGCTCGAATAGAGTTGCGTCTGTGGCAACTTTGAATCCGTGTTCAACCAAAGGCATCGCTCCCAAGACGAGGGCTCCCGTCAAGGTACCAACTAGGAGTGATGCGAGCGCATGGTTCACCGAAGCAAAACCACCACTTCCCGAGGCGACGCCAATGAAAAGAGCCATAACTGCACCAGTCAAACCAGCATATGCACCTGCTTTTAGAGCCGTTGCCCTTAACCTTACTTCACGACAAAAGAAAGCTCCTACTAGAGCTGTGCTCAAACATAAAGAAAGTGATTCGATTCCAGCATTCTGCATGGTTGAATGAAAAATACTCGTCATCAACGCAGTTAGCGTTGCCATTCTCGGTCCCACAGTAATCATTACAACCATTGGAGCAAAAGCGATCGGAAGAAGATATGGAAGAAGCCCGACCAGAAAAGCATTTCCACCGAACAGTTCTGTCCCGCCCAATTCGAGGATGAATCGGGAAAAGCATAAATTAACCAAAACAACCACCGCAACTATGCTTGACCTGGCAGTATCACGCCAAAAGTTTGGAATCACCAAAGTGATGTAAACAACTGCAAAAACGAAGATACCAAAAGTAATAAAGATTCTCTTGGGCAAAAGATTCCTGTCAGCGACCGAAAGATTCAGAAACTTTCCGTATTTTTCAAGGTCAGATTCCGTGACTTGCAGACCTTTTTTGAGAATCAAATCACCCTCTTGAACTGAAACAATGGGTTGCTCCATCTGGGCTATTGCTCGATCTTGTGCAGCGGTCGTTTTTGCCCGATCAATCGTGCGTAACAACAACCCACGTTTAGCGAGTTTTATAAAGTCTTCCGCTAGGACATTGCGAAATTTCTGTGCAGAAAAAGACGCATTGTCATCGCTTGTATCAATAACTTCACTCAAAACAAGTCCTTCTTCCACAAAATTGCCACCTTCTTCTAAATGTAATTTCAAATCAGTGAGATAATTTGAAAATTCAGGAAAATCATCCAGGATCTCTCCCGGTTCTATAAGAAAGCGAAATCCATCTTCTTTATTGCTCAAAACCATGAGGCGATTCGATAATCCATAAAGCAAATTCTCGATCTTAATACTTGCATTGGATTCGGAAATGAACTTCTGATCCTGAGATGGATACTTCACCACTCCAACAAGATGAAGTTGTCGGAGCAGTTTAGTAATTTCATCAAAAAGATTTTCTCCCATTGGAAAGTCTCTCCAATGGGCAAGACTCAATAATTCCTGTGATGGAATCAGTAGGTTGAAATTCTTCTCCAATTCTTCCAGAAGAGACATCTGAGCCTGATAGGCTGCGTCTTCATCCATTGACTCAATGGCAAGAAGCCCCTCCTCCAAACGGATAATTGCTTTGTAAAATGACTCTTCGCCAACGAAATTTCTGGAAAATTCTCTGGGGGTACTACTGCGTATCCATTCTTCCGCCTCTTTTGCCCGAACTTCGCTCACATAATTAAAAGATCGATCTGCATATACGTTTTCAGGAGCAACTTCACCCAATGTACGCAATCCAGGAGGATCTTGCCCCACAAAACAGATAAAAACAACGGAGGAAGCGAAAAGAATGGTAAGAAGACTTTGTTTTAGTCCTTTCTCCCAAATCTTGGGGAAACCTTTGAGTCTAGACTCATCGATTTCTTCGGAAGCTAAATTTTTTCGCTTTCGAGAGCGGGATTTTCCATTCCGACGACGACTGCCTTTATTTTCGTCTTGAGGCATGAGAGGATATTATTATCGGAAAAAGGCTCGACCGGGTCAAGTTCAGCTTTCTTGCTTGTGATAAGCTGCAATGATTGTGCTTACGAGAGGATGTCTAACCACATCCTCCTCATGAAAATGATGAAATTTCAGACCTTTCACTTTCGAAAGAGATTCTACCGCATCAACCAAGCCAGAGGCTTGCTTGGGAGGCAAATCGATTTGGGTAATGTCTCCAGTAATGACCATTTTGCTACCTTCCCCCAACCGGGTTAAAAACATTTTCATTTGAGACTTAGTCGTGTTTTGAGCTTCGTCAAGTAAAGCAAAGCAGTTACTTAAAGTTCGACCTCTCATATATGCCAATGGAGCAATTTCGACTACCCCCGTCTCCACTAGTTTCTTCGCTTCAACAGGTCCCAACACATCGTCCATGGCATCGTAAAGAGGACGTAAATAAGGGAGCAGTTTCTCCTCCAAGTCTCCAGGAAGAAATCCAAGGGCTTCACCCGCCTCAACTGCAGGTCTGGCAAGAATGATTCTTCTTATTTTTCCTTCCATTAGAGCATGCAACGCCGCAATCATCGCAATGTAGGTTTTCCCCGTACCGGCAGGTCCAACTCCAAAAACCAAGTCATCCCGTAGAATCGATTCCAAAAACTGACGTTGACTCAGGTTTCTCGGAACTACTGTACGCTTTCTAATTTTTAAAATAAGAGGTTTATCCAACAACTCTTTTATTTCGGATGATTTCCCCTCTACTATTTTTTTCAGAAATCTCATCAAATCTCCCCGCTGAGGGGAAAAACCGCTTTTTCTGGATGCTTCAAGACATGAAAAGAGATCCTTGCATTTATCCACCTGATTTTGGTCACCATTAATGGTTAAGGTATTTCCTCTGGCGACTACATTTACATTCAGTATTCTTTCGACTTCTTTGAGATTATCGGGGGATTCACAATATAAACCATGAAATTCCCTTTCGGAATCAAACTCGAGGATTTCTTCTATCATAATGCGTTTGATGCCTCATTTAGACTCCAAAGTCAGGAAAGTCGAAGACATTATTTCATGAAAGTCAGCGGAAGAACTAAAATGGAGGAATTTGCAGCTAAGTAATCATTTCCGTTTACCAAAGCCCTCAAATCTGCCATCAAGAACGATTTATCTACTTGCATTTAAGGTGAAGATTCTATTCGTAAGCCCAGAAGTCAGTCCATTCGCCAGAACAGGAGGACTAGGTGATGTCGTAGGCAGCTTGCCGATCGAACTGAAACATCTCGGTATCGATGTACGTATAATGTGCCCGATGTACGAATCTTGCAAAAAACTCCCCACTAACCGGCATTCAGGAAAAATAAATATTGGTGATCTTAAAAAATCTCATAAGGCTTCAATCCTAGAGAGCCAAATTGGTGAAACAAATGTTCCCTTGTATTTGGTAGAGAATGATTTTTTGTTCGCTCGAGATGGGATATATTCCGATGCAGCAGGAGACTTCCAAGATAATATACAACGTGCGTTTGCGCTTTGTCGGGCAGCTCTCAAGCTAAACGAGATTGTGGATTGGGAACCGGAGGTCTTTCATACGCACGATTGGATGGCTGCACCTCTTAGTCCATTACTCAATGCCTCGCCGAGAATCAAAAAGAAACCAAGAAAGCGTTCCGTTCTAACTATTCACAATCTGGAACATCAAGGAAAAGGTACTTTCGATGAATTCAAGCAATCTGGTTTACCTAATGATTATTGGGGATCCAGCTTCGATTACTTTGGTTCCATGAATTTATTGAAGGGTGGAATTCAGCACGCGGACAAAATAACCACCGTTAGCCCTACCTACGCCGAGGAAATCAAATCCGAGGCCTATGGTTGCGGATTGGAAAATATACTGAACTACAGAGCTGCAGATTTAATTGGAATTTTGAACGGTATGGACGAAAAACTATGGGATCCTCAAAATGACTCCCTTTTGCCCACTCCAATTGATCCAACTAAACCTTCTACAGGAAAGAAAAAATGTAAACTTGCTCTTCAAAAAGAAATGAATCTACCTCTTGATTCAGAGGTGCCAGTTTTCGGTGTTGTTTCGAGGCTTTGCAGGCAAAAGGGACTCGATTTGCTGATTAAAGCCCTTCCTGAGT
The DNA here is from genome assembly GCA_036128475.1 of Verrucomicrobiota bacterium. Taxonomy (GTDB): domain Bacteria; phylum Verrucomicrobiota; class Verrucomicrobiia; order Opitutales; family Seribacteraceae; genus Seribacter. Next base: position 43,036 of record JAYYQI010000007.1, read on the forward strand.
TAATGTTCAAAACTACCGCTCAATTTATAGTTCTTGGAAGCGGGGATTCTGAAGAAGAATCCGCCTTTCGATTACTCTCTCAAAAATTCGAGGACCGCATTGCCAGCCACATTGGTTTTGATGATGGTTTGGCTCGAAGAATTTTTGGTGGAAGTGATTTTTTTCTTATGCCCAGTAGATTTGAGCCATGTGGATTGGCACAACAATATTCAATGAGATATGGAAGTATTCCCATTGCCCGTAAAACCGGCGGATTGGCAGATACGATTCATTCATTTATCTCCCACGAAAAATCAAGTAATGGTTTCCTTTTCGAAGAAGATGATCATGAGGATTTTAAATCCGTAATTTATCTTGCGTTAAGGGTTTTCAATGACAGGAAAACATTAAACATGATTCAGACAAATGCCTTTCAATCATCTTGTTCATGGCAAAAGGCTGCGAAAGAATATGCAAAAGTCTATCAATGGGCTAAGGGCAAGAACTGATAATTTTTTCCATATTTCATTCGATTCTTACAAAGTTGAAAAAATTTAGCATTTCCTCTTGCCCTAGACTCGGGCTAATGCACAAAATAAGCTAATAATCGTATTTTAATTTATGCCCTCTAACGGACCCTCCCGAACCTTCACCGACGAATCCATAAGAAGTTGGTTGCTAAGGCTTTCCGAGAGCAAGTGGGAGGACTTCTTCACCAACCATCTTCTTGATGGAGCAAGGCGTGCTTACAAAAACGGGGTGCTCACGATGATCGACCTAGAGGAAGATCAAGCAATCGTTACCCAAAAGGTAAACCGTGAAGAATTGTATTCGGTCATAGAATGGATTAACGAAAAGCCCTCGATTAGATCTTCTCTGGATGATGATGCCAAAGGAAAGATACTCGGCTTGGCCGGCTTATATGAAATAGAGGAGTTGATTGCGGAAATATCCGAGATTCAATGCCCGCTGTTAACCTCAGATGGTGCAGAAGAGAAAAAAAAGGAAGATAACTTAGAAGAAGAGAAGCAGGAAAAAGATTCCAATCTTGATTCGGATAGCGATGAAAAGAAGGTCAGTTTAATGATTTACTTGGATATCTCGCCCAAGAAAGGATTACTTGCTACCCCCTTCTGGAAAAGTCTATCTGGCGAAAATATTCGAGTATATGGCTTAAAAAATGGCTATAAGAAAATGGAAACCGACAAACCTGCCCTCATGCATTTTATCGCTGAAGCGAACAAGGTGGGCTTTTCCTTCAAAAAATCAAAAGGAGTTTTTCATTTGGCTGAATGGAATAAAATCGCGAAATTGTGTGAGAATCAGTTGCACAAATGGCAGGAGGACTTCGAAATCGAGTTTGGAGGTGAATCTAAACTTCTTAAACTGGGACAAAGAAAAGTCCACTGGGAAATAGATGCCAGAAGCAAGACTTGGAACACTATGTCTTTAATGGATCGCTTCCAGTTGGGAAAAACCTCTCTTGGGTTACGTCATGCTCGCAAACTCGGTAATGCGAGAAATGGCACCACATTCCTGAACGGTTTCGGCTTAGTCAAACTTGATCCAAATCAGCTGGAGGATTTCGCTTGGTGGCAAAGAAATCGAGGTGATTCAAGCAAAGCGGATTGGCCTCGCTACATGCTTTTCTCACTTTTTGCTCGAAAATATCTTAAAGCCAGGCCGGATGGTAATTTGGCTAAGTGGGAAACTGCCATTCGAAAGATTAAAAATAACGAGATGGCAAAAAACCTAACATTTCTGAGACCTTATCAGCAACAGGGAATGGAAAATCTACATGCACTTCACGAGTTGGGGTGCCACGGGTTATTGGCGGATGAAATGGGATTAGGGAAAACCCTACAAACATTGGCTTTGTTTTCTTCGAACCCAAAGACAGACTTGCCTGACTTGGTCATATGCCCAGCATCCGTTGTTCCAGTATGGGTAAATGAAGCCCAATCATTTTTTCCTGCCTTGAAAATAAATGTCTTATCCAAGGACAATCTTTTCAATGAGGATAATCATAAGGGTCTCTGGATAGCCAGTTACACTCAACTCCGCAGGCATCGAATTTTGTTGGACCAATTTAATTTCCGCTATGCGGTATTGGACGAAGCACAGCTAATCAAAAACCCGAAGGCCAAAGTAACGCAGACCTGTTTGTCAATATCCGCACGCCACCGAGTCGCCCTCTCAGGCACACCCATTGAAAATTCTGCCATGGATTTGTGGACTATTTTTCGATTTCTTATGCCCGGTCTATTAGGACCGCGAAAAGAATTCGAAAACTCATTATCAGTAGACCCTCAAAAGGCTCTTCCGCTACTTCGCAAACAAATTTCACCATTTGTAATTAGAAGAGTAAAAAGAGAGGTGGCAAAGGAACTGCCTCCGAAAATCGAAACGGAAATTGCATGTCAATTAAGCAACGAACAAAAAAGTATCTACAAAAAATTTACTGAAGAAGCTTTGAATACACATGGGGAAAATCTCTCCAACGCATTTGCCAGTTCATCCACTCATATCTTTGCCCTTCTCGTTCGCCTTCGCCAAATTTGTTGTGATCTCGGTTTGCTTCCAGATTCACAGGTTATTCATGGAATCAAGGGAGACATTCTACTTGATAGACTTGAAGATCTTCATCTTTCAAAATCAAAAATCTTAGTCTTTAGCCAGTTTACCAAATACCTGGATATCCTCGAAAAAAGGATTCATGGTGATATCCCAAATTTAAGAACCTTTAAGCTAACGGGCTCAACTAGGGATCGGGCTAAACCAGTATCAGAATTCGAAAATTCAAGAGAATCATGCGTAATGCTCGCTTCTTTGAAAGCAGCTGGATTAGGGGTCAATTTGAAATCTGCAGATTATGTTTTTTTAATGGATCCTTGGTGGAATCCTGCAGTCGAGGAACAAGCCATTGACCGAGCACACAGGCTTGGACGAGAGCAACCAACTATTGTATATCGATTCGTGGCCAAGGGAACGATTGAAGATAGGGTAAGGCAACTTCAAATTACAAAAAAGGAAACGTTCAAGGAGGTTATTGGTGAGTACGGAAAATCAATCGATTTACTCGAGCATTTCACATCTATGAGGGAGTTGATCGAATATAAGGAAGAATAGAACTTCCCTTAGTAATCTAGGTAAAATCTATTCTTCCGTTTCTTCTTTGGCTTTTTTTCTGAATCTTCTATACCAACTCATTCCAGGAAACATAAGGAGACCTGTGACCATAACATAGGTGCTCGGTTCAGGTACAACTGAGAATTGCAGGTAGAAATCATTACCTGTGTGATCATAGTAAACGCTCCAGTCTCCATAATAGAAATTATTATAATATGCAAACCCGTCTTGGTTAATATTAAAAAATCCATCATCAATTGTTCCGGATGTAGATCCATTAGGAGTTGCACCGTTGATTGTAATTTGGCTGCCCCAAGTAATCCCTGAATCACTCGTTCCGCTTCCGTCCAAAAACTTAAAACCCTTGTATACCCCCAAACCACCCTGAGAAAGAGTCCCATCATCCCAAAGTCCTGCAACACCATTTGAATTAGTCACCGCTCCTGCTGTTCCATCAGAAGCTAGACTAAAAATATTCAAGTTAAAAGTACCAGAGGCATCACTGTCAAAAGTCAAGTTATTGAATTTCAAAACATCAAAATCCGAACCACCCGAAGCTGAGGTTCGAAAATCTTCGATTTCCCAATCATACACACCACCTTTGTTCAAGGCTAGTGTAGTAATTGTCAAATCACCCATGGCGTTATCCGAAGAACCTCCATTCCCCAATGAAACTTGTTGATTTGAAGTTTTATTAGTCAGCGAAGATGAAATGCCTTGACCTGGAGAGACAGCAGTAAATTCTCCTGAATCTCCCCCAATTGTGATATTCGATAAAGTACCATCTCCACCTACCATACTTTTATCTGTTCCTGCAGCCGTCACGGATGTATTTGCAAGTGTAATGTCATCCTGTAATTCAAGTTTTCCCTTGTTTACTACAATCGTATTACTCGATCCCCCCAATGAATTTGCATGTCCAGCGGCTATTAGCGTTCCATCATTCACTATTACATCGGTGCCAGCTCCGTTCGTAAAATTATTCGCTGAATTCGAGAGTTTCAATCGCCCTGAACCCGTTTTGACCAAGGCTTCGGAACCAGTTACTTGACCGGAAAAAACTTGTTCTTTGGAGTAATCACCTGCATTTTTTGCGACTTTTATCGTAACTTGGTCATTCGAGGTACCTCCAGTCTCAGTAAGCGTAACTGTTCCGGAAAAGGTACCACTACTAGCATTAGCGAAGCCTAGTTCTATTACTGTTCCAGTTCCCACACCCGCATTATCGAGTTCTAAGCTAGCGGACCCTGTTGTATTCTTGATATATTCAATAGATTGTGATTTTCCTGAATCAGGTTTGAAGGCAAGAGTCCCCTCGAGTAAATCTACCCAACCTGATGCTGAACCTGCCAAGTTTATATTTCCTTCCAAGGTTTGTTTACCAGCACCAACTTTAACGATAGTAGATTCTCCAGCAGATACCGCACCTTCAATTGAACCGGAGAATGCGAATTCATTACCAGAGGTAGAGTTTAAGGTTAAGGTGTTATCGTTAGCTCCAGTAATCGTTCCTGTAGCTGCGTCGGCATCGTGCAAACCACTGAGAATAATATGACCTTTGCCGGAATCAGCCAAGCTCAGAGTGGATGTGCCATTGTAGTAAGTTATAGTGGCCACATAATCATCTGATCCAACTGTATTCGAACTACCATTATTTCCTATCGGAGTTGAACTGTAAGAACTATTATCGAACTCGAATTCCAGATTGGAATCCGCTGCTCCTGTGGCTGGAAGTTGAAGATACAATTCCTCGTCATCCGTAAATGTCCAATTTGAATTCATGATCGTATTATATCGAATTGAACCGCTTGCTTTAGTACTACCATCATAAAATCTGATTCCAATATATGGGTCAGAGCTAGCATTTACTAAAGCCTTTACTCTATCGAACGCATTATTAAATGTATTGCCACTATCCTGGGCAGCATTCCCATCCAATTCATCTGTCAAAATGGCAGGAGCACCCGTTGAAGTGGAGTCAGCATTAATTCGAACAACATCTTCTGAGGACGCCCCATCGACAGACCCATCACCATTGTTTTGAAATGAAGCTGAAAACCAAAAATGACCCGGACCAACATCTGTTTCCGTCCCCGAATATTTATGGTCATAACCAACGACGGTCTGACCAGTTATTGGAGTCCACACTCCCTTGAACAAATCTGTGCTTGTGTTGGGTGAATAAGAAGCGGATTGGTCAGTACTGTCTCCAGTAACTGTGACATTATCAGTGTCAAAAAAACCAAGTTCGATTATATCACCAGGATTTATTGCCGCTTTATTGGTGCCCTCTGCGTCCAGTTCAAAAATTTGCTGGTAACTCGGTTCAGAGGACCATGCAGGTGTATCAAAAAAGTTTTGCCTGAAATAGACAGGTACGGTCGTCCCGGATGAGTATGAATTTATGCCAAACTTTATGTCTGTTTGTATTCCATACAACAACGTTTCAATTCCAAGCAATACACTCCATGAGAGTAAAACTGAAAATTTGTGTCTATATAGGGCTGACATTTTGGGCATTATTATTCTCGTGCGCGGCCTCGCGTGTGTCAACTTTTATTAGCATCTTAAATTCAATAAATTAAGAAAGTCACAGATGTTAATATAATAAGTTACATATAAAACTGATTTCAATACCTTTGAATCACTCTATTCGTTTTTTAATTTATAATATACAACTTAATTTCCAATATTCTCTCAAATTGATGATTCCTGAGTGCAGAAAATGCATGGTTTAGCTTTGAATTTAACGAGATATTACTTGCAAATACTTACAACGAAGTTGTAAATTCATAATAGGCAAAATAGCTAGCCAAGCCCACATTCAAAATCATTCTTTTCCCGCCCACAATAATAGTGAAAAAACATAAGCAAGAATTAAAACTTACTTGTGTTGTATCTCTAATTAAAGGGCTCTGCCCCACCCCTTCCACCCGACTCGTTGCCTTCTTTATGCTTTGCGTCATTCAAAGCTTTGCCTCAGTACGCCAAATCGTAATCCACTGGTCATCGGAAACTACCGCAGGTCATGCAAACTTACTTAAGGATATTAATGGCGACCTTCTGAGTGCGGGAACCTCAAACAATGGTGATGGATGCTTGGTTACCTTAGGATATTTTGATAACGCATTGGCAACAGGAAACCCATTTGCCGGAAACTGGATACCCTTAACTTTTGGAACCCGACTTGGAGACTCTAGCAGCGGCTACGGATTTGAAGATGGAATGTTTTCATTTACAACAGTTTTCTCTGAGGATTCCGATACGGTTTCCGTATATCCATACCGCCCTGCTTCATACACCGTCACATCCGACGAACCAATAACTGTAACAGCTCCCCAAAGCGGGACCCCAATTTGCATTCGCTTTTATGATGGAACTGATACGGGTTTGAGTGCACGGTACAATACGGTAACCGGGCCAAACTGGTTATGGCCTGCATTTTCTCCCGACATACCACAAAACCTCTATTTAAAAATTTCGGACAGATCTCCAACCTCTAACTCACTATGGCAATATGGGAGTGATTTCGAGGACAATGATAATAAATTCATAACGGGCAAGACAACGGAATTCAATTTGACGGTAAATTCCACTGATGGAGGTTCCGTTAATGATGCTAACGGCAGTTATGAGTATTTGAGCGTAGTGGAACTAAATGCTTCTGCCAACGATCACAAAATTTTCATAGGCTGGCTTGGTAATGGAGTAAGCGACCCAACTTCAGATTTCACAACGATTTCAATGACACAGGACCGGAATGTCACAGCTGTATTCGACGACAAACTTTACAATCTAGTTGTTAATCCCCATGGGAATGGAAGTGTCGCCATCGACGGAAGTTCGATAAATGAAGGTAACTTTACCTACGGCACAATTGTCAGCATCGAGGCAACCCCCGCCACAGGTCATTTGTTTTCACACTGGCTTGGATTCGGTCCCGACTCAAATTCGAGTTCCTCCACTTTGACAATTTCGCAAGACCATATGATTTCCGCAGTTTTCGAACCCCAGCCCCTTGATCTTAATGTCTCTACTTTTGACAATGTAGGTGGAGACGCCGTTATCGTCTCGCCCAGCGATTATCATTACGAAGGCAATTATACCATTCAAGCGACCCCGGATCCCGGATATGCATTTTCTCATTGGTCAAGTCCTACCGGTTCAACCTACATGTTGGACTCCAATACCTCGAGCATCACTAGCCTGATTCTCACAGCAGATTCATTATTCGAAGCTCATTTTACGCTTACTACTTATGAACTCGAAGTATTAAAGGGAAGCGGAGGCGAATCAGTGACTCCACCTACTGGAGATCACTCTTCCATCGCAATGGTTTCGGTTTCTGCACAAGCCCTCGAAGGTTACGAGTTCACGGGATGGAGTGATCCATCTGGCGTTCTAGTCAATCCGAATTTGGCTAATACGGAAGCGAATATGAGTCGAGCAACTGGTGATATTACCATCACTGCGAATTTCGATATCCGGTCTCATACAATCCAAATCATTGAAGAGCCTGGAGGAAACGCATGGGTTATCCCCGCTCCTCCCGGTCCATGGGAGCATTTCGGTGTTTATGATATCAATGCTTCTCCTCTAACAGGCTATGTTTTTACTGGTTGGACGGGGGACTCGAATTCAACTTCATCTCTTCTACTGGACGCAAGTAAAGCCTACAATCAGATATGGTTGCGAGGACCCGTCACTTTGACGGCAAATTTTGAACAAATGACTTTTTCTATAGATCTCAACGATACCGATGGAGGAAACTTGTCAGGTCAGGGCAATTACACAATAGACGACACTCCGATTATTGAGGCAAATGCAAGCACTGGTTGGGATTTTGTAAATTGGAGTGGTCCGCACATCGGATTACTGGACGATCCAAATTCAAGCGTGGCATTGGTGGACTTGTCAACAGCTCCTCTTGCCATGTATTTTGAAGCCAATTTTACTCGCGAACAATACGACATAAACGTAACTTCTGGTGAAGGTGGTTTGGTCAACGGAGAATCTTCTCTTAACTTGCGAGTAGAATCGGAATCTACCATTGAACTATCAGCAAATCCAATTTCAGGATGGAAATTTTCCCAATGGCAAGGCATTGCCCTATTCGACCCAACCACTCCTTCCATTGCATTTTCTCCATCTACAAACATAGAAATTGATGCAAGTTTTTCCAGAAAAACTTTTGCTCTAGAAGTTAAAACAAGTGAATTCGGAGATTCTAACGGATCAGGCTTATATGATTTTGAAGCTAGAGTATCCGTTTCCGCTCAACCGCATCCGGGATATATTTTTACCGGATGGGAAGGTAATACAACCTATCTCGATGATGCCAGTATCCATACAACTTTTTTTAATATTCCAGCGGGAAATTCAACCATCACCCCTATTTTCCAGGCAATTCCATATACCATCCACACTACATCCAATGGAAATGGTTCTATAATTGGAGGAGGCGACTATGTGCCGGGTACATCCATAACCATTGAGGGTATTGGCAACATCGCTGATGAGAATGCCCCAAGAGGTTATCAACTAAGCAAGTGGAGCTGGACAAAAGGTAACGGGGAAACTGGGCAAAGTACCGAAAATCCATTATCGCTTTTAGTGGACAACAATTATTCTATCACGGCTGATTTCGATGCCATACCACCTAACGAGGTCAGTTATCAGCTTCTCTCTAATCCATCTGGGGCAGGTATTCTCTTTGATGATCCCGAAAAGAGAGTTTGGGATGTCGAATTAGATTTGTATCAAAGAATAATCACTGTGGTGCCCCAGACCGGATACTCCTTTATTGGATGGACAGCTGAGCCTATGGAAATCATATCCTCTGATTGGAGAAGCTCAATCATTGAAGCCACTCCAACTGAAAATTCTTTGATTACTGCCAATTTCCTTCCATTGACCTATAATATCAATCTCGATTTTAATGCATCTAGAGGACAAATCGAAGGAAATATCCATGATTTAACGCATGGGGAAAGAGCATCAATTCAATCCATCCCCACTTCCCCCTATATTTTTGGAGGTTGGGAAATCAATAAAGAATTTTCATATGCTGTCTCCCGAGCTTCTTCTAGTCTGACTCCTATTGAAAGCACGCTATTCCTAAATGATCAAGAGAGTCCAAATATTACGTTGATCCGTGGTTTTACCTATCACTTCACTTGTTCTCTCAATGAAACCGATCTATTTTATTTAACAGAAGACCCCAATGCCACAGAATTGTATTCCGGAGAGTATCTATTAGGCGTTTCCAATTCACGAACTTCCTCAGGAACTCTAACCTTCGAGGTGCCAATGGATGCACCAAATTTCTTATATTATTCATCCAGTTCGAATCCAGCGGAAAGAATTCCTATTAGAGTTATCACGAAATCGGACGATGAAATATTACCCTTCCCAAATAACTTGTTGGTTGAGCCCATCATGGAACACGATCTAAGCTTGATCGCAAAATTTGTTCCCCAATCCTATGAAATTTCGCTCGAATCACCGGAAGGAGGGGAAGTCACTTCCCTGACGCCAGGTCAATACTTTGAAGATCAAAACTTGACTCTTACGGCAGTGTCAGATCCTCATTACGAATTCGTTCGATGGGAAGGAAGTTCGCATGTGGGAAATCAATCTTCAGCCGAAACCTATCTTATCGTTAAGGAAGATACTAATATCAATGCAATATTTGAAAAAGTAGATTATGTGCTATCCCTATCTGTTATACCACCTGAAGCAGGTTCGGCTGTAATTTTGGATGACAGAGATAGCTTTAACTTTGGCGATCAAGTCAATATACGAGTACTTCCTAATAAAGATTACACCTTCGTGGCTTGGTCCTCCGAGTCCGTGCTTGATAAATATTCTGAGGATACGACAGTCATCATTAACGGTAATTCTGAGATTTCCGCTTCTCTGACTCAGAAGATTCTCAATGTAGACATCTCTTCTCGAGCACTCGATTACCAGGGAGTCGACTTCGGGATTGATGTTTCTCCCGGTTCCGTGGAAGGCCCCTCAACCGTTTTCTCTAATCAGCCCAACACCTATAATGCAAATGCAAACGAAGGGTATGAATTCCACAGATGGGAAAATGATATAGGCGAAACGATTTCCATTTCGGCTACAGCAAGTTTGGCCTTTTCTGAATCCAGTTCGATCTCGGCAATCTTTGGACAAATACCAATCGAAATTGAAATAGATATTGTTCCTTCAGGTAGTGGAGAAATCTACTTTGGAGATAATAACTATTCTCAGAAAACTTTTATTACCCGTGGATATAATAATTCGCTTGAGTTTAATGCATCTCCATCCGATCGATTTATCTTCGAGAAATGGACTATGGACGATTCGCTTGAAGGTTATGAAGATGGTCAAACGATAACGGTCCTGCCTAGACAAAATTCTCGTTTGGTTGCTCATTTTAAAGCTATCCCACCCCCTACACTTGAAATGTATGTTTCACCAGATAACGGAGGTATAGTTTTTGGCGATGGGCTTAGGCAAGATCCGCTTCATTCGATTTTTGCCGCAGCATACCCGGGTTATCGATTCAGTCACTGGGTTGGAACTGGAGTACTCGACTCGAACTCTTACAGTACATCTGTCGACTTTGATGAAAACACAAGCGTTACGGCTGTTTTCCTTGAGGACAACTCCGATTTGCCAAACTTACCTCCGATTATCGACCAGAATGGTACATTCACCCTTACTGTCCAATCTTCCAATCCAGAATATGGAGGAGTTTCGGGTAGTGGTCGCTATGGCTTTGGATGGACTAATATTTCAGCACAGCCCAAAATTGGTTATGAATTTAAGGGATGGGAGGGCGACATGATTAATCAACCCCTATCAGAGAACTCCTTGATTTTCCTTACAAAGGATACATCCGTAACTGCCACTTTCAGCGAATCGGAATCGGAACAGGATTATGCTAGTATCACTAAGGTTGTTTCAACAATCGATGCGGATGGAAAATCAATTTCTATTGAAAATGCGGGGGGCGAAATAATAGGTGGTGATACTTTTGCTCTCGAATCTACTCCAACCTTCCATGCATACGAGAACATAGGATATAAATTTATGGGATGGGTCAATTCGGACGGCGATGTATTTGAAACCAACCCAAAATTATCCTTCACTATTCAAGACAATAGGATTGTTGAGGCACTATTCCAAGAGCTTTCATTCGAAATAAAGATAAATTCGGTGCCCACAGGTAAGGGGTTTGTAGGTGTAAATGAAGGGAACTGGCAAAATTCAGTCATTCAGGATTTCCGCTACGGAGAGAAAATTGCTATCACCGCAAGTCCCGATGAGAACTATGGCTTCATCGCATGGAAAAGCTCTAATTTCAAGATACCCAATCCCTATGATCCGGTTATCCACATTGATTCTCTTAATCAAGACATAGATTTAAATGCCACCTTCTCACAAGACCCGCCAGTATATTTAACGATAAAAGTTGCACCTGAATCTTCCGGTTGGACAATTGGCGGAGGTCCACATGACTACGATCCTGTTCATTTGATTTATGCAAAAGCAAATCCAGGGTATTTGTTTAGCCATTGGTCAGGCGAAGGAATTGCTCAACTGGATAAACCAGACACCAGTTTGATTCTGGATCAAGATAAGCAGATTACAGCACACTTCGTTGAAGATCCTACTTATGAAGCACCTGTTGTTGGTTCAGAATCAGGATTGTACAACTTGATCGTAAATCCTTCCAATCCAGAATTCGGAGAAACTTTTGGCGGAGGTGTCTTCGGAACAGGATCGGTTCAAGTTTATGCTCAACCCAAGGAAGGATACGTCTTTTCCGAATGGGCCGGGGCAACATTCGATGATAGTACTTCCGCGCTTACTAAAATTCAATTATCACAAGATTCTAACATAACTGCTATTTTCAGAATAAAACCCTTCATCGAAGGTTCTATCGAATTGAATGGAAATTGGTGGTACAGCGATTGGTTTGGGCTTCATTGGAAAATCAAACGCTACGATTGGAGTTATCACTCGAAACTTGGTTGGATTTATCTACAAGCTGACAACCAAGAATCTATTTGGATATGGATCGAAAGACTTTCGGGGTGGTTCTGGACAGGGCGTTCTATTTTCCCCTATCTTTATGAGGATCAAGATGGTGTTTGGCTCTTATTCGATACAGAATTATCTTATCCGGAAGAATATCTACTCTTTAAGTTCGAAAATAATACAGGGAAGTGGATGATCAGATAATCAAACTGTTTTTCAATTTAGACTTACATTTGGGTGTTTTCAGTCTTTTCCAATTACCGAACTGAAAATCAATATAATTGGACTTATCTTCTTTATATGCAATGCTGCACCACAACAACTTAAGTAAATATCAACGGTATGAAACCGAACAAACACGGAGTAAGTTATGGTTATTTTTCACTGACAAATCGTTTATTACAAAGCCGACATCAAACTCATCGTGAATTGTACTAGTGCTAGAAATGCACTAGAATAGTTAGTTAGTAGCTCGACAAAAACAAATAAGAGAGGTGCCTAGATCAATTAAATGGATTTAGGGAACCAACATATGCTTGATCACCACTGGACGAATTTCTCTTAATTATAATTCCCTCACTCGCACGCAAAACTTGCCCACCCATTTTACTAGGATCGCCTATGGTACGCCATCCTCCACCACCTGACACAACTGCAGGCGAGGATGTATAACCGGCACCAGCGGATGTTACCGATATAGAGACAAGAGAGCCAGTGACATTCACAGTGCCCGTTGCATTTGAATCTGTAGTTCCATTATTTCCGCCAACACAATAAAAAGTTGCGGCACTGGAATATCCAGTTCCAGCAGAACCAACATTCCAAGCTGGAGTACCTTCATCAGTTTTTAATTCAATATCTCTCTGTTTTTCAACAACGACATATGAACCTGAACTGGCCACGACTTCATGAGATCCAATCAAATCAGAATAAACTATGGAGCCACGTGCTCCTGCCGCCGTTATTTCTTCTCCAGTTGTTGCATTTGCTTCTGAAGTGCCTCCATCATATAAAAGATAGCCTTGGATATCATTTAGGGTTATTGTGAATCCAGCTTCCGGAACAGAACGACTGGATGGACTAAGGGATGTGGAAAGCGTAATCTTAGTGTAATTCGAATCATTTCCCACTATACCCGATGTTGATCCAGAAGCGCTACAACTCTCCAAATTAGTAACCCCGCCAGAACCGAGGTAGAAATCGGTGGCACTCATAGTTGCCCCAGTTCGACGAACAGAAACCGTACGCATTTCCGTAACGGATGGATTTTCACTCGAAAGATAATAGTAAGTATACCATGTGCTTCCAGCAAGGAAGGTGATAAGGTCCATATTGGTATCCGAATCACCGGTACCAGGCCTAAATTTACCTGCTCCAGTTCCGATGGCAGTTGATGGAATCAATTCAGCTAAGAGAATATCCGCACCATATGGATTATTCAAAAGGGCTTGATTACCGGATTCAGGAAGCAGAAGACTTTGATCCGTGGTGGGAACCTCTCCCTCAATTTCAAAAGTTACAGCATTGGAAGTTCTTTTGGCTATAATGAAAGACTCATCTGGATAAATGACTTTATGATTTTTTAAGCCCGAGTTGGGGGAAAGTTTATAGTACCAGCCTTGTCCCCACCCTGCACCTTCGTAAGCTGCATTTAGGAAAAAATAAGGTTTGTAGCCATAGGTATCAATATCCCAAACATATACCCAATCTGTAACATTTGGAACTCCACTAGTCCAATTCGCTGGCATATCAGAAAGACTTCTACCTAAAACTGAACCAATAGTAGGAGCAGGCACTACCTCACAAAGGGTTCCTACAGGAAGATAACTCGAAATCGTCGTCGCCTCACCAGTTCCCAAACGAGACATATCTAAGGAAACAGTATGAATGGTATTATCAGAAATAAGAAATACTCTGCCTAGATAGTTACTATCCTCGTCTATAATTCTAACTAAATGTGGCCCCGCCACTACACTAACTTTTGGAGCCGTTCCACCACTCGAAGTATTTTCATAGCCCGATCCACCATATGTGATGGAGATTCCAGTAATCTCTCCTGAAGATACAGTAGCTGTAGCTGTGGCTGGATCAGCTCCATCATCAGGATCCTCGATGATAATCTCAGGAGCTCCACCAGCAAAGCCTATACCGCTGGCTTTATATCCACCATGATAGGTAGGTGTGATGGCCGAAACAGCACCGTTAGAAGTTACGGAAAAAACAGGTATTTGTACGGATTGATTAAAAACTCCGGATGAGGCAAATGGATATTGTACATCACCTGTTGAGTTAGTATCAGAACCAAATGAAACAGAAGAATTGCCATCCCAAACTGCGACTATGTTTCCGGTAAAGGCAACTTCACCAGAAATGCCTGCACTTACCACTGAGTATTTGGGGCTTGTGATCGATCCACCAGCTACTGTTATGGCATTTGTTCCTGAAAATTCGCTGCTTTGGCTTTGGGCACTAAGACTTATTACGAGTGTAGGGAAAAGAGCGTATATTAATGAGGTCAGGATTTTCATAAGAATAATGATTTAGATTAAGGGCTACCTACTATTAGCATTAATTTTGTAAATCTTACATTAAATTAAGATAATTTTTCAAAGAATAATTTTTTTTAAATTTTCTACAGGATTTAAGGAAAGTCAAGGATGATGCTTTTGTGTGATTTTTCATACTAAATTTTTCGCTTTCCGATACATATTCCCAAAGCCAACGCTTGCGCAAATCAAACTGGGGACTCCCCAACCCAAGAATGATAGACCCGTTGGTTCCAGAAGCACTACCATTAGGACTGCTATGGCAAAATAAACTATGCTTATGGTAATCCCACCGCATATACATATTGTCATATCTTTTTTTCCGAATCTCAATGCTAGAGGAACAATAAGAGTGGTCATAAAAAATGGCGAAGTGCCCATACTTAAGTATTTGCTAATAAGTTCTTTGGCTTTTAACACTCTGTCGCGATCGTTATTTTCATGGATGATTGTCCATAACTCAGAGAACATAAATTGCTTTAATTTTCTGCCTTTTGCTTGGTCTCCGAGTTGAAAAACCAAAGGTTGCTTCCATTTTTGAAAGGACAGGAAATGAGACCCTTTTTGCTGATCAGTTAGCTTACTTATTCCCTGCTCAACATCAACCTCCCGTAAAATCAAAGAAAGTTCCGTGTGATTTTCATTCAAATGAATTTCCGCCCTTTTTGAGTGAATAATTGCTGAAACACCTTTGTTTTCGCTTTCATATAAAACCATTCTAAGATTTTTCCATTCAGTTGAATTTGCATCCGAAACCGACAAAATAACATGGCTCAAGTCTTCATTTCTAAGAATGGATAATCCGCCCAAAGATTGATTTCTAGCTTGTTTTGATAAATCAAAAATAATTTCTCCACGGTTTTGGATAGTTTGACTGATATTCTCCCACAGAATTGTACTTTTTGTGTTTTCAAATTTCGTTCTCATGAAAGGACTTAGGTATGTCCAAGAGTAGAGAGAAAAACCACTTACAAATAGAGAGAACATCAATAGTACGACATTTAAATGGGAAAAGCTCACGCCTAGACTGCGTAGGGCTAAAATTTCTCGATCGTCCTGCCATTTGCCAAGAAGCAATACAAGGGCAACTGAGTACCCTAATGGCAAACCCATAGATATTGCGTAGGGCAAAAGCAAGATCAGTAAATGACCAAAACCGGAAAAGGAGCCAGCAAGAGCATGAAGAAAGATTTCTTCGTTTTTTAGATAGTTTCCATAAAGAAGTATCAAACTTGTTAATCCGGAAAAAACAAAAGTAACAAGAGACAACTCTCGTACCCAGTAAAAATAAACAATGAATGGAGTTTTCAGATCTTTCTAGAAAGTAATTTTGCAAATCTATCTAAGTCATCGGGATGATCTACCCCTAATGTAGGGTACTGGGTTTGACAAACGGCAATTCGCATACCCATCTCCAAAGCACGCAATTGCTCCAATTTCTCGATTTTTTCAAGTGGAGTGGGTTGCTTCTCCGAAAAAATGTGGAGAAAACTCGCTTGATATGCATACATTCCAAGATGCTTTAGATATTTGTTTGTGCTTTCCTTTTTTATCACATCTCGCGAGAATGGTATAGGAGCACGCGAGAAGTACAGAGCACTCCCGTTTTCATCTACAACTACTTTTACGTGATTTGGATCTTTAGGATCTTCTCCTACTCCGAAAGGGATTGCCAGAGTTGACATCGCATTTTCGGGAACATTCAACGCCTCTGCCAAAGCAAGCACATGTTCTCGAAGAACCATTGGCTCATCGGCTTGAATGTTAATTACCTTCTGAAAACCCAGTTTATCATTCGCTTGAGCTATACGATCCGTTCCGGATGGAAGAATTGGATCAGTCTTTATTGCATTGAAACCGGCATCCGTAAGAATATCAGCAAGACGATCACCATCTACGGCAAAGAACAAATCTATTTCTGGGATCTGTTCTTTTAAACGTAAAGCTGTATGTAAAATTAAGGGTTTCCCCATTGTCTCAGCGAGAAGCTTCTCCGGGAAACGAAGAGATGCGAGGCGCGCTGGAACGATGATCGCCGTATTATGGAAATCTTTCATGAATCTATGATTGAAATTGTTTCCGTCCCTATTGCAAGATATGTTAATTAATAATGATGCCATTCGCATCATGCCAAATGTCCATGTTATGACAACTAATCAAAATAGAAAAGTTTCCTTACCCGATGCTCAAGGCCATTTTGGTCCCTATGGTGGCTCCTTTGTTCCCGAAACTCTGGCTCACCCCTTAAACGAATTGAGGGATGCATACTATGAAGCTCGGGAAGACCCCATTTTCAATAATGACTTGAACGAACTGCTCAAAAATTTTGCGGGGCGCCCAACAGAACTTTACTTTGCCGAACGATTAAGTGCTAAATTGGATGGAGCTAAGATATTTTTAAAGCGAGAAGACTTGCTACATACAGGCGCCCACAAGATCAACAACGCTTTAGGACAAGCTCTTTTGGCAAAGCGCATGGGGAAGCAAAGAATCATTGCCGAAACTGGAGCTGGTCAGCATGGAATTGCGACCGCTGCAGTTTGTGCGAAATTCGGGCTCGAATGTGTAATATACATGGGAGCGGAAGATATGCGCAGGCAAGCTCTAAATGTTTTCCGCATGCAACTAAGTGGAGCGAAGGTTATTGGCGTAGAAGCTGGCAGCAAGACACTCAAAGAAGCAATTAATGAAGCGATGAGGGATTGGGTAACCAATGTTCGCTCGACTCATTATATCCTTGGTTCCGCACTAGGGGCCCACCCCTATCCGGAAATGGTTAGAAATTTTCATCGTGTAATTGGGGAGGAAACCAAACGCCAATTTTTGGAAGCCCATGGTCAATTGCCCAATGAATTAATCGCATGTGTAGGGGGCGGAAGCAATGCCATTGGTTTTTTCCATAGTTTTATTGATGAAGAAAATATTCGTTTAGTCGGAGTCGAGGCAGGTGGCAAATCTCTTAATGAAGGAGAACACGCAGTCCGCTTCGAGGGTGGTAAACTTGGAATTCTGCAAGGGTGTAAAACTTGGATTCTTCAAAATCCAGATGGGCAGATTAATCCAACCCATTCTGTATCTGCTGGTCTTGATTATGCGGCTATTGGACCCGAGCACGCATATTATCGGGATTGCGGAAGGATCGAGTATGCTCATGCTGATGACAATGAAGCTCTTGAAGCCTTTAAGGCACTTGCATCCGAAGAAGGCATTCTTCCGGCATTGGAAACCTCACACGGTCTTGCATACGCATTCAAAAGAGCAAAAGAATTGACCTCTGAAGAAATCATTTGCGTTAACCTTAGCGGAAGGGGTGACAAGGATGCAATGGAAGCCGCTCGTCTGCTGAAAGGTGCAAACGAACCGAACTGACCTCAAGACCATGAGAAGCATGACGGGTTATGGCCGATCGCAATTTGAAATACTTTCCAATTTTGTTTCGGTTGAAGTCTTTTCAGTTAATAAGCGCAATTTGGAAATAGCTGTTTATTGCCCAAAGGAATGGCAACGTTTTGAAACAAAAGCCACAGAACTAGTTCGTCAACATATCCAACGCGGGAGAATAAGAATATCCGTTACGGTCGAACAAACTAAACAAAATGTTCAAGATATTCTAGGTTCCAACATCCTTGAAGGAGATCTATGTGCATTAAAACGATTCATGGAAGATCGCGGATACAAATTCCAGCCTTCTCCTGATAACATTCTGCAACTCGCTAGGATCACAAACGAAAATCGGTCTCAACTCGACTATAAAGAAGTTCTTCCTCATTTGAACCATTCTCTTACAACGGCGATTAAGGAAATGAAGTCCATGAGAGAAAAAGAAGGGATTGAACTACAAAACGATTTTCGGAATCGGCTAAAGCGCATTGAAGAAATCGTTTCGGAAATAGAAACTCTTAGTAAGAATGTGGCTGAAGATTATACAAAAAAACTTCTCAAGAAGTTAAAGAATTTTGCCAAAGAAATGGAACTTCATGACGATAGGTTACTCAAAGAAGTCGTTCTTTATTCGGAAAAGACTGATATCTCAGAAGAATTGACCAGACTCAATAGTCATGCACATCAATTAAATGATACTTTGCTTCAAGAAAATAGTGTTGGTCGCAAGATCGAATTTCTACTCCAGGAATTTTCCCGCGAGTTAAACACAATTTGCTCGAAATCGCCTCGAGTCCAATGTACTCAATTAGCATTGGAAGGGCGAAACGAAGTTGAGAAAATGAAAGAGCAAGCAATGAATGTGGAATAGATATTATCAATCTAATCGCTCGTTGTATCTTGTCGGTCAAGTCCTTGTTCTAGCTTCGCTTCTTTCAACGAATGAAAAAAATAGAAGATCGCTCCTAAAAAAATCGATGAATCCGCGACATTGAAAATTGGGTAATCGTAATTGATAACTGGTAAAAAGATGTCAATAAAATCGACAACCTCGGCTGGTTCACGAAAAAGTCGGTCACTCAAATTCCCTAAAATCCCACCACATATCAAGCCAAGCATCCATTGATTAGGAGATTTCTTAAGTTCCAAGTTTCTGCGAAACAAAAATACACTCATAAGAGCCACAAATGCAAGTATAGTTAAGATTTCGGGATAGTCCGAAAACATGCTCCATGCGGCACCTGGATTGGTAACATATGTAATTTCAAAGAAAGCCTCGCTCCCATCCAACCAGTCAAATACCACAATCGGGTTGTGTAATAAAGCATGAGCATTCTCGACAACCCAAGATTTCGTAGCTACATCCAGCACGAAACAAACTACAAAAAAAGTCCAAAATTTACTATATGACCTCAAGATAAAAAAGGCTTCAATCTTCTTGACCCATAGTGGAATCCGAAATGGTTGCAAAAGTACCCGATGTGGACTCACGATCTTTCGTTTTCCTACCCTCATATTGAGCCTGCCCTTCCAGAGAAAATCGAGTAAAAGGGACGGCTTTTAAACGTGCTTTCTTTATTGGTTTTTGGGTTTCTTGACAAACGCCGTAAGTACCATCGAAAATGCGATCAATAGCATCTTCGATTTCGTCTAAGGCTTCTTGTTCACTCGCAACCATTGAAAGCGCCACATCCCGATCAAAAGTTTCAGAACCCGCATCAGAGGAATTAAGAGATAATTCTCCGGAAGATTCTCTAGCAGAGGCTCCTATAGTTTCGCTTGACCTCTCTCCCAAAGCACCTTTCAAGGAAGCCCTCAAAGACATAAGGTCATTATAATAAGCGAGCCATTTCGAAGGCACCTTGGATTCTTCTCTGATAGGTCTTAAAGGGGACATTGAAGAACCAAATCCAAGGATATCATCTACAGAAGCGGTCGTCAGCTTCTTTACCTTTGCAACTTTTTTCGCTGGGGCTTTCTTTTTGGGAGCTTTGTTAGCATTTTCTTTTGGCTCAGCAACTTTCGATTTAGGCTTATTTGATTTTCTATTCTTTCCCTTCAAAATTGAATACACATCATCCAATGAAAAACCCTTATCTTTAACGACCTCGGGTGTTTCTGAAATTTTACTTTTTACTGCAATTTCTCTTACTTTGCTCTCTCCCAATGCTTTCTTGTCCTTTTGAGCTGAAGAAGATTTCGTTGTTTTCTCGTAAGCCTTGGCTTTAGCTATAATTGTTTTGGGAGTCTTTGCTTTAGTCACTCCACTAGTTGACTGCTTAGAAGTCGTCTTGGTATTTGTACTGCTTTTCGCTCTTGTCCCACTAACTTTGCCTACGACTTTTTTCTTAGTTTCGGTTTGACTAGACTTTTTGCCTTCATTCTTTTTCGAAGTACCAGTTTGAGATTTCTTAGTTTCGGTCTTTTTCTTTGTCATGATACAAATAAATTAGTTTGGTCTTTTAAAATTAAATTTTTCGAAGTGCATCTGCACATCTAGGAGAAACCCCTCCCCAAGGTTCAACATTAACCAATTCCTTCACCCACCTCCAACTTCTTGGACAACGGACTCCAGGGGCATGGGAAGCAACCACCTCAATAGATGAACCATCTTCTCCATTCTGCAATACAACAGATGAAACAATGAAAATATCAGGCAATTCTGAAAAGTTTCCTTTTAGAACTTCAAACATAGGATCATCCTTGGATAAAGAAATTGAAATTTCTGCATCCAAAGACTGACCAATAATCTTCTTTTCTCGAAGGTCTTCCAATACATCGTTTATCTTGGATTCTTTAAGTGCAAGTATTCTGTCGGCGTGATCAACTAAATTATCGTCTTTCCAAGAAGTTGCATATGATGGCCATTTTTCAATGCACAATAAAGAGTCACTAAGAGCTTTCCCTTCTTTATGGAAAGACCATGCTTCATCTGCGGTAAAAGGAATCAATGGTTCAAGCAATCGTACAAAGACTTCAAAAACCATGTGTATTGCGGTTTGTGAAGCTCGTCTTTTGGGATCGCAGGGATGTAATGTATACAAGCGATCTTTTACTATATCGTGATAGGTTGACGAAAGCACTCCAGAACAAAAGCGATTAATCAATTGAACAACTGAATGAAATTCATAGTTTTCGTAGCACTTTGTAACGGAATCATAAAGGTCGGCGGTTTTGGCAAGTACCCAGCGATCCATAAGATTCAAATCCTCCATAGCCAAACAATCATTCTCGAAAGAGAAATCATGCAAATTACCCAGCTGAAATCTTACCGTATTTCGGATGGTTCGATATGCTCTTACGATTTGCTGAAGTATTTCATCGGAAATTGGTATGTCACGCCGGAAATCTTCCGAGCATACCCACAATCTCAAAATATCGGCTCCGTATTTACGAACATAAGAATCAGCGGTATGTGGTTTCCCATCACTTTTGGAAATTTTCTTACCTTCACCATCCACTACAAAACCATGAGTAAGTATTCCTTTATAAGGAGCGTTTTCACTTGATACCATTGCAGTCCACAACGAACTTTGAAACCATCCCCTATGCTGATCGCTGCCTTCCAAGTACAAATCTGCAGGCCAACTCAAATCATTATCTCTCTTCAGTACTGCTTCGTGACTACATCCCGAATCAATCCAAACATCAAGTGTGTCAAGGCCTTTACGAAGTTTTTTCCCTCTCCAACTATCATCCAGTTCATACCCCTCCAGCAATTCAGACTCTGATAGCAAGAACCAACTATTCGTTCCATCGACTTCAATTTTTTTGGCTAGGAAATCAATTAAGTCAGGGTCTAGTAAAGCTTCGTTTTCTTCATCAAAGAAAACTGGTATCGGCACTCCCCATGATCTTTGTCTGGAAATACACCAGTCTGGTCTAGACTCAAGGAAACCTTTGATTCTATTTTCTCCCCAATTAGGAGTAAATGAAACCTTAGATACTTCTTCGAGACATTTATTACGCAATTGGTCTTTATCCAATGATACAAACCATTGATCCATCGCCCTAAAGATAACTGGGGTTTTACTTCGCCAACAATGAGGGTATTGATGATTGTAATCTGAACAGGCCAATAAACTTCCGTTTTCCCGAAGGATCTTTAATACCTCTGTGTTAGCGGATTGACCTTCAGACTTTCCTCTTTCGAGCACAGATACTCCAGCTAATTCGGTTGGTACTTCCCCATCATTCAGATAACAACCATTATCGTCTAAGGGGCAATAAATTCTCAAATCGTTATTTTTACCAAGTAAATAATCATCAAGTCCGTGTCCAGGGGCAATATGCACGCAACCCGTCCCGGAATCCATAGTAACAAAATCAGCCTCGAAAACAGGGCTTTCCCTATCAATAAAGGGATGCATAGCAACCCAACCAATCATGTCTTTTCCTAAAATTTCTCTTCCTTTAGAGAAATCCTCAAACTTACATGATTCTACAAAATTCGCCAGTAAGCTTGTTCCTACCCAATAGCTTGCACCACCATGAATGACTTCTGAATAACTTTCAGCAGAATTGACGGCAATTGCAAGATTTGCAGGCAAAGTCCAAGGAGTAGTCGTCCAAATAACCAAATAAGACTCAGATCTTTCATTCAAGATCCTAAACCGAACAAAAACCGAAGAACTCACATGATCCTTATATTCTATTTCCGCTTCAGCCAATGCAGTCTTACAAGGAATCGACCAATAAACAGGTTTTTTACTTCGATAAACCAAACCTTTTCGAACGAATTCAGCAAAAGTTCGAAGAATTTCCGCCTCGTAAGCGGCATCCATCGTTCGGTATTCCTTTTGCCAGTCTGCAAGAACGCCAAGTCTCTTAAATTGCTCTTTCTGTTTTTCGATAAATGAATTTGAAAATTCGGCACATGCCTGCCTAACTGATATTTCATCCAAGGTACGATCTGTTTCATGTAAGGACTTGCTGACTTTATGCTCAATCGGCAAACCATGGCAATCCCACCCAGGAACATAGGGAGTTTTAAATCCACAAGCAGATTTGAAACGCAAAATCGTATCTTTAAGAATTTTATTTAAAGCGGTCCCTACATGTACGTCTCCGTTAGTAAATGGCGGACCATCGTGCAGAACGAATCTGTCACCACCTTCTTTACTCTCTTGTATTCTTTGATACACCTCCAACTCATTCCAATGAATAAGCCGTTCGGGTTCACGCTCAACAGCGTTTGCCCTCATTGGAAAATCAGTGGAGGGTAAATTTAATGTATCCTTGAGCTTATTTGCTTGGTTCATTCGCTAAATGAAAAGGGAAGCGTAGGAAGGTTGTATTTAAAATTGAGTACGTCAAGGGTCTAAATCGATTTCGCAGATTCTACTTGCATTCGTTTTCGCAGAATTCACTCTGTCTGATCAACCCATTATGCAAACCCTATTGTCCTCATTCAGTTCGATTATCCCATCAAGTTTTCTTCTTTACCCATTTCTTATAGCTTGCGTTGGGATTGGACTTTATTTTCTAATCAAAGGAGGAGATTTGCTATGTGACCATTGCTCGGATCTGGCAACATATTTTGGGATCCCCAGAGTGGTTATCGGACTTACAGTTGTGTCTATCGCCACCTCGGCGCCCGAACTCTTTACCTCCATAGCCGCAATAAGAAGTAATTCCAATGGTCTAATACTTGGAAACATTATTGGTTCAAATATTGCCAATATATGCCTAATCCTTGGTTTGGCTGCCATGGTTAAGCCCATTAAATCAAAAGGCGAAGTTCCATTCTCTCAAGTGATCGTATTGAGCGTTATCACTCTCTACTTTTGCACGACTCTCTATTTCCCCGAATCGGGATTGAATATTCGTTCTGCGCTCTCGTTGCTGGTTTTCATTGGTTTATATCTGGTTTTCCTTACATCTCGGGCAATCAAAACCAACATCCAACCGAGCAATGAGGATGAGGCGATTGAAGTAAAAAATCCAACCATATCCATCATTTTTATTTTTCTTTCAACTGGTCTTCTTTGGCTTGGTTCCGACATTTTGGTATTTGGATCTAAAAACTTGGCAACTTCAATTGGTATACCAGAAGAGTTGATAGGATTTACTTTAATTGCTATCGGAACTAGTCTTCCTGAATTGGCAACTTCTTTGGTCTTGGTCAAAAAAGAAGAGCATGCAATGCTTCTAGGAAATGTAATTGGGTCAAATTTATTTAATATTGGACTAGTTGGTGGAATTGCAGGCTTATTTGGAGCCGTAACAACCAGTGTACCTTTTCCGTGGATTGATTATGCCTTTCTCCTTCTTTCGACCCTTTTGTTAGTAATATTTCTTCGGAAACAACAAATTAATAGGAATTGTGGTATTGCATTCCTTTTAACTTACATTACTGCAAGCCTTACAACTTGGATCTTTAATGGAGGCATCAATTGATGCACAAAGGTTAATTTGTTTAAACAATCAAGTTTGAAAAAGTTAAACCTAGTCGTCTTCGCCGACTTGAAAACGTGCAAATTCTTTAATTGAGAGTTCTGTACTCAAATCTTTTGCAACACTAGCAACGAGTTCACGAATTGAACGCTCGGGATCCTTTACGAAAGGTTGTTCGATCAAGCAGACTGTAGAAAAATACTTCTCCAACTTACCTTGAATAATCTTTTCAATGGCTTGTGGTGGCTTTCCTTCAGCTTGTGCCATCGCAATTTCTTTTTCTTTTTCGCATAGCTCTTTTGGAACATCTTCCCTGGAAACACAAACCGGTGATGTTGCAGCAATGTGCATGCATAAATCCTTGGCCAATGATCCTAAGCTATCATCGGAGCAAGATGCCTCAACTGAACTCTCAATGGCAATAATAACTGCTACTTTTCCCCCAGTATGAACATAAGACTCAACAACACCATTTCCACTCAGTTTAATTTCCTTCGATCGCGAAATACGTATATTCTCACCTATTTTCCCAACCTGCTCCGTTCGTTTAGCCTCCAAGTCAACATTTGGATTAGATAGTAATTCTTTCGCGACCTCATCAGAAAACGCAATGAAATCTTCGTTTTTAGCCACAAAATCAGTCTCACAATTGACCTCAACAAGAACTCCTGTCTTACGATCATCCGAAATGCTTTGTGCAATAATACCTTCGTCTGCACTACGTCCTGCTTTCTTGGCTGCAGAGGCTACACCCTTCTTTCTGAGAATTGAAACGGCTTCTTCAAAATCTCCACCACTTTCAGTTAGAGCTCGCTTGCAATCAATAAGCCCAGCACCAGTTTTTTCGCGGAGATTTACAACATCTTCTTTAGTTATTGTGGTCATGAAAATTTTTCCAATCGTAGTTTACTTAATTAAGCTTGTGACTCTTTATTTTCCTCACTCAAATTATCAGTTAAAGTTTCTTCCTCGGCTTTTTCCTTCTTATCATCCGATTCCTCATCCGTACCTTTTTCATTTGAGACTTCCTCGGCACTCTCTCCGGAATCTTGTCGTCGATCATCAAAATCCATCTCCTCGTACCCTTCCGGCAAAGTCACTTCGGGTTCATCTTCCTGTTCAACAAAATCAGGTTCTTGAGCGATAGGTGTGATATCCTTTCTTCTTGTGGGTGCCTCAACTCGACGAGATGCACCTGACTGGATCGCATCTAAAATTACATCCAAAATGATTCGAATGGATTTGGAGGAATCATCATTACCAGGAATCGGATGACTTAACAAAGATGGATCAGAGTTACTATCAACAAGAGCCACAACTGGGATACGAAGTCTATTCGCTTCTGCTACAGCAATTGATTCATTATGAGAATCTACAACGAAAACGGCACCTGGAAGTTCTTGGAGTGAAAGCATTCCTTCAAAGTTTCTCTGCATTCTTGCCATTTGACGACGAACGGCCGCTCCTTCCTTGCCTGGAAGTTTGTCCAAACTTCCATCCTCTTCCATTCTTAAAAATTTCTTGTACTTTGCAAGACTAGTAGAAACCGTTTCGAAGTTTGTTAATGTACCTCCCATCCATCTATTAACACAGAATGGCATATTGGTAGCAGCAGCCAGTTCCCGCACAGGTGCTTGAGCTTGCCTTTTAGTCCCAACTAGCAGGACTTGCTTTCCCTGAGAAACAACTTCTTCTATAGCATGGGAAGCCTTTTCAAGCAAATCGTAGGTTTTCTCTAGATCAATGATAGAAATACCATGTCGATTATCGTAAACATATGGCTTAGACTTTGGATTCCATCTTCTAACTTGGTGACCGAAATGTACTCCAGCATCTAAGAGATCTTTGACTGTAATGTTCATAATGATGTTTTCAAAGCCCTAGTTGAACAAACTAGGGAGAAATAATTTTCTTTTAAGATAGGGTTGAGGTGATTGGGAGCAGGGGCAGGATTTGAACCTGCGACCTTCAGGTTATGAGCCTGACGAGCTACCAGACTGCTCCACCCTGCTACAATGAAGCTGTCTATAATTCATAATTTAGACATTATGGCAATCTCAAATGACTTAAATTGTCTAAAACTTCATGAATTGCAAATAGACAGGTTTTATGAATAATATACGAAATATGGTTAATTTAATGGACTTGGTTACTTACTGTGATGATCGTACTCAATTACATGAAGTAAAGGACTTCCCAGGTGCATTAAATGGTTTGCAAATTGAAAATAATGGAAAAGTGAGCAAAATTGGTGCCGCAGTTGACGCTGGCTTGTTCCCTTTCGAGAAGGCAACCGACTACAATGTTGATTTTTTGATTGTTCACCATGGTCTCTATTGGAATTCCCCATTTCCGCTTGTAGGTCCTAATCATACCAAAATTAAGCACTGCATAAATCACAACCTAGCAGTCTACTCTTCTCACCTTCCACTTGATTGCCATTCTGAGATTGGAAACAATGCAATCTTGGCCAATAAGTTAGAACTTGAGAAACTTACCGGTTTTCTTAACTACGAAGGAAATAACATTGGTCTCTTGACTTCATGCAATTTCGATCGGGATGAATTAAAATCTCGACTACAAAACCTTTTTCCAAAAGGTTTTCAAAGCATTGAATTTGGTTCTAGTGAACCTCAAAGAATTGCAATACTTACAGGCTCAGGTCAAAGTGCAGTCGACCAAATTCTTGAATCTGGTTGTGATACGCTGATCACTGGAGAACTGAAGCAACAACACTACAATTACGCTCAAGAAAATAAACTAAACCTTTATCTTTGCGGACATTACGCAACGGAAGTCTTCGGCGTAAACGAATTAGGTATGGAACTCGCATCTCATTTCGACTTGCCATACGAATTTGTATCAACTAACTGCCCACTTTAAATCTCTCCATTTTAAGAAACTAAAAGGATTAATTCAGAAAAGTAATATGAAGAAGATTGGACTCCTCAACGGCCCAAACCTCGACCGCCTAGGCAAACGCGAACCAGAAGTCTATGGCTCCGTGACCCTCGATCAGATCGAGGAAAAGGTGAAGGCCAAGGCCACCTCATGCGAGTGCGAGGTAAACGCCTTTCAGTCCAACCACGAAGGCGCCCTCATCGACAAGATACACGAATGGGGTGATGCAGGCTTCTCCGGTCTCATTCTGAACCCCGGTGGTCTTACCCATACCAGCGTGGCCTTACGAGACGCCGTAGTCGCCTCGGGCCTGAAAACTGTGGAAGTTCACCTCTCCAACATCCACGCCCGCGAGGATTTTCGGCACAAGTCACTCATCTCGGGCATCGCGGCAGCCGTCGTAGCCGGGATGAACCATCACGGTTATGTGTCCGCCCTGCTCTACCTCTCCGAGGAAAGCTAAATCCCATACAGCTATTCCCCAAGGGTGATCCCATTTCTTGGTGGGATAGGCCTACCGCTACCAAGTTAGGCATTACTTACGAACCGATCTCGCTCACTTGTTTTATGAAGCGAGCGAAAGAGAAGAAGAAGCCTTATACGGCTTTTTCGCCGAGGAAGAAATCGTTGCCCTTGTCATCCGTAATGATAAAAGCCGGGAAGTTCT
Organism: Verrucomicrobiota bacterium; assembly: GCA_036128475.1. Taxonomy (GTDB): domain Bacteria; phylum Verrucomicrobiota; class Verrucomicrobiia; order Opitutales; family Seribacteraceae; genus Seribacter. The sequence continues at coordinate 71,071 of JAYYQI010000007.1, forward strand.
CGACCTCGATTTTACGCACGGCCTCCATGCCCAATTCTTCAAATTCAAGCGTTTCGACTTTCTTAATGCAATTTTGAGCAAGACGAGCGGCGGAACCACCTATACTGCCCAGATAGAATCCTCCGTGCTTCTTGCATGCCTGCACGACCATTTTGGAACGATTTCCTTTAGCCAACATAACCATAGACCCACCAGCTTCTTGAAATTTATTTACGAATACATCCATTCTACCTGCCGTAGTGGGACCGAATGAACCAGACGCGTACCCATCGGGTGTCTTGGCTGGGCCAGCATAGTAGACGGGGTATTGCTTGAAATAATCAGGCAACCCACCACCTGAGTTTAATCTCTCGCGTAATCTTGAGTGAGCAAGATCACGGGCAACGACCAGCGGTCCATTAAGCGACAATCTTGTTTTCACAGGATGTTTTGTCAATTCCTCAAGAACTGCCTTCATCCCCTGATTAAGATCAATTTGCACTACAGATTGAGAATCTTCTTCCTGGATTTCGGGGAGAAACCGAGCAGGATTTGTCTCTAACTGCTCCAGAAACACTCCATCTTTGGTTATTTTGGCAAGTGCTTGGCGGTCAGCAGAACAACTAACTCCAATGCCAATTGGTAAACTAGCACCATGCCTAGGAAGCCTGATGACCCTAACGTCCAAGCAAAAATATTTCCCTCCAAATTGAGCTCCGATCCCCCGTTTTTGAGTCATCTCAAGAATTTTCTTCTCCATCTCAGGACAACGAATTCCATGCCCACTTTCGTCACCGGTAATTGGTAAATCATCCAGATATCTTGCAGAAGCTAACTTTACAGTCTTTAGGTTTGCTTCAGCTGAAGTTCCTCCAATCACAATTGCAAGATGATAGGGGGGGCAGGCAGCAGTGCCAAGAGCAGCGATTCTTTCGTCCAAATATTCCAAAAGAAGTTCTTCTTTAAGAAGAGAGGGTGTTCCTTGATGTAAGAAGGTTTTATTGGCTGATCCTCCACCTTTAGCCATAAACAGAAAATGATATTCATTTCCATCCGTATGAAATAAGTCGATTTGTGCAGGTAGATTGGATTTGGTATTTTTTTCTTCAAACATGCTCATTGGAGCAAGTTGAGAAAACCTGAGATTGTCCGACGAGTAAGTACTTGCAATTCCACTGGCTAAAGCATTTTCATCTTCCCCACTTGTCCAAACCAACCTTCCCTTTTTACCCATAACAATTGCGGTCCCAGTATCTTGGCACATGGGTAGAATTCCCTCCGCCGCAATTTGAGAATTTCTTAATAGATCCAACGCCACAAAACGATCATTGGACGAAGCTTCCGGATCATCCAAAATTGATTGAAGCTGTAATAAATGACTTGATCTCAAAAAATGTGATATGTCGTGGAATGCTACGCGTGCTAAATATTCCAAAAGACTAACATCAACTTTAAGAACATCCTCGCCCTCGAACTCTGCAACTTTCAGTAAGCTTTGATCTACATCTAGCTTTTTCCAATTCATAGAGAGAAGCACAAGGAGTTCACAAAATAAGAAAGAGCGTTAACACTCTTAAAAATTCCCAACTTTATCAGGATCGTCAGAAGAATTATTCTCGTTTTCCGAAGAAACTGAAGGAGAGATTCGATTCACATCGGCAATCAACTCATCATTTGTAGAATTAATAATTGGTCTAGTTGTTACCTTGATGGGAATTTTGATTACTTTTTCTTCCCTAACCACCTCCATTTCAACAATGGTACCAGGTCTGGCATAAAAAGAGGCAAATGCTAGATCTCCCTGCTTTTTAACCTCCTTTTTATCAATAGATTTAATAACATCACCAGATTTAAGCTCTGTTTTGGACGCAGGAGACCCTTTTATAATGGAGCTAACAACGATATTGAAATGACTTGAATCATTCAATTTACGAGAAGTTGAAATCCCAAACCATCCATAATCAACTTTCCCGGAAAGAATAAGATCATCTCGTATTCTCATACAAGCATTGACAGGTATAATGAAGGAGGATTTGAGATCAGGAAGGGCTGCGTGGCACATACCAATGAATCGGCCTTGCAGATCAAAGACAGGACCACCAACCTCACCCGGACCTAGTGCCAAGCTTGTTCGCAACATCATGGTGGGAAAAAGCCTCTTTCCAAAGGCAAACTCTTTGCTTTGAAGAAGACCTAGCGTTGGTCCGACAGCAAAATCCAACGCACAGGTCAAACCAACTAAGTAGGATCCTACCATCTTCTCAGTATCGTAGTCCGATAAAGGAATATGTGAAAAGCTTTTAGGAAGTTCGGAGACTTTTATCATCGAAACATTGCAAAGTGGATCTCTACCAACATTTTCGGCTAAATAAAAAGCACTTTCATGTTCGATCCAAATTCTATCAGGATCTTTGAGAAGCCCAGTAGTCAAAACATGTCCGTCCTTACTCACAAAAAAGCCGCTTCCCATTTTGAGCAATTTACGGGTTTTCCCATCGGATTTAACCTCTTTCGTAGCCTTTACTCGAACAACGGCGGATTTAGAATTGTTATAAATTTCTTGGATGCGCTCTTCCATCACAAGAGCACTCAACAGATCGGAACCGAACAAGCTTCCAAAAGGTTGCACGAAGCAACCCGTGAATAAAACTAAAGCTCTAAAAGAAGAACTAGAAAATATATCGAGTGGATAATTCATCTTGGCTATACTCGATAACACTCGTTAAAAAAGTGTCGGAGGTTTTTGGATCGCCAAAACGAATACTATTCTCGACAAACGAACTGTTAACTGGAGGATTCAGTAATTCAGAATTTTCATCAACTGAAACTACATCAAACACAGAATTTTCAAGTTCTTCGATCAGAAGCTTATCATTATTTAGATGATCCAATTCTTCAACAAAAACTGAAGGATTATCATCAAATTGACTTGAAGACTCAATAACAGACAAGTTCTTAGAGATAGAGGAATCTTCTGCCATGAAAAAATAGAAAGAAAAGAAAAGAGAAAAAAGCAACGCTGGTTGAAGAAAAACTTGGGCTCGGTTACGTAAAGAGTTACTTGCCATCGCTTTACCATGAACTTGCTTATCAAAGTTTTCCCAGAAAGCATCTTTTGGAGCATCCAGCTTCTTGGATGCTAAAAGTTCTTCGAGTGTGGGTTTATCTTGTGTTGGCTTCATAACAGTTTTTAAATTTATGTTCGAATGTAGTCACCAAGTAAGCTCTGAAGCTGAAGTTTGGCGTAGTGCAAACGCGAACGAACCGTTCCTTCAGTACACTTCATTATAGATGCGATTTCTTTATGACTAAGACCATCAATTTCAAATAAAACTACTATTGTTCTGTGTTTATCTGACAACTTGGATAGTGCTTCGTTCAATTTTTCATGTAATTCATTTAAAATTGTGGCTTTATCGGAAGTGATATCATTAGACACCAAATTATTTAAATCAGAAGTACTCTTGCTTTGATCTCGCAAGAAATCGAAACTAAAAAGTTTACGAGCCTTTTTTCGTTTCAAATGTGATAAAGTCATATTTACACCAATGCGATAAAGCCATGTAAAAAATGAAGATTTCCTTTTGAACTTTGAAAGAGAACGAAAGGCCTTAACGAAAGACTCTTGAGTAAGATCAGCAGCGTCATGATGATTAGAGGTCATATTGTAAATCACACCATACAATCGCTCTCGGAATTTTAGCATAATTTGATCATATGCTTCCAAGTCTCCTTTTGTTGCCCGCTCTACAAGCTCGCTGACGGCACACTCCGAATGACCTTTATGAGAATCAATCGAACTGGAACTTTTAGAAATGTCTGTAGCGGACGGCACTATCCTAAAATGACAGAATAGTAACTATATCGCAAGAAAATTGGATTCCCTTAGTTTCTTAAGTGAGTTTATCTTTCCTCGGAAACTAGAAACGAAATCTAGTATTCGATCACAAAGGTTAGGGTCGGACATATTTTTTGCTAAAGATATAGTTGATTTTAAGTTATCGTCGAACATGTCCAAACAAGTATTTTTAATGTCGTATTTCAAAAATAATTCTCTTAATAAAGACTTTGCTTCAGAATTACATCCTGCCCCAACCATCAAAGAAGATAGATTATCTTTTTCAGAGATTGTGGAACATTCTAAAAGAGTAAGAATAGGTAATGTTATTTTGCCCGAATTAAAATCTGTACCAAGAGATTTTCCAATGGAAGATGGGTTACCAAAGAAATCTATCACATCATCATACATTTGGTAATTGATGCCAAGAGAAAGACCAAATTCACTCGCTAATTCCATATCGCAAGCAGATCCATTTGCCAAAAGTGAACCGACCATACAGGAAGCACTAAAAAGTTCACCCGTTTTGTCACGGATAATTTGAACATAATCATCAAATGAAAGAGAAAAATCTCCTTTAGAATAAGTTTGATTTATTTCACCAGAGCAGGTCTTTCTGGTCGCACTTGCAACTATCTGACAGATCTTGGTGGAATCAAAGTCTGTCGCCATTTCTAGGGCAAAACTGAAAAGGGCATCTCCCAAGAGAATAGCGGTGTGTCGCCCCAAATCATTGTGGATCGCAACTGCACCCCTTCTGTGAGAAGCATCGTCCAAGATATCATCATGCACAAGCGTGGCAATGTGTACCAATTCAAGAATGGCACTTGCTTTTAAAAGTTTATCAGTATTGGAGTCCGTACTAGTAGATCCGAACAGATAAACCAAACTGGGTCTTATCCTCTTACCCTTAGCAAAGATAACCTTTTCGGCCATAGACTTAATTGGCTCATCAAGGCAACCCACGATGTCAGCGAAATAAGATTCAAAAAAAACCAGAAAATTTTTCAAGTCAACACCGACTAGACAATGATTTGCATTGGGACTTGAAAGTTGCTTAAGGCTCATAACCTACATCATACAATTATCCTGTAAGCTTACAAGCAAACCACGGAAAATTAAGCAAGTAGTATTACCAATCTCTCTTTTTATGCCGATTGGCTCTCGTTCGTTTGCGTCTTTTATGTTTGTTCATTTTCAAACGCCGCTTTTTTTTCAAGTTTCCCATTAGAGAATTTCGGATGATTTAATAATATTTTTGGTTTATAGAAATAGAAGTGACCCGCACCATCAAAAAATGATGGTGCGGGTCGCAAAACTGGCAACAACTTACTCTCACACAGCAGCGTGGCTGCACTACCATCAGCGACTAAGGGCTTAACGAGCGTGTTCGGGATGGAAACGTGTGTTTCCCCTTGTCTATGATCACCAGATACATATCCTGCGGACAGCAAGAATGCTGATGGTTACGTTGTTACCGCGACAGTCCGCAATAACGGAAAAATTTAGTTTAACGTTGGGGACGCAAGCATCGTCCGGATTACGACGAAACTTGAGTAATCAAATGTTTCGGAACATTAGTATCGGTTAGCTCAATGCATTACTGCAATTACACTTCCGACCTATCAACCTGGTGGTCTTCCAGGTTCCTTCATGGTCCGAAGACCAAAGGAGATCTTATCTTGGGAATAGCTTGGCGCTTAGATGCTTTCAGCGCTTATCTAGTCCGTGCTTAGCTACCCGGCGGTGCTCTTGTGCAGAACAACCGGAACACCAGAGGCACGTCATTCCCGGTCCTCTCGTACTAAGGAATGAACCCCTCAAATCTCCAACGCCCACAGCGGATAGAGGACCGAACTGTCTCACGACGTTCTGAACCCAGCTCGCGTACCACTTTAATC
>JAYYQI010000008.1:0-29904 GCA_036128475.1 Verrucomicrobiota bacterium
TGGTGGTGAAGACAAAAAAACTTCGAAGGGGCTCCACCCTGAATATTCACTCGGAAACTGGTACGGCTGGAATTCGAGGAACGGAATTTCAAATCTCCCAGAATCCCGGACAAGGATTGCAATTAGATGTAACCGAGTCCACGGTTTCCTTTACTCCTCCCGGTGGGCAATCGATTCCCGTTTCGCAAGGACAGGGTTTGGATGTTTCGCAGAATGGAGCCGTTGCCCAAAGACCCGTGAATCCGGTGGTCGCCCAAAGCATCGTAACAACCAACGAAGCTGCTACACAGGCTTCTGAGGAAGTTTCTCTGGGTGTGGTAGCAGATGCGATGATGGAATCGTCTACTCCTTTACCGGAAACGAATTTACCTACCACAGATGGAGAAGAATCCGAAAAACTTCCACAGGAGGCTCTTGAATCTCTAGATGAAGATAGACCGGATGTTGATCTTCCTGATGAAGAGACAGGAAGTCAGGAGGTTAGCGAACCTTTGGCAATGAGTGCTCCGTTGGAAGTAAAAATCGACGAGGTTCTTGAGCAAAATCAGGATCTAAAACAAGTTCGTAAGAGTGGAAAGGTGGGAATTTCCGCCAGTAAGATATCTAAGTTTAATTTGGACGAAGACGAGTTGTCCAAGTTTCAGGAATTCCCCCAACATATACAGGATCATTTGTCTCGAGAGAATGCACTAGTCGTTGAGCGTCTAATGGAGTTGAAAGGTTTTGGAGTTGAGGAGGCTGAGATGCTTTTCTCTTATTCTCCAAAGGCAAGACGCTTGGTTCTTCTCTTGGAGAACAAACCAATGCTTTCCTTGCTCCAACAAACCTTAGACGAATCCCTGATTCTGGATACTTTAACTCCAAATAATATCGAGCAAGCAAGCTCTTCAAATCTACCAAGTAGAGAACAAACAAATGCAATTGACGATCGTGTATTGAGTCTGGCCAATCGTTTGCGTGAAACCGGTAAGGAGGATCTCTATGAAGAAATCATGGAAGAAGTAAACTTCGGTTCATGGTCAGGTGAAACTCTTCGTTTACTCGAAGTATCTGACATATTGACCAGTGAATACAATTTGCCGGTTAATCTGGATGAAGTACGGGCACTATCCGGAAGGGAAGCATTGGCTAATCCTTTCTACGTGCAAGTTGCGAGCCTATATGATGTTTTGTTGGAAGATGGAATGGATATAGGGACAAATCCTCAAGTGATTGGTGCTAAATCCATAAGTTTTGGTGAAGGGCGAATGGATTCAAGTCAATTTGCCGGATCGAATGGTTTGTTGATTGGGGCGAGCGAAAGTCTTTCCCTTGGCGGCTCGATTAATTTGGATGGTTCTGCTGGAAATCGAATGGTTTTGATGAGTGGTGAAGCCATTAAAATTGAAAAAGGTACCTCTCTCAAGACCACGTTGAGTGATCTGGTGCTTAGTGCCAGAGAGGATGTCTTGCTGGACGGAGTGGAAATGGAAAGTGTGAGAGAAATTGCCTTGCATAGTTTACGCAATTTGGATTTGCGAAATGTTAGATTGAATGCGGATTCCATGGTTCGTATGAAGGCGTCCCGGGATTTGAATGTAGATGGATTGGAGTTGAGTCGCAATTTGCCCAGTTTGATTATGGAAGCGACTACCATACGTCTGCGTAATGTTGATTTTCCTTCTTCAACTGCTGTGCAATTGAATTCACTTAAGGGACCTATTGATGGGAAATATCCAACATTTGGAACTGGTGTACCCCGCAGCGAACAACTGGGAAGGGTTAATTTCTTGGAAAATGTTCGTTCAGGTGGAAATCCCTTAAAGGATCGTCCGAGTTTCGATCAATTTGGAAAAAACATTACGATTGGAAAAGTTCCTCTTCCTTAAAGCTATCTTTTTTTTAATGTTCGATTTCGTTTCATATTGTCGTTTTGTAAATAGGTGGGTTCTTCGATCATATTTGTTGGGTCTATTTTTATGCATCTTTGTATTCGGAAATGAAGATCTCCCCGATTTTGCATCTTTCCATTCGAATTTAGGCATTCAGGAAATCGTGGAAATGGGTGTGCCTTTAACGCAAGAGGCTGATTTACCTGATAGAATTCAAAAGTCGGGTGAAAAGAAACCAGAAAAACTAGAGGAATCTACAACTGCGTCAGCTAAAGAAATCATATCCGCTCCAGTAATACATGAGAAACCAGAGGAAATTCCTGCGCCCGAAGTTCAACCTAGTAACAAAACCGAAGTAGAACCAAGTGAGTTTTTCCAAACCAGTGAGCAGAAAAACCCTGGCATTTGGGAACGAGGTGAAACCGAGTCTGCTTCCGGTAATGAATCCAAATCAAGAGAAAACAATGAAGGAATACAGATTTCAGCCCAATCCGGTTTAAGAACTTACCGGACTTCCAATGTTCTTCGTTCGTCCGATAATCTGGCAGAGAGCTCTGGCGTATTTGAAGCGAATGTTGCTGCTTCGGTTCAAACTATGTTGGATTGGGGGGAATATATGACTATGATTCCTCGTATTGATCTGATGTTGCAATGGGCTCAATACCAAGAAAGGAGTGATCTGCTAAATTATCGATTCGGTTTGATCAAAGGCGGTTTTGGTTTGGCTTTGCCTAGGGATTGGATGATCGGGTTTTATTTGGACTACAATATTCTTCATAATATGCAGAGTGGAGATAAGACTTATGATGCATGGACGCCATCGCTTACCTTACAGAAATATTACTCGGTATTTGATGATTCCTTCCTCATGATTGATGTGGCCCTTCGTTCGGCGAATACATCCCAAAGTACCGTTTTTCCTGCTGCTGGAATTTTTGCGGATAGTGGAGATAATTATCAAAATACTCTTTCTTTGACTTATGCCCATTTTCTGGACGAGGAGGGAAACCTAATGCTTCTTCCCAGAATTGGATTTTCAAGAACGAACTATCATCGAAGCCCGAATACGGGTAGATTGGATTATTTATTTAGCGGGGGTACGAGCCTTACGTATAACTGGCGAGATTTTCTCGAAATTCAGACATTTTTCAACTATTCCTCGATGTCATCTGACACGATTCCTGATTTTGATGCTTTCGATTTGGGTTTGGGGATATCGGGAAATTATCGATTTTGAAGGTTTGACCTGTAAGCAATCCTTCCTTTTGATCTGATTGTATGAACAGATCGCTTTTAACTTTGATCCTACTTTTGCTGGGACAGATCTCTCTTTGGGGTTTGTCTTCGCACTTGCTTCTCCGTAGTCAAGGAGATGGAGCTATTGTTTCTGGTGAGGAAGGGGATCGCGAAACCATCCGGAGGGCTAGTTATTTACCATCTGAAAAAGTGATTTCGGTTCGTCCTCGCAGTGGTTTGGAAACTCTCTCTGCTGGTTACCAGTATCGATTTGGTGCCGAAACTCGTTTTACCTTAAAGAAAGCCCTAATTCAATTGCATGGAGGTTCTTTGATGGTGCAGTCGAGAAAGATTGGAAACTCGACCACGATTCAGGGACCGGAAGCATCGGTTGCCGTGAGTGGTTCAGGTTGTTGTATGATTGAAGTCGAAACAAATGGAGGTTTTAAGGCACTTGGCGTGCTCGGCAGATTTCGTCTCTCAGTCGATGGGTCTGAAGATGAGCGTGAATTAATGCCAGGTGAAGTAGTTTTCGTATTGCCGGGAGAAAGAGGTTTTGGCGAAAAGATAAACATAAATTTATCCAAAGTCATCGAAAGCTCCTATTTATTGTCGGGTTTTCCTAACCCCGCATCTTTCCAGCAATCGCTTGAGTCGATTGCATCAGCACAGGATCAGTCCATTGGCAAAACATTCGCTGCGGAAGTTGGTGATGCCAAGGAGGTTGATAGCTTCGAAGTTCTTCCACGAGTAAACCTTAAGCCAGCCCAGGCAGACTTGAGTATTGATGATTCTACACAAAAGCCAAATTATGAAATTCCCGAATCCGATCCATTGGCAGAACTCTTAGGAAGATCCCCCAGGCGAATGCAGTCTGTTTCGGAAAAAGTTATTGAATCGGAAATTTCAGTTCCGGAAATTGAGGCTTCTGATAAAAATGTTTCTACTTCCGAGAGTGATTCTGCTCCGGTTATAGAACCACGTCCATTTCCCAGTCGTTTACTACGACCCGCTAAAAAATAGTTCAAAATTAAGCGCAAATGAATATCAATGATTCCATGTTTTCTGTAGTGTTGGCGTCTTCCGGTGGTCATGAATACCTTTACGGGCTATTCTTTCTGATCCTCTCACTGGTAATTGGAGCGGCTACCCGCCATTTCCTTCAGAAAATCCCACTTCCTTTTACCGTATTGCTTCTCCTTATTGGACTTGGCATGGGGGCATTGAATCGTGCCTATGGTCCTCATGGTGGGCATGGGCATGAAGAGGGACATATTGAGCATGCCACTGGTTATTGGGCGAAATTCGTGGATACTTTGAGTGGAGCGATTACCTGGGGTGGTAATTTGGATGGTCATTTGATTCTCTATGTGTTTTTGCCAATCCTGATTTTCGAGGCTGGTTTTGCACTTGATGTACATACTTTTAAGAAATCATTTCTTAATGCTTTTTATCTGGCGGGTCCTGGGATTGTTACGGCTACCGTAATGACGGGTTTGATCTTTTACGGCATGATTGGTTTATTCGGAGGTCCGGGAGGTGTTTTGGAAGATTGGAATGTTGATGCGGGAGCATTTATCTTCTTGGCATCCTTTCTATTTGGTGCTGTGGTCAGTGCCACCGACCCAGTGGCGGTGGTTGCCTTGCTGAAGGAACTGGGAGCGAGTAAGAAGCTGGGAACATTAATTGAGGGTGAATCTCTTCTCAACGACGGTACCGCAATTGTTGCCTTTATTCTGCTGATTTCCGTCGTAACAGGAGCACAGGCGTTCGAAGGCGCTCAGGATTTTCTCGGAAGTGCCTCTTTTGGTTTTCTTAAGATTGGAGCGGCGGGAGGCTTGGTTGGCGTTCTGCTTGGCTTGGTTGCGGTTCTCTGGGTGCGCAAGGTTTTCAATGATCCTATGATTGAAATCACCGTGGTTCTGGTTACCTCCTATGCAGTTTTCTTCATTTGCGAATATTTCTTCCATGTTTCGGGAGTGCTTGGCTTAGTTGCCTTGGGCATCGTGATGGCAGGAGTTGGTCGTACAAGAATTAGTCCCGAGGTGGAGCATTTTATGCACGAATTTTGGGAGTTTACTGCTTTTGCGGCCAATGTGATTATTTTTATCGTGGTTGGTGTAGTGATTGCTCAAAAGGCACAGCCTACGGGAATGGATTTTGCCATTCTGGCATGTGTGTATCTGGCAATTCATGTGGTTCGAGGGATTAATATGGGTATGTTTTATCCACTAATGCGCAAAGCTGGGTACGGTTTGCCAGGTAAGGATGCGGTTGTTGTTTGGTGGGGTGCCTTGCGTGGAGCAATTGGTCTGGCTTTGGCTCTCGTAGTCTACTCGGAACAATACCGATTTGAATTTTCCATTGAAAATAGTGGTGAAGGATATAAGGAACGTTCGACATCGGCTTTCGTTGTAAGTAAAGAAAAGGCAAATGCATTACGAAACGGTAGCCAAATAAATCTTTTTCAAGGCGCGTCCATTGCTCACGCGGAGGTTTCTGTAAGTGGAGGGAAAATTGTTGGTATTTCTCAATCTCCCGTGCAATCAGTTGATAATCTTGGTTCCAAGACAACTGCAGAAGGTGCTCAATTGCGTGCAGATTTGGCGAGTGGTGCCAAAGAAGTTCTTATTTTAGGAGAAGGTAGTGGGGCTGTGGCCAAGGCATCTCTTGTTGGAATCTCCTCTAGAGTACGCGATCAATTTCTCTTTTTGATTTCGGGTATCGTGCTTCTTACTTTATTGGTAAACGCCACAACGGTAGGTCCAATTGTCAACGCCCTAGGACTTACGAAATTGCCTGCGGTCAAGAAATTGATGTTTTCCAACGCCTCTGGGAATGTGGCCGATGGCTGTGAGCAAGAGATGGATTTGTTAAAGGATGACCGTTTTCTCAGTGGAGCTAATTGGGGGGTTGTTCGTAAGTATTTGCCGGACCCAGTTGCCTATCCGCTTACTTCCGAGGAATTGAACTCCATGGATACGCTTGCAGAGACCCGAAGACGGTTGCTTGAGCGTGAGCGGAGCAGTTATTGGTCGCAGTTTAGGGCTGGATTGTTGAGTGCCCGAGCGGTTGCTCAGTTGGATAATAACCTGAGTGAGTTTCTCGATAAACAAGGTAAAGTGCCCATGACTGAAAGAGATTATCTTGAGAAGGTTTGTGGGGTCACCAAATTAACGGAGGCTTTTAGAGATCTTCCCTTACTCAAAGGATATTTTACCGACAAGATCACGGTATGCTATGATGCAGCAAAGGCTTTTGTTGTAGCTCAACAAGAAATGGCTAAGATGGTAGATAGTTTGGTTAAAGAACTTGATGAATCCGGTGACCCAGAGAAACTTAAGAAGGCGGGTAGGATTCTTCGTGATGAAATTAGGCAAAATCGTCTCAAGGGTCTGGAGTTCATCCGAAATATGCATGAGAATTATCCAGAGGCTACTGTAGGTATCGAGACCAAGGATGCGATTCGATCTGTTCTGAATCATGAGAGAAATACAATCAAGAAATTGAAGTCAGAAGGTATGCTGGAGGCGGATGAAGCTTCGCGCATGATTACTGCGGTGGAAGAGCGTATGAAGTCCGTGATGGAAAGTTCTCTTGAATTACGATTGCCCGAACCCGAGGAGGTTCTAAGGGAAGTCAAGTGGTTGAAGGGAATGCCGGAAGACTTGATTGGTAAAATTGTTAATGCTTCCGAGCCCAAAACCTACAATTCGGGTGATGTTGTCATGAAGCAAGGTGATGAGGGAGACGGCATGATTGTGATAACTCGTGGAAGCGTTAAGGTTTCTATCGGAGACATAGTTGTGGATATAATGGGACGCGGAGCAGTAATTGGTGAGATGTCCGTACTTGCGGGAGTTCCAAGAACAGCCAATGTTATGGCCGATTCTGGTGTAAATGCATTGTGGTTAAGTACCGAAGCGATGCAGGCGATCATTGCTGATTCGCCCGAATTGGGCGGAAGCCTCTGGAAAACCGCTGGTATGCGTTTTGCCGAGAATTTACTTGGTACCAAAGAACCTTACAATAAGTGGAGCCAAATGCAGTTGCGGAGATGGCTCAATGAGGGTGACGTTTCAGCTCCTGCAGATGGGGAAAACCTTAATCTTTATGGTAACGTTGCCATTTTGGTCTCAGGAGAAGCTTCCGCAGCATCTGCTAATGCGGAAACGATAAGTGCACCTGCTCATCTGGATTTGGCTGAGGCGGTTTTCAAGTCAAACGCTAAAGTATTTCTGCGCGAGGCTTAAATCATTTTTTGATAATGGCGGAGAGGGCGGGATTCGAACCCGCGGTACCTTGCGGTACACAGCATTTCCAATGCTGCACAATCGGCCACTCTGTCACCTCTCCGAGTTACGCAAGTGAGTATCAATGCCTTGGTTCAGCGGATTCGTCAACTTTCAAAAACCAAGCTCAGCTTTTTGAACCGATAAGCGGGTCACTCATTTGCTAAATTTACTTCTTTTGGTGTTTGCTTGTCGGAGAAGATTGTTTAGAAAGCTGTGTATGATTTCAAACGAAGTCGCCTACAATAGCAAAATCGAGGGTGAAGTGATCGTGACCAAGGCCGATGCGGTTATCAATTGGATACGCAAGCATTCGGTTTGGCCGATGCCAATGGGGCTAGCATGTTGTGCCATTGAATTAATGGCAGCTGCCGCTTCCAGATACGACATATCCAGATTTGGCATGGAAGTTATGCGTTTTTCTCCTCGTCAGTCTGATTGTATGATTGTTGCCGGAACCGTGACTTACAAAATGGCAGAGGTTGTACGTCGAATTTACGATCAAATGGGTGATCCCAAATGGGTCGTTGCGATGGGTGCATGTGCTTCTTCTGGTGGTATGTATAGATCCTATGCGGTGATGCAGGGGGTTGATAATATTGTGCCTGTCGATGTTTATGTCAGTGGTTGTCCTCCCCGCCCTGAAGCTCTTTTGGATGCTATGATGAAATTGCAGGATAAGATTGGAAGCGAATCCTCTGTTAAAAACCTGCGAAAACCTCGGAATTCTTCTGCTTTAGCATAAGGACATGATCGACAGCGATTTTATTGATTCCTTATTGGAAAAAAACGAGGCGGTTGTGCTTCGTTATCAAGAAGATTGCCTGACATTAGATTGTCCTTCGGATTCTATCGTAGAATTTGTTAAGAATTTACGGGATCGAGAAACTTTCGACCTTTTGGTTGACATAACCGCTATCGACCACGGTGTAGAAGCTGAAATCCGTTTTTCAGTAGTTCTTCATTTGTATTCTCGAATCCATCACGATTACATTCGTATTCATTCATCATGCAATGACAACGAATCGCCCAGTTTTCCCACATTATCAGAAGTATTCCCTGCTGCTAACTGGCATGAACGAGAAACTTTTGATATGTTCGGAATCACTTTTACGGAACATCCTAATCTCAAACGTATTCTTATGTGGGATGAATATCCACATTTCCCCCTGCGAAAAGAATTTCCCCTCGCTGGAATCGACACGCCACTTCCTGCAGATGATGTTGCCGAGGTCACTCAAGCCTCAGTTGAGCCTGCTCCTATGATGGGGGGGCCCTTCGTATCATCTGGAGGAGGAGTGATGAGCGAAACCGAACCAAGGGCCAAAGATGAGAGTTGGACGGAATCCAAGGAAAAACCAGAATGAGTGAGACTACGATAAAAGAAGTTTCGATAGGTGATGCCGGAGCAAAAGTTTCGGAGGCATCAGACCGGATGGCTTTAAATGTGGGTCCATCCCATCCGACTACTCATGGAGTTCTCCGATTGATGATGGAACTCAATGGTGACCTGATTGAAAAATGCGAGCCTGTATTAGGCTATCTCCATCGAGGGGACGAAAAGATCGCCGAAAACATGACCTACAATCAGTTTATTCCCTACACCGATCGACTTGATTACCTAGCTCCTCTTGCCAACAATGTTGCATACGCGATAACAGTAGAAAATTTAGCTGGTGTAAAAGTTCCCGAGAGGTGTGAAGCAATTCGAGTTCTTGTTTGTGAAATGGCTCGAATTTCCAGTCATCTACTTGGTATGGGAGTTTTTGGAATGGATGCGGGTGCATGGACTCCCTTCATGTATACCTTTACGGAACGTGAGAAATTATACACCTTATTTGAAGAACTTACCGGGGCTAGATTTACGACTTCCTACACTCGAATCGGTGGAGTTGCCAGTGATCTTCCTGATGGTTGGTTGGATCGAGTTTTGAAGTTTGTGGAGCAATTACCCAAAGCAGTGGATGAAGTGGAGAAACTACTTACGCGGAATCGAATATTTATCGATCGAACCGAGGGAATTGGAGAAATTTCTGCGGAGGATGCGTTAGCCTTTGGATTGACCGGGCCGAATTTGCGAGCTTCCGGTGTTGATCTGGACTTACGCAAAGATAAGCCTTACAGCGGATACGAAAAATACGATTTTGACGTTCCCATTGGTACGCGAGGCGATTGCTACGATAGATACTTGGTTCGAATTGAAGAGGTTCGGCAGAGTATAAGAATTATCAAACAATTAATATCAGATTTTCCTAGTGGTCCATGGTACGCGGAGGAGGCGAAGAAAATTTTTGCTCCACCCAAAGACAAGATCATGACAAGTATGGAAGAACTGATTCAAAACTTTATGATCGTGACTGAGGGTCCGCAAATTCCACCAGGAGAAACTTATTTCGAGGCTGAAAACCCAAAAGGTGCCCTTGGTTTTTATTTAGTTTCCAAGGGTGGAGGTGTCCCATATCGCCTAAAGATACGAGCTCCAAGTTTTTGTAACCTCAGTATTTTGGAAAAGCTTGTTCCCGGTCATATGCTTGCAGATATCACCGTGATCTTGGGTAGTTTAGATTTTGTTATGGGAGAATGTGACCGTTAGTCATTATTACAATGAATTTATCCGAAGAAACACTTGGTAAAATTGATGAGGTAATTCCTCGTTATCCGGAAAAAAGGAGTGCGGCACTTATGGTTATCCATCTTGTTCAAGAAGAACTTGGATCCATAAGTCTTGAGACATGCGAGTGGATTGCAGATAAATTGGATTTGCAACCCATTAATATCCAAGAGCTTGTTACATTTTATCCGATGCTTCGCGAGAAACCTTGGGGTAAAAAACACATTCGTGTATGTCGTACTCTTCCATGTGCCTTACGGGGTTCTTATGGTACATGTAAGACCTTGGAAGAAAAACTGGGAGTGAAGGAGGGCCATGTTTCTGATGATGGTGAATTTTCTATTGAGTTTATGGAATGTCTGGCAGATTGCGGAGAGGGTCCAGTCGTAATGGTGGGTGAAGATACTTACGAAAATATCGAAGGAGACCGGGCTTCGAATTTCGCTGACTTATTGGTGAAGGGGAAACTTGAAAGTTCCAAGGAATTTACCAGTTATGAGGCAGCACTTGTTTCGGATGCGCCTGCCAAGTCTAAGAAAGGCAAAACTGAATGAGTGCCCAGAAACGTAAGGTCGTCAAGGAGCGTAGGCTTATTCTTAAGCATGCGGATGACCCAAAATACTCGAATGGAATTTCCAGTTACTTGAAAGTAGGTGGTTATGAAATGTTAAAAAAATCATTGAAGCTCAAACCCGAAGAAATCGGAGAAGAAGTCCTTAAATCTGGGGTTAGGGGTAGGGGTGGTGCTGGTTTTCCAGCTGGTATGAAATGGAAATTTCTGGATCGAAAATCGGGAAAACCAATATATTTGATTTGTAATGCGGATGAATCTGAACCGGGTACTTTTAAGGATCGTCAAATCTTACATAAAGATCCTCATCAACTGATTGAAGGAATGATGATTTCTGCTTATGCGATTCAGGCTAAGCAGGCATTTATTTATATTCGAGCTGAGTTTTTTGAGGGAGCAAAAATCCTAGAGCGTGCGATTGAAGAAGCTCGTGCAAAGGGGTTTTGTGGTGATAAAGTTCTCGGTAGTGAATTTTCTTGCGATATTGTGGTGCATCGTGGTGCAGGAGCATACATTTGCGGTGAGGAAACCGGACTAATTGAATCCCTGGAAGGCAAGAGACCAAATCCCCGAATCAAGCCCCCTTATTTCCCTGCCGTTTTGGGACTTTATCAATGCCCAACTATCGTGAACAATGTCGAAACCTTATGCAATGTTAGGCATATTATGGAAATGGGTGGGGATGAATTTTCCAAGATCGGAAAACCTAATAACACCGGAACTAGAATCTGGTGCGTTTCGGGTCATGTGGTTAAACCCGGATATTACGAATTTGAATGCGGTGCGTTGACAATGGGAGAGCTTATTTATGATGTTTGTGGAGGGTTGCTTCCCGGAAGGTCTCTACAAGCAGTAATCCCTGGCGGTTCTTCGGCAAAGGTTTTGCGTGCAGATGAGAGATTTAAGGGGACGCTAAAGGATGGTTCTGATTTCGATTGGGGTATTGAAGACATACCCCTAGATTTCGATGGGCCTATGGCTGCCGGAAGTATGTCCGGTTCCGGGGGAGTTATTGTGATGGATGATACGGCTGATATCGTTGAGGCAATGGCTAATGTTAATGCTTTCTACGCTCACGAATCCTGTGGTCAATGTACACCATGCCGTGAAGGTGTTCTCTGGATGCGTAAAATCACTAAGCGCATGTGTGCCGGTGACGCTCGCCAAGATGACGCGGATTTGCTTCTTTCCGTAGCCAATCAAATTGAAGGTCGTACAATATGTGCTTTCGGCGAGGCTGCTGCATGGCCAACTCAGAGTTTTGTTTCCAAATTTAGAGAAGATTTCGTTAAGAAAGCCAAAAATCCAAAGAAGAAGAAAGGGAGTTTACAGCTCATTTAATCGAGATGATTTCCAAAGCGAAGGAAAAATTAATTACGATTAACTTGGACGGGAAGGAAGTCGAAGTTCCTGCTGGAATGAATCTGATTGATGCAGCTGCTCTTCATGGTAAGGAAATTCCTCATTATTGTTACCATCCTCAACTTACTGTCGCAGGTAATTGCCGGATGTGTTTGATCGAAATGGGAACTCCGATGAGAGATAGAGCGACGGGTGATCCCGTGCTAAATGAAGATGGTTCTCCCAAGATTGGATGGGTTCCTAAGCCTGTCATTGGATGCGCTACCAATGCATCTCCTGGTATGCATGTGAAAACCGCATCAGATGTGGTTAAGGGATGTCGTGAGGGTATCATGGAATTTCTTCTGCTTAATCATCCTTTAGATTGTCCAATTTGCGACCAAGCCGGAGAATGCAGATTGCAGGAATTCGCTACTGATTATGGCCGTGGTTACAGTCGCTACACTGAGAGAAAAAACGTTAAACCCAAAAGGACAAGGCTGGGACCTAGGGTTATGTTGGATGACGAGAGATGTATTCTTTGTTCCCGTTGCATACGATTTTCGCAAGAAGTAGCAAATGATGATGTTTTGGGGTTTGTGGATCGTGGAAGTTTTTCTACGCTCACTTGCTTTCCTGGAAAGGAATTGGCGAATAACTACTCATTGAATACTGTAGATATCTGCCCAGTTGGTGCTCTTACCAGTACGGATTTTCGGTTTAAAATGAGAGTCTGGTTTCTCAAGGAAACGAAAAGCATATGTTGCGAAAGTAGTGCCGGTGCAAATACGATTGTGTCGAGTAGGGAAGGGGAGATTTACAGGATCACTCCAAGAAGAAATGATCAGGTAAACGATAGTTGGATGACGGATAGCGGTCGTTCACTTTATAAAAGCGTTAAGTCCGATGATCGAATCTTGCATCCACAAATAGACGGAGCAGATGATTCTCTCGAAAATGCACTTAATACCTCATCTGGTCTCTTGAGAGACAAGAAGGTTGCGGTTGTTGGATCCTGTCGATCAACTCTTGAAGAATTGTTTTTACTCAAGCGCCTAAGTACTTTGCTTAAGGCAAAAAACTTCTTACGAGGCCATTTTGGTGATGATGATGGGATTCTCCAATCAGCTGACAGAACTCCAAATTTGCGTGGAGCTCTTGTATCTGGTTTTGAAAAGGAATATCCATCTGATAACCTCAAGAAATTAAATTCGGCTCTTAAAAAGAAGCAATTTGAAGCCGTTTTGGTTGTAGGAGAAGATCTGATTGCTTCCGGAATCGATGCAGAAAATCTAATGGGAGTTGATTTGATTCATCTTGCCACTCATTCCAACCAAACTTCTTACTTGGCTAAGGTGGTCATTCCTCTTCTTTCTCACTTTGAGAAAACGGGAACTTATGTAAATCGTGGTTTTTACGCTCAATCATTTGAGCAAGCTGTGCCTGGACCCGCCGGTCTGATTCCTGATATACAAATACTCACTAAGCTTATTTCCCTAATTGATCCAGATTGCTCAATTTCCTCTAATCCCGCAGAACTTTGGGAGACCATGAGTAAAGTGCGAAATTCTGTACTCAAAGGAATTAGCTTCTCTGATGTGCGTAAATCTTCAATTCATCTTGATGGTTCGAATTGGAAAAATCTTCCTTTCGTTGAGAAGAAAGCTCTTCACTTCGAGCCGCTTGAACTTTCTTCCGATTAATAATGCCATCCTTCGATCTGGAAACATTACAATTCATAGGACTTAAGGTACTCTTTGCCTTCTTGATGATAGGTGCGGTCATGACTATGGCTGGATATTCAGTTTTGGCAGAAAGGAAGGTTAGTGCATGGATGCAGGGCAGGGTAGGGCCTAACCGAACAGTACTTCCTTTTGTTGGGCATATTCCATTATTAGGACCCTTTCTTAGGGGACTCGGCTTATTTCAACCTTTGGCTGATGGGCTTAAATTTCTTTTTAAGGAAGAGATCGTTCCTGGGCATGTTAATAAAATTTACTACTATTTAGCTCCTTTGGTTGCTCTTGTACCCGCATTGACGACTATGACCGTATTGCCATTTGGCGAATTTCACGGGGATGACGGAAATAAAAGTCCTTTAATTTTGGCAAATCTTGAAGTTGGAATTCTCTTTATTTTTGCTGTTTCTTCCCTTGGAGTCTACGGGATTGTTTTGGCAGGTTGGTCATCTAACAGTAAGTATCCTTTCCTTGGAGGAATCCGGTCCTCAGCACAGATGATCTCTTATGAGCTTGCTATGGGACTATCCTTACTTCCTGTATTTTTATGGGTTAGTTCACCCCAATCAGGCATGTCTGCCTTGAGCTTGGTTGAAATTACGAATTCTCAGTCATCTTCAGCATGGTTGATATTGGTTCAACCTCTTTCCGCTTTGATTTTTCTGATCGCTCTTTTTGCTGAGACTAACAGACTTCCCTTCGATATGCCTGAATCCGAAACCGACTTGGTTGGTGGTTTTCATACTGAATATGGTAGTTTCAAATTTGGTATTTTCTTCGTAGCGGAATATGCGCACATCGTTGTAGGTTCTGCAATTTTCACTCTCATTTTTCTTGGCGGTTGGCATTTTCTTCCATGGATCGAAAACCCATGGCCTCCATCAATTTGGGGGACACTTCTGGGTACCGGTTGGTTTTTGGTAAAGACCGTTGCTCTTATTTTCTTTTTTATTTGGATTCGCTGGACACTACCTCGCTTTCGTTACGATCAAGTCATGAGTTTGGGATGGACAAAACTTTTGCCAATCTCACTAGCTAATTTAGTTTTTTATCTTCTACTCGTCACCTGGCTTGACCAACCAGCTTCCAGTACTCTCTAAGATTATGGCCAAAACAATTGTTCTCGAACGCAAACCACTTTCACTTTCCGAAAAGACTTACCTTCCTCAAATTGCAACCGGTTTAAAAACCACTTTCAGCAATATGTTTAAGGAAAAGGTTACACTGCAGTATCCCGAAGAGAAACCCCCAATACCACCAAACTATCGGGGAGTGCCCACTTTGGTAAAAGATCCCAATGGTCGAGAAAAGTGTGTCTCCTGCCAATTGTGCGAATTCGTTTGTCCTCCCAAAGCTATTCGTATTACTCCAGGAGAAGTTCCGGAGGAAGCCGATGAGCGTGAGCATGTGGAAAAGGCTCCGCAAGAATTCGAAATTAATATGCTTAGGTGCATCTATTGCGGTTATTGTCAGGAAGTGTGTCCTGAGGAGGCAATTTTTTTGCAAAACGAATACTCCTCATCCGGTTATACTAGGGATGAAATGATTAATGACAAAGCCAAACTTTACGAGCTTGGTGGTACCTTGCCGGATAAGCACTACAAATGGGACAAGAAAAAAGAGGCTGAGGTGGAAGGAAATGATCATTGAATTCTTGAGAATTCTCGTTATCCATTGGCATAATGTTCGATAATAGCACAAACTCCCATTAACACTTAATTTTGTGAATTTCGTAGATCTGCTATTTTGGCTTTTTGCGACCCTTACTCTTGGGGGTGGTATTTTGATGGTTTTTTCCAGACATCCAGTGCCGGCCGCCCTTTTTATGATTCTTTCCTTAGTTGGAGTAGCCGCTCTTTTTGTAATCTTAGAGGCTTTCTTTTTAGCAATCCTCCAAATTCTAGTTTATGCCGGTGCGGTCATGGTGCTCTTTCTTTTCATCATCATGCTTTTGGATGTTGGTCCCGAAGGTGGGAAAGCTTCCAGAATCAAAATATTTTCTGGTTTGGCAGGGGTTTGTGCCGTCGGGCTACTGGTGGTGTTTTTTCTTCATTTTATGTTGAATTCGGGTTGGGTAAACGGAAGCAGTTGGCCAGAGATAGTTGAAGGTAACTTGGTGAATGGTGGAAACTTAATCTTTTCGACCTCGGTTAAGAGCTTTGGGTTTGGATTGTTCACCAAATACATGCTCCCTTTGCAAGTTGCTGGCTTCTTATTACTGGCGGCAATGGTTGGGGTTATTATCCTGAGTAAAAAATGGGCTCCCGGTAAGGAATAACCGGATGGAAACGATAACGCCTCATCATTTTCTAGCTTTGTCGGCACTGCTTTTCGCAATTGGGTTTCTTGGTGTTGTTATTCGAAGAAATCTCATGCTTGTTTTGATGTCTCTGGAATTAATGCTAAACGGAATCAATCTCGCACTTGTTTCTTTTTCCCGGGTTGGCCTCAATTTAGATGGTGGGCTTTTTGTGTTCTTCATTATGACTGTAGCTGCAGCAGAAGTTGCCGTGGGGCTAGCCCTTCTGGTTGCTCTCTACAAAAAAAGGCAAAGCGTCTTTTCCGAAAATCTCAACCTATTGAGTAACTAAATATGGAAATCATCGCTTTTAGTGTACTTTTGCTTCCTCTGCTATCGTCCTTCGTGACATTAATTTTTCTGCGTAAGCATGGAAATATTGCTTCTCTTTTATCCGTAGCCACAGCAGGCGGAATTTTAGTTTTTTCCTGCTATTTGATTTTTAACGGGGGTAACAATACTTTTGCATGGGATGCGACTTGGTTAAAGCTTGCCGATTGGGAATTGAGATTTGGTTTTCTTATTGATGGTCCCTCTCGTCTTCTCCTCTTCGTTGTAGCTTTTGTCGGTTTTCTCATTCATCTTTTTAGTTTGGGTTACATGGCCGATGATTCTGCCAAAGCACGATACTTTGGAGGCTTGTCAATATTCATGTTTTCCATGTTGGGGATCACTCTTGCCGACAATCTGATCATGATCTTCGTCTTTTGGGAGTTGGTTGGTTTCAGTTCCTATCTTTTGATTGCCCATTATTTTTCAACTGAAGAAGCGGCGAACGCATCCCAGAAAGCTTTCATCGTCAATCGCGTTGGTGATTTTGGTTTTCTGATTGGCATTGTTCTTACCTATTGGACTTTTGGTACCGTGAATATAGCGGAGTTGGCTGATCTGGTTGATTTTGACTCGACAATGATTTCGACTGGTCTGTGTCTGGCCTTGGCTTGCGGTTTTATTGGCAAATCCGCCCAATTTCCTTTGCATGTTTGGCTACCTGATGCGATGGCTGGTCCGACCCCCGTTTCTGCTTTAATTCACGCCGCAACTATGGTGGCAGCAGGTATCTTTCTTTTAGTTCGTATCGATTTTCTTTTCACGACCGAGGCATTAAGCCTATTAGCTTACTTGGGTGCAGCTATGGGGCTTTATGCTGGTTTCTGTGCTCTGGTCCAGCGAGATATCAAGAAAATTCTCGCTTATTCAACCTTGTCCCAGCTCGGTTACATGGCTGCAGCCTTCGGCTTAGGTATGCCTGGTTTGGCAATGTTTCATCTTATGACACATGCATTTTTCAAAGCCCTGATGTTTTTGGGTTCCGGAGCAGTAATTCATGCATGTCATCACGAACAAGATATTTTCAATTATGGTGGTCTCCGCAAGAAGATGCCCCTAACTGCCTTCACTTTTCTTATTGGAGTACTTGCAATTTCGGGCGTAAATTTTCTTTCCGGTTATTTCAGTAAGGATGCGATTTTATTGACTGCCTATAACTCCAGCTTGCCAATTTTTGTTATTCTATATCTTGGGGCCTTACTCACTTCATTTTACATGTTTAGGTTATACTTCATAACTTTCGAAGGTTCCCCGCGTTCAAAGGAATCGAAGGCAGCTGTTGAGGTTACTTCTTTAATGGTTGGGCCTCTAATTATTCTTGCACTACTTTCTGTTCTCGGAGGTTATCATCAACTCTTCCCCTTCAGTATAGTTGGCTTTGTGTTGGATGACTTACAGTCAGTTGCGGAAATGCCTAACCATTTGTGGATGATTGTGCTCGGGACTTTTGCATGGATTGCCGGTTCGATTGCCGCAAAGCTAGTTTATTCTGGTTCTCCATCGGATGATCCTCTCAGTGAGAAAAGTCCTGCATTTTTTAATCTTTGCAGCAGTAAGCTTTTCTTTGATGAAATTTATGGTTTTTACGTCAAGCGTATCCAAGATCCATTTGCTCGATTTGTGGAGGTCATGGAATTACTCTTTATCTCTGGTCTAATGGTAAGGGGTGCTGCTGGATGTGCTGGTTTGTTTGCTCTGCTAGGTAAAATTTGCTACAACGGAAAAATCCATGCTTATGGATTCTGGTTTATTCTCGGAACGATCGGATTTATCGCTTATGCGGCTGGTCTTTTTGGTGAATTCTAATGGAGGTGTATTGAGATGAATTTTGATCAATCCATGCTCTTATGTTCAGTTTTCATTCCCATTATTGCTTCGCTTACCCTTCTTCTGGGCATTTGTAAGAGGGATGATCTTGCCGTTAAAATTGCTTATGTTGGCTTTGGCTTACCTTGCATTATAGGCATTTACTTGTTTTTCCGCTTTGATCCTAGCATTGAGGGGTATAATTTCGCCATTCTCTTTGCAGAGACAGGTTTACACGAGATAAACGTTAGTTTTCATCTTGGTTTAAATGGTGTCTCTTCACCTTTGTTTATGATGGCTGGAATCGTTGGTTTTGGAGCCGGTCTAGCGGCCATATACTCTGGTTGTGAGCGATTGAAACTCTATCTAGCCCTGCTTCTTTTCATGCAATCGGGGCTCATGGGGCTCTTCGCTAGTGTTGACTTGTTGTTTTATTATCTCTTTCACGAATTCGCTCTAATTCCCACATTTATTATGATTGGAATTTGGGGAGGCAGAAATCGCAGGAGTATTGCACTAGAAATTACAATATACTTAACATTAGGAGCCTTGATTTCTCTTGGTGGTTTAGTTGCCTTGAATGTCTTGTTGGAAGCACCCAAGTTTGACTTTCCATCCCTTTCTGCAGCCTTAGCCAATCAAAATCTTTTTGATTCTACCCAAGCTAAAATTTTCGGATTACTCTTGTTTGGTCTTGGTATTCTGGTGGCATTGTTCCCATTCCATACATGGGCTGCCCGCGGATATGAAGCGGCACCAACATCCGTATCCATGTTGCATGCGGGAGTGCTGAAAAAATTTGGTTTGTATGGATTGATTCAGATTGCAGTTCCTCTATTGCCTGAAGGTGCATCGGCGTGGAGCCCTTACATACTTTGGTTAGCTATCGGAAATGTGCTTTTTGTAGGGTTAGTCGCGATAGCCCAAAATAATCTAAAAAGCATGATTGGCAATGGATCCGTGATGCATATGGGGTATTGTTTTTTGGGCATTGGAGCTTGTTCCACCCTCGGAGCGAGTTCAGCTGTTTTGTTAATGGTGGCACATGGGCTTTCTGTCGCACTCATGTTTCTCTTGTCTCATTATATAAATTTGCGCACTAGAACTTTGGAAATGAACGAAATTGGAGGACTCGCATCTAAATCTCCAATATTGGCTTGTTTTTTTGTTGCCGCATCTCTGGCAACAATCGGCTTGCCCGGTTTTGGCAATTTCTGGGGGGAGTTTGGAATTTTTCTATCCTTGGGTGAAGTTTCGGAAACACGGCTTTTTCTGGGTCTGGCTGCCTTGGGTATAATCATCTCCGCAATTTTTGGACTTCGGGCAGTGGCCAACATTTTTTTTGGAGAACCCAGTGATGATATGAAGAAGACTTGGAAAGATCATCCAGTCAAAGATCTATCTGTACATGAAATCTTTCCTGCTGCGCTGATTTTGGTGCCTCTTCTTCTTCTTGGTCTCTGGCCGAGAGAAACTTCCATTCGCGTCGATCGAGAAATCAATTCTCGCTACCAAGCATTCAATCAAGTGGTGCAATCAAGCAAACTTCCCCCCTGCTGCCCTCCGCAATTGGGTGATCCATCCATCTTCCCTTCCCCGGATTCGAATGCATCTTTTAATTCCAATCATTGACATGGAAGCATACCTAAATTTTTCCCAAGATAATCAATGGTTTGAGATTTGGCCAGAACTCACCTTAGCCCTTGGAGCAGTTTTGGTTCTTATTATTGATCTATTTAGCAAGCGCGAAATTGGAAGACCTTCTATTGCTGGCAAGATCGCAGTTTTCTTCCAGGCTTTTCTTTTGGTTTTCCATTTATTTGACTACCTAGTCTGGCATCACACATTTGATCGTTCTGTGTTCAACGGATCCCTGCTTCTAGGTTTCAAGGGCGATGTAATTCGTAGTTTCTTTCTATTGGCATCCCTGTTGGTATCCATACTTGGTCAGCGTTACTTACAAGTCAACCGATTGAGGATTGGTGAATTTCATCACTTAACCATGCTTGCCACTGCGGGGCTTATGCTTCTGTGTCAGAGTGATCATTTCCTCATGCTGTTTGTGGCTTTGGAAACGGTAGCTCTATGTTTTTATGCATTAGTTGCTTTCAATCGAGAGTCAGCGAAATCGTTGGAAGCAGGCATGAAATATCTTATCTTTGGAGCATTGAGCTCCTCGATGTTATTGTTTGGCATTGTTCTACTATATGGTGTGGCATCAAATCCTCCCGCATGGGGTGCCAGCTATTCTGGATTTGAATCAATGGATCCATTGTCTTTCTCTACTCTTTACGGTTTGTTATCTGAGAATTCCGAAAATCTACTTCTTCGTGCAGGTGTTGTTCTCGTCATTGCGGGGATTGCCTTTAAGGTGGGTGCGGCTCCTTTTCAAATTTGGGTCCCTGATGTTTACCACGGATCACCTATGCCTATAACGGCATTTCTTGCCGTTTCCTCAAAAGCTGCAGGTTTCTTCGTGTTGGTCAACTTAGTCAATGGTCCATTCAGTGGAATGAATGATTTTCTGCTTCCTCTATTGGGGTTTGTGGCCACCTTTACCATATTTTTTGGCAATTTAGCGGCTTGTGCTCAGCGTAATCTTAAAAGAATGCTTGGTTTGTCGGGAGTGGCTCATGCTGGATATCTCCTGGTCGCAATTATGGCCTCTATGTATTTGCCTGGGGATGGAGACCGAGCAGTGTGGGTCCTTATATTTTATCTTTTCATCTATCTCATCGCATCCTTTGCCGTTTTCGGAGTCATGGGGTTGGCAGATTTGAAGGATGATTGCGAACATGAGTTTTCTCATTACGAAAATTTGATAAAGAAACATCCTTGGCTTGGTTTCGTTTTGGTTTCGGGTATCGCATCCCTTGCTGGGATTCCCCCGTTTGCTGGCTTTATTGCCAAACTCCTTTTGTTCTTAGTGGCTTTTCAATGTAAATTATATTTCTCTCTGGGTGCTATGGTGATTGGTGTAGTTATTTCGATTTACTATTACTTCGGATGGATTCGAGAAATATGTTTTCAGGAAAAACCCAAATTTAGTGATGATGACCCCGTTCATGATCCTTGGACTAAATTATCCGAGATCGGATTAATCAAGTTTAGTTTGCTGACTCTTACGATTGCATCCTTTTTATTTGGACTTTGGCAAGGTTCCTTCGGGAATGCATTCTAAAAACATTATATTCATAGATTTTCGTTTTTGAATCTGTGCATTCTAACTCGACTGATCCAGTTTATCGGATTAGTGTATGAATTTTTAATTGCCCGGGTGGCGGAATTGGTAGACGCATCAGACTTAGGATCTGGTGTCCTTATGGACGTGGGGGTTCGAGTCCCCCCTCGGGCACATTTTTACAAGAAAATCTTAAAATCCGTCTACGCTTTTTGGGGCCATTGATTTGAGATCTGCTTTAAGGGCTTCGGCAAATCCCCGATCAATTTCTGACGTGAAAACCATAAATCCATTCCCACCAAGTTTTTTCGCTCTGACTTTCTTGTCATCTCGGATGAATTCAAATCCAAAAGCGGATTCTTCATCGTCTTCCAAAGCTTCCATGTCTGCAGCCTTTTTCCAATAGGACCCACCAGCTTGAAAATTAAGTAAGTAGATAAATTCGAATTCGGTGATCGTTTTGCTCCTTCGGTAAATTTCCATAACGGAAACCCCATCGAGATAAATAACATGTAAATCCCATCCTTCAAGCATCCCTCTAACTTGCATCTCAGAGGCTTTGGGTTGGCGACCGTCGGAGGTCTTGTAATATATGCGTAGATCAGTTGATTTAGGATAATAATCCTTATATTTGTTGTAGGGCATTCCTTTCATTCGATTCTCGAGAATGGAGGCTTCCCGATATTGAACGCCACCGGAGTTCACCAACCGTTTTTCTAGAGTGGATCGAGTTTCGCCAATCCTTGCATGTGTCGAGGGCATGAAGAATTGAAATGACAAGATGAAAAAAAAGATAAATGGAAGGTTAAGAGAAGATGAAATCATAATGTTCTCCGCAATACCGATAGAAAGGAGATTGAACAAGTAAAATAAACGCACTTAAGCAATTCCATAACTTTAAGACACCACTAAGAGTGAAATCCAGACTTGCTTTACTTATTCGCATGTAACATGCTGATTATCATGAGATCAACCTGTCTTTCCATCATTAGACAAGGATGGTTGGGGATCCCCATCTTCTTGCTCGGGGTTGCGTCCCTTGCCTTCAGCCAACTTGCCCAAAATTCAGAATCAGATGCTCTTTCTCCAGAAGAGCTTGTCTCCAAGATCAATCAAGAGATCAAGGAGCAAAAGACTCAAGTCGAAACGCTCATCTCTGGGTCATCCAAGGATGTGGTTACTAACCGAAGGCAGTCTATTGCCAATAACTTGGATCAAGTTCGGCAAAACCTCGGTAAAGACGTTCCAGAAATAGAACGCATTTCCTCTAATCTTTCCGCAGTTGAAGAAGCTTTACAGGCTAGAGTTAAAGAAGTAACCCAAGGGTTGTCTACTACGGAGGGTCGATTGACTGAGTCCGAAAAGATTTTTGCTGACTTGAAAGAAAATTTTGGTGGGCGTTTGGAAGAAGCCCAGCCTGCTCTTGAGGTCTTACTCGAAAATCTGGATCGTTCAGCTTCCGAAGCTCGTGCTTTAGAGCAGTTACTGGACGCGGCACAAAGAGATGCGATGGAAGGACTCAGCAGCTTGTCAACGCAGAGTGACGAACTGCTTGCCAATTCATTACCGAAAGCTCCGGATGTGGTAGAAGCAAAACCACAACCAATACCCGCAACTGTTACCGGAAGGAGTGTTGTGGATGCGATACAAGCCAACGAGGCAGTGGAGCTTTCCCCGTCAAGTCGCTTTGGTCCAAAGATTGAGTCTGAATCGACACCCTTTGTTAAAGAGAGTGATTCAGGTCAGGTAATCAGGCGTTTGCAGGATGAGCTTGAAGCTTCCAAAACAGTGCAGACTGAACTTTCTGAAGATACAGCCACCATGCAAACTGATTTGCGAAAGGCTTATCGGGAAATTGTCTCTTTGCAGGCAAATCTCAAAGAATCTCAGATGATGGTGGAGGAACTCGAGCGTACGAGAAACTCCCTTTGGAAATCCGAGGATGGGGGTGCGGCTACTGCGGATAGCATAAGTAAGCAGATTAACCGTTTGGAGTATGAGCTTCAGCAATCTCGTGAAGATTTGCGACAATCGAGGTCATCTCTCCTTATGGAGCAGGAGCGATCTAATTCTATGATTCGTTCAATTTCCACGGAGCTTGAACGAACTCGTAGAGAGCTTGATTATGCTCGCACAGCCGCGATGAATTCGGGTGCGGATTCGGCTCGCCTTCTTACTTTGGAAAGAGAGTTGACTCAAGCGAAGAGAGCCTTGGAGATGGCTCAATCCGCTCCCCAAGATGCCTCCTCAGAATCCTACTTAAATTTACAGAATGAACTGAGGAAAGCACTGGGTGAGATTGCTCGTATGCAAGTAGAACTTGGAGAAAAGAATGAATTAGAACAACAATTGATTAAGCTAAGAAGTTCTCTGGAGGAGGTTGGTGATTCTCCATCTCGAACTGCGAGTCCTGCATATGTTAACAAACTACTCATTGACCTGAATGCAGCCAAGCGCGAAGTGGCGAAAGCCAAGGCTGAGAATCAGGAGCGCAGGGGAGAAATTTCTGAAACAGTAATTGCCCTGGAAGAGGAATTAGCGAGTACAAAGGCCGAATTAACTAAAACAACTGAGGATTTTGAGAGAACCAAGGAAGGTATTGCTATAAGAGAACTTGAGTTTGCCAACACGATCAAGGCATTAGAGGAAGAAGCTCAATTAGCTCAGGATTCTTTGCGAGATGCATCAATTGGAAAATTACCAACGATTCCATTTGTGGAGGAAATGGAAGAGAATTTAGCTAATTCTGAGGCTCGTGCTAGGGCTTTGTCAGAACGTTTCGATACTGAACAAGAGAGAGCGACGACGATCATCGATGGTTTACAGCAGGAACTTGAAAGTACTACTATCCGTCACAAGAGATCAATTGATCAATTAGCTCAACAAGAACTTGAGCTTAAGGAGAAGGATGCTGAAGTAGACAAGTTGGTTGCCGAAAAGAAAAAGCTTAACGAAGAATTGGAGGTAGTTAAAGTTATTGCGGGTCAATTACAGGATTTGAATTCGGTTCTGGAGGAAACGAAGGCAACACAGTTTTCACAAGCGGGAAATATGGATGATGTATTGTCATCCATGAAGGATGAATTGAATAAGGCCAAAATCGAACTTGTTTTTGCCTTGGAGGAGAAAGAAAAGATTAAGGAAGAATCCTCGGACAAAATTATGGCTTTGGAAATGCAATTGGAAGACAACCGCAAGCAACTAATGCAGGAGCAAGAAAGTTTAATTGCCAACACCGCCGAATCAAAGGATTTGATTTTGGATTTAAAGGGAGAATTAGATGCAGCCAGAGAAGAGATTTCTCGAATGAAGACTGCCGGACTTGGAGAATCAGTGGAAACCCGACAAGCAGTTTCGCAATTACAAGAGGCATTGGGAACGATTAGAATTTTACAAGAAAGCCTTGAGGAATCAGAGCAGGCAAATGTTGAAGTTGATAATCTACGATCCGAATTGGCCGAAGCGATGAGTACTCAGCTTAACGAGTTGCAAAAAGGGGAGGACGAAAAGATTAAGCTGCATCAGCAAATTAATGATTTAGAGGCTGAAATTGCTTTGCTTCGGGATGGTGCTGAAGATAATGCTGTTGGAAGGACGCGTGAAATGGCAAATTTAAGGGAGCAGTTGAAGAACTCTCAAGCTGAAATTGCCAAGTTGGAGGAGCGCCTAGGTCAGTCCGAGGATTCAGGGATTTCATCCCTAGTCGAATTGGAGGAAGAATTGGCGGAAGCCCGAACTCGCAACCAAGAGTTGGAAGAAGAGCTCAGCCAAAATACCACAGGAAAAGCAAAAACAATCGAGCTACTTGAGAAAGAATTGGCAAACGCAATGCTCAAATTGGATCGAATCGAAGATACCAATCCGAAGGCTCAAATGGAAAGTCTGCTTGAGGAAAACGAAAAGCTGATTGCTCAACTAGCCTCCTCTGATCAAAAAGCCGAACAGGATTTGATTGAACTTCAGGATGAACTAGCTG
Source organism: Verrucomicrobiota bacterium (assembly GCA_036128475.1). Classification (GTDB taxonomy): domain Bacteria; phylum Verrucomicrobiota; class Verrucomicrobiia; order Opitutales; family Seribacteraceae; genus Seribacter. The sequence goes on from JAYYQI010000008.1 coordinate 25,254, forward strand.
CCGCGATGAGTCGATTGGAAGATTTTGAGAACCAGCCATCTGAGACGGAAGTTTCTGAATTAAAAAGTCGTAATCGATTATTAGAGGAAAAACTGCGTGGAAGGGATGTCTCAGATGTTGAATCGATCGATCGCTTGGAGGACGAGCTTGAAGGCAGAATGAATGAGCTACAGGCACTTGAAACCAGTAATCGCAAGTTAGCTAAGCAGTATGAGGAGGCTCTTGCCAGGCTGAAGACTTCGGTCGAAAATGGGAGTAATGAAATCGTTTCTGAACTTGAACGAGAAATGCAATTCGCGATGGAAAGAATTGCTGGACTGGAGAATGAAAAACAACTCAAGCAGGAGGTAATTGATAATTTGCGGAATGACTTGAAGATTGCACGGGAATCTCTTCAAAATCGTCCGCCGGTAATCGATTCTTCTGCGGATACCATCCAAAAACTTGAGAATGAATTAGCTGCAGCCAATGACAGGATTTCGAACATGCAAGAAAAGGCTGTCAAAAGCGATGATAATGGAGAAAACTCTCAACTAGTAGCCGATCTTCAGAAAAGATTAGAACAGGCACTTTCGAAATTGGTCGAGTTGGAGGAAATGGAGCAGGATGTACCAATTAATCTATCTCCGGAGGCCGTGGATCAGCTCGAAACTGAGTTAGCCGCTGCGGAAGTTACGATAGCAGGATTGCAATCTAAAATCGAAGATGATCGCCTTAAAAGAGAAGAGATTCTCAAGGATTTGTCTGCTACCAATGAAAAACTTCTCGCAATGGAAAACAGAAAGTTGAACGACTTAGAGCAAGATGGAAGTCAAATAGAAAAAGTTAAATTGCTTGAAGCAGAATTGTCTGCGTCAGAGGAGTTAATTGAAGACTTGAAGAGCCGAAATGATGATGAAGAGAAGGCTAGGGGTGTTTTGGAAAATCGTTTGGCTGCCGCTATTGAAAAACTAAATGAAGTTGAATCATCCCTTGGTGATGAAGAGGTTTCACCTAGTGCTGAAATCATTGCTATCGAAAATAAAATGAAGCAGAAGGACATTTTGATTGAGGATTTGCGAGAGCAATTGACTTCTGCCATTGAGGGACTCTCCCAAAAAGAGACAGAATTGGAACTTATCAAAGAAATGAATAAAGCTAAACCTGAACTTCTTGAGAAGAAGGATGAGGAGCAGGAAATTGAGATTTTGGCACTTCAAAGTGAAATCGATGAGCTTAGAAAAATGCTCCAACAAGCCAAAGAAGATATTCAAAAAGATTCCACGGAGCAATCCAATGCGGAAACACTACAAGCACAATTGCGGGATGCCGTTGCAGAAAGTTTGGAAATGGAAGCCGAACTTGAGCAGACTAAAATCAGACTTGCTCAGCTAGAAAGCGAGCATGGTGGTGGTGTTAAGGATGAACAACTGCAAGAATTATTGGATAAGGCAAAAACTGCGGAAGCCAACGCTTTTGCTCGAATTAATGAATTGAGTTCTGCTTTGCGTAACTCCGAGAATTTAAGAAAGGAAATGGAGCAACTTCTTGGAGAGATGGAAAATGTGCCCAGCCAGCCTGCCGACATTGCCAGTAATCCAACATTTATTGAATTACAAAAGGAATTGGCGATGTTACAAAAAGATTTAATGATAGCGAGGGATCTTTCAGATCCACGAGTCATCGAATTAGAGCAAGCACTTAGTGCCAGTCGAGAAGATGGACAACGATTAAATGAGGAATTCAAAAGGGCTATGGAGGATTTTGCCCGTATCAAGAATCAAGTTGCAGGTTTAGAGGAAGAAAATAATCGACTTCGGAATGTAACCTTGTCCCAAGCCAGAAACGAGTCCGATCAAAACCTCGCGATGCTGACTAATGAATTAAATGATCTGGAAAGAGAGAAAAATGCACTGATTATGGAGCTTAATATTCGTGATAAGAGGATGGAGGACTTGCGAGATCAATTAGTTCGTTCACAGACGGGACAGCCTGGGATGTCGCCGGATGAATCAGCTTTGCAAGCACAGGTTATACGACTGCAGGGAATTACGCAGAATGCACAAGATGGGGCTGCTCGTTCCAAGGAGGTTGCTGATGGACTTAGAAATGAATTAGCTATGGCTGGAAAGAGAATTTCCGATCTTGAGGAGAGTTTGAGACAGGCACAATCTAATGCAAGAGGGCTCCCATCCCGTATGCCAGGTCCTAGTGCGACTTCATCGCCATCCATTCTATCAGTAACTCAACAGGCTGAACTTGAATCCTTGAGGCAGCAAAATGTGAGACTTCAAGATCAGTTAAAGGCCATGTCTTCATCTCCTGTACGTAATGATCTTGATCGACGAATCAGGGATTTGAATCAAAAGAATCTGACTGCTCAAATACAGTTGGACCAAGAGAGATCTCGAGTCGAGGACTTACGAAAGCAATTGGCGGATGCCAGGGACATAAAACAAGAGATTGTAGAGCGTGGACAATCCGCTAATTTAAAAGTTGATCTTCTCAATGATGAGCTTTCACAGGCGAGGGGAAGAATTCAAACTTTGGAGAATGCTTTGGTGAGTGCAAGAGAAGCCATTCGTATTCTGCAAAATGGTGGTCGTGGTTCTAGCTCGATTCCAGTATCGCTTGGTTCTTCAAGGTCCGTGACCGCCCCCTCCTCAACACAGAGTTTTCTTGGAACAGGGACACCTCGCAGTCCCTCTTTAACATTGCCGGGCAATCGTTCTAGTACTCTTGGGGGTTCTTCGTTTAATAGGAACAACAATATGACTCCGATGATGCCTAGCGTAAGATCTAATCAAGTGTCCTCAGCCCAAGCAGTTCCTACAGGAGATAGCACAGTTCAATTAAAGGCCGAAGTTCAGTTTCTAAATAACCGAAAAAGACCAGCCGGATTTACGGAATTCTTCTTGGTGAATAAAAGCCTTGATGCAATTATGAGAGATTCCATGGTTCGTATTCCTAATAATCAAGGAATAGATTCGTACGCTGAACTTTGGGCCCGATCAGTTCAGCGTGGTTATCGTTTTCCTGGAATCGCTGCTTCAATCCGAAATTCACTCGCTCGATCGAGTTTATCGAGATTGAAAACAAATTCAGTCGGTGAGGCTAATGTTGAAAATATCAAGCCGGGGAGTTATTTCGTTGTAGGAGCCTCAACATTGGGGCAAGTAGGTGTGGTTTGGTCCAAGCCAATTACCTTAAGAAGCGGCGACAATGACATAGCTCTAGACTTGAGAGATGCCGCTTGGGCAGAATAGGATCATACAATTTGGTTTGAGTTATTGATCGGAAATTTAAATATTTATTTAAATTGTCGAACAATTCGTAAATATCTCGTTGCTTCGAGGTCACCCTCTTTTACGGCTGATTCAAACCATTTTCCTGCTTTTTCATAATCTGTGTCAACCCCCTGACCAAGAAAATAGAAAATACCCATATATCTAAGAGCTTCGGGATGCCCGGCTTCAGCAGCTTTTTTAAACCATTTGATCGATTCTGAAAAATCATTCTTCTTGTAGCTGATTTTTCCAAGCTCCACTACTGCTTCAGTTTCCCCTGCACTTGAGGCTTCTTCGAGCAACTCGATTGCCTTTTGCGGATTTTTGTCCACTAAGTTTGCTTGCTTGGCCAATTCGGTTTTTGAGGGTGAGTCCTCTGTGGGATTTGCCGGAAATATAAAGTTATCATCTTCGGTTGGATCTTCTTTCGCAGTGTATGAAGTTTTGGATTTATTTCCATCAACAATCGGAGAGATTACCGATTGAGATGCAGCAATTTCGATGGAACTATTTTTCTTCGTAGCTTGATAGGAGACGGGTTGATTCGGGACGCGTGTGAGTAGATTTTCATATCTCCTTAATTGCAAGGAGGCTTCAGCGGATCCATTAATGGACGCCCTACGTAACCATTGAACTGCAAGATCAAGGTTTCTCTCGATTCCATCGCCTAATCCGTATTTCATCCCCAATGTCAATTGAGCCATGGTGAGTTCACGAGCTGCTGCTGCTTGGATCCATCTAAAAGCATAGTCATCGTTCTTCTCAACTCCATCTCCGACGGCATAGGCCATTCCTAAGTAAAACATTCCAAGGGGTAGCTTTTGCCTTGCCGCTAATGAGCACCATTTTAATGCCATTTCGGAATTCTTTGCAACGCCGATACCAGTGAAGTAGATCATTCCTAAGGTGGCTTGAGCCGTGGCAAAACCCGATTCCGCCGCAGCCTCAATGTGTCTTAGGGCTTTGGGCACATTAATCGGTGGATTATCGATTTCCATCATACCAAGACAGTATAAAGCCAATGCATCCTTAGCTTTTCCAAGTGAACGCAGATTGGAATGAAGATAAGCCTCGTCATAGAGAAATCTTCCTTTTTCGACTTTACCAGCCTCTAGCTCGATTGAAGCAAGAACAGCAAGTCCGAGGGCTCCTTCTTTTTCGGCGGCGATCTTGGCCCATCTTCGGGATTCAACCAAATCGACTGTTAATCCTCTCTCGCCATACTTATGAAAGATGGAAAGCGCACCTTGGTAATGAGCGTCTCCATTCAAAGCCTTGGTTTGAATAGTAGCCAAATTTTCTTGTATGATGACGGATCCAAGGCAAGGATTGAATGAGATACAGATAATCCCGAAGCCGGTTAGGCGGACTATCAGAGAAAAGTA
>JAYYQI010000009.1:0-20755 GCA_036128475.1 Verrucomicrobiota bacterium
ATTAAGTAACTGACTTACAGACGATAAAGATGTATTACATTTGGCTAATTTATAAAAACTTTCTTTATATATTTTGTCCAAGCAACTATTAACAATAAAAAAATCATTAAATACACAATCAAAAGATTCGATATTACTATAGACTTCAGTGATCCTGTTATCAGCATATGTGTCATCAAAATCAGAAAATACTAAGTAATCTATATTTAAAGAATAAGCTATTTCAATTATATCTTTTCTTAACTCCGCTAGATTGGAAGTGCTTTTTGCGGAATAAAAGTGTAGATTTTTTGAGAAAAACTTAAAAGATTTTAATTTATCTAGAAAAGCTTTAGGCTCTATTTTATCATAAACAAGAATTAATTTAAAATCATCAAAGTCTTGGTTTTGAATTGATGAAAGGTAATCGTGTAAAAAAGTGTCTAAATTCTGACAATTATATATAACTGCTGCTATTGCTATCTTTTTGATTTACGAAATATCCTTCAATGCTATAAAGGCTTCAGCGTATTCACAGCCACAAACTAATCCTCGTAACGTAGCCAAAGACAATATAGACCTTTCGCTACGCGGGAAAGGATGTTCACCCACTTCTGATTTGTAGACATTCATGATTTTTATCTTATTTTTAATAGAACTAGTTATATCTACCCATTTATTTGGCTTAAATCCTGGATCATCATGCCTCAGACCAAATTCAGTTTCAGAAAGGGTTTCATATGAGTAAATTTTCTTAACAAAGGGGTAACGAAAAGATTTTGTAAATGGCATACAAGCGTCAAATATTTTTGCGTGGTCACTATGTACATCGTTTCTGTAAGGCAGGTATATTGTATCAGGCTTAATCTCATTAACATAATTCCCTATTTCACTAATTAATCTACTCAATGGGTATTGATCCAATTCGGTAGTTTTAAATTTTAATTGCTTGTAACCTGAAAATCCAAAAAGTTTAGCAACTTTTTGAATTTCTGATTTTCTAGTTTCTATGGAGTTCGATGAGTAACCCTGGGATTGATCAATTGTTGTGCCTATTAACCAATAAACATTGTCACCGTGGTTAATATGACGTAGTAATGTTCCTCCACAACCAAGAGTTTCGTCGTCGGGATGAGGTGCTATAACTAATATATTATCCATATTAAAATAAATTTATAAAACATCCCAACACAAACATGAAATATCTAAATCAAGGTATTTAGATATGTTTTTTTCCTTACTAAGAACACATATCATTTGATTGTCAACATGGTCTACCTGATCTGATTTTTTTAATCTAAAAGATGGTATGTTGTAATTCTTTAAACCTAATTTATATTCCCTAAAAGGGATACCTATATTTAAACTATTATAATCAGAAGTTTTAAAGATCTCTAAAACATCAATTGTGTTGTTGTAATCCTTACATATAAAAACAAGGTTATTGACTTCAGTATAGTAATAGTCGTTTTTTTTGAATCTCCAGAACGAGTAGTTTTCATCAATATCGAGAAGGTTAGCCATGTCGCAAGGAGCAATTAAACTTTGTGGATCTTCGACCTCTATCATTTTGAAGGAACGAAAATTTTTAAAACCAAAAAAACTACTTGTTAAAATTGGATAGGCTACTTTGTTCGGGTATGCGATAACGAATTTGCAAGATGATTCAATTAGTATTCTTTTTATTTCCATAAAAATACTTAAATAAGCTCCTTTCTTTCTGAATTTTTCTGATAGAACAGATGTTGTATAAACATAAAATTCGAGCTTTTGAGCATCATAATTTTGCGTATGATACAAAAGGATTGATAATCCTTCAACCCTACCATTATGCAGAAACACAATCATCACTGAAAGTGATGATGAAACAATTATAAAGTTCCAATCATTTGTAGAAAGATCTTTCTTATAAACTTCAGAAAAAAGGATTTCTATATCTTTTTTATAAGAGTTTTTTTCGTCAATTTCTGAAAGGACCTTAATCATTAATAGGAATGATTTTTTCCTTTATATACTGAAAATAGAGAGATTTCGGTTTAACATTTTTTGTGATTACACTTCCGAAACTTACTTTAGCCCATTCTCCTACAGATATTGGCTTATTTATTACAGAAACGCCAGACCCTAAAAAAGAACCAGTTTTTAAAATGACACCTTCGCCTCCAATTGATACATTTGTACAAATTTGGGAGTAGTCAAATAGATTTGCCCCGTGTCCGACTGAAGAGTTTGCATTTATAATAACATGATTATGAATATTTACATTATGCGATATAAAAACTCCATAACCAATGAAGCAACCTGTACCAATTTTACAATTATTATTTAAAAACGAATCGCAATGAATTACATTACACCAATTTAAATCTTTATAAATAGATGCAACTCTTTCCCTTATTTTATTATCACCAATACCTATAATAAATCTATAACCATATTCAGAGTATTTTCGAACATTATACTTTTCATCTTCCTTTTCTATAAAAACGACTTTTCCTTTTGGGTATTTTTGTAAAAACACAGATTTAATATCAATTGCATGCCCAGCATTTCCAAAAATTGCTAGTTTAATTACTTCATTCATATTATTAATTACGCAGTACTTCCACCATCAACAGTAATACTAGTACCAGTAATGAATTGTCCATCAGGAGAAAGCAAGTATGAGACAGCACCTGCAGCATCTGTAGTTCTTGCTAAGCCCAACGGTGCTCTTCGTTTTATTGATTCAAGTTTCTCTCCTTCAAGTCCTGCAGTCATATCAGTTGCCATAAAACCGGGAGCTACGCAATTAACGGTGATGTTGGCACGACCCAATTCCCTAGACAACGACCTCGTAAAACCGTCTAATCCAGCTTTTGTTGCCCCATAAACAGAAAGTCCATTAAAGCCAGTTGAAGCAATTATAGAAGAAATATTAATAATTCTGCCCTCTTTCCTTGGAAGCATCGAACGACAAGCAAACTTGGACATCAAAATTGGTGCCTCTAGATTTACCCGTAATGCTTTTGCAATATCATTTTGATGTAAGGTAGCTAAGACACCGTCTACTCCCAGGGCAGCATTATTTACCAATCCATAAAGTGGACCGTGCTCTTTTACGATACTAGTAACTAAAGATGGAATTTCATCCAAGTCACTGAGGTCAAATATTCTGGCATCACCAAGAATATTTCCTTTTTTAGAGATCAAATCAGTAAAATCGGAAGAAATGGTTCTACCTATCCCTATAACTTTAAAACCATCCTTTATGAGGCGTCTCGATATCTCTAATCCTAGTCCTTTAAATGCACCAGTAACTAATATGTTTTGCATTTTACAATCTATATATTTTTCCAGAATCTGAGAATTTAATAGAATCTACAAAATATATTATGGAAGGAATTTTGTAGGCTTCAGTTTTTTCAGATAAGAATGTTTTAAGTTCTTTTTTTAAGGATGAAGCTTCAATAACTTCATGATTTAAAACAATATCGGATGCAACCAAAGTACCCATAATTGAACTTTTTTTGCTGTAAACTCGTGCACAAGCTACATTTGGGTGTGATAATAATAGCTGTTCAACTTCCTCGGGGTGAATCTTGTTTCCTCCACTGTTAATTACTCCACTTTCTCTGCCCAAAAAATAAATACGGTCCGCAGAAACCTTCACTCTATCTGCCGTTCTAATCCAGCCATCATTAGTTCGTAATAACTTCTTATCTCCAAGGTAAGTCAAAGGCATTTTTTCGTTTTTCACTTCAAGTATTCCATCTACTACTCGTAACTTTATACCTAAAGGTGGAGATTCTAAAAAAGCAGACGGAAAGCCTGCTTTTCCATCTTGAACAGAAAACCCAACGCCAGCCTCCGTCGATGCGTAAACATGAGTGATCTTTGCGTTAGTGAAATTATTAGATGTGGTATTAAGAATTTTTTGATCAGCAATTTCCCCCCCCATAGTTATTTGATGTAGATCCAATCTTTCAAATCCTGGAGTCATTAGAATTGATTTCCAGAATGTTGGGGTTGCACTTAAGTGGGTACAACCATTTTCCACTAGGTAATCTATCTTACCTTTGAGATTAAGGGTATTGGAGGGAGCGATTAGTTTACTTCCCCAATGTAGTGATTGTAATACAACCTGTAGTCCGGCAAATCTAAAATACTCATAAAGTAATCCCCATGCAGTGCTGACTTTTGAAGAAGAATTATTAGACTTTGTTGTGCGCGTTAGAGTAGAGAAATTGTGTTGTACGAGCTTTGGGTCGCCCGATGTTCCTGAAGTGACTAAATTCCATTGAGTCTCAAATTCCGATATGTCATTAGTTATTTCATTTTCAATCGCATTAATATTCTTAAAAAACTGACAGGGAATTTTATCGTTAAATTCGTCAGCATCTTCGCCGAAATAGTGGCTAGAACTAACCGTCTGGAGTATTTTTATCTTTTGATTCTTGTTTAAATTGCTTGGTATTATTGTGATTGAATTACAAATAGTATCCGCTGCAACAATAAGCTTTAGACCTTCTTGGACGCAATTTAACGATATGGCAATATCAAGACCATAGAGTTTATTTATATTTGAATTTTTAAAATCAAGTAAATCTCCAAAGGACAATTTTCCCTGCACACATTGGAGTGCAATATGATCAGGAGGAAACTGCTTTAATATTTCTGCTAAACTCACTTGGGTTGGTTATCTTCGTAAAATTTTATAAATTCTCCCAAGTTTTGTGGATAATATGGAGTCTCAGACAATATGAACGGATCAAATTCCAACTTTTCTTCCAATTTGACAACTAACACTGCAAACCCAAGTGAATCTAAACCACTATCTAGTAGTACAAGGTCTTTATTAAGACTGGGGATTTCTTCATCTGGATTGTTCTCAGTAAAAACTTGAACAAATGTTTGTTTTATAATCTCTTCTATTTTCATGATTTAATTATTATTTAAGAAAGAACTACTTGGGATGTTTATGATTCTTTTTTCTAAAGAATTTACAACTTTCATATCCATTCTGGGGCTCTCCTTGAAGTGCTGTAGTGTATGAAGTCCTTTCCAAGCAGGGCGGCTCATCAATCCAGAACTGTTTAATGCAGCAAGAATATCATCTCTTAGACTTAAGTTACCTTCATCCAAAACGATTGTTTGCAACCAATAATTACTGCAACAATTAGTGGGTTCAGAGAATAATCGAATTCCTTCAACAGAATCAAGCTGCCCACTGTATTTTTGAAATAACATTCGTTTTTTTTGAAGAAATTCAGATAGTCTTTTCAGCTGGGCACAACCTAGGGCAGCGTTTAAATTTGGCATTCGATAATTATAACCAACCTGATCATGAACATACTCCCATCGATGTGGAATTTTAGCCGTAGTAGATAAGTGCTTTGCTCGACGAGCAAGATCTTCGTCATCGGTAATAATCATACCGCCACCTCCTGCGGTGATGATTTTGTTACCATTAAAACTTATTGTTCCGAGTTTCCCGAATGTTCCAGTATGCTTGCCTTTATAAAAACTTCCTAATGACTCCGCCGCGTCCTCAATTACTTCGAGATTGAATTTCTTTGCAACTGTAAGAAGTTCTTCAATCTTACATGGGTGACCAAAAATGTGGACAGGAATAATGGCAGAAATTCTCCTGCCCGTTAAAGAATTTACACAGGTATTATTCTTAATATCACAAATCTCCGATAGGTAGACTTCTAAAGATTTGGGGCAAATACCGAAAGTCTCATCTTCTGAATCTACAAAATGAGGAATAGCATTTGCGAAGCATATTGCATTTGCAGTAGCTGCAAAAGTAAGTCCAGGGACGAGGACTTCGTCATCTTTTTTTACTCCTTTAAGAATAAGGGAGATATGCAAAGCAGATGTGCCATTAACTACAGCTACGGCATGCTTCGCTCCGGTATATTCTGAAATTTCTTGTTCAAAACGATCCACATATTTTCCAACCGAAGAAACAAATGTACTTTTTAAACAATCCCCAACAAATTCATGTTCCAGATTAGAAACAGAAGGTTCGTGTAAATAAACTGGTCCTTCTCCACAAACTTTTTGAACAGCTTTAACTATAAGATTAACTATTTTAGACTTCTCTGACACTACTACTTGGTTTTGCGTAAAAAGAAATACCCTGTTTCAAAATTAACAAAACGAGCGAGATTTGAATTAAGAATTCTACTATGATGAAAACGGTTTTTTAGCAATTGGAGTTCAGGCACAAAATCTAAAAGCTTTTGTACAGATCTTCTCGTAAAATAATTCAGATGTTGTTCTGGGTCATAGAATAAATTTAACTGAGAAGACTTTACTCTATTTCGTATGGATTTTAATTTACAAAGTAATAATCGGAGCCAATCCACGGGGGGGACTGCCACTAAGACAATTCCTTCATCACACAAGACTGACAAAACATCTTCCAAAAACTTAATAGGTTCTTCGATATGCTCTAATACATTATCTATTAATATAAAATCAGCACCTGTTTTATACTTAGATAAAATTTCATCGGTTGTTGAGGAGTCGAAAAAACCTCTAATGACATCCACATTAAGCTCATCTTGTGAATATTGAGCTAACATATCCCCTGGCTCTAATCCTAATGCCATCCAGCCCTTTTTTGAAGCAGTATCCAAAGAATATCCTATTCCCGAACCAATGTCTAAAAATTTTTTATTTTTGAATGAAAAATTTAGTTCTAAGAAATCAAAAATTGCAGAGTGCCTTCTGCCTATATAATCTTTTGAATTTTTATAAAAATCTATTATATTACTATCACATGTCTCATAATTTACTTCAGTTTTTTCACAAAAATTAAAATAACATTCTTTACAATTATATGAATTAATTGGTGCACCATTACGACTACCTACCAGTGTATACTTATGAGCACATTCTTTTTTACAGATTTTACATATCATTATTCTAAATTATTAATAAAGTTTAGTATTTACCACGGAAGATAAGTTTACGGATAATCTAATTTTCTGTCACAAATAAAATCAAAATTTTATCCTTGAAATTTCTTAGCTGGGTATGGGCTAATAGGTAAACTTAAACCCTAGTTTGCCACTTTTTAAGCAACAATGAAACCCCCTGCTTGATGACCAAGCTTCTTGAACACAAGTTGGAGTTGTAGAAATAAAGTATAATGAGAGACTGGCAAGATATCTTTTGTACGATTTTTTGAATCCTGTTAAAACAGCTAAAATTTTATCAAACCAACCCAACTCTTACTAAATCGTGAATATGAAGAATTCCTTCGATGATTTCTTCCTCATTTTTTACGATCAAAGTACTTATTTGATTACCATTCATCAATTTAAGAGCATCAACTGCGTATGTCTCTGGACCTATCGAAAGAGGATTTTTTGTAGCTATCTCAATTGCAGACTTTCTAAGTAAATTTTGCATATGTCTACGCAGGTCACCATCTGTAATAATTCCAATAATTTTTTTTCCTTTGCAAACCACTGCCACTCCAAAACTTTTAGATGTCATCTCAAGCAAAACATCCTCCATCAAATTATCCCCTTCAACTATTGGAAGTTGCTCACCCGTATGCATAAGATCCTTGGCACGCAGCAATTGACTTCCAAGCTTTCCACCTGGATGAAAAAGACCGTAATCAGACTTATTAAAGTTTCTTTGCTCCATTAAACTCACTGCAATTGCATCACCTATGGCAAGGGTAAGAATTGCAGATGTAGTCGGAGCTAAACCAATTGGACATACTTCATCACTTTTCGGAATAGTAAGTTTAAAATTTGCCGCCTTCATTAATGTACTTTCTAGATTCGAAGAAATTGCAGCCATCTGAATAAAAGCATTTTTGATGTAATTTAAAATATCATAAAATTCTGAAGCTTCTCCTGAATTGGATATAAATAAACATATATCTTCCTTTTGAATCATGCCGAGGTCACCGTGACTAGCTTCCGTTGGATGAATAAAAAAGCTAGGTGTGCCAGTGCTTGCCAATGTGGAAGCAATTTTTTTCCCGATATGACCTGACTTCCCCACTCCGGAAACAATTACCCGGCCTTTAATCTCGATGACTCTGAGAATAAAACGAGGAAGATCTTGAGGAAGGTTCGTAGCCAATATATCAATTGACTTCGATTCTGATTCTAAAGCTTTTTGAGCTGATTTTCTAATTTGATCTTCGATCGATTTCATTATTCAAACATTTCCAATATTGAATCAATGACTTCATTTTGCTCACTTGTCTTTAAATAAGGACTCATGGGTAAACTAAGACATTGATTTGCCACTTGTTCAGCTACAGGAAAATTCCCTGCTTGATAAGCAAGCCTCTGGAAAACAGGTTGAAGATGAAGAGGTACTGAGTAGTAGGAAACCGATGGAATATCATTTTTCTTTAGTTTATTTTGGATACCTTCCCGATAATTACTGAGAATTGTATATTGAGCGAACACTGATTTATTGTTTTCAGCAATGGATGGTGTTTCTATCCCATTTAGATCGGTCAGGCTGGAGGAGTATCTTTCTCCAATTTTCTGACGCTTTGCTACTTCATCGGGAAAGACTTTCAAAATTTCTAAAAGGATGGCAGCCTGCAAGGTATCCATTCTTCCATTAATGCCCAAGATGGGATGGTGGTGCTTTCGTTCCTGTCCGTGTACGCGAATCCAACGGAACTTTTCGGCCAATTCATCATCGTTGGTAAAGAGGGCTCCTCCATCTCCATAACATCCGAGTGGCTTGGAAGGGAAGAAGGATGTGCTACCGATAGTAGATAAATTGCAGGATTTTTTGCCTTTGTAAGTTGCACCAAAGCTTTGTGCAGCGTCTTCAATAACAGGTAAGTTGTATTTTTTTGCAATCTCGTTAATTGCATCCATATCCGAACATTGCCCGTAGATGGAAACAGGTATAATGGCTTTTGTTCTCTCCGAAATGGCAGCTTCCAATGGAGTCTCATTCATATTCCAAGTATCTGGACGAATATCCACAAACACAGGATTAGCTCCAAGGAGTGAAATGACCTCTGCGGTGGAGATCCAGGTGTAGGGAACCGTGATAACTTCGTCTCCTGCTCCAACACCCAAGGCCATCAATGCAATTAGCAAAGAATCGGTACCACTGGATACGGTTACGCAATGCTTGGAACCGGTGTATTGAGCCAATTTCTCTTCTACCTCACGAACTTCAGGACCTAGGATAAATTGGCCATGTTCCATGACCTGTTGGACACGAGCATTGATCTTATCTCCGATTAGTTGATGACGAGTTTTTAGATCAATGAATTGCAAAACTTATATTTAAGATTTTCAAGGTAAATAAATATTTTCAGCGGCTTCGCACATGCTTTTTATTATTTGTTCAAATGTAACAGATGGTTTCCATCCAAGTATGTTTTGAGCCTTGGATGAATCTCCACAGAGTTGAGTGGGTTCATTTGGGCGAACAAACTTCGGGTTAATCCGGATATGCTTCTGGTAATCGAGCCCAAAATATTCGAAAGAAAGCTTGAGGAAATTGGAAAGTTTGTGCGTTTTTCCAGTCGCTAAAATATAATCAGCCCCTTTTTTCTGTTGAAGCATCATCCACATACCCAAAACATAATCTGGTGCATATCCCCAATCTCGTTCTATATCCAGATTACCGAGTTCTAAAAATTCCGTCTTTCCTTGAGCAATCGATGCCGCACCCCGAACAATTTTTTGGGTAACAAAGTTTTCTCCACGGCGGGGAGATTCGTGATTGTAGAGAATACCATTGGATACATGCATACCATATCCAGAACGGTAGACCTTGCCCATTTGCACACAAAATGCTTTGCAGACACCATAGGGAGAGGTCGGGTTAAACTCAGTCTCTTCAGTCTGAATGGATTCTTGTGCATGGCCAAAGATTTCTGAGGAACCTGCGAGGTAGATTTTGGGGGATTTAGCCTGACCCCGACAAATCTCCAATAGCTTGAGGGTCGCATTGGCGATTTCATAGGTAGTTAGCTCAGGTATATCAAAGCTCAAAGCTACATGGCTTTGACCAGCTAAGTGATAGACTTCGTCCGGATTAACTTTGGAGAAAATTCGGCGGAGAGAGGCATCATCGGACAAATCAGCATAATGTAAAAACAGCGACTTCCCATAAATATTTTCACCTTGAATTAAGTGATCGACCCGCCAACGGTTCATCGAACTAGACCGGCGAACAATCCCATGCACAGAGTATCCTTTTTCCAAAAGCAATTCTGTGAGATAAGAACCGTCTTGACCGGTAATTCCGGTTATGAGGGCTACGGGCATTGTAAGTCGAAGAATCTCAAAATCTATTTCTTAAAAGAGCTGTAATTCTTTGATCCAAAAGAATGTTCTTTTGGCATTGGTTCATCTTCAGACAAATCTATACAGCGAACCTTATCCTCTCTTTTTTCGTACACGAATTTTGATTCCGGACAGGTTGCCCTACCCGACTCGTTAAAGGTGAGTTTGTGCCCATGGCGACTCATGTAACCATTCAATTTACCGGGGTTGCCCAAGACCAATCCGTAATCTTGTATATCTTTTGTGACTACGGTACCAGCACCGATAAAACAGTAACGACCGAGGGTAATTCCACAGACTATGGTGGCATTGGCCCCTATCGTTGCCCCTATCTTGATCAAAGTTGTTTCGTAAAGGGATTTGCGACTTACCTGCGAACGGGGATTAGTCACAGTGGTGAGGACGCAAGAAGGTCCGAGGAAGACATCGTCCTCTATTGTTATTCCTCCGTAAATCGCCACATTGTTTTGTACTTTCACATTGTTCCCAAGGAAGGCATTGTCTGCTACCAATACGTTTTGACCGAGCGAACAGTTTTCTCCAATTACTGCACCCCCACAAATATGCGAAAAATGCCAGATTGCAGTACCGTCACCAATGATTGCACCTACATCCACGACTGCGGATGGATGAATTTTTAATGGACTGGAGTCACTCATAATGAAACCGGCGCTCCATTCTGCTCAATGCTCTGCTGGCATGCGTGCAGAACTTTTAATACATGAATACCGGATTGGACATTGGTTAGAGGTTGTTTTCTGGATTGGATAGATTTCAGAAAATGTTTGCATTCTTCACGAAGTGGCTCGGCGTTTGCATGCTCCACAAATTCGGCATCTTTCTTTTTGAGTAAGGGCAGAGCACCTTCGAACTCAACACTTTGTGGGAATAGTTGAAGTTTTTCCCTAAAAGGAGCGACATCGTTGAAAATGGCCATCATTTTATCTCCCACCACAACAAGACGCTGTTCCTTGAATGGATGTAGCCAACTAACAAATATATGAGCCCGGGATCTGTCATTAAACTTAAGGTTGGACATAGTGGTATCTGCAATTCCATTGGTCAGGTAGGAACCACCACATGCGGAAACCTCTACCGGCACCTGTCCCATCAAACGAAGAATTACTGCCACATCATGGGGGGCGAAACTCCAGAGGGCATTTTCCTCGGTACGCACTTTCCCAAAGTTCAAACGGTTGGAGTAAATATAGTTGATTTTGCCTAACTGTCCCGAAGCGATCATTTCTCGAAGTTTAAGAACCGCAGGGTGGAATTCGAGAAGATGACCAACCATTAAAATTCGGCCGGTTTCCTCCGCTACCTTTTTCATTTTCTCGGCATCTTCCAGGGTCAAGGCCATAGGTTTTTCAACAAACACATCTTTGCCTGCCTCCATGGCTTGGATCGCCAACTCAGCATGAGTCTCTGCAGGTGTAGCCAGGGCAACGCCCTGAATTTGATCATTCCTCAGCACATCATCCAAGTTACCAATTATTTCAGGATCAGGAGCAATGGAAAGGGCAGTGGTCTGCCCGTTCTCCGTGGCATCGACCACAGAAGAGAGAGCCCCCAAAGCATGAAAATTTCGGCAAAGGTTTTTGCCCCAGTTTCCGCAACCTACAAGTGCAATTTGTGGTATAGCACTCAGACCTGTACCACCTTGAGCCAATGTTGGTTATCCATATACCAATCGACTGATTTCTCGAGCCCTTCATCCAGTGAAACCTGGGGTTCCCAACCCAATAAATTTTTAGCTTTAGAAATATCTGCCCAAGTCTCCATTAGGTCGGTCACATGGAAGGGTTTGTGATCAATCTTTGCTTTCTTATCAAGTAGCTCTTCGAGCTTGGAAATAATGGTGTTCAGGGAAACAGGATTTCTGCCACCGCCTAGATTGATAATTTCATAACCCACATCCTGTATCGCGGCAATCGTTCCCCGAGCTATATCATCCAAATAAGTAAAATCGCGGGATTGAGAACCGTCTCCAAACATTTGAATAGTTTCTTCCTCGGCAATCCATTTAATGAATCGATAAGGGGACATATCAGGACGACCGGCGGGTCCAAAAACAGTAAAATAGCGAACCACGGATACATCCATTTGGTAAAGCTTATGATAGCTGTAAGCCATCAGTTCGCCCGCTTTCTTGGAGGCAGCATAGGGAGAAAGGGGCTCATTTACAGCCAGGTCCTCGGTAAAGGGCATTTTTTGGTCGGCATAAAGGGAAGAGGTTGATGCGAGGACAATTTTTTTGCATCCTTGCGCCCGCATGCACTCAAGTAGGTTGAGCGTACCTTCGGCATTGGTAGATAAATAACTATGAGGGTTTTCCATGCTGTAGCGAACACCTGCACGGGCAGCTAAGTTAAGCACAGCATCAAATGAGCCTTGCTTCTTAAAAAGATCGCTTAACTTGTCTTGATCTTCGATATCTAAACAAGCAAAGGAAAAATTCTGGGCATGGGGGTGAGCTTTTAGTTGTTCTAGTCGCCAATTCTTGAGCCTTACATCGTAGTAATCATTGAGATTATCGACTCCCAAAACTTGTTCACCCTGATCAAGCAATTGCTTACTTACTTGCGAAGCAATAAACCCCGCGGCACCAGTAACTAAATATTTTTTACTCAAGCGTGATAATATTTTTGGGGCTGTTTACTGATACAATTTCGGGAATCGACTAGTAGACAGGAATAACCACTAAAATCAAATGTTTTGTATTCGGCATGATCGGTGGATACCAAAATAAGGTCGTAAGCATCCTCAATATCCACTGATTGTTTACCAGTATAATGAGCATGTTCTCTAGTGGGTGGGACGACAGGGACAAATGAATCATTATATTCTACTGTGGCCCCTTTGGCTTCCAATTTCTCCATCAATACAAAGCTGGGAGATTCCCTGCAGTCATCGACATTGGCCTTGTAAGCCAGACCGAGAATTAAGATTTTTGAACCCTTAATCGCTTTACCCTCTTCATTCAAGGCATCAGCAACTTTTGATATTACATAATCCGGCATGGCTGTATTAATTTCTCCAGCAAGCTCAATAAAGCGGGTATGCTTGCCAAACTCTCTTGCTTTCCAGGTTAAGTAAAAAGGGTCAATTGGGATGCAGTGCCCACCCAAACCTGGGCCGGGGCGAAAAGCCATGAAACCAAAGGGTTTGGTGGCCGCGGCATCGATCACTTCATGCACATCGATGCCCATGGCTTCGTAAACCATCTTGAGCTCATTGACCAAGGCGATGTTCACACTGCGAAAAATATTTTCCAAAAGTTTCGTGGCCTCAGCTGCACGACAGGAAGAAGCCCGATGAATTTTATCCAAAGCCTGCCCGTATAATGTTTGTGCCAATTCAGCACATTTTTCGGTATATCCACCAACCACTTTGGGTATGGTTTTGACTGAGGTATCATCGCGGCCTGGGTCTTCCCGTTCAGGGGAATAAGCCAAGTGGAAGTCCGTACCTGCCTTCATTCCGGAACCTTCTTCCAGGACGATACGAAGTTCATCCTCGGTTGTCCCCGGATAGGTGGTGGACTCCAAGGTAACCAGCACGCCTTTTGCGAGGTGTGGAGCAATGGTTCTTGCGGTATCCAAAACAAAGGAGAGATCGGGCTCGCGATGATCATCCAGGGGAGTGGGTACGCAAATAAGAATCGCTTCCACTTCGGACAATCTTGAGGGATCGGTCGTGGCTTCCAGACGATTAGCATCGACCTGTTCGGCGATACATTCAGAGGGAAAATGCTTGAGATAAGTTTTTCCAGCATTGATCGAATTGACTTTTTGTTGATCGAGATCGAACCCAAGGACGGAAACCCCGGATCGGGCGAATTGCAAAGACAAGGGAAGACCGACATAGCCAAGTCCAATGACCGATATTTTGGAAAATTGCTTACTCATGAATGGGTGGCTGCTTCAGAATTTGGGGATTTTAATTTTTGTAGGAACTGAGCAAAGAAAACAGTAAAGATACCAAGGAATCCCCCACATACCCCGCCCAAAGCGACAATGAGTTTACGCTTTGGCTTTTCGCGAGTTTCCGGGGCGACGGCAAGATCGATAACTTCAAGGGCAAAGTCCTCATTCACATTGGCCAGCATGGCTTTTTGCTTCTCGGATTCGAGCAGGTTGTAGAGAACGGCACGCATATCCTGTAAAGTGGTCTTGGCTAATTCCTGCTCGAGATACCCCACCCTTTTTTTAGAATCGGTGATCGCTTTTTGACGAAGTTGTTCATTTAACTGCTTAACCAAATCATTTGCCCATTTAGCGGCGACTGCGGGATCTTTCCAGGAAATGGAAAGGGTGACGAGACCGGATTTATCTTTATCAACTTCAATTGCCCCTTGAAGTGGAATAATTCCATCCTCAGAGGTAATCTCTTCCTGTCCCTCTATTTCAATCCAAGACTTAGAAGACTTATCCCAGTTATCCTCAAATATTAAAGGGAGCAGGTTTTTTTCCTCAATAAATTTTTTAAGAAAAACTCTAGTCTCAAGCGTAGCCAACACCCTCTCTATATTTGAATCTGCGGGAATAGTGACCCCCGCCATGGCGGCAAGACCACCGAACTGACTGAGGGCAGAAGATGCACCTGATTTTTCTTCCTGAGCGGATGCCAATAAGGTTTCTGCCTTAAAGACCTCTGGGGCATAGAGGGCATATACAACGGCAAGTCCGGCACAAAGGATGGTGATGCTCACGATGGTTTTCCATTCCTGCAGGAGGGTGCGGATTAGTTCGAGAAAGTCGATTTCGTCCTCATCAGATGGAGGGCCAGACTCGACCATGACATATTTAGTAGATGATTTGGGATCTTCGCTCATAGAATTTATCTCAATACGCTACCGCCCTTGGCCGTTTGCGACAAGCAAAGCCAATCGGAGGAAAACATTAATTTTTGTTTAATCAGAACTTTTTTGGGGCAGACGATCGGACTTTCCAACGATCATCTTGACCCATGGCAGCAACCGGCTCATTTGCCGGTGCCAACCCGATAAAATCTCGTGTCTGCGAATTCCACGCTTGCGGACATCCACATCCTCTAAATCATTGATCAAGCTCTTTATTTGCTTGAGACGACCCACCCCTTTATCCAAATGCGGGTCCGCCTGTTCTCGTAAAAAACCACCCACTAATTTGCGAAGTCGAATTTCAGCAACAAACCTCTCTTTTCGATCCCCGGGTTCAAAAACAGACGAAACAGCACCCAATTGGCGCAAAGCACGCAAACCCTGACTAGCGGATCCCTTACTTATTTCAAGAAGTTTCATTACTTCATTCATGGACAGGGATTGATCCCTGCAAAAGAGAAGTCCATAAATCTGGCCATAAGATTTAGGCAAACCAAAAGAATTTGCCGCGTTGAGAAAGAGATCAATTACTGCAATTTCCCATTCATCAAGAATGTCTATCTGATTGGATGATGAAATGTTTGCGACTGAAAAAGCGGTCATTGTGACTTTCTGACAGGAAAAGATAATTTGTTCAAGTTTTTTTGAACAAAGTGACTTTTAGGAGAACATTTAAACAACAGACAATTTAATTTAATTTACTTAGTAACTAGTAATTTTGTTCCTCTAAAAGGAATTGACAGCAGCAGCAGCAACAGCCAATTGATAAATAATTTGGGTACTGTAAGTCAGGTTTTCAAGGAAGCGGGTTTGCTTAACATCGATCGGTACCACAATGACATCTCCCGGAGAAATGCTGTTTCCTCTGGAACCTTTGCCAAACCAACCGTTCGCCCCATTGGTCATAACCGATCCATTTGCTTTGACAACAAAGGTACGATCCTTGTCCGCGTTTTGCGTGTATCCCCCACTTCGATTAAGGTAATCCTTAAGATCCATTTTTTCATTGTACAAATGAGATGTAGGAAATTGGACCTCGCCAGATACACTGACTGCGTAAGGAATCGAAGGTATAAAAAGACTATCCTCATTCTTAACTAATAAATCTGAACGCACTGCATCGTTTAAGATTTTATTTAAATCAATGACCAGCCTTCCCTGGGATTTTGTATTTTGAAGCCTTGACAACATAGCCTGAGCTGCAGACTGGGCTTTTGCCGCTTCCTCTGAATCAGTTGCTGAGAAAGTTGCAGTGGCTAGATCAGATTCAAGTTGTTTGATCAATCTTTCTCTTTGCTCATCTTCCTTAATTCTGAGGTTTTCCCGAGAAAACAAAGCTCCATCGGAAAAGGCACGATCCGTCAATCCTCCAGCTCGCTGAATCACATCGAAGAGAGTTTCTCCCAACTTAATGGAGTAAGTACCAGGGAAGTTAACTTCACCACTAATTTCAACACTTTCCCCTTCTCGCCATAAAGGTATCGGCTTAATAGAAAGTGAGTCATAGGGCTTAAGAAGATAGTTTTGTGATCGGTTACCATCTGCCAACACATCCTGACCTATTCTCAGATGCTCAACAAAAGCTTTTTGTTCTTCATTTATGCCGACACGGGTGATCTCTGCCTCAAGTAAATAGGCTGAATCCTTGGTACCACCACCTGCTAATATCAACTCTTGCAAAGACATTGAATCAGTGAATGGGTATTCACCCGGAAAATGAACTGCTCCTGAAACCCTAATAACTCTAGCGTTTTCTCCCGCTCTGCTTTGTTGACGAATATCTAAGAGCAATCCTTCTAAAATATCTCCCCGAGGTTCTTGAGCAAAAAAGTAAACGGTATCTTGTTCTTTCAATGGAATCTTTTCAATCGAATCAAAAATATTTCTTGGTTGAAAAGAGAGGAAGTTAAAAGTCCCATCGGTATTTTTTCTACGAATCAATCCGTAATCCAAATCAATCTCTGGAAGAAAACTTTTCGAGTTGGTGATTAAATCAGAAAGTAAAAGCCCATCTCTCCACTCGTAATCACCCTCGTTTTCTATGGGTCCAATGATAGAAACTATATTTCTAATATTGCTGCCAGCAATACCTATTGAAATAAGATCTCCTGATAAAATCTGGTTTTCTTTGTTTTCTTGGTAGTTAAAGTTCCTAACTTCAGGTTGAAAATCTTCATTAAGTCGCTCAATTCGTATTCTACTCAATACAGACCGTTCAGTAGTACCGCCGGCAAGTCTAACTGCATCCTGCAAGGTATCTTCTTCTAAAATTTCGTATTTAGCAGGACGTCTAACAGCCCCATCAACTGAAATTTGCTTTGCAATGGTTGGAACAAAAATAACATCCCCAGGTTGAAGTGCCTGATCTGCACTTGTGTCACCATCAAGCAAGAGATCATAGAGATCCAAGTTAGTAATGATTTCCCCTGAGCGTTTTAATTGCACATTCCGTAAACTGCCCGTCTCTTTGATACCACCACAGTTCAAGAGGGCATTAATCATGGAAGTATAAGCACTAATATTCACCGCACCCTGTTTTTCTACCTCGCCAAAAATGAAGATCCGGATGCTACGAAAAGCCCCAAGAGTAATTGAACTTTGTACTCCTTCTCCGAGATTTTCGCGAATCTTCTCCTTCAATAGGTTTTTAAGATCAATGAATGAAGTTCCTTTTTCAAAGGCATTAATTGGCCCAATGTCAGGAAACTGGAGAATACCTTCTCTTGAAATTTCGAGGCTATAGGCTTGGTTCTTTTGGCCAAACAGTTGAATCTCAATTAAGTCTCCAGGGCCAACGCGATAGTCAGAAGGAATGGGGGAATCATAATTATAGTAATCATTAAAGTTTTTAGCGAAGATATCGTAGCCAAAAGGTGCTAGTTTTTTCTTCTTCGAGTCTGACTCTATTTCGTTAGTAAGATTTTGGATCTCCAACCGTTGCAATTCTTTGATTCTTGAAAGTAGAGATTTATATTTCTTAAGTTCATCAGAGATCATTGTTCTTGCATCTACTGAAATCTCATTAGCAAAGGAAATCTCCAAACGAACAATATCCTGAGCAACTTGTTCCTCTATTTCCTTAAGATTTCCATAAGAATTCAGGTCATTATTTTCTTCCTTAACAGGGTTGTTTCTCGCTTCTTCCTCAATGTCCACTGATGATGGTCTGTTTTTTTTAGTAGAACTACTTGATGGGGAATTACCACTACCATATTGCTGTATGAGACGATCTCTCTCCTCTTTCGGTAATTTTGAAAAAGATGCCATATTGGATGGGTCAAACTGAGCTTGAAGAAAGTTAGAAAAGAAAATTACAAACGGTAGAATTGGAGCTATTTTGAAGGAATACATATCTTATGTGGTAAAAATTAAAAGGCTCTAGTTAAAGTCAAATATCCGGCTAATCCATCATCTGTCTTGCCGCCCTCTGGTTCCAAAGATTCCCAGCCAAAAGAAGTGTTCACTGACAGCCCGTAAGCTGGATATTTCCGAGAATTGAAAACATCGATGGAGAAATAATCAGTTAAAGTACTGGCTGACACGCTACTAGTAGTCCCAGCTCCATCCTCGTTAAGCTCTCCATTTCTTATTGTTGAACCCCATCCTATTCCATTCTCTTTTTGTAATACCCCTCCAAGACTTAGAATCTGTGAATCTTGATCTGCCCAATGTCCAATGGGGCGACCTCGGTAGCGGTAACCGTCATTATAGATGTGATGGCCATAGGTGATGTTCCGTGTACGGGGATCATCGGTCCACCAATAGGATGTAAGGTCTGCATATTCCGCAAAAACTCTCAGTGTGGAATCTTCTAAATTTGTCCATGCTTCAATTCCATACTGAAACATCAGACAATTTGGGAGGAACTTGTCTTCATCTTCTCCTACTATTTGTCCGTAAAGAGCAAATGGAGAATCAAATAGTTGCCACCTGAAATCAATCCCCGCCAATTGATTGCCAGGTTCATTTGACCGATTATCATTCCCCGTATTTGCACCATAATTATCCTGGCTTAAAAAAGCATCAGCCCATGTACTTAAATCCTCGGGGCGACCCTGACCGCCTAATTGAATCATACGAAAGAAGCCAATCTCAAGATCACCAAGAATGGTTGGCTTAACCTCCCCCCTCATTCCCCAAAGATAAGGATTCGGTACCGTTCTCTCCTCTTCCATTCTTCCAATAAACGAGTGAAAGCTCCAATGGCCAATCCATGACAACCATTTTGTATCAAAGGGTTCAGCTATCCGGCGGTCGATTGATATCGCTGGTAATGGACGGGCATTGGTGGACAAGATTAAACTACCATCCCAACCCGGACCCCACCAGCGTTCCTGCTGGCCAAAACTAGCCGACCAGTTTCCCAATCTAGCGGCAATGTAGGATCCATCCAAAGCAAAACCTTCATCCACCCTCCCCTTCCAGTCTTTTTCCATACCATAAAAGGCATTAAGCGAAAGTTTCGCCGCAAAACGATCGTTGATCCAGGAAACGGATGCATTCGTAGCAAAACCAGATCGTGGTTCTGGACCAAATCCGCGGGCAGTAACACGATCGTCGGCCAACCCCAGAATTGTGTAAATAGGAGAAAATCCGGAATTTGCCTCTTCTAAGAGACGATTGTCGAGAAGTTCACTGTTGTAAGCAGATTCCTGTAGCCCCGAGCTCAATCGACCCAGGTCCAAAGGCCATGAATTTTGTAGACCTTCGAAACCTCCTTTATCACCAAGCAATCGAATCTCGTGACGAATGAATGGGTCATTGGGGGTCAAAAACGGTTCACCAAAACTAAAGATAATTAATTTTAAGAAAAGTATCCCAGGAATGCATCTTCGAATCTGTATACTAAACAAAGCCATCAAATGTTTTGATATTTGATAATTACAAAGTAATCAATTCGAATCCAAAATGCTTTTGTCTCGCTCATTTGAGCTGTAAGAATTATCTGTTGCGAATCTGTAACTATGGAAGACGATCCTTTATATCGAAGAACAAGACAGCATGCCAAAAAAAGACTCATGTTCAGTGGGGCGAAATCTGACAAACAACGGATTATCGACATCAAGGAATTCCTACGTCTGGAAAAGGAGATGCTCCTGCGCTATCACCGAAAAGGAGACACCGGCTTCAGGCTTACGAGAGCTAGGGCAGTAATAGTAGATGTTCTGATTCAATGCCTTTTTAAATATGCCAGTGAAATAGCAGTTGAAGTGGTAGGCAAACTGCGCCCCATGTGTGTTCTTGCAACAGGTGGATATGGAAGAGGTGAGCTATGCCCCCATAGCGATATCGATTTAATGTTTTTATATTCGAAAAATTTAGGAGGAAAAACCCAGGAGGCATTAAAAGAAACCATGACCCGGGAGATCCTATACCCTTTGTGGGATTCTGGGTTGAAAGTGGGTCACGCATCGCGTGACATAAATGAGGCAATTGCAGAGGCTCAACTAGACATTCGAAATAAGAATTCAATGCTGGATACCCGATACATTTCCGGTGACCGGAAAATGAGTGAACATTTCATACACAAATTTCTCAAACACTGCATGAAACGGGAGCCTGAAAAATACCTGAAAGATCTCCAAGCTCATCAAAAAGAAAGAAGAATTGAGAAACAGAGCACCGTCTT
>JAYYQI010000010.1:0-14149 GCA_036128475.1 Verrucomicrobiota bacterium
AATTTCGTTACCTTGCTTTTCATGGTCCCTGCCGTTTAATTCTCCAGGGTTGTAGAGGCATCAAAATTGAGAAAGCTGAAGGCAAGCTACTGGATCAAAATTTAACAATTGGTTTTAGTGCGAATATCAAATATTCAGTACAAAGATGTGAAACTTTTTTATCTTACCTTTTTGGTAAGGAAACACTCTTCAATGATGTTTTTGATGGCAATGGTTATTATATTTATGAGGAATTTGGAGAAAAGCGTAGTCAAAATTTTTTGGGTAGAGGATGGGCTGGTCTTTGGGATGCTTTTCTGAAAGGTTTGGGTCTGTAGAAAAAATTTTTACCCATGACAAAGATCAAAAAAAGTAAAGTGGAATTGGTAATTATAATTGGACTAGCCACCTTATTTGGCTCGATTTGGCTGTTGGCTCATTGGAACTTATCGAGGCAACCCCCTCATCATAAGGGACCCGGAAGCGTTGGCTATGAAGATCCTGTACCAATACCAACAAACCAAAAAAAAGTTGAGTAAGTTGGTCTGTATTAGTGGTTGCTCTAAAGGTTTGGGAAGAGCCATGGCCCGAGAATTTTCTGTGCGTGGATGGAAAGTTGCAGGGGGTGCTCGTAACCAGAAAAAGCTGGATGAATTAAGTGAAGAGATCAGTACTGATCATTTATTGCATTCATTCGATGTGACACAGCCAACCGAAGTGAAAGATTTTGCAAACTTGATTAAGGATGCTTTAGGCATTCCCGATTTATTAATCAACAATGCCGGTTTGATTAACCAAAACGCACCACTTTGGGAAATTTCTACTAAAGAATTCAAGGAGGTTCTTGAGGTTAATCTTGGTGGGATTCATAATATGATTCGTGCTTTTGTTCCATTGATGCAAGAAGCAGGAAAGGGAATCATAGCCAATTTTAGTTCCTACTGGGGGCAATCCACGGCTCCGGAAGTTGCTCCATATTGTGCCACTAAGTGGGGAGTGGAAGGATTGACTCGCTCCTTAGCTCAGGAACTGCCAAATGGGCTTACAACGATTGCATTCAATCCGGGTGTAATTGATACCGATATGCTACGATCCACATTTGGCGAATCCGCTGGTTCCTACGAAAAACCAGATGTTTGGGCAAAACACGCAGTAACCAAATTGGAAAGCATTACAAAGCAAGATAACGGTCAAACAATCGTCGGATAAATTTTTTCGTTTTCAATCCATTTAAATTTACCCCCATTTTCATTCTACGAGAAAGAATTCTTGATTGTGTCTTAAATTCGAGCACTATTCATTAGGTAATCAAAATTATAATCAGATAACTTTCATCATGCTTGTACACACCGTTGTCTTTTGGCTTAAACCAGACTTATCAAACGAAGAAAAGGAACAATTTTTCGAGGGAGTAAAGTCTCTTGGACGAATTCCTGCGGTCGATTCCTTTCACGTGGGCACGCCGGCCAATACGCCAAAGCGTCCCGTAATCGATGATTCGTATGATTGTTGTCTGAGTGTAATTCTTAAGGATTTGGATGCTCAGGATGAATACCAAGTCGACCCTATTCATACGGAATTCGTGGAAAAATGCGCCCACTTATGGGATAAGGTCGTGATCTACGACGCGGATTAATCCTAACCTAGATCGCCCTTGATTCTATCCTCCGATTGATCGGAAAGGAAACGAATCAAACCATAGGCCAAAATCACAGCCATTGGCCCAATGACAAAGCCTTGAGGACCGTAGGATAGGATACCTCCAATAATTCCGAGAAAAAGCATGAAACTCAACCAGGCTCCTTGATCATGTAAACGCTTGCCCATCCTTGAGCGAACGCGACTGATCAAATAATTCACCACTAAACTAACTCCCGCCAAAATAATGGCTTTCACGGGCTCACCACGAGTCCAAACAAGGGAGGAAAGTGGTAACCATACCATAGCACTGCCAACCACCGGAACCAATCCGACAAATGCTCCAAGTAGAAAAATGGGCAAAAAGAAAAACCCAGCGACGAAGTGAGCCACCAATGCCAAACACAGACCACGAAAAATCGAGGTTAGCAGAGTATCGTTAAGCAAACGCAGCGTTATCTTCATATGTAATTGAAACCATGAACGAGTTTCCTCTGCCGTAAATCCACCAAGTTTCATAGCCTTCTGAATAAAATTTCCTCCATGGGCATAGAGAAATGAAAGTGCAATCAAAGCCAGAGCCAATTCGGCTACGAACCCACGAGTACCTTTAAACAGAAACTCCATGAAAGAACCGGAGAATTGCCGGGTATCCCCAATCAGATTATTTACGAATTGGACGGCCATTGCTTCATCGATGGGCAAACGCGGATAAATCGAGCGCATTTCTCGAATTCGTGAGGATACACTTTCAAGTAGTGCTTCCCTTCCCTGTTCTTCTCCCAAGGCAAGTGACCAAACCATATCCGCCATTCCGCGCCGGGCATCCGATGCCTCCCACAAAAGAAGTAGGATAGGTGAACATAGGCAAACAAGAAGGAATATGGTAGAAAGCACTGCCGAGCACTCTGATCGCCGTCGATCCCCCATATTTGGAAAAATCCGCCGGATCAGCTTAAGTGTTGGTCGGTAAAAAACAGGATAGGTTAGTGCTGCCAGCGAAACCGCAAAAAGAATAAATTCAAAAAGTGGTTTGAATGTTCCATACAAGGGGACCAATAAAAGAAGCAGGGCAAAAACCAAGAGTGCTCTTCTTTTCCAGAGGAACCAGAAATTCTTGCGTTTGATCGTGAGTAGATCTTCAAATTCTTCTTCTTTTTCTTGAGACATAAGAGAAGATTAATCCACTAACCTTGGACGGGATTCAAAGCAAGGTGCTTTCTCAAATGAACACCGGTATGACTTTCCTCATTAGCCAGATCTTCCGGTGTGCCCTGAAAAACAATTTTTCCACCACGCACTCCACCGGCAGGTCCGATTTCGATGATGTGATCCGCCAAACGAATTACATCCAGATTATGCTCAATCACGATTAGCGTATGACCACTCTCCCTTAGTTTAAAAAGTAAATCCATCAATCTCTGCACATCCAACCAGTGTAAACCAGTGGTTGGTTCATCAAGTAAGTAGAGGACTTCGCCAACTTGCCTTCTGCTCAATTCGAGAGACAATTTCAGTCTTTGTGCTTCGCCACCGGACAAAGTATTGCTCGGTTGGCCAAGTTTGAGGTAACCCAAGCCCACCTCCTCAAGAGTTTTGAGTTTCGTTTGGATTGCGGGATGTTTTTCGAACAATTGGAGCGCATCCGAAATACTCATGTCCAAAATTTCCGAAATATTTCTTCCTCGAAAGCGAACTTCCAACGTTTCCCGGTTATACCTTCTGCCTTTACAACTTTCACATTCGACAAAAACATCAGCAAGAAATTGCATATCCAGCTTCACCATTCCATCCCCCTTGCATCTTTCACATCGCCCACCCGGTAAATTAAAGCTAAAGCGTCCAGGAGTATAACCCCGGATCCGACTGAGGGAACATTGGGAAAAAAGTTTTCTCAATAAATCAAAAACTTTGATAAAGGTGGCAGGGTTGGATCGCGGGCTTTTCCCGATGGGAGATTGATCCACTCGGACAACTTGTTGAAAATGCTCAAATCCTTGAATTCCGGAATGTGCACCAGGTAATTTCTTTGATCGATGAAGTTCCATCGCCGCCGACTTTGCCAAGACTTCATTGACTAAAGAACTCTTGCCCGAACCGGAAACACCACAGACTACCGTGAGCAAACCCACGGGAAAGGAAACATCGATACTATCCAAATTATTGGCTCGGGCTTCCCTGATCAGCAGCTGGGCTTTGCCGGGTAATTTAAAGGAAACATCCTTAACAATCTTTTCTCGACCATCCAAAAAAGGACCCGAGCTACTTTGCTTGGAAACAAGGCATTGTTTTACAGAGCCTTCGAAAACAATTTCTCCCCCTCTTTCACCGGGAGCAGGGCCCACTTCAATTAAATGATCACAAGCCAAAAGAGTATCAGCATCGTGTTCGACGACAATGACGGTATTGCCAAGATCCCTCAATTCCCTGAGAACGGATAATAATCTTTGATGATCGGCCGGATGCAGTCCCACGCTTGGCTCATCCAATGCATAAATAACCCCAACCAAGCCCATACCCAATTGAGTAGCCAACCTTGCACGCTGTGCTTCCCCTCCGCTCAAGCTCTTGTATGGGCGATCGAGCGTGAGATATCCCAATCCAACTTGATTAATGAAACTCAATCTTTTTTCAAGACCCGTAAGAGCATCTCCAACATGAGCAAGCGAGGGTTCCTTGCATACGACTTCACGAATAAATTCCCATGCTTTCTCCACGGAACCCGATAAAAAATCATCGATCGAGAAATCGCATAACTTAACGGATCTGGAAAATGGACTCAAACGTCTACCCTCGCATACCGGGCAGATTACACCGGTTTGAAAAGCGAGTAAACGCGTACGTAAATTCTCGCTACTGGTTGTTCGCATGGTTTCCTCGAGGTCTTTGAGAATACCCGGGAATGGTTGCATCTTTGCCTTCCCCTTGCCTACTTGTAATTTAAGGGAATATTTTTTGTCCGGATCCCCATGAAGAAGAAAATTGCGAATCTCTTCCGGTTGTTTTTCCCATGGCAAACGTGCATCAATCGGTACTTGTTCGACTAGTTGCTTAAGTATGTTTTTGCGAAGATTAATCATCTTTCTCGATCCCAGTCGCCAAGGCTTGATTACCCCCTTGCCAAAGGTCAGAGATGGATCGGGTATCACTAAATCCTCGCGAAAACTTAGGACTTGCCCGAGACCGGAACATTTTTCGCAAGCTCCATCCGGATGATTCCAGGAAAAATGTCTTGGGGTGAGCGTGGGGTACATCTCTCCACATTTTTCACAAGCAAAGCTTCGGGATAGAGGAATTTCTTCAAATGCATCACCCTGCTCAAGAAGAACCATCGCCTTATCTTCGCCCTCGCGGAAGGCCAATTCGAGAGAATCCGCCAATCGACTTCTTGCCTCCGAATCCAATCGCAAACGATCAACGACCAAATCAACTTCCAGCAAACGGCCCTTTGTTTTCTCGGGTATTAAATCATGATCGTCCAGCCGTTTGAGTTCTCCCTCAATTCTTACGCGTTGAAAACCCCGTCTCTCCAAGGCAGGGAGTTCCTCCCGTAGTACAGAGGCTTTGGCGATAAGAAAGGGGGCCAAAAGAATAACCCTCTTGTCCAACCCTTCGGACATTACTTGCTCAACACAATCGTCCAGGGTACGACGGGAAACAGCAGAACCATCGAGTGGGCAATGAGGTTTCCCCACCGTGGACCAAAGCAGGCGGGCATAATCCGCAATCTCTGTGGCCGTAGCCACCGTACTACGATGCCCGGATCCACCTGCGGAAGCTTGTTCGATCGCGAGAACAGGAGAGAGGCCATCCACAAAATCCACTTCAGGGCGCTTTACTTTTTCCAGAACCTGCCGGGCTTTGGTCGACAAGCTCTCGACATACTTTCGATGTCCTTCGGCAGCCAATACGTCAAAAACCAAAGAAGACTTACCAGACCCACTCACACCAGTAACCCCAATCAATTTCCCACGGGGAAAATCAACGGTTATACCCTGAAGATTATTTTCGCGGGCACCCTTGATTAGAATGGATGATGCTTTTTCCTTGGTTGAGACCATTTAAAATATTTATCATGCAAGGCTTCAAGAGTTTGCCAACATCGCATTATTCTTTTTCGATCTCGCCATTCCCAGATGTTCACGTAGGAAGAGAGAATGAACTTACCAATTTTGTACATAAAACAAGGGTGCCCCTGGTGCGTCGAGGCTTTGGCTTATTTTAAGAAGCAAGGCATCGACTTAGAAATTGTGGACGTAAGAATACATCCTGACAAAATGGCAGATCTTCAGCGTATTAGTGGACAGGGAATGACACCCACCCTAAAGAATGGAGACTTTATCGTCGCGGATTTTGATATTGGTGAATTTGAAGAAGCTCTTCGCCAAAATCCAGAGGAGGCCAGTAAATTAGGCATACAACTGAATTAAGATAAGAAACCTATCAAAATATCCAGTGATAAACTAAGAAGCGGGAGATAAATTCTCCCAAGATTCTTACTTCAATGCGTCGATTCTTTGATTAAGTTCCTGAAGCTTACTTTCGAGGGACTGGAGGGATGAACCACCTTGATCTTGAGGTATTTGATGGGATTTCTCCAAACGAAGGGTTTCCGTTTCATCGGTATTGAAGCGTTTGACTTGGCGATAATTGGTATGCTTAGCCTTGCGTCCGACAACCTTGGTCTTGGCCGTACGGAAAAGGAGGAAATTATGCTCGACCGTATGGAAGTGTGGATCGAGAATAAAATTATCAGGCTGGCCTTCCAATGCATCATAAACTGCAGATTGCATGGATTGTTTAACCACTCCTCCGGTGAGAGCGTCTACAACGCCACCAGCGGTATGTTCTTGTGGTTGCGCGCGAAAACTGGCGCGTCCAGGGTCACCCCAGCGGATGAAGCCAAGGAGTTCGGCACGGGTACCTTCTCCACGAACTTCTTCACCGATTTCAATATCGGAGGTAACTTCGGGATAAGGGGTAAGTGGACCGGTGCGGTTAGCCGTTCTGGTGCAACTGGATCCAAGAATGATGATGGTTGAGAGAGAGATTAGTAAAAGTGCTTTCTTCATGATTTTTGCTTCCTTAAAATTTTATTCGATTAGAAATTACCCTTCATGTTGAAGTAAAACTCCATGCTCTCCTCGATGATTTTGTGATGTCCAATACCAGCGATACCGAAGCTGAAATTCCAAGGTGCATTGGGCATGAACAAAAATTCGGCTCCGAATTCAGTCCATGTTTGATCGAGAACGCTTCTGGCACCGGCTGCATTGGTACCTCCTTCCGTGGCGTAGTTGTAACGGAAGAATGGAAGAAAAGTGAAATTATCATGCATATGATAATGGAGAGCAAGGGCAGGACGAATCAACCAGAAGGCATCATCGTTGATGTCATTACTTGGAAAGTAGCGACCGATGGACAAGCGACCGGACCAATTCATTCCATATGCCGTGCTCGACTCGGCCATAGTCTCAAAATTAACATTAGTCATGGACTCGTCAAAAATTGGAAAGTCACTAATGGATGTGTTGTGAGCAAAACGAACCCCCCAAGCAATGTACTCATTGATGCGATAGTGCGGGAAAATCTCAATACCGCCCACAAAACCGGTGTCGTCCACTCCCTCGACATCAAATTGTGCTGCGGATAACGGAATTCTAACATCCATGTTTGGATTATCACCAAGTCTGAACCCAAGGGTGATTCCATAAACATCTAATTCTACAGGATGGCCACTTGCAATGGATTCAGTATCAGCAATGCCATCCATGTCGGTATCTTCACCCTTAAAGAAATGACTATTGAATTCTTGGTTGGCATAGTGGAAATCCATATAGAAAGACTTAAAAAAACCTTCGGTTACGGGAATATCGCTAGGACGGCGCAGTTCACGATTTTCGTCAGCCAAACTACGGAAGCCTAAATGATAACCAGTTACTACCCCTCTTCTCCAACTGTCCTGAAAATCACCAGGCCCATGATGTTCAGCAGGATCCACAACATGGTTGTAAGCTTCGCTGGTAGTAGCAGATAACTGATCTAGTCTAAGGACAGTATTTCCATCAGCATCCACTCCTTTGTCATGGACTGCATGAGGAGCCGCTATTAAGCCAAAAGGAATTGAAATTGCACAAAGGCATAAAAATGCAACAAGAGGATTTGTTTTCATAGTTTCTAGTTTAGGGTTTCTGCCGAATGAGTGTTTAGCAATTCTCGAATCAGTCAATAAGAAATTTTATTTGAGTACTAATTAAGCGAATGCAGTACAAAAATGAGAAATTCGACGAAGTCCTTCTTCGATAATTTCATCAGAGGTAGCATAACTCAGACGAATATAGCCATCCGCTCCGAAAGCATGGCCTGAAACAACGGCGACTTTTTCCTCATCAAGAAGTCGTCCGGAAAATTCTTCGGATGATAATCCAAATGAGGATACGCGGGGAAATAGATAAAAAGCACCCTGCGAACGCAGACAGGTGATTCCTTCAATCGAATTTAAACCATCAAGTAGTTTTAATCGGCGACGATCAAAATGGACGAGCATATCATTGACCGCCTGCATCGACTGTTCCCAGTTTTGCATGGCCGCTAAGGCTCCATACTGAGCAAAAGTAGTGGCATTGGAGGTGGTTTGACTCTGGAGGGATCCCACCGCTTTGGAAATAGTGGGGTTGGCCACAAGCGTACCCAAGCGCCAGCCAGTCATGGAAAAGGTCTTACTAAATCCCGAAACGGTGATTACGCGTTCGGCAGCTTCTTTGTCAAAGGAGGCAGGGCGATGATGAGAGGCATCATCATAAAGTAGATACTCATAAATCTCGTCCGACATAAGCAAGAGATCCTTTTCACAGGCAAGCTGAAGGATCGCTTCCATTTCCGCTTTTTCATAGAGACATCCGGTCGGATTGGACGGGCTATTCAGAATGATAAGTTTGGAGTTCGGCGTAAGAGCATCCGCAATTTGTTGGGCACTTACTTTGAAGCCTTGATCATCTCCGGCAAATACGATTTTGGGAGTGGCACCGGCAAGTTTGACCATTTCTGGATAACTTACCCAATAGGGTGCAGGAATTATGACCTCGTCCCCAGGTCCGCAGGTGGCGAGTATAGCCAGATGGCAGGAATATTTTCCACCCGGGCTAATGACAACTTGAGCAGGATTTGCATCCCCGAGAACGCCCAGTCCGTGATATTGTTCAGCCAGGGCTTTGCGTAATGCGGGTATTCCGCCGGCAGGCGCGTATTTGGTCAATCCATCGGCAAGAGCCTTGGCACAGGCATCCTTGATGAATTCCGGCGTATCAAAATCGGGTTCTCCAGCTCCAAAACCGCAGACATCTTCACCGGCGGCCTTAAGTTCCTTGGCTTTGGCATCCACGGCCAAGGTTGGCGATGGGGAGACATTTCGGGCCCATGGGGAAAGCATATCATTTTCGTTCATTGAAATAGTGAAAGTAGAAAAATTCGAAAGTCGGGCAAGTTCAATTAAAAGTCTTGTGACGATTCAAAGGGATTGGTACATCTCTCCAGAAACCGGGAGGTTGCGCGATAAGCCCGAGGGAGAGAAAAGACTGGCATCCAAATCCAGATCAACCGCGGCTTCAGTAATTTCAAAACGTGTATTTGACCGGGTTTTTCCATCCTTAAAATCAATGGCTTTTACAATCCATCGATCCTGCAGCTTTTTAAAGCTTTGCAGGATATATTCGCTTTGTGGAATGTATCCGGCAGCATAATTCTCAACACGTAGGGGAGCGTCGTAGGTATCATCAATGCCCATTGCAATGTGTGAGAAATTTGGATTTATTTTCTTAGCCCATTCCGGGTAGGGAAAATGAAAGACATGAGCAGGCCGGCCGGCAACTTTTCCGGATTTTTCATACTTTCCCTCCCAAAAAACAAAAGGCATGAGCAAATCAAATGGAGTTTGATTCATTCCTTCAATCAGAGGTACGAACCAGTCTTTTGGGATAAGTTCACTTGAGGTTTCCCCAACTTTATTAACTCTCCATGCTTTGTGTACTGGTCCATTGCGAAAAAGATAAACCTGATCCGTTGCATTTCCTTCCGCATATAAGCGAAGACGACTTACACCATGACCAATAAATGGACCGGATAGACATCCTTGTCGGATGGTCTCCTCCCCTCTTCTGGGCATATGACGCAGTCGAAAGCGAAAAGAGTAGGCTTGGTGATAAACCGATGCATTCGATTCGGCCGCAACTAATGATCGGTATCGGTTCAGTTTCTCCTGGGCTTCCTCAGTCGAAAGAATTTTGGCAAATCCTCGGGCAGGAAAAGCCTTTGAACTCAGCAATTCAGACGAACTTACTCCGAAAAGAGAAACGATCAGGGCAACTAGGATAGACCTGCCCACCTCAAGAAAAATCGATAGTTACTTGGAAGCGTTTGCTTCGGGTGCAGGAGCAGCACCCTCGGATGACAAAGGAACTGCAGGCACTTCCGGCGCTGGTGGAACCTCAGATGGTGCGGGGGGAGGAGGGACAGGCACATTGTCCGCTGGAGAGGGAGCAGGTGGTGGGGCAACTGGTGTAGTGTCAATGATGCCAGGATTAGGGGACAATTCAGGAGTCTCCCCACCCGTTCGCAAAAGAGTGTCTCCTTCTCCCGCTTGGCTTTGGTAAAGGGCATAAAGGGCAAAAGCCAATACGAAAAAGCCTCCGATTCCATAAACGGTAAGCTTAGTAAGTTGAGCAGCGGAACCCGCACCCAAAACCTGATCGGCGGCTCCTCCACCCAAGGCGGAACCCATGCCACCGGATGTACGTTGAATCAAAATGAGCAACACGATGACGAAGCAAAGGAGAATAAGTGCGGTAGTTAAAATTACAGTCATGGGATATTAAACAAAGGATTTGAGTATGCCACTCAGCAAGAATATTGCAACCCGATTTGCTTACGCCTGTAAGGAGGAAATAATTTTGTCCAAATCTTCCCGATTTTCGAACCCAAGGGTAATCTTTCCTTTCTCTCCCCTACCCCCAATAATTTTAACCGGGCGTCCAAGTTGTTGTTCGAAACTTTTGGCAAGATCGCTGTAGACCCCTTTGGATGAGAGTCTTGTGCTAATTCGATTGGTTTTGGAATCAACAAATTGATCAATTGCTTCCTCACATTCCCTGACGGTCCACCCGGCGGAAACTGCTTGCATTCCAATTTCCTCTCTTCGAGCCTCGTCCGATATACCAAGAAGTACTTTTGCGTGTCCGACCGTCAATCGTCCCTCGATAAGAAATTTTCTTAATGTCTCGGATAATTGGAGCAAGCGGATTGAATTGGTTACATAAACCCGACTCTTGCCAACTCGTTCGGCAACCTGAACCTGTGTAAGATCAAAATCATCAACGAGCGAATGAAAACCCATCGCCTCATCAATGGGATTCAAATCTTCTCTCTGCAAATTTTCAATAAAGGCCAAAATTGCGGAAGCTCCATCATCCACTTCAATTACCCGAGCCGTAATTTTATCCCTGTTTAATAATTGGTGAGCCCGCCATCTACGTTCGCCGGCAATTAATTGGTGACGATCCTTAACCAAACGAACGACTATTGGTTGGAGTAAGCCTTCGGATTCGATACTATTCGCTAATTCACGAACGGTTTCTGGATCCATCACTTTTCGAGGTTGAAAAGGATTTGGATCAATCGAATCCATTGAAATTTCAAACATGCCAGTAGTCGCGGAGGAAGACTCCATCTCACTGTTGGGAGCAGGTGTTGAAAACTCTACGGCAGAAGAATCTTCCTTAACTTCCGGTGCAAATTGGACCGGGATAGTTTCCTTATCTTGGGATTCGGATGATGTGGATGCACCACCGGCGATCAAACCGCCAAGTCCTCTTCCTAGTCTGGATGCCATTATGAAATTAAAATTTACTTTTGGGGAACAAATAGCTCCTTACCCACGAAAACTTTTTTGGGATCCGCAATTTGATTGGCATTGATAATCCAATCCACCTTCGACTGGTATTTTTTGGCAATGCTACTCACCGTTTCACCTTTTTCCACTTTATGAACAAAGCCTTTTTGCGGGTAATCCGTATTGAAGGATGGTGTATTTGACGATGCGGAGCTTACGGATGAAGTAACCTTGGAAAAACCATCATTCATTTGACGGATCAATTCGCCAATCTTTCCGTTAAAGTTGTTTTGCAACTCGGAACGGGCCTGTTCATTAGCCGATGCCTTTTGCTCGACAACCCGAACCCTACCCTCCAGTTGACTAATCGCTACCTGGTCATTTCCTGCCTTGGCACTTACATTGACTTGTTCCAAGGCAACACGGAGTTGGGCGTTTTCCCGGCGGAGAAGCTCGACTTCACTCCTAAGACTCGCCACTTCTCTGGCGATTAACTCCAAGTCCTGCTTAAGGTTTGCCACTTGCACATTAGCCATTAGCGAGTTGCCAAAAGCCAGCAATGCAGGAAGCATCAAAAACCGACAAATTCTAAATAATACCAATCTTTCCAAATCCTTCATAATTCCACCATCTATAAAGATGGTTGAAATCAGCAGGGGAATCAAGAAATCTTTTAAAATATTGGCAAATTTGCACCCCAGACCTAATCAGCGAATGAGAGGCACTGATTTTTCTATGGGTAAAAGAGTGCCAATAGGTAAAGAGAAACCACGAAGAAATTCCTTCGCAGATATCATCCGTCCTCCGGGCTTTTGAAGAAGGTTCATTTCCAAACTACCCTTAGCTGTGCCCACAGTTAAATTACCCGACGAATTTTCGCCAACTTCTCCGGGTGACAAATGGGTGACATTATCAGAGGAAATGGCTCCACCTACGCGTATTCGACTTTGCTGAAAAATGAATGAACTCCCCGGCCATGCTTTAAAGGCTCGAATACGACACTCCAATTCGTTGGCAGTCAGGGAGAAATCCAAAAATCCATCCGCTTTGACAAGTTTTCGACAATAAGTGGCCTTGGATTCATCTTGAGGAACTTCAGAATGATTTCCCGATAAAATCAATGGAAGATTCCTTGTCAATAAGGGCAAGCAAGCTTCGGATAGATTACGGCGCAAATCCGAGCCATTCATTTGATTACTCACATTCACTTTTTCCATATCCACAAGAGGACCGGCATCCATCTTTGGAACTATCCGCATGAGGGATACCCCAGTTTGTTTTTCGCCCATTGCCAATGCCGACTCGATGGGAGATGCACCTCTGTAATAAGGGAGAATCGACGCATGCAGATTGAAACAGCCCTTCTGAGCAACCTCCAAGAATGGTTGTCGTAAAATATGCCCGTATGCCATAACCAGCAATAGATCAATCCGTAAGCTCTCAAGCCAGGTAATCTCTTCCATTCCGGGGGAGATTGGATCCCGATGATCAATGGAATGATCCATTGCCCATTGCTTGATTGGATTTGGAGTAAGCTTGCGACCCCGACCCGATGGTCGGTCCGGTTGAGTCAAGACGGCGGAAATTTCGCACTGAGGAACAGTCCTTTCGAGATTAAGCAAAAAAGGAAGGGCAATTTCATCCGAACCCAGAAATGCAATGCGAAATTTTTTTTTAGAATCCATGTTGTAAGCTTTTGATTCTAGGAAAATAATTTAATTTCGGCCAATCAAATTGGACCAATCGCAAAAAGTACGTCCGCCTGTTCACTAAAGCTTTCTTCGTCTTTCAGTAGGAATTCAGCGGCTTCTTTCGCCCCCTTTAGTTTGTTCAGGCATTCCGCTCCCATGAGCCATCCTTCCGTCAGATGAGGATGATGGATGCGCATACCCCTAGCAATGGCTTCCGCCAAGTCGTATGCCTCCGCTTCCCAGTAGGTCTGATATTTCGCTTTCAGAATGGGATATTCCCACTTCTCGTCGCCCTCGATGGATTCCAGTTCGCTGATCGATTCGCCATACATCCCCAACTCGCGATATCCGTTTTAGCGGGACAGGCGGGTGCGGAGGTTCATGGGTTATGCTTCGCCAGTCGCTCGGTTCGTCTGGCCTCTGGCTCAGCCTCAGGCCAAGACTTTCCTTCCTTCTTCATTACTGACTATTTTGGAAACCAACACGGAAGCCA
Source organism: Verrucomicrobiota bacterium (assembly GCA_036128475.1). Classification (GTDB taxonomy): domain Bacteria; phylum Verrucomicrobiota; class Verrucomicrobiia; order Opitutales; family Seribacteraceae; genus Seribacter. The sequence continues at coordinate 13,685 of JAYYQI010000010.1, forward strand.
ATGCTGTTGGATCGGTAGCTGGGGGTGTGGTGGGAACGCTTCGCAGATCGTTTGTCCGGGGCGTCGCCGAGCCAAGAGCCACCGCGCCTAACCCGGGACGAACCCGACGCCGGTCCTGTTGGATCCACCAACGGGTTGCCGTTGGGATAGGCCGCCTGATACCAGTCCGCGGTCCACTCCCACACGTTACCATGCATATCAAAAAAGCCCCAAGGATTAGAAGCATATTGGCCGACATCGCGGGTCTGGCCCAGTCCGCTGCTCGAGTAATTCGCGTTGCTTGCTGTAATCGAATCTCCCCACGAATAGGCCGTCGTCGTACCCGCACGGCAGGCATATTCCCATTGCGACTCGGTGGGCAGCACATAGGCCCAGCCAGGGGGTATGTTCGCCGATTGCTGAGCATTCAGCCGGGTCAGGAAAATTTGGGCATCCGCCCAAGAAACTTTTTCCACCGGGCGATTC
>JAYYQI010000011.1:0-25444 GCA_036128475.1 Verrucomicrobiota bacterium
TGCCAGACGGTACTGTGCGATCTGATTAATGAAGGAATTTTTTGGATTTATTTTTTTTCAGGTAATTATTCCTGTAAAGGTTGTTTGTTTTTGTCTTTTCTCCTTTTATCTAAAGGCTAACCCATACACATTGGAACATTCCTTGACCGGTGAGGAGACGGTTCGGTTGTCCGGGCATGTGTATGAATTTGAAGTGGGGTGGGGAGCTTCCGAACCGGAAGAAATTGACTCTAGGGAACCCTATACTTTGTTGGATCCGGTTTTTGCCTATCTCGAACTTAGAGCGGAGTATCAATCGGGTGAGTCAGTGATGATGCTGGAAGAGGGTAGTCTGCTTTCTTCCGGATGGAGGCGGGCAGCTTGGTTTGGGGAATATTTTTCTGAGTTTTTTCCGTGGGTATATCATCAGAATCTGGGTTGGCTATATGTTGCTCAAAAGAATGAAGAAGGCGTTTGGTTTTTTCATGAGCGGATGGGGTGGGTCTGGTCGACTCCAAGTGATTTTCCATATCTCTATATGATAAATCGAACGGATTGGACTTATGCCCATCAAAATTCTTCAAAGCCTACGCTATATGATTTTAATAGAAGGGAATGGTTCGAGTTGTATGCTAAATATCGAGTCTCCGCCAATACCAATCCAAGCCAGGGAGGATACGTATCGGGAATGGGTGAATTCTATAGATGGGAAGAGGTTACGCTCGATGCACAAGCGTTTGATGGTTTTGTTTTTGATCATTGGAGTGGGGATCTGCAGGGAGAAAATTCGCAAAGGGTACTGGAGGTTTTATCCGATATCAATGTGGTGGCAAATTTTAGAGAACTGCCGGTAGTAACTCCGCCACCTGTGGAAGTGGAACCACCAGTGCCGGATGAACCTGCCTCCGTAAATGATTTGCTCGAGGAGGTAGTGGAGATGAAAAATATCAGTGAAAAAACCAAGAAGAAAGCCTTGGCTGAAATATTGCTCTATGGGAAGGTACGATCCACGGGATTAAATCTTAATCAGAAGTGAGAATGTTTTGTAAATTCATTGCTTTGCTTACTTTTTCCAAATGATTGGTTCGTCCATCCATCGGGTAGGGTTTGCTATGTTGTTCTTTGGGTTGGGGTTGAATGTTAATGCAGGGGTGGATGGAGAAGTAAGTGACTTGATCGAAACACGTATGGAGGTGGATGCGATTTCCCAAAAAGTAGATGATTTGACTTACGAGGTTGATTCGGCGGTTCGTCAAATCGAAGATTTAATTCGAATTGTTCAGCAAGAGATTTCAATGAGTTTGATGAAAAGTTCCATTGAAGATGCAACTGATGAACCGGAAAGCAATGAGACAGAAGCAGAAGATCTGGATATGACTACCCGGCAGGTGATTTACGACTCCAATGAATCACAGTTTTTTTCGGATTTAAATGATACGGATTCTTCACCCATAGGATTGAGCCGTGAAATCCAGAGCTATGTGGATGATTTACGTTCCCGCTATGGTCGTATTCGAAATGAAATGGAGGAGTTGAATGAATCAATGGATGCACACCTTGAACCAAGAAAAGGTGCCAAAAGAGATCGAGTGATTTCAGAATCGTCTGAAGCAGATGTTTCCCCAAAAGATCGAGAACTTATTAAGCCCGAAGAATCGAAAGAGGAAATGACAAATGTCATTGGTGAAAAGAATCAAGGTTTTGCTGAACCTGAAACTATCGTAAGTGACCCTGATGACGTTATTTCTCAAACTGGAGTACGGGGCTTTTATTTCCTGCCCTTTATTGGAGTGGGATTATCGGAGGATTTTCGAATGTCCATACCCAATGGAGACCAATCCATCGAGGGAAAAAATGGTTATGTCTTTGGTCTCAGGGGAGGATATCAGCAAGACCCCTGGTTCCTTGAGAGTGAGCTTTCCTATGGAAGAAATAATTTATCCGGTACTTTTGATGTTGGTCTGCCCTTATCTTTCAGCGGAGAAGCATCGACTTTTGGGGCAGTTCTTTCCGGTGGCTTGAGGAAGGAAATGATGGCGAGTCTTTGGTTCGAGCTAGGAGCGGGGTTGGGAGGGATGCAACAGGAGATTGATTATTCGCTCGATGTACTTGCGGGTGATGAGGCGGAGGTCGTCCTTGCTTATGAAGTCTTTGGAGGACTTTTTTATCTGCCTACGGATCACTCGATAGTGGGTTTGCGATACCGTTGGCTTGGTTTGGGTTCAATGGAGAAATTTTCTTCCCGCTATTTGCATTTGTTTGAATTAAGTGCGGGTTATCGCTTCTGAGCCGGTTTCGGGTCGGGTGCCACGACTTCTTGAGTAGAGATCTCCTGACCCCGATCGAGTAGATGGAAATCGAGAAATGGAATCACAAATTTCCAGGTGTATACTCCAGGCATGGAGTGTCCCCGGTTGCGCACGGTAACCAGACTGCTTGCTACTTGTTTGGCCTCCAATGCATCGTGAAGGATTTCCGATTGGTTGAAAGGAACGAGAGGGTCTTCCGTTCCATGCAGATGCAAAAAGGGTGGGTCATCCTCTGAGACATGAGTGATGGGAGATGCTTCTCTGGCTTTTTCCTTGGCTTTCTGGATGGGTGCTCCAATCAGTCTGCTTTCGGGAGAGTAGGGTGAATTGTGGATGATTTTGCTTGGGAAGTCATCCATCCGCAAAAAAGCACTTGGTCCATAGTAGTTGATTACAGCCTGAACTCGAGTACTTTTGAGGGGATATTTTCCGATTTTTCCTTCGAAGTCAGGAAGACCAGCTGTCGTTCCGATGAAAGAAGCCAAATGACCACCAGCGGAAGAACCCCACACCGCAATCCGATTGGGATCCATTTCAAATTTATCGGCATTTCCACGTAGCCAGCGGATTGCGGCTTTACAGTCATGAATTTGTGCAGGCCATTTTGATTGGGTGCTCAACCTGTACGAAATACTTGCTCCTACATAACGACCAGTGGATGCGATGCCATGCAAACGATCGATTCGCGAACCGCTCTGCTTGTCTCCGGAACGCCAACCGCCTCCATGAATCCAGATAACGACTGGGAGAGGTTTTCTCAGGTTTCTAATCTTGGGCAGGTAAAGATCGAGGGTGTGTATCTGGTTGTCGCTGTCTCCATAATTGAGATCCTTCCGAATGGTATATTTTCGGACTTCCTCATCAGCAAAAAGAGCAGGAAAAACAAGCGAGATAAAGAGGAAGATTCTCAATCTTCTCATGTTAATCTTCTCCCTATTTTCAACATCATCCCTTTCCTAAATTAGAAGCTTCGTTTAGGATTTTAAGGAAAAGACTAAAGTCGAACTTTTCCATTTTCTTCTCGGGCAGATCGGGTAAGTCAGGCATTTGCCCAAGAATCGAATTTTCTCCGAGTTGCAAACTTTTGAGGGAAAACTTTCCAATACTAACTGAAGTCAATTGATTGCTTAAATCAAAGGAGAGTGCGGTTTTTGTAGGTTCCGGAGAATTGGGGTCGATGGTACGCATCGGATAAGTAATTCCCGAATCGATGGTTTGAGGAGCAAGTAACCAACCACCTTTTTGTCGGAGCAAATAATTGACCAGTACTTCTCTTCCTTTTGAAGTTCCCAAATACGGATTATCCAAAAGGTTCTCACCTTCCTTAATAAGTTTATCAAAGGAAGTGGAAGAAGCGAAGTTCAAGTTGAATGAAAAGTTAAACACGCCCGTCGAAATGTCGCGATTAATTGAAAAGCCGGGAATGGGGATAGCTCCGGGACCTGCGAAAGAAACGATTTCCTTGGCTCCGGGTGAAATGAGCAAGGAATTGTTTGTAGAAGTTTTATAGGCAACATATAGCTCATCATTTCCAAAAAATTGAAATTCTACACTTTGATTCTTTAACGAGATACCCATGTGAGCTTCAAATTTTTTAATTTTCGAATCGTCCCCGGATCCAGTCCATGAAACTTTTGCATACAGGGCTTCCTTCTCGTCGTCGATTTTGTCGAATGCCTTATTAAGACTTTCCAGAAGGAGTTTGCTTCGATTTTCCATGAACTCCAGCCCATTGGCATAGGATTCCCCCTTTGATGTCCAGGGGTCTTTGGAGTTGCTTAATTTACCAAGAGTTTTGATGGCCTCTTCGGTATCTCCTTCGATATGTTGAGCAAGAGCAAGTAAGGTTTGTATCCGGCTGGATTTGCGAATGTCCGGGGGTAGTCCTGAAATGAGTTCCTTCACCTCCGTGGTATTTGGATTTTGCCTGAAGAGGGATTGGATTATTTTCAAGTCCGTTACTTCAGGAGAAGATGCTTCCGTTTCGTCTAGTTGAGCAACATAGTAGGCTAAGCAAAACTGGGCATCCATTCCGGAAAGTGGAGCAAGTGCTTTTAGTTTTTCAATCGGCTCCGACTCATCGAGGACGATCGCAACCACTTTATTAAACACACCATTTCCTTCTTTCTCTTTTTCCAGAGATTTAATGGTGCTGCTTTCAATCTCCTCAACTTCGGCTTTCAAGGCCAATAGATAGGTCATAAGTCGAAGCGATGAATCCTTAAGCAATTCTGGGCCCTGCGAACGGGCAGCCATGATGATTGCCCGACAATAGGCATTCGCAAAACCTTTATCTCTTAAATTACCTTTTTCAGCTTTATCTTTAAGGATTTCGGTTAATCTTTCTGAACCGGGTTCGAATGAACTTAGGTAGTATAATGTAGGTAAGCTGTTTGGATACTTGAAAAGTAACAGGCTTGTGGCTGTTTGATAGGCATCCGAATCCTTTGCGATTTGAGATGCCATAAGTAAATCCAGTGCAAGCCTGGGCGCTTCGATGGCATCTGCTTTCGATGTCAGAAAACTTTGAGCTTCTTCAAGAAATCCATCGAAATCGGAATCTTTTAAAAAATCTTCATAAAATGGAATCCTGTCTTCTGCCCAAGAGAGCGGGGGCATGACTAAGACCGAAAATATTGGGAGAAATCGAATGAGAGAAATCATGCTATGAAATCTTGAGGAATGAATAAGCATGTCAACGTAAACTGGCTTAGAGTTTCGAAAACGATCGCTGAAGTGCTTCAAGAGTTTTTGTTACTTCCGCTTCTTCATGGGCTGAGGAGAGGAAACAGGTCTCGTATGAGGAAGGGGGAAGATAAATGCACTCATCAAGTAAATTGCGAAAAATACGATTAAAGTGATCGTGTTCGCATGCCATTGCTTGTTCGAAGTTGCTTACGGGTTCCGGAGAAAAATAGAGGCAAAACATTGACCCGGTTTGAGGAACTTGTATGGGAATACCAAATTCTTTGGCAAGTCCACGAATTCCCTCCGCCAGTTGGGTTCCGATTTTGTCAAGATGGGGATAGGGTGGGGCATCCTTAAGCATGGAAAGGGATGCGATTCCGGCTGCCATAGCCAACGGGTTACCACTTAGTGTTCCCGCTTGATAAACAGGACCGAGAGGAGCAAGGAAATCCATGATTTCAGATTTTCCACCCACTGCACCTACGGGCAATCCACCTCCGATAATTTTACCCATCGCAGTCAGATCAGGCTTAACGCCTACTTTTTCTTGCACCCCACCATGAGCGAGGCGAAACCCTGTCATGACTTCATCAAAGATCAAGACCGCTTCGTATTCGGTGCAAACTTTTCGCAGGCCTTCCAAATAGCCTTCCCTGGGTAGGATGAGACCACAGTTTGCCGGAAAGGGTTCGACAATAATGGCGGCAATCCCTTCCTCCGCATGAGCAAATGCATTTCTTACGGATTCAATATCGTTGTAGGGCAATACGATGGTTTCCTGGGCCAAGCTGGGAGGTATTCCCGCACTATCCGGGTTGCCAAGAGTCAGGGCGCCTGAACCTGCTTTGACAAGTAGGCTGTCAACATGACCATGATAACAGCCGGCAAATTTGATGATCTTGTTTTTTCCGGTGTAACCTCGGGCTAGACGAATGGCGGACATGGTTGCTTCCGTTCCGCTGTTGCACATGCGAACTTTTTCCACCGATGGTACAAGCTCGGTTATCAATTCAGCCATTTCCACTTCCGCAGGGCCGGGTGTGCCGAAGCTTGTTCCGTTGGATAAAGCTCTGGCCAAGGCATCCTTAATGAACGGATGATTATGTCCGTGTATCGCGGGTCCCCAAGTACAAACGAAATCCAATAATTCATGGTCGTCAGCGGTCGTAAGGTTGCAGCCTTCCGCCTTTTTGGTGAAAAATGGTGTTCCTCCTACGGAACGAAAAGCTCGGACCGGCGAATTTACGCCCCCCGGAATAAGAGCTTTGGCGCGTTCAAATAAATTTTCGGATTTGTTCATGGTAAGAAAGAAAAAAATCAGTGGGGGTATTTTTGTACGATTGGAATTCGCCTTCCAATTCCAAAAGCGAGCGGTGTGGTCTTGAGTCCTGGTGCTGCCTGATTTCTCTTGTATTCGTTGAGGTCAACTAACCTAATCACTTTTCGTACGAGATCCTCGTCCAAGCCAAGTTTCACGATTTGGCGAATGGACTGAGCTTCCTCGATGTAGGCCTGAAGAATCAGATCGAGTATGTTGTAATCGGGTAGGGAGTCGCTATCCAGTTGATCGGGTCTGAGTTCTGCGGATGGAGGTTTCTCAATGGTATTTTCAGGAATTATGACTTTTTCCCGGTTAATGTGCCTTGCAAGTGAGAAGACTTGCGTTTTGGGAACGTCGGAAATTACTGCCAATCCACCGCACATGTCTCCGTACAAGGTGCAATAACCAACCGCCAGTTCACTTTTGTTCCCCGTAGTAAGTAGCAAAGCTCCGAATTTGTTGGATATGGCCATTAGTAATAATCCACGACTTCGAGCTTGTAGATTTTCCTCGGTAACATCCATTGGGAGATCACCGAATTTGGGTTTCAATTGTTCATTTGCCGCATCAACGACCGACTGTATTGGAAGGGTATGAAATTCGATCCCCAAGTTGCTTGCGAGTTCACGGGCATCGTCTTTACTGTGATCGCTTGAAATCTCCGATGGCAAACTGATGCCGATTACATTTTCGGGTCCGAGTGCCTCTGCGGCCAGTGCTGCAGTGACAGCGGAGTCAATCCCTCCGCTTAACCCGACCAAACCTTTTGTGAAGCCACTTTTGAAGCTGTAGTCACGCAGGCCAAGTACTAATGCTTTATGCAAGTCCTCCATTTGATTCGGGTTGTTTCGAGTATCCGCGAATTCTTGCTCGAGGTCATGAATTTCGATGGATTCCTTAAAGGAGGATGCTTGCCCGGCAATTTCACCGGTTTGGTTGATGGACATCGAGGCACCATCAAAAATCAATTCATCATTCCCACCTACGGCGTTGACATAGATGATCGGGCAATTCGTTCTATCATATAAATCATTGAGAAGATTTTTGCGTATATTCTGTTTGCCCATATGCCATGGACTGGCTGAAAGATTGATAAGCAAGTCCATTCCTTGCTCGATGATTTCGTCGAGTGGATCGTTTTCGTAACGAACTTTATCGAGGTTCCAAACATCCTCACATATAGTGACGGCAATTTTTTTACCCTTAAATTCGACGAACAGATCATTCTTGCCAGGTTTGAAATATCTGGTTTCGTCAAAAACGTCATAGGTCGGAAGGAGTCGCTTACGAAAGATTTTATCGATTTTTCCTTCAGTGCACCAGGCAGCGGAATTAAAAGTTCGAGGCTCCTCGTCAGAGATTTTTTCTGCAAATCCTATCAGTGCTGGAGTGGGGCCGGTTTGGTTCGCAAATTCCTTAAGTTTATTGGATAAGTCGGAAAGGAATTGATTTTTGAACAATAAGTCCCGTGGAGGATATCCACATAATAAAAGTTCCGGGAAGACAACGAAATCAGCTCCTAGTCCCGTTAGTTGTTCATATGCGTCGACTGCTAGGCAAAAATTACCATCAAGGTCTCCAACCACTGGGTTGAGTTGTGCGATTCCAACTCTCATCTTGTTGCCAACTTCTGAAAATGATTCATAAAACGATCCATTATGAGAGATTTGTCCAAAAAAGCGAACTCGAAGGATGTTGATTCTATGGTCTTGGCTTCCTCATCTCCTAGGCGAAAGGAACTGCTCGGACAGATCCTTGATGATTTTAATATCGTTGCCTCACATGGAGTCGAATTATCAAAACACGAAAACGGACCAGTTGGGCTTGTTATGCAAAATGCGAAAATCAAGGCGAAAGAAGTTGCCATGAGATTTCCCTCCCAGTGGATATTGGGGGCAGATACACTGGTTTGGCTGGGAGATCAAATTTTTGGTAAACCCAAAGACATGAATGAAGCCCGTGATACGCTTTTGTTCCTTTCTGGTCGCACTCATATGGTAAGTACTGGTCTTTGTTTGATTAACCAGAAGGAAAACTATTCCGTGAACAAAGTGGAGACTAGCGAGGTCACTTTTCGGGAACTTAATGAAGATATTATGGAAAATTACTTTCAAGAAGTTGATCCTCTGGATAAGGCAGGTTCGTATGCAATACAAACTCGCCCAGATTTAATTATCGAAAATTTCAAGGGTTCCCATTCCAATGTGGTTGGCTTGCCTGTCGAAACAGTGAGGGCTTGGTTTGTGGAAGTTGGCATCCTTTGATTCGAATGAGAGATAAAGTAAAAAACGAAGCAAATCCGAGTGCCTTATCCATTCGTCCACATGATTATCGCAATCTGATATCTAGATGGAAATCACTGAGTCGAAAATATAAATTGGATGTCGAGACAATTGCCAAACAGGCTTCCTTTCCAATTATTCAAATATCGTCTGACACGACTTCGGATGAGAAAGTCATTTATTTATCCGCCGGAATTCATGGCGACGAAGTCGGCGCAACGGAGGGTCTGTTCGAATGGGCACGGGTTCATCTAAGGCAATTTCGCTCGCGTCCTTTTGTTATTTTTCCCTGTTTGAATCCATGGGGCTTAATTAATAATTCGAGATGGGATCAAGAGGGTGTTGATTTGAACCGGGTTTGGGACAATGCACAACATCCGGTTGTGGGAGAAATCATGGAGCGGATCAAAAAAATGGAGATTGGTTTGGCACTTACTTTACATGAAGATTATGACGCCAATGGAATCTATCTTTTCGAGCCTTTTTCTGGTGGTCCTCCTACCAGTGTGGCCGAGAATATTCTTAGCCATGCTTCCAAAGTAATTCCTCGAGATTTACGTTCAAAAATAGAGGGAAGAACTTGTCGACAGGGTATTATTCGCCCACGACCCAACAAACCTCCTCCCGATGGGATTCCTGAGGCTTTGCACTTATATCATGCAAATAAATGCTCCAGTTTTACTTTTGAAACCCCTTCAGAATTTGATTTGCAAAGACGAATACAGGCACAGAAAGTAATGATTGAAAAAGCAATCTCGTATTATCTAGATACTCTGTAAAAAATTAATCAATCTCTCATGCTTCAGTAAAAAATTACTAATTTCAAAGAAGTTGTGGATTAGTTTAGAAAATTTGAGTCTGGGAAAAGATTATTATTCAGTTGGAAAAGTAATTATTTGATTTATTAATACTTCCTCTTGACTGCACAATATTCGTGTGATTGGTTTTTTGGGAGTGAAAGTTGCTTTATTGGTTACTATTATTAGTTTTTCTTTGCTGGGTTGTGCGGATGATTATGATTTGGACGATTTGGAGAAATTAAAAAAAGTGGCTTCAACTGCGGTATTTGAATCAGCTTTGACTGAGAGTGAAGATTTTATGTCGACTTTTTCCGGTTGGGCGAAAAGGAATCATTCGAATGGACAATTAGAATCTTTGACTATGTACAAGGATGGAAAGTGGGATGGACCATGTGTCTTTTGGTTCGAAAATGGATTAAAAATGCATCAGGGAAATTATCTTAACGGCAGGGAGCATGGTGAGTGGAGATTTTGGAGAATGGATGGTACAAATTCTCAAGTCCAAACATTTGATAATGGAGAGAAGGATGGTCCCTATATTTGGTGGCATCCAAATGGAAAAAAAGGAGTGGAGGGAACTTTCAAAAGGGGAGTTCGCCATGGTTTGTGGATTTTCTACAACGAGCAAGGCGAGGAGAACAAATTCATTTCATACGATATGGGAACTGAGTTACTTTAGGCTGATAGAGTAAATTTTCTTTCAAAACAAACTATCCCAAAGATTGACAGCTTGTGAATGTTTTCGATGATGAGTTAATTGATCATTTAGTTTTAATTCTTACCAATTTTATGTATGAGCATCGTTTCCAATAGCTTCTGTCTATTTTTGCTTTTTTCGCTTTTCTCACTTCTTTCGATACCGGGAAAATCAGCTCCAAAGGAAGTTCGGATACCTTTGAATCTAACTTTTGAAAATCTGGATACACCCAAACCAATTTCTTTGGTTCCGATTCCTGATGGTTCAAATCGGTCGCTTCTTGTTCTTCAGGGAGGAAAAATACTTATGCTTTCTGACGATCATAAATCCGGAAATGTACAAACATTCCTTGAGCTATCGAGTGAGGATATGATTGATAATGCTTTTGAGGAGGGTTTGTTGGGTTTGGTTTTCCATCCCGACTTCCTTGATAATCATTTGTTTTACCTCTACCACACTCTCCAAAACCCAAAGCGATCCGTATTGGTGGAGAGAAAAGTCCGTAACTTTGACAAAATGATTGTGGATCCGAAGTTCGTTAGGACAATCATCGAGATTCCCCAACCATACTGGAATCATAATTCAGGTATCCCGGAATTTGGACCGGATGGGTTTCTCTATTTATCTACTGGAGATGGTGGAAATGGGAACGATCCACATGATTTTTCTCAAAATACTTTCTCGCTGTTGGGGAAAATTCTTAGATTGGATGTCAATTCACGGAAGGGAAACTTGGCTTATGCGATTCCCGAAGATAATCCTTTCAAGGGAAAACCCGGATATCGTCAGGAAATTTGGGCCTTGGGAATGCGGAACCCGTGGAGATTGCATTGGGATTTCAAAACCAATCTACTTTACTGTGCTGATGTAGGTCAGCATATGAAAGAAGAAATTAATCTCATTCGAAAAGGTGGAAACTATGGTTGGAGTTTTAGGGAGGGGGCTGACTCTTTTAGTTTGAAGAACTTACCTGTTCCCGAAGGTCTAACTTTTGAAGATCCTATTTTCGAGTACGATCATACTCAGGGAACAAGTGTTAGTGGCGGAATGGTTTATCGCGGATTGGAATTAGCAAGTATTGATGATCATTATCTGTTTGGTGATTGGGGTACGGGTAAATGCTGGGCAATCCATGTCGAAGGGGAGCAAGTATCATCCGTAAAGGACTTAAAGTTTCTCGTTGATGGAGAAGTAATAAATGAATTACCCAAGTTCGTGAACGGTAAGCCAAAGAGTCCTTTCAAACCTGTTAACTTTTGCCTGTCTCCTAGAGGAAAATTAATGATTCTCGATTGGAACGGAAAAATTTATTCCGCCGGTTGAATATATCCTCTTTCTTGCTCTTTCATAAATAAACGGCTGGTTACCGCTCAGATTCCACGGAGAGGATCAAAAGTATTTTTGATTCGGACATCGTTTACCTCTGCCAATCTTATACCGCTTCTCATAATTTCATCCACAATGAATTCTCCTTTTGGTATGACGTCGACCCATGTCCAGCAATCCACTGTACTATGAGGTGGTATTTCTTCGTAATAACGAAAGGCTACCCTCACCAATGGAAGTTCCTCGAAAAAGAATTTACCTCCAACCAAGGTGATGGTTTCGTCTGATTCGTTTGTTATCTTGGACTCGACAATGACTTCGAAAATTCCAGGCCGATTCCCCCTTGTCCGAGCTCGATTATTTGGTAATTTAGTTGATTCGATTTTAATCAATCCCTTTTTATACAATTCCATTCCCTTGATCTTTGATTCCACTTTGGACTCTTCATTTAAAGGGTAGGGGACCACGAACAACAAAATGCAACCTCCAAGAACGATCAATCCTGCAATTAAGAGTCCTTTAAACTCTTTTAATTTCACGACTAACTTACTCATTTTATATGCTTGATTGAAATCATTTAACCAGTAATCAAACACAGAGTGCTAACTAGCTCAATCACTGAAAATTTCCATTCTGAGCCTGTAAGCTTTTCTAACGATGTGAAAAAAGTGATATTTGAAGGTAACTTAATTAGTTCTTAAAAAAACTAAATAGTGAAATATTGTTGACGGAGTTAAATTTGGTCTTAAACACGCATCAATGAAAAATAAGTTTCCTTTCATTCTTTTGTTGTTTCCAGTCATCTCCATCTTTACAAGTTACTTTCTTTACGATGGACTTAAGACAGGCAAGGTTTTCAATGTAGCCACTTTGAATTCCGACAATCACCAACGAATCTGCAACCTCGAAGAATCTCCACTTAATTATTGGCTAAATATGGGGATTCTTAGTTTTAGCACCATAGGTGGAATTCTAGGCCCCTTGTATCTATGGTATGTGATCAGAAGAAACTCGGCATATTCTTCTAAAATTAGCAAAGACACGGCCTAACTTTTTTACTTAAATTTTTGTAAATCAAATTGAAATGAACGAAGGTTTACGATCGCCGGGCAAACAAACTGGACGGAAAATATCGGACTGAGTTTCTCGATGATTCCGCGTTTGATGAGGTGTGGGATAGTTTTTGAGGGTTAAAATAATGTAGAAACTAAAGAATGTGAAGAGTTTGGTTTTTTGAACATATTCGACAAGGATGCAAACTTTTCTCTAAAGTACTAAATTATGAAAAACAAAATCCTTTTTCTTTTCGTTCTGTTGATTCCAAGACTTGGGTTTGGAGAGGATGTTAAGATTGAAATAATAACTGATTTTAATGCAAGTACACAGACTATAATTATAGATAATCCAGCAACTCAAAAGCATACACTTGTTTTGAAGTTTTTAGGAGCATATGTTTCTTTGTTTTTTACATACGAAGATTACTACGAAAGTCTGGAAGAACTCAAATTTCCTGAACCCACAATTGAGAGACCGAAAAAATTAAAAGAACTTGAAGACGAGTTCGTGAATTTTTTCCAAGGTGATGATTTATATGCAGATTATTGGAATAAATTAGATAGATGGAAAAAAAGAAACAACCCTCAAGAACCAAAACCAAAAACACCCAAAAGGATTAGAGAACTTGAGGCAAAATTAGATAAAGAGAATAGGAAATTTGAACAAACTGAGGAATACAAAATTTATGATAAGAAGATGCAAGAGTGGGAAAAGCAAATGCAACCTTATTACAAAGCAAGAGCAAAACCTTGGATTGATTTCCACACTCCTTTCAAAGAGTTATTCGGAGATGTGGGAATGCAAACTGTCTCAATGGAAAACGAAGGAAAAGAATTTAACCCTAAATATCACAAAGACTTTGAAGATAAATATTTTGAAGGTAATTACTTCATTTATAAGCATACCATTTCAAATAATTTAGAAAAATGGATAGACGAAGAAGATTCTGAATACTTTGTTCAAAAATATACTTTTGAAATTTTTTCGCCTTATTTAGAGCAAATTTCTTACATTTTACGAAAAAAGTAACTTCACTACTCTTTAAATTACTTCCAAATGCAAATGCCCATCCAGATGATGGTGCTTCTCTTATAACAAAAGAGCTACACAAATTTGATATAGTGACTGTAATGTGAGTTTCTAAGAATTGATGCAATCCACTCACCACTCCGGTCTCGGACCCTCCTCATCATAGTCCTTCGCCAACCCCTTAGCCTCGAGCATGTAAGCAAGCGATTCTCTATCGATCCATACCTCTGCGATAACATACTTTGTAAACAGTGAATTACTCACCAGTGTTAATGAGCTAATTAGTTAACTTGAAAATAAAAAGCGGGAGATTGTTCTCCCGCTTTTAAGGTTTTTTTGTAACATTTAAGTTAGCCCAACTTACTGTCACTAAAAGAACGATTTAATTTTAAGGATGGATCAGTTTTTTTCATTATCGGAAGTTTCAGTATCACCCCATCGCGTTTCAACTGATCGAGTTCCCGGTTGTTCGAAAAAATCCCTAATCCCTTTACCTCCAAAGGCTCAACCCCAAAAATCTGTTCGTCGACCCAACACTTGACTAGACCCTATGATATTCATTTAGTAAGGGAATGAAGGGTAGAAAATCTGCAAAGTATGGCATTATCACAGTTTTATTTATCTGTGCTTGCCTTGGCTTAAGCGTGGGTTGCCAAACGCATAGCCAACAAGTTTATTCTACACAACTCAATGAAATTGAAACTGCTAAAAGCAGAGGAGAACTTTCTGGTGCAGAATACTTACAATTAAAGCATCAGGCTCAAAATGCCCATGAACAGAGAGAGGCGTATGATCGATGGTCTATTGATATGGATTTGATTACAGATTGACTTAACCCTTTCTTCGTCTTCTTCGCTCTCTTGCGACCAACGGATTGCTGCCGATTCTTGACGATGGTAAAAAAAGGTGTTTGGATTCAGGTATGAAAGTATTACTCCCCATTTTCTCTATCAGCATGTTCATGCTTGGGTGTGGGCAACCCGACCAAAGCGATCCAGATGTGGTTGAAGACGCTTCCATCGACCATTTTAAGTTAAATGGATTGGTCGACTACTCGAAGCTAGTAGATCGTGACGATGGATTCTATCTGCCTAATGAAGAAACGCCCTTTACAGGTCGGGCTGCAAAATTCTACGAGAATGGACAACAAGAGATGGAATCAAACTACAAGGACGGTAAGCAGAATGGGCTTAATACTTTGTGGCACGAAAACGGACAGAAGTACAGGGAGAGAAACTACAAGGACGGAGAGAAAGATGGGCTTGAGACTGGGTGGTACGAGGACGGGCAGAAGTGGTTCGAAGTAAACTGGAAGGACGGCAGACAGGAGGGGCTTGAGACTTGGTGGTTGGAGGACGGGCAGAAGGAAACCGAACAAATTTGGAAGGACGGCGTACCAGTCAAAGACTAACCCTCGTCCGGCTCAAACCCTAAAATCTCCTCGTCTATACAACACTTGACGATTCCCCCCTACGCCCCCTTATCTGAGCATTCGCGTTTGAGGTGAAAAAACTCTTATTGCGAAAAATTTCGTGCGGTGAATGATGATATAATCATATTTGGGAGACTTTTCGGTCTGACCCCCGCCCCCCCAGGGATATAACTTTTATCTTAGAACTAAAGAGCAATTGGGGTGGGGGAGTGCAAATAGTGAAGCGTCAAAGTGTCCAAGATATGTCCAAGCGTAAATGTTGAGTTGAGGCTCCACCTAGGGAAATCTTTTGTAATCTTTTGATTATCACAAGTTCTTGGTGGTGGCGAAACCCAGAATCGAACTGGGGACACAAGGATTTTCAGTCCTCTGCTCTACCAACTGAGCTATTTCGCCTAATCACCAAAGGATAACGAATATGCAAATTTCTTTCATCGGGTCAATGGATAAAGGACTTAGTAAGAGCGGTTTGAATTCTAGAATTTCTCAACGAGGTGTTCATCAATCGGCGTAAGTGGTCGAGATGAAAGATCTTGGGTTGAATAGCCGTAAAAGAGTAAGCCAACAACTCGTTCGTTTTCTGGTTCACGCATCTTGATGATGTTTGCGAAATTAGCGTGTTCCCAGACGGGTCCCGTACTCCATTTGCAGGCAATTCCTTCTGCTTCGAGTAATAATAGTAGATTTTGACAGATACAGGAGCAGGTGGCGTAATCCTCGTCCACGACTGCAGGGTTTTTGCGAATGAGTTCAGACTCAAGGTCGGTAGAGCATGTAACGATCAACAAACCTGGTGCATTTCCCCATTCGGATGTTTTACGATTTCCTTTTTCTATGAGAGCTGGGGTTTTTCCGTCGCCACGTACTACTTCGCCAAATAATTTTCCGACTTCTCGAATAGTTTCTTGATTTAAAAGATAAAACCTGGCTGGTTCCGTCCGGTGGTGATTGGGGGCATGGCGAGCGATCTCAATGAGTTCTCGCATCAATTCTTTAGGAGGTACTTCCTTTGAGAATTGGGCAGGTTTGCGGGTGCGTCTTCTTCGAATGATTTCCGCCAGAGTTCGAGTTTCTTCTCTTTCCATTTCGAATGAATACGGAAATTATGCTTTTTCCAAAATTACGCTGACGTTTGCACCACCGAAGCCGCTACTGTTACTCATGATACGGTCGACAGATTGATGAGTCGATTGACGAAGGAGTTTTAGATGTTCGAGTTCCGGGTCGGGTTCGGAAACATGAGCCGAACCGGGTAGGAAGCCATGATTTAATGCCATGCAGCAAAAGGATGCCTCCATGATACTCGAGAGTGATAAACCATGCCCAGTTAACGCCTTGGTGCTGGATACAAGGATGTCTTGGGATGATGGAAAGACGGATTTAAGGGCTTTCATTTCCGATGCGTCTCCAATGGGTGTAGATGGGGCATGGGCGTTAACGTATTGAATGTCACTTGATTCGATTTGAGCATCCTTGAGGGCTTTGGTCATCGCATCTCTTAGACCTCGTCCTTCTGGATGAGAGATCGCAACATTATGTCCATCCGATGCCTGACCCCAGCCAATAAATTTAGCATAAGGAGTTGCTCCACGCCTTTTGGCTTCGGATTCGAGTTCGAGAACTAGGCAAACCGCACCTCCGGTACCCACAAAACCATTTCTTTTGATATCGAATGGACGAGACGCTACATTCGGATCGGTTTCCAAAGACAAGGCCCGCATGCCGCAAAAGGGAACTATGCTCTCGAAATTACAATCTTCGGCACCGATCACCAGCATGCGTTTCTGTCGACCGAGCCGGATTTCGTCCAGAGCCATGCCCAAGGCATGACCGGAGGATGCACATGCGGAAACCATGCCCGTAGAGGATCCACGAATTCCAAGGGCGGCCACTAGGTTAAAAGTGAGAGTACCGGCAATCGATGCAACGATGGCGAGTGGATTACAGGCCATTACTCCCCGTTGGTCCATCTTTTGGAAGTGTTTATGGATCGATCGCATCGAGCCACCGGAGGAGGTGTAGAGTCCGGCATCAGGGTCTTCCATATCTTCCTGTTCAAGCTTCGCATCTTCGCATGCTTGTTTGAGTGCACACCAAGCATAGAGAACATGGGGAGAGAAACTTCGTAAAATCGCACGAGGGACTCTATATTTTTCTGGATAGATCCAGTCCTCTGGATCGGATGAAACGACATTAAAATCCTTAATGGTTCCGGCTACCTTGACGGGGGATGATTCGACTTGAAGTTCAGCTGGATTTTCAATGCCGTGACGCAGTTCCATTAGATTTTGACGGACACAATCCATGTCATTTCCAATGCTAGTGATCTGTCCAATACCGGTGATGCAAATTGATTCCATGTTTCTTACTTGGTTAAGCGGTCTTTCCTAATGAGCAAGGTAAAAGAAAGTCAGTCGTTACCGGGGTTCGTGGAATTGATGTCAGATTTTGAATAATTGTCATTACGAATGAGTTTTCCATTTCGATCCCAGGTTTTCCAGATGCCCGTGGGTATTCCCATCTTGTGTTGTTGCTCCTGTTTCTTGACTCCGTTGTCATACCAAATTGTTGTTAACCCATCTTTTACTCCCTCTAAAAAATGTCCTTTCATGCGAATTCGTCCATTTTGGTACCACATAGTGAAAGAACCATGATTTAATCCGTTTTGCTTGTTTCCTTGCCATCGTGGTTTGCCATCCGGATAAAAAGTGGTCCATTCTCCTTCGGGTTTCCCATTTTTAAAGTTTCCTTGATAAGATACCTCGCCATCCTTGGTAAATCCGATACTCTGTTGTTGGGCTTCCTTGGTTACTGTACTGAGGAATTGTAGTCCATCTGGGGATTGCGAAAGATTAGCTTCATTTTCTGTGTTTTTGAATTCCAGTAAAGCTCGAGCTTCGTCTTCAAGAGTAGGCTCACCACAAGAGATAAACATGATCAACGAAAAGAATGTGAAGAATGAAACGGGAAATGCCCTCAAAAGTTCCCAGTTCATGATCCTTGGATTTGTGAATTGGTGGAGCCGATCGGGATCGAACCGACGACCTCCACAATGCCATTGTGGCGCTCTTCCAACTGAGCTACGGCCCCCAAATCAAATTAAAATATTTACCTAAACCCGGCAGATTCGTCGAGTTAAAAGAAATCCGAGCTTATTAAGAGGGAGGATTCTTTTTTAGTGGTGGACGAGTGAGTTTCAAACCCTTGGTTTTGGACTTTCCGGTCTTTAGCGACAGGGAAGGCTTTCCGGGTTTCCCGGGTTTTCCGGTCTTTAAAGTGGGTTTGCTTGAACCAAGGGGTGGTCGAGTAATTCCATCTGCGGGTGGGGGTGGAGCTGGGGCTTCGGCAGGCTCTGGTGCTGGAGAAGGACTTGGAGCTTCATCCTCTTGCTCTAAATTAGTAGGCTCTGGAGGTGCCGGTGGTAGTTCTTCTTCCGATTCAGCATCCGATTCAGTTTCAGCAGGTGGTGGTGGAGGTAGGTCGGGAGAAGGCACTGCCAGATCAGCGGGGGGAGGGGGTGGCAGATCTGAATCTGCTTCGTCTCCGAAAGATGGTGGCGGAGGGAGCGATGGAGCCTCGTCTTCTGAGACAGCATCATCACCATTATCCGGTGAATTATCACCGAAAGAAGGCGGTGGAGGCAAGTCGGGAGATGGTGCTGATAGATCCGCTGGTGGAGGAGGGGGCA
The DNA here is from genome assembly GCA_036128475.1 of Verrucomicrobiota bacterium. GTDB lineage: Bacteria > Verrucomicrobiota > Verrucomicrobiia > Opitutales > Seribacteraceae > Seribacter. The sequence goes on from JAYYQI010000011.1 coordinate 18,608, forward strand.
GATCCAAATCCGCTTCGTCGCCGAAAGATGGTGGCGGAGGGAGCGATGGAGCCTCGTCGTCTGAATCGGATGTGTTTTCTGATTCAGGAACATCATCTTCGAAAGATGGGGGTGGAGGAAGATCGGGCTCAGGGGCTGGGGGCGTAAGATCTTCCGCTGCTGGTGGTGGGGGCAATTCTAAATCGTCTTCATCGCCTCCCAAAGATGGTGGTGGAGGAAGTGATGGAGCTTCTTCTTCTGAGACGGCATCATCACCATCATCCGCTGAATCATCCCCGAAAGAAGGGGGTGGAGGCAAGTCAGCTGGCGGAGGGAGCGATGGAGCCTCATCTTCTGAATCGGATGCATCGTCAGTATCAACTTCCTCATCTTCGAAAGATGGAGGAGGAGGAAGATCGGGAGACTCTGAGGGTTCTTCCGGAGGGGAAATGGGTTCAATGATATCGTTTTGATCACCAAAGGATGGAGCGGAAGGGGAATCCTGTTCGCTTGGGGCGGACTCCTCTTCTTCACTCTTCGATGCTGGTTGAATCAAAGTCTCGGAGATTGCCCCACCAAATTTTTTGTCATATCCACCGGTGGCAACTTTTCTAACCTGTACTACGCTAACGCCAGTTTCTCTGGCAATGCCAGCTTTGTTGGGGTTTGGTTCGGCTAAAGCGGATTTAATTTTTTCATAGATTTCTTTGGACATGGAAATCGTCTGGCGTCGACCACCCGGAGTAGAGGTGCTGAGCTTATCCCTGAATGCAGGAGTCGCGAAGGAGGTAAGTGCCTTAATAAGCTCGTTTATATTCTTATAACTTGTACCGATTTCCTTGTTCACAGTCTCATGTAAACTGGATAGATAACGTGCGTGTTTCTCTTTGGATTCACGCTTGGCTACTTCGGCTTCAGCTCGTTTTTGAATCTCCTTGAGGATTTTTTCAGGATCTTGGTTGAAATCTATGTCGAATGATATCTTTGTCATGACCTTGGGGTAAATTGGGTTAGGGTATTGACACAAAAGTTAGCCCAGTCTTTTGGCAAGTATTTTTTCTCTCACCCCTTAATATATGGGCAGCGAATAAAGGGAGCGAAATTTAGATTACGGCTTTTAAATCGACCGTCTTTTCGTAGAGAGCTTTTCCTATGATTACACCTTCCAGGTTTGGGCATTCCAATGCAAGCTCTCTTAAATTGTTTATGTCTTCTGGGCAAGAGACTCCACCAGAAGCAATGACATTGCATGTTGGTACGGCCAGTGCCATATCGCGTTGAGCATCAAGATTGGGCCCTTTCATTGCTCCATCTGTAGATACGTCAGTATGGATGATCCAACGCACACCCCCCGCAACTAAAGACTTGGCTAAGTCGATAGCTGTGGTTCCGCTGGTTTCGACCCATCCCTGCGTTGCCACCATTCCGTCCTTCGCGTCGAGTCCAAGAACGATTTTATTGGAACCAAACCGCTTAATCATTTCGATCACCCACATTGGCTCCGAGCATGCCCGCGTGCCAATAATGATTCGCGATAATCCCATATCCAACGCTTTGGCAATAATGCTTGCATCGCGCATGCCTCCTCCCAGTTGCACTTCGAGTCCATCGACCTCAAGAATGCTTCGAACGGCATCAAGATTTTCAGAATTTCCGGAAAACGCCCCATCCAGATCTACGACGTGTAGATGGGAGGATCCGGCATCTCTCCATAATTGAGCTGGTTCTGCCGGGTTTTCGAAATATACGGTTTCCTGATCGGCTTTTCCCTGAAAGAGGCGGACACATCGGCCACGCCGAAGATCAATCGCTGGATATATTATCATAATATCATCATTTATTTTAGGGAGCCCAAAAGAGCGATTCAAAAGATTTCAATTTTTCGAATTGTCCACTAATCACGAATCTATTGTATTTGTTAAATGGCCAAGAGAACAAAGACAAAACCTACCCCAAAACGATGGAGCGTTCCAACTTTCCTTAAGGAATTGTTGGATGCCCGTTCCCCTTCCGGTTTCGAGGACGAAGCACGAGAGGTGGTAAGAAAACGTGTCGAAAAAGTCGCTGATTCTTTCTCGATTGATGCATTGGGGAGTTGCCATGCAACTCTGGGCACAAAAGGAAGTCCCACGCTTATGTTGGCCGGGCATATTGATGAACTGGGCTTGATTATCAAGCATGTCAGCGACAAGGGTTTTCTATATTTTGATGCAATTGGCGGGCACGATCGTTCGATTATTTCAGGAAGAAGAGTCGATATATTAACAAAGAATGGAGTCATTCGCGGAGTTACGGGTAAAAGAGCTATTCACTTGATGACGCCCGAAGAACGTAAACGAGTACCTGAAATGCATCAAATGTGGATCGATATTGGGGCAAGGGACAGGGATGATGCCCTTGAGCGGGTCCGCATCGGAGATGCCGCCGTCTATGATCATGGATTTGAACAATTAAACGGACCTCTTGCGGTTTCGCGCGCATTCGATGACAAAACCGGTGCCTATACCGTAAACGAGGCTCTACTTCGTTTGGCCAAGGGAAGAAAACCAAGTTGCAAAGTTGTGGCTGTGTCCACGGCACAGGAGGAGATTGGTACCCGAGGAGCCATCACCTCCGCATATTTGGCTAACCCGGACGTCGCCTTGGCTGTCGACGTCAGTCATGCCACGGATCATCCGGATGCGGATCATCGGAAATATGGAAGATTCAAACTCGGTGGTGGGCCAATTCTCACCCGCGGACCTAATATTCATCCGGCGGTGTTTGATCGCTTGGTGGAATGTGCCGATAAAGCAAATATTCCGGTTCAGATTGAAGCGGACCCACGTCCTACCGGTACGGATGCCCGTTCAATTCAAGTTGCTCGTGAAGGAGTTCCAACCGGCTTGGTGGGTATTCCTCTTAGGTATATGCATACACCGAGTGAAGTAATTGATCTGGATGATTTGGAAGCGGTTGTTCAACTCCTCGTGGCCTTTGCTCGCTCCCTTACCAAAAACACGAAATTCATTTAATAGCCTTAATCGGTTGGAATAATTGAGTGAGCAAAAATGGTGTTATGCACTAAAGGACGGTAAACCCTCCCGTCCGAAATGCGAATATTCGCTTTATTTCCTTTTTCTAACCGGGCAAATCTCCCAAAAGACTATTCTCTTCGATAATGAAGAGATGATTTCAGGTGAAACATGTACCACTTACGCTGACATTCTTTCCGGTTTTAGTTCCAATACTGATCGTCATCCTGAAAGTTTTTCAGGAGTTTCTCGTATAGAATACAGTTCAGTAAAAAAACTGGTAGAGCCAAAGACTGCAAAACGTAAACTTCCGAATAAACCGCAACCCGAGGATGAAAAACACAAAGCTGTCAATTTAATCAAGCCTACGAAGTCTTCATTTTATCAGAAAAACAAAAAATTTCAGCCCCTACTCATAAGGTATATTAAAAATCGACGCCTAAAACTCAAAAAGGCGGAAAAGGAGACTGAAATTAATCAGGATTTACCCCAAAGTAATTTTTCTGGACTGTTGCTGCTTGTTTTGTCACTGCCCATGTGGATATTTTGCGTTCTAAACGGAGCACTATTGGAAGCCATTGTATTCCAGAGCGTGTTAAGCCTAGTTTTTTTGCCTTTTCTTTGTGGGTTGAGAGCAAACAAATACATACTTGTTTCAATTTCTTTAGCTACATTAGTTTTAGTGATAGGCATAAATTTCCCCCAAATAGCATTCCCTGCATCGATATTGCTACTGTTTTTGTTAGTTGGATATGCTGGGTTGCAATTTTCTATTATCATACCCTCCTTTGCTGTTGTTACTGCAAGTCTCTACATAGCTACAGATGTCGCTACCAAAATCCTGTGTTTTTTATTCCTTGCAGCCTTTATATTTATTATTATTGCGATGCCAGTTTTTCTTGAATTATGGACATGGCGAAAATTGCTTAAAAGACTCTTTTATATCTCATCCATTGTCTTTTTGATCACTGCAGTTTGCTTCTTTGTTTGGCGCATTAGTGGGACTTAAGGTAAATTTTTCAATAGATAGATTTTTGCCTTTGAATATTACTTTGTCTGGGGAAAATGATTTTGTAGCTAATCCTTCTGTTGTCGTCGTCGGAGGAGGGGCCGCGGGTTACTTCTGTGCTCTTTCCGCTGCGGAATCCAATCCGAATCTTTCGATTTTACTCTTAGAGGGAGGAAGTCAGGTCCTGCGTAAAGTCCGAATTTCCGGTGGCGGTCGTTGTAACTTAACTCAACATTGTTTCGATACGAATTAATTGATCCAGCATTAACCTCGCGGAGGTCGACAGTTGAAGGGAGCTTTTTATCATTGGCAACCCAGGGATACAATCGAATGGTTTTCTAAGCGGGGAGTCTCTGTTAAAACAGAAGTTGATGGCCGGGTGTTTCCGGTCTCCGATCGATCGCAAATTGTGATTGATTGCTTGGAACAAAATACTCGGGCAGCCGGAATCGAAGTTAGAAAAGAAAGCAGGGTTAACGCAATTATTCCTCCTGAAGCCAGCAGTCCATGGATACTCAAATTGGAGAATGGCAAGGAAGTGCGGGCCGAGAAAGTTTGTCTGGCTCTGGGTTCTCTGGGGAATTCGGGTTTGGTTGAAATCATCGAAGGACTTAATCATCCTATTGTTCCCCTTGTTCCCTCTTTGTTCGCCTTTAACTTAAAAGATCATCCGATGAAGGATTTATCTGGGATATCCGTGCCTGCGGCGAAAGTTCGTATCTTGCCCAAGAGTCCATTTCGTGAAGGACCTCTCCTTATTACGCATCGCGGTTTAAGTGGACCGGCCATCCTCAAACTTTCCGCGTGGGAAGCGAGGATGCTTCATGAGCGGGATCATCGATTCTCTGTCGAAGTAAATTGGCTTGGTTACGAAAATAGAGACGAATTAAAGAATCTCATTCATAATTTACGGGAAAAGCATGCGACCTCCAAAATAGTAAATCATTCGTTTGAAGAGCTACCCAAACGCCTATGGCTTCGAATACTCGAAATGGGAGGGATTCCCGGAGATCGAACATGGGCACATTTATCAAAAAAAGAAGAAGAGAATCTGATTGGAAATCTATTTGCCTGTGAACTTAAAGTCGATGGCAAGACCACGAATAAGGACGAATTTGTAACCTGTGGAGGAGTGTCTCTGAAGGAAATCGACTTTCAGACCATGGAAAGTAAGCTTCATCCAGGTTTACATTTTGCCGGTGAGTGTCTGGATTTGGATGGGGTGACTGGCGGCTTTAATTTTCAAGCCGCATGGACTACCGGGCGAATCGCGGGTTGTTCGATGGCAAATGCAGCCAGATAGGTCGCATTTACGATTGCCTTTTGTCTCCGAGTGACGATCAAATGTTGTATTTTGCCATGCACCCCTTAGGAACCATTCTAGTTTTTCTCTTCGCAATTCAGCTCTATGGACACGAAGGGCCTGATCCATTAGGTCACTGGATGGGGCGTTCTGATCGAGTGAAGGATGGTCAGCTAACATCAAGACTAGGCCCGAATGGTAGTCTTTCTTTTAAGCCTCGTTTTAGTAAGGACAAAGAAGGAGAGTCTCTGCTATTCGAAGGGCCTAAGGCCAAGTGTCTGCTTGCAGCTGACTTTAAGACCGTGTCTGATTCATTGCCAACGAAAGCTCTTACGGTTTCTGCTTGGGTCAGCGTAAGTACAGCCCGTGAGTGGGGAGGAATACTTGGCGTGATTCAGGACAACGGAGACAAGGAAAAAGGCTGGATTTTGGGGTACGATGAATCGACTTTTTATTTTGGATTAGCAACTCAAGGAGCTGATGATGGAGATGGCAAGATGACCTATCTAAAAGCCAAGACCAAGTATCGTTTGGGGAAATTATATCATGTGGCTGCTGCTTACGATGGGAATAAAACGGAAATTTATATCAACGGAAAAGCGGAAAATTCCACCTCAGTCCAAAGCGGAGACCTACTATATCCAGATGGTGCTCCATATGTTCTCGGTGCTTACCAGGATGCCAATGAATTTTATCCCCACCATGGCAGAATCCGAGACGTCAAACTTTTCGGGCAAGCAGCACAAGCTGAATGGGTAGCCCAGGAATTTGCCCACAACGAGTCACTGGCCAACGAAAAATGGAATGACTCCGAACCTTCTTTCCAAATCTTGGTTGAGCCCTATCTTCAGTACGCAACGAAAACATCCATGACTGTAATGTGGCATACGAGTCTAGTGGCTTCATCTATTGTACGCTTTGGGCCCACTATTTCCTGCGACCAAACAATCGAGGGAAATGCTTCAGAAATTCATGAAGTCGTGATTGAGGGACTCGAACCGGAGACTCAATATTTCTACCGGGTCGAATCAAAGACAGCATCCGGAACTTCCTACTTAAGCGAACCCGCAACCTTTAAAACTGCCGTAAATAAAGAGACTCCTTTTGCGTTTGCCGTCATCAGTGATACCCAGGGTAACCCAAAGGTTTCCGGTGAGTTGGCAAAACTTGCCTGGGGACAGCGACCGAGCTTTCTTCTCCACCCGGGAGATTTAGTTTCCACGGGTAAGAATCGGGATCATTGGCTCAAGCACTTCTTCCCCGGTATGCGGCCCCTTATCAATCATGTTGCCTTCTATCCCGTTCTTGGAAACCACGAGCAAAATGCGAAGCACTATTACAATTATGTTTCGCTTCCCGAGCCCGAGTATTACTACACTTTCAATTATGGAAATGCCCGCTTTTTCATGATCGATACCAATCAGAAAGTAAATCCGGGCTCGGTTCAGTATAATTGGTTGGAAAAAGAACTGACCAATTCAGATGCCAAGTGGAAATTTGTCTGTCATCATCACCCGCCTTATTCATCGGAT
>JAYYQI010000012.1:0-21771 GCA_036128475.1 Verrucomicrobiota bacterium
TCTTTTGCATAATTTTCTCGAAATATAATATTTGCTACATTGATTGTTTTACAGAAAATCGCTCCACCATTGTTGGAGGAATGGTTATTGATAAAAGACGAATCACGAACTTCTACAAAACCTGGTGAACCATCCATTGAAATTGCACTGTCATTTAAATCTTGGAAAATAGAGTTAGTCACAGCGACTTGGTATACTGCTTTTATGGCACTTCCATTATTTCCTTCAAATTGGGAATCGCTAACTAATACTTGCGTATTTTCCGGAGCATCGAGGGAGGTCCCGTTATTCTCTGAAAATTGAACATTATCCAATATTACCTCATGGAGGGTATCGTCAGCATTGGATGGAATTGTTATAGTCTGTTCTGCTTTGTTTTTCTCGAATGTACAGTATTCAAATGTTCCCTTTTGGAGACTAGTCATAGAAATAAGGGTTTCCGTACCTTGATTCCCAATGAATGTACATTGGGAAAAATCAGCATTTGAAACCTGACCAACCACGCCAATGTCCTGCCCGTTGTTATTAAGAAAATCAACATTGGCAAAGGAGAGTTGACTAATACTGTTACCCAAAACATTTACACAATGCCCATTGTTGTTAAGAAAATCAACATTGGTAAAAGAAAGTTGTTCGTAAGTAGTAGATCCATTTAATTGAAATAAAGATCCGTCAGAATAGTTTTCGATAAATTTAGTATTACTAATTTTGACATCAAAGTTACTAAATGTCTTGGCATTGAGATAGATACAGCTTCCATCGCCATTTCCATGCTCTGGCATGGAGTAGTTTTGAGTAAAAACACAGTTGTCAATTTTCAAATCCCCCGATGATTCCCATAGAAAAATGCCTGCTCCTACGCCCCAAACGTTTACGGTTTGGTTGGCATCAGTAAGTTGATTAAGTACTCCGTTGGCATTACCTTTCTCGATGCGAAAGCCATCGATTATTATATCTGATGTTAATTCATGTCCGGTTATTACATGAAGACTCCAATAAGTCGGGTTGTCGTGAATTTCACCGCTAAGGATTGTCTGGTTTGTATCGCCTTCTCGGAGGAGCCGATTTCTTTCGTTTCCTTTGAAACCACCATACAGAGAAACGCCATCGACTAGGCTAAAACTTTGTTCTCTTTCATAACCGCTTTCAAATGTGGTACCTTCCGTTGGTAGATAGGTTCCCTCGCTTACCCAAATTTCATCCCCTGCTTGGGCTGTAGCTAAGGCATCTTGTAGATTCGTAAATGCCTTGGACCAACTCGAGCCAAGCTCGGATGGATCCACAGAAGTTGATTGATTTGATTTCTTTACCCGAAGAATCTTAGCACCATCAAGTGCGATAAAAGGGATAAGGCATAGCCAGATAAAAAATTTATTAAACATGCATCTAATTTGCCCTACACTATTTCATTGAAGAGATATTGGTCAAGTGTGTTGGGTTCGATGCACTTAAAGATTTTCCTATTTTGTATGACCTGATCTTCCTACTTGTAGAATACCAGATTGAGTGTGTATTACGCGTCTTGTTGGGCTATTAAAATAGTAACCGACCTTTATGCACCAACCAGTTTTGGTTTAGCAGGAGTCGGACAAGAATTGCAAAATTCAAGAAAGATTGTCCCTAAGTAGTTTTTACTCTAAATTCCCCAAAACAAAATGATTTTATGAAGCGATTATTTTATCCACTATTTCTAACTTTAATCCTTTCGGGGTTTGTCCAGTCAGCTAGGTTATTTGCCGATTCAAACACATGGACTACTTTGGTAAAAACGGATGAGTTTAGTCATCGATTTGGAGGTCCATTACTCGCCGAAGAGAAGCCTTTAGTGGGTATGTGGAGTGGACGTAATGATTCTAATGATACTTGGGAAATCATTCGTCGGCCAAATCATACCTACTCCATTCAAGTTAAGTGGATTGAAGAGGGGAAGAAGGAGAGTTTTCGTGGACATGGACTCTGGGCGGTTCAAAAAGGGAAGTTTCTTTATGTGGATCTTTTGGATGAAGGCCTAAAATATCAAGAAGAATGGCCTTTGGAAATTATGAAAATGATTCCACATGAAGAACTTTGGATATCCAAAGAAATCCTTAAATCTGCATCTTCAAAGAAAGTAGTTACCAGTGAAGAGGAAGTGGGCGATTGTATAGAATTAAAAGTTGAAAAATTTAAGGGTACTTGGATGCAGAGTTTCAACAAGACGGATTTGCAAAGAGATGGCCAACTATATGATCAAATCCAACTTGCCCGTGTTGTGAATGTTGGAGATTTGGTTGATTTTTTTATGGATCGAGCTCATCGTTTGGATCCAAAATTTGTAGGTCAATGGCGATCACAAGACAACGACCCGGATGGCCAGAGCGTGATTGAAAGTATCCGGCGAGTAGACGGTTCCCATTCGAATGTAATACTGAAAATATTCGGAGAGGATGAGGAGGAACCTTTCCTTACACACGGTCTTTGGACTGTCAGTAATGGAAAATTTTATGAGTGCGATCTTTATTCGGAAGAGGAGGCTTTCGATTTCGAGTCGATCTTTTTTTATGGCGATGAAATCACCAATATGGGAAAGCAGGAGTTTGTTACTCAATGGGTTGATCAGGAAAGAAAAATACTGAAATTTCTTCCACTTGTTATAACCATAAAAAATAAACGAATCGAAAATTTTTCTTCTGATTTAATGCAAAAGGAGCTTAAAAAGCGATCGATCGAACTTAAGGATCTCCTGCAAAGCGCAAGACAACCACTCGAAAAATAAATGGTATCCTAGAATCCATTTTTCTTTTTTGTTTACCATTCAAGAAGGGAATGATTATATATCAATTCTTCAAGGAGAGATGGCAGAGTGGTCGAATGCGCTGGTTTGCTAAACCGGTGAGGAGCTAATCGTTCCTCCACGGGTTCGAATCCCGTTCTCTCCGCCATTCATACATTCCAAATATAGCTAACTAATTTGAAGGAGTTTAAACTTTGCCGATCTAGAACTTCTATTGTTCTTACATTCTTCCTGTGGATTTGCTTAATCGGATTTTCTTCCTGCAAAGTGAATTCGTTTAAAGGTAATGGATTCCAGAATAAACAAAGGTACCAAAGTTTTACGGATGGGCTCAATTCCAATCAGGAACAGGTTGTTTTTCGTAAAAGTAATTTGGAAGCCCTGACGGTTGGAAAGAATAGAATTGAAATCGAGGAATTGATGGGGCCTCCTGATGGAAGGAGTTTGGATGGAGGGAATGGATATTTATGGGATTACAGACGTGCGGTTTACGATGAATCCACAGGCAAAGTATTCACTTGGAGTCTAATTTCCTTTAAGTTTCTTAGAGGTAGATGCTCATACATTACAATTCGTCTCGAAGATATTCCAGTCTACTTACTGGAGGATGCAAATAAAACTCAGTGATTTATAGAGTTGGCTCCTTGGTGTTCAAGGAGTGAAAAAAGTTTAGGGGAGTCGGACGATAGAAATCCCACTACCAGTTGAATTCACTTCAATTTTCTTATTATCTGAATCATATATCTCCGCTTTATCTGATGAGGAGAGTGTGACAGTAAGAGCACCGGGTTGAGTGATCGGGAAATTTTCTCCGGCATTTAATTTTTGCCAGTCTACTTCGTTCCCAAATTGATCTTGTACAAGTACCCATAGATTTCCCTTTGCATTAACTAAATAGCGATGGTTCTGCGGAGCAGGTTGAGGAGTACTTTGAAATGACGGTTCACTAGGCCTGTATGCCGGGCGGTTTGGAGATCCAAATGCATAGTAGCCAGAATCGTTGTTTTGTCGATAAGGGGAAGGTGGTTCGGCTTGATTAGAAGGGCTAGGAGGGACCGGGAAACCAGGATAGGGTGGGGGTGCTTCGGGTAATGTCGATGCAGATCCTCCTCCACAACTGGCAAGTAAAAGCACAAGCATCCCGCCTAGTAATCTGAGTAGAGTATCACGTAAAGTAAGCATTCGAACAGGAATAACGATTATATCTATAAATTAAAATACACTTCATTCCCAATATCAACGTAATTATTGAGTAACTTTTTTATGTAACGATTAAGAAAATTTATTAGCGATCAAACCAATTTTGAATGTCTTCGTATCGATATATTTCTTCGTTGTTGAAGAAATCAAAACCGGGGTATAGCAGAATTTCTCCCGATTGAAGTTTTCCTGCTATTATTTTACCATCCTTAGAAAAAGCACAATCAATGAATGGAGCAGAGAGTTTCTCAGCTAAAGTTATAAAATGAGATTGATCATGAGAACTCCACAAACGCAAGGAACCATCTTGGTCGCTTAAAATCCAATTCCCATCAGGAGAATATACAAGTTTTTTAGAGTCGGTATTGTGTTCCTTGAGAAATTCAAATAATTTTTGCTTTCGGTTTTCCGGTTTGGAAAAAGAAAAGTAGTAATCTGGAGACTTTTGGGGAATTCCTTTAGCATCGAAGACTAAAATTGAAAAAAGTTCTGGAAGGTTTCGAATGGAGCAATTTTTGGTTCCATTGGAAATTAATATGCTCTTTCCGGTTGGAGAAATAAGAAAGTCTTCCGCTTTGGGTAAATTCAAATCAATGGTTTGGAAGTTTAACTTCGAAGTGGGTTCAAAAAAACCAAGCATGCCGTTGGTGGATAGGGCGACAATACTTTTGGCTATGGGGTGCCAGCGTACCATAGCCCATTGCCCATTTTCGTTTTTTAATAAAGTTCGCCAACTGTTTTTATCCATATTGTAAAGATAAACAGGTGCACCTTGACCAAATACGAGGAGTTCTTCCGAGTCATTAAAAAAACTAAGACTATCGATGGGTATATGATCGCTTTTTACGGAGCGGAATTCCTTGTAGGATTTATTCTCGGCTTTAAAAATCTTCAAACTGCCGGACAGGCTACCCACGGCAAACATTGAATTATTATGATTGGCGGAAATGGATGTGATTGGAGAATCGCAAACCTGATTCGAGAATATAACTTTTCTTTGCTCCAAATCGATAACCTTAAAAATGCCAGCTTGATCTCCTACGAGGAGATTTTTTGAAGGCACGAGTTTAATCTGAGAAGTGAGTTCAGAGGAATCGAGTTCACAAAGTCTTTGAGTTTGATTAAAATCGAAATCCGCTTCCTGAACAATTCCTTTTGAGTCGCTCCAGAACCATTTTTCTTTGGTTCCATCCCACACTGGTGGAGGCGTTGAATGATCATGCAAACCCATAACGAATTCTCCTTCTTGAATTTTGACTAAGTTCAATCCCAGTTCGTCAATCCCTTTAACTTTTTGTGGAAAGGAGAAGGATGCATTCGCATCTAGGTTTAATTTGCGTCCTAATACAATTCGAAAACCTACATCATTCGTATCAATGTCAGGTGGGGATGCTCCTCGGTAGGTAGATCTGCATTTTTGCCAAGAAGTCTTATGTGAGCCGCCACGTAAACTTCTCCAATTTCCCTCCTTTCGGAGGGGGTTGGAAATATTTGTTCGGCGATCCCCTTTTAAACTTACTTTGTTTTCCGATACTGAATCCATACACCATTCCCAGAAATTTCCATGCATATCCAGAAGACCTGAGGGAGTAGGGTCTTTGCTGCCCGTAAGGGATGGACCCTTTTTGGCATTTCGATCGTAAGAAGCAATCTTTTCGAAGGCTCTATGAAAAGCAGTTTCGTTTCCATCGGATTCTTGAATGATTTTCTCGAGTTGACCAATGGAATTACCCTTACAAGCAAATTCCCATTCCGCCTCGGTAGGCAAACGCCATTCGTAATTTCCGGAAACGGGGATCAGCTTATTCATTCTTTCGCAGAAAGCTTGTGCTTCATACCAATTGGCCACCGCAGGAAGGGTTTCCATTCCTTCACCAAAGGAAATTTCTTTTTGCATAACTTCTGCGTAAAGCTTTTGAGTTATCTCAGTATTCCCAATCCAGAAGGGGTGAGTAATGCGAATTTTGCGTGGCAATTCCTCAACTTCGCGAATGAAACCATAGCCTTGTTTTTTTGAAAGACCAGAAAGTTGAATGAATTGACTAACACTTTGCGAATCGCTTGGAATCTTTCTGGAGAAGAGACGATTTCCATCTTGGGCAAATATAGCTTTTGCGAATGATGCAACAAAGCTACGATTAAAATTTAGAATCTCCTTGGATTGAGAATTTGATACAAAAAGCTTGAATCGGTCCCAGCACCATCCACGAAGCTTTTCATCAATTTCTCCCAAAAGTTTATATGCCAACTTGATGTTTCCATTCTTAATCGATTTTTTGATTTCGGTTAGTTTTGCGATTTTCCTGCCAAGCATCTCGGTGTTTCGATTGGCATACAAAATCTTGATTTTAGACAAAGGCATCGAGAATTCTCCAAAGTCTGGGTGCGTGCCCAACATCTTCCCTTCTGAAATGGAATTGATTGTTAAACTTAGTTTGCCATAAGCTTGATAGAGGGTGATTTCCTCGTTTTGAAAAAGATTGTTCATTCCGTTTGGGGAATGTTTTCCAGTATGGTTGTCGTCCTTTATTTCTTCGCTAAATTTTAAACTTTTGATGCTTTCCAATGGAATATCGAAAGTTCCATGTTTCGTTTCGATGGTCATTGAATCGGAGGTTGCAGAGCTTGCATGAATCTTGGTGTAGTCCCCATTTGTGAAGTGAATTAAATTGGAAATATCTTCTTCCTCCTCGCCCTGTGGATGAGGGAAGTAACCACCATCCCATCCTGAAATACTTAATGATTTTAAGCGTAAGAAAGAATTGCCTCCTTGATTGATGAAAAGAATCCCATCATTCTTTATAGGTACGTTGTTCAAATTTTTCCACCTGGCTACTTCCTTACCGTTGATAAAGACAACGAATTCTTTTTTCTTTCGATTGGCATAGATGGAAAAAAGTCCACTTTTCAGACCGTTCAAACTTTGCACTACCTTAGAACCGATACTTTCTCTGACTGTGCGTCCGTTTTTGTTTTGATTGACTTGGAGACCTAGTCGGTTGTTAGAAAAAGATAAATTATAGCCAATGTTTCCGTAACTTCCGCCATCGGAATCTGAAAAAAACCGAATGGCCAGGTAAAAGGATCTTTCCCACTGAGCTTGAAAATCCACTCGAATAGTTTCTTTTGTTGGAAGTACTGTACCTGTACTTCCGGAAAAAACTGAAACAAGATCACCATCCGAATGAGACCAGGATTTGCTATTGCTACTCTTCCAGTTTTCAAGTCCTGCAGAGGAATCGTAGAGAATCTCATAGCTTTGGGGAAGAAACTCAATTGTTTCCAGACTGGTTAGCGGAAGAGTAATGGAATCTTGGAAATTCGTACCAATATAGAGATTCACTTCGTCTTTTTTAAGCAGGGTGCAATTAAGGAAATCACCGTTGCTAAAATGCAATTTGAGGTTTGATTTTCCACTTGTTTGGTTGTTCTCTTCAAAACGGTTGAAGAGAATCGACTTGATCCCTGTATAATCAAATTGAATCGCTTTGGGAGAAGATGAATGTAACCATTTCAGATTCCCGCTGGCGTCGATCGACTCCAGTCTGCCCATCAAGCTTGATCCATCAAAAAGATTAAGTTTGTCGGATTGATTAATGGTGGATGTCGATCCTTTTTGTTTTTCGCTGAATACCGGAAAAACAAGTAGGTGTATTCCTACCACAAGATAGAAAATCTTGTTTGATATCAAATTCATCGTTCGTAAATGGGTAGATAGCGGTAATTTAATGCCATCGATAAAAGAGCAGCCGAAGTTGTAAAAGTAGTTCCGTAATTTCCGTTCCATGACCCGTTTTCGGCCTGTGTTGCCTGAAGTTTTTGGACATTTTCAAAATTCCATTTCTTCCAGTCTTCAGGAGTGCTTCGAAACATTGCCTGTGCAGTATAATAAAGACTGTAAAACTTGTGTCCTTGATCACCAAAGCGTGCGTTTTCCCGTAGGTATTCAATCGAATTTTTAAATGCATCAGACTCCGTATCCTTATCAAGAGCAAGAATGAGGGAACCAATAGCAGTTCGTGGAAGATTGGCCCCTGAATTTCCCGTATATCCAAATCCACCTCTTTCATCTTGGCACTCTAGAAGAAACTTTTTTCCTTTGGAAATCGCATCATCTGGAACTTCAATACCAGCATTTCTTGCTGCAAAAAGAGCTACCATTTGAGCTCCCGTTACCGTTGTGTCCCCGTCTTTACTTTCTGGACTATATCTCCATGCCCCTTTCGGATTAGCTTTCTGAGCCGAAACAATTAGATTTGTGGCATTTTTAAGGGCAGGACCAATTCTTGTGTCGTTCGTAAGACCATAATATTCAGCTAATGCAAGCGTGGCAAAACCATGGTTATACATCGTGGTGCCAATATATCCGGTCTTTTTATTTTGCTGATTTAGTATCTGCTGCACTGCTTTTTTTAGAGCTTTCGCGAAAGTGCCAAATTCAGGATCATCACCTCTTGATAGAAAAGCAAGAATAGCCATACCTATAACTCCTGGCTGTGCCCCGTAGGAAGTGTCAGACCAACTACCATCTTCGTTTTGCGTGGATTGCAAGAAAAGGAGACCCCTTACATAAGATCCGTCCAATGAGCGAACGAACTGATCGTTTTGTTCCTCAAAAATTTCCTGTGCCTCTGTTTGAAAAATTAAGAGCAGGCAAGAAAACATGATTGTCGTAAGTTTATTCAATCTTCGATAGCCTTAAAGTACTTTTCCATCAGTTGCTGAAATTCAGGAGCGATTGATGGAGTAATGTTACTACTAGTTTTGGATGGTGAATCATTTTTTGGTGGAACCAACGTGGAGCCTTTCAGGGATTCAGTGACTTGGTCTGCAGAGCCACCCTGTGAGGACCCGCCACCGGTATTCCCTGGTGCTGGACTATTACCTTTTGCTTGCCCTGAGGCTTCATTTCCCATTTGCATCATTAAAAGTTCCATAGCTGTAAGATTTTCATTATCTTTACTTCCTTGTCCTTGTCCTTGCCCTTCAAGCAAAAGATTAATCAAGTCGCTCAGTATGTTTTTGGACTCTTGTTGTGAAGCTTGGGTGACTTCGTCAAAAATTTGTTTCGAAAGTTGGTCAGAAGATTCAGACATGGCCATATGGGCATCATCGAAAAGGGGATTAAATACTTCTTCGGCAACCGAAATTTGCGTGTCAGTCAGATCAATCATTAATTCGTCCTGTTGATCCTTAAGAGACAACGACCATGCTTTCTTATTTCCTCGGAATCCTTCTTGATCAAGGGTTTTGGTTTTAAACAGAATATCAGATTGAACTTTTCTCATTTTGAGAAGTGAAAGAATGTCTGCGGTTCTATCCTTTCCTTCTCCTTGCCCACCTGGTGAATCTCCACCTGGCGATTCCTGCTGTAGTAATTTTGCCCACTTTTCAAAAGAGCTTTCCCAGAAATTCAGATTATCTAGGGCTTTGAATGAATTATTATCTCGGATGCGGCCGGCTACAGTAGAGAGTCCTTGCTTGAGGTCTGCTTCTTCCATTAGTTGACTTACTCTTCCGTATTCTAATTTCCGTGTTCTTTCATGGTACCGGCTAATTTCATTCTTAATCTCATCTGCATCCTCACTAACTTGAGTTTGTATTTTCTCCATCTCAGAAAATGAACTCAGATTTTGATTATCGAGTTGGGATTGCATTCTACCTACAGTTGCGGGCATTAAAGAGACTAATTTTTTTGAAAGTTTGTTCTCGGTTTTTTCAAGCTTCGTGAGCCTTTGGGCAAGGGTCCTGGCTTCAAGCCTATCGAGTTGCTTGGAAAACTTTGCTAAAACATTTCTTAGTGCTTCCAATGCTCTTTGCTGAGCTTGAGCGGACTGCATCATCGATTGGCTTGCTTGCGATCTATTTGATGCAGCCGCAGAATTTAATTCCTTTTCTGATTCCCGCATGGGACCCGACGAAGTCTCTTTGATTTCATTTAAAGTGGCTGCGAAATCTTTAAGAGTTTCTGAGTCGAAGATAGGATTCTTGGACGCTTCGTCTAATATATCCGAACCATTTCTCGCGGTTATGTTCAGTCTGTTCGCTAAATCATTCTGATCATTTTCTAAATCTGTTATTTCAGCAGTACGTTTTGAGTCCAGTTGCTGTTCAGAACTTTCCCTTACTTTTTCTTCTGTTGTTAGTGTCTCAAATTGGATCTCCTCTTGATTTCTGGCAATTTCGGAGATTTCTGAAATTATTACATCCACTTTAGCTCGAATCATCTCCGCGTGTTTTTCAGGTCCAATGACTCGCAATTTTAAAGGTTTGGATAGAGTGAGTTCCCGTCCAGGGAAATTGTCCTTAGCTGTTGCAATAAAAACTATCTCATCGCCATCTTCCATTTTGAAAAGACTTGGATCAAATGGGAATGAAAGCTCGAAGTTTCTTTTTCCAATTTCAGAAAATTTTTCACTAATAATTTCAAGATCTTTAATTTTCTTTTGCCCTCTAAAGATACTACAAGTGAGGGAAACTCTCGATAGTCCGAAATCATCCTCGTTTCGGAAACTGACTTTACGGGTTTCAAACAACAAGACAGGAGAAGTGTCCATAAGGGGAGCAAAATTTACACTTGGAGGTAAGTCTTTTTGAAGTTTAAAAAAGATGTTTGCAGGTTCCCTTTGAGCAAATCCAAAGTTATCCATTATGTATAATGAATATTTTTTATCTTGCCCCAGTTTCGGCAAGTTGAATTCAAATTCCTTGGAGGATTTATTGTAGCTAAACTGAGTTTTATCGTCGGAAATCAGAATTTTACCGATTTCGCGATTTGCCTTACCTTGCAAGGTTATTTCAGAATGCTCTGGTACTTCTATTTGATTATTAAGTGAATTAAACTTCTTGGGCTTGAGTGATAAATACTCAGGAAATTTTACTAGTGATGAGAGCACTTCTAACCTTGGGCGACTCTTCGATTGTACGGAGAATTTTTTACAATAATCGCCAACAATTAATTCTACCGAAAAATTCTTACTTTGTGGCGGAATATTAAATTCGTATATCCCCCCGTTGTTGGCGGAAATTAAGTGAAATTCTGAGTCACTGGCCTTAATAAGTTCAGCATAATTAGGTCGCCTTTGGCTTGAGGAGGATAATGAAAACCTAATTGTGTTGAATTCATTTTTTAAAATGGTGATTTTCTTGGCATCATCGTTTAGGATATTAGTGAGGGTAACTCTTTCAATTGAAGCGAAAGGAAGTGACCATCTTTGGAATGCATTTTTTGTTAGTCCCGGATGAGAAAAATAAGCCAGAAGGATAATCAAAAAAATAACGCATACACTGGCACTTGGAATCCGGATTTTTTTCCAGGAAAAAACCTCCTCTATTTTAATGGAATTAATTTCCTGAACCATTTTTTGCTGAGCTGCATCAAAGATTTGAGCCGAAAAGGATCGATTGCCCCTTTTATCTTCCTCAGTAATTTCAATTATACTCAGCAATCTTTCTCCCTTTGCACGGAATACTTTCCTAATCCTTTTTGCCAACCATGAGAACTGCCTAGTATAATGGAAGGAGTAGATAATAACATTGAATATCGCCCAAAGCGTTGAAAGCAGACCTGTAAAGAAAATGACCGAACGCCAGAAAATAGTGGTCGCCCAGATACGATCTGCAAACCCCATAAGCAGCCATGACATTCCGAGAAAACAAAAGGCCAATAGAATGTATTTAAGCCCGATTCTAAATCGGGCTGTTTTTGACAAAACCTTAAAAAAATCAGAAATGGCAATATCCAATTTCACTTCATTCTTTACTGAGCTCTGTGTGGAGATTTGTTCTTCTTTGCCCATTTTGATTAGACCATTCCAAAGAATTTTCTACCCGTCCAGTAAATTGCCAATAGAAGAAAGAGAAAACCACCCCACCAAAGGTTTGATCTTAGGCTATGTATTCGAAGGACCGGTTTCGGTTCCGGGATGAGTGAAAGGGCAGATATTAATGCATCTGCATTTTGATAATTTACGGAAATCCCTCCGGTTAAATTTGCAAGTTGTTCAAGCGGAACTCGGTTGGTGGGATTCCCTAATCTTTCGAGATTTGGTTCTTCCACCTGTAGCTTTGTTTGAATGTTTCTTTCTGCTGACTCACAAATCGCTTCAATTTCAAGATTCCCTGCACTCGTTGTTTTCAAAGATGATAAAAATACACCTTGGCATTCAGGGTCAGGACGAAAAGACAGGTTTTCCACATTTCCATCTGCATGTCGTGCTGTGCCACTAACTTCTCCTTTTTCTAATGGGAATCCATTTTGATCCAGAACAATGCATCGAAGAAATACTTTCTCTCCTACGCGAGGTTTTTCTGGGCTTGGGATTAATTTGATTCCTTCTTTTTCGGCTAAGTATCTGCCGTGAGCCATCCACCTTACAACCTGACTCCAAAAACGGTAATGGTATTTGTCCTCTACTCCTCTACGCCATCTCCAGGCAGAGTCTGAACCCAAGTACAGGGATTTTCCTGCACCTATCTGTCGGATAACCAGAATGGGCATCTTTCCCCATTCAGTAACATAGTTGGAATGAACCGCTAAGACCTCTGAACCAGGTTTAGTTTTTCTAATTGTTGCCGCCCAATGAAAACCAGGCAGTTTTGACCAAAATTCCCGGTTTTTTTCTCCTGTACCCCGTAGCTTGGTTAACCAATGTTCACGACCTCTTTGAGTCAGAGTATAGGGTGAGGGATTTCGAGTACCTAAACCGCGCGGTTTTTCGGTGTCGTAAATGACGGGTAAAACTTCGCTTAATGAAGTTTCACTCAAGGTTTGTTGTCCACCTCTTCTTCCAGGCAAAAATATGATTCCGGCAGCTTGATACTGGATTAAATCGCTCAATAGTTTGCATTGCTTTAGATTTAATTCATTTTCTTTCAGGCCCACGTCTCCGAGAAATATCACATCAAACGGAGCCAGACTCGCCTCATCTTGCGGGAATTCCTGAATATAATTTTCGCCAACTGAAGGGTTCATGCCTGGATGGAACAGAATGCACGACAAATCAACACCTGGATCCCGGTTAAGAGCATTTCTGAGATAGCGATATTCCCACCTTGGAAAAGAGTCCACGATTAATGCGCGAATCGTTTTCTTTTCAATGCGTGTGTTGACTCTTTGCGTATTATTATTTTTGTAAATTTCACCTTTTACCTGACCTAGGATAATTTCAAATTCAATTTCACCTTCATTATCAGGCAACCAAGAAAGATTTCCCGATATGCTCTCTTCACCAAAAAAACTAATCGGTTTCTCCACTACTTTTTGACCATTTGCAAGCAGTGTTAGTGAGGTCGATTGTGGAGATTTAAAGCGATTGCTTGCTTGCCAATTAATGGTGACTCTTTCCTCTTGTAAGACAAAAGAAGGAGCAAATACTTCATCTAGACTTAAGTCAGGAAGCGAAGATTCCGAGCCAGTGATAATACTGAAAATTGGAATTGATAAAGCTCGACTACTGCCAGCAACAGAGAGGATTGAAGAACCAGTATTTGTATCACCATCAGTCAGTAGAAGGATAGCTTTTGGTGTGTCAGTCTGATTGATTGCATTTCGAATTGCGGAAGAAATATCAGTTGCTTTTTTTCCAGAAGGTGAACTGAAGTTATTTACTATAAAGGAGACATTATTTTCTAAATTTTCGATCCAATCCTCCTTAAGGAATTCTTGTGTCCATGAAATTCTTTTTATGGGTTTACTTTCGTTAACAATGACATCTTCTGTCTGCATGCTATTGGAAACATCTTGTAGGCAGATAATTTGGGATTTTTGAGCCCGCTCCAAGTTTTCTACACTCTCTGGATTAAAAAGAGTGATAAGAATAAGAAGAATAATCAAAATCCGAAAGCTTTCCCAAAAGGCAATTTTGCCACTTTTTTTCATTCGAATCCATGTTCGGATTCCCAAGTATATAGCAAGAAGCATACACAGGGTTGCGAATATCCAAGTGCTGGTGCCTCCCTCTATTCGCAAAGAATCTATTGCAAAACTCATAGTCGTTTTGATCTAACTGAAAAGTTTGCTGCGGGTAATCCAAGTAAAGTTTCCGCAAGTAGGCAAAAGAGCATTAAAATCAAAAAGAAATTCCAGACTTCAGCTCTTTCAAAGGAAAAGCTATTTGTGCGAGCATTGCTCCATTTAATATGGTTGGACGGCATGGTTTTCTGCAAACTCTCTTTATTGAGAATTTCATTTTGGGATTCCGTTGCCTTACGATTAAAAGCCAGGAACTTCCCAAGGTTTTTATAAATGCCTGCTTTAACTGAAGGCTTGTGGTTTGGAGATCCAGTAACGGGAACCAATCCATTCTGCTTTAAGGAAGTGCTGTCTCCGCATTCAGATAAGTTTAAACTAGGGTTTTCGGTGCATTCACTAAATATTCTTATGAGAATGGGAACTAACACAAATCCTTCTCCAAGATTTGACCACTCTCTGTTTGGAAGTGTGGAGAAGGAGTAAGCAACCCCTTGTCCAATAGTTTTACTTCTAAAAAAACTTTTACCGTCTTCATAATAAGCAAGGGTTTCTCCTTGAGTTGGAATTTTTCTTTTTAAGATTTTGAGATAGGGTAATGCCAGTTCCCTACCATTTGCTGTATTCGCAAAAACACCCTCATTCCGATTCCATTCTCGGATATCAAAAAAATTATTTTCTGAGGATGATTCAGTTTTATTCCATTTTTGAAATGCATAGTCCTTTTCTTCGTTTCTCAATTCGGGAAAGAGGACAACCTTCCCACCACCCTTAATAAATTTTAATAATTGAGCCTCTTCTGAGTCCGAAAAGTATCCCTGGATGATAAGTAAATCGTTTTCGTTTAGTTTACCTTTTTCAAATGAAAAATCTTTATTCAGGTAAATACTTTGAGGATTCAAATTACAAACTGCTTTGATGAACTTTTCCGTTTCTGAATCTTTGCATTGAACTCCGACTTGAAGCAGTCCCTGTTCCCCATATGTGAAAAAATATTCGTTATCATGGGGGAAAGAGTCCTGAGGCAGAGAAATTTTTATCCATCCAGTAGTGGGCTGATTCGCTAATGAAATAGAGGGTGTCCAGGTTGTGGAAGGGTAGGAAAAAGGGCATTCTTCAACAAATAAATCTCCATTGACCTGGATTTTAATCCCAAGCGATTTTATATCTTTTTGATTTCCGGTGATCGAAAGAGTAGGGGAAAAGCTAGCTTTTTCCTCCCTGTAGGATTTGCATGTTAGGCTGAGATTATTGATGTCAGCAGTTTGAAGTTTTAAAAAACGCAATTTCCATAATCCTTCTTTATTCTCAATCCTTTCGTTAACATTTCTAAGCAACTGCTCATTTTCTTGTATTTTCCAATTTGATTTTTGGTAATCAGAAATTACCAAAATTTGGGTATGCCCAATTTTTGCATCATCTAGCCAGTTTAATCCTTGATTTATGGTGTAAGGAAGGTTTCCTCCGCTGTCTGTTGGACCAAAAAAATCTTCCATTTCATTCGAGTAGATCGTTTCGATTTCATCTATGATGATTGTTTCTGAAAAAACCGTTTCGATTACGACTATCTTACTATCTGGAAATGATTGGGCAAATTGAGCAAATTCTTCCAACCCTCTTTGAAGAAGAGTCTTCGATGAATTCATAAAATTTTTTTGCATACTGGCTGATCTATCCATAACTAGCATGACAACCTCAGGTTTTTGACTGGCAAAATTAATGAGACCAGAATCGTCAGATGCCATGGGTCGACTCATCAGAATGGCGAGGGCGATGATTGCCAGGGCTCGGCAAAAAAGAGTAAGCCATCTTCGAATCTTTGACATTCTAGAGGAGTTTTCTTTTGCCTTTAAAAGGAACCGCATCGCTGCCCATGATTCACGGCGGTGCCGCATTAGATTTATTAGGTGGATCAGTATTGGAGTAGCTGCTAAGGCAATTCCAAATAGTGCGATGGGTTGTAAAAAACTCATCAAGATTTAAGCGAACGCTCTCTCAAATGAAAACTCCTTTAAGGCTTCATCTACTTCTGTATCAGTGATGGTTTCATAATGAGAGCTTTGAGTTTCAGCACATATTTTTTTGATTTCCTCCAAATGTTTTCGCATTTGTTTTAAGTATTCGTCTCTTATGATGCTTGGCTCTGTTAAAATGGATGAACCGCCCTCAAGGTCAATGAATCGGGTCGGGCGATCAAAAGTAAACTCCACTTCCTGCCGGTCCATAATATGAAAGAGGATAACTTCATGTTTTCGATCCCGCATGTGATGGATGACATCTGCGATTGATTTAGGATCATCGAGAAAATCAGAATAAATAATTAATTGCGCTCTACTCTTAATGGATTCTGCGACTTCGTGAAGTTGGTCGATGACTTGATCTTTCCCACTCGCTTGAGCGTGACCAAGATTGAAGAGTATATCCTGTAATTGAGCTGGGTTTCGCCTTGCGGGTATGTCTCTGGTTAGCTTTGAGAGTAATAGGGAGAGACCAACTGCGTCCCCTTGTTTTAAGAACATATAACTAAGAGTCCCGATCAATTTTTTGGCAAATTCAATTTTGGGTTTTGGCTTGCCGAACTTCATGGAGGCACTGCAATCCAAAAGATGATAGCTTCGTAAATTGGTTTCTGCCTCAAATTCCTTTAAGAAATATCTGTCCGTTCGGGCAAGGACACGCCAGTCCATTCTTTTTGGGTCTTCTCCGGGTGTATATTCTCTATATTCGGCAAACTCTACACTTGAGCCCTTATGGTTACTTTTATGATGGCCGCTTACATTACCTTCCATCGGGAACTGACTTAGCATTGGATTGCCCCCAAATCTGGCAATTGCCCGCTTATCTATATATTCAAAAAAATTGCTCTCCTGACGAGGCATAAGCTTTATTTTTATTCTTTGTTCGCTTCTTCGATCAGCATTCTGACGACATCGGTACTGGCAATACCTTCAGATCGAGCATGGAAATTTGTAATTATCCGATGATCTAAAGTTGCTTCAGCTACTGCATCCAAGTCATCACTCGTGGTGATGAAATTACCTTGGATTACTGCTCTAGCTTTTGCACCTCGAATTAAAAACTGTATAGCTCTTGGGCCCGCACCCCACTGGACGGAATCCTTAACCCATTTGGGTGCATCAGTTGATGCTGGTCTTGTTCTTCTTACTAAATCGACCGCTCTTTCAAAAACATGCTCGGGTACGGGGATCTTTTCAGTTATTTGTTGATATTCCCGTAGCTTTTTTGCGGTTAACACTTTGGCTAATGCTGGTGGGTCTCCCAGAGTGGTTTTTCTGGCAATGGAAAGTTCGTCCTCACGATTCGGATAATCTAACCTGATTAGAAACATAAAGCGGTCCAATTGAGCCTCGGGCAGAGGATAGGTACCTTCTTGCTCAATCGGGTTTTGAGTCGCTAAAACAAAGAAGGGTTTTTGTAAATTATGATTCTTTCCTGCAACCGTTACCTTTTTTTCCTGCATTGCCTCAAGGAGCGCAGATTGGGTTTTGGGAGGAGTTCTATTAATCTCATCTGCAAGAAGCACATTGGTAAAGACTGGTCCTTTGATAAACTTGAATTCTCTACCCGTACCATCTTCTCTGTTTTGCAGGATTTCTGTTCCAGTTACATCTGATGGCATAAGATCAGGAGTAAATTGGATACGGGAGAATGATAGAGATATACTTTGAGCAATGGAGTTTACTAAAAGTGTTTTAGCGAGGCCAGGCACTCCCATCAAGAGTGCGTGGCCCTGAGAGAGCATGCAAATGAAGATTTTTTCAATTGCCTCATTTTGACCAATAATAACTTTACCAATCTCGTTCTTAATAGATTCATAAGAATGCTGAAGGTCTTTGAGTGCGCTTACTTCATCATCATTCAATGAAAGTGTTTTGTCTATTGTTTTTTGAGTCGCGGTTGCCATCTTTTTCTGGATTTCAATTTTTCTTAATATGTTCATTGTTTGGTTCAATTGGAAGATCAAGATTTTATAGATTTAAATTATTTTAAGTTTAGAAGCTTTTTGTTTTGTTATATCTTTCGCAAACGCTTGGAGAATGGATTCAATAAATTGAGCAGAAATAACGAATTCTAGGTTCTTTTTTCAGGCAAAGATTTATTCCTTTGGAATTTAATGAAAAGATAAGATCGAACTTATCGCATTAATGAACTGACTTTTTCTTTTTGAGTATTGGGTGTCTTGTAATTCCCCCCCTTTTAATAGTGGTAATACCTTATTTTGAATTGCTTCTTGGGTTCCTTGAATTTTTCATTGGCACTACATGATTACGGTACAGCGTAAATACAAGGTAGTGAAAACTAACTCGATAAAGGAGCTTCAGGAGCAAGTTAACATACTCATTCAGAAAGAATATAAGGATCAGGATGGATTTATTTATCAATCATCTGGACGTTGGCAATGTTTGGGGTCGCCATTCTGTGAAAATGGCAATTGGTTCCAAGCCTTAGTATTTGTTCAAGACGAACCTTGATGATTAAAGGATTTCTTAAATGAGATAACATTTATTTAATTTATAATTGCCTTGTATGGATTTATATTTATAATATATTGACATAATCTACTTTTTAAGTGGATAAAGCCGTCGGCATGGGCAAGGTCGTCGGCTTTTTTGGTTTTTGGTGAATGCATACTTCTTTTGGAGTAAAATTTAATTTACCGTTGTTGCTTCGGAGTGATGTTTTATATGGATAGGTCATGAAAAAGAAATCTACTTCCTTAATTTGTCTAATTATTGGGGCACTTGCATTGTTGTTTTCAATCGGTTTCGCCCAATCTACTAAGTCTGCCCGACCCAGTTCTTCTCCACCAAAACTGCCCATGAACATTCCTCCACCTCCTAGTTTTGCATCTTTTTCCAACAAATCAGGAAAGTTTCAAATAGTCAGTGCGGAGTACTATTCGCAGGATTCAAAACCATACCTTTATAAGAGATTGATCAAAGTAGACACATCTACTGGAGAGGCGTGGGTATTGTTTTCTAAACTTGGATCCAGTGGCGAAAAAAGAACTTGGGTACCTCTTGTTAATTAAAAAGCAATAGGAGAGATTATATTTGTAGTCTCATTTATTGCCAGAAGGCAATGTATGATCTGACAATCGCTTAATTTTCATTTCTAGGCTTTCTATTTTGCTACTCAGTTTCCGATTGCGTAAAGAAAAGTGACCAATCAAAAGTAAAATCCCAAAAGAAATGAGGGCTATCCTACCAAACGGTATTGGTCCCCACATCTTATTCCATGCAACATACATAGCGGCAGTTCCCATAACACTAAGGGAAATGAGCATGAAAATGTTCCAGATGACTCGGGTTGTACCTTGTGGTCTTTCTCGTCCTAATACTTGCAGGTTGTTCAAGAGAAGGAAAAAGCTTAAGTAAGCAACCGGGATAAGTGTAAACCCAAGAATAGATGTGGGTACGGCAAGCCAGAAAGCAGCATCTTTCCAGAAGAATGGTCCGAGAACGCCAAGTCCTGCGAGCAAAGCACCAAAAAGAAAAGTAGGTCCACGATGGGGTTTTCCCAATATTTCACAAACGGCATGGCCATTGATCGTCATAAGAATAATAATGGTTGATAGAGCCATACCAAAAACCCCAATTCCAAAAATTACTTGAGAATAAGCTTTGCTTTCGAAAAGAGATTCGAGCGAGTAGGCTAGATGCTTGGCATCTCGCTTGACTAACATGGCGGCAATTTGCCTATCAGCAATGGGCAAGGATTCAATTACAGCTTCCTGCTGGATGGGGGCAAGAGATTCATACTCCTTTCTTCCCCATTCCAATTGAGCGCGGGCTTGGGATAATTCCATAAATCCTTTTTCATGTTCAGCATGCAAATTGCCATTGGAATCATAAGCAGATTCGGGTTTGCCGTTAAAACGGGCACCAGCGGCAATAACGACACAACTGGTTGCCACAAAATATGGAATGAATAAGGCGGTCCATAAATCAAACTTTGCGAGCCCCCTATGTTCGCGACCCCATTTCCTGCGTAGTAATACATATGGCATAAAAAATGTCATGTTTATGCCAACAGCGGTGGCAGCGGCAGAGATCATTACATCCTGTTGCATACTAACGATTCTGGTTTCCCAAAAAGAACGAAATTCTCCCGTTTGTTCCAGGAAGGGTAGGTAAACTTCTGCAGGTTGCGAAAGGAGTGATAAATTTGGGATAAAGCCAGATGCGATTTTACCCCAATTGGCTTCCCCTGTGGCACTAAGCTTCAGAACGACTCCAAAGAAAGATACTACGACAATGCCCACCATTATTTTTAGGGCCCAATCGAATATTTTTACTCCTTTAGAGCCTCGATCATAGCTCCAAACTATACCAAAGGCAACAACAAGCATAATAAGACACACCAAAGCCTTTCCCCATCCAGTGTCCATATCAGGAAAGAGATTTTGCGTAACCGCACTTGTTCCAAGATTGAATTGGGGCAAGCTCCAAACAATATTTGCCATGATTGTGGCTAGTGCCCAACCCCAGCCAAGAACAGGATTGATTTCATTATTTATGGAAACGAAGGGGCTCTGTCCTGTCGAAAGCGTTACGTGACTAATTGCAGATAACATAACGATGCCCAGAACAATGGCCAAGGGTTGCAACCATAAAAGGCTGTATCCTGCCAATACTCCCAAGAATAGGCTAGAGGCTAAGGAGCCTCCTCCTAGGGTAATCGCACTTTGTAACCAACCAGGGCCGGATAAACTAATGTAAGCACGAAGTCTTGGGAAAACCCCAGTGGATTCTGCTTGAGACAAATATTCTTTTTCTTGTTCAATGGAAGCCATACACCTGTAAATCAAACTTCCACAGACAAAAGTCAAGATGGCATCCTTTAGATGCCTAAGATTAACTATAGAATAAGTGGGAGGGTACTATTCCTATTTTACCTTCATAACACCACGCATCATAGCGAAGTGTCCGGGGAAAGTGCATACATATTCGTAGTCTCCAGCCTCGGGGGCGGTAAATGTAATGGTTTCGGATTCGTCAGGACCAAGAAGTTTGGTTGCTGTAATCGTGTCACCTTTAACGGAATCAGGGAGTGCGTTGGTAGCATTGGCGCCAGCACCTAATGCTTTTTGCCCAAAAGCTATGGCCGAGATTCCTTTTTTGAGAATCACCAAGTTATGTCCCATAGCAATTTTAGGAATTTTACCAATATTTTTGAATGTTAATTCCACTTTATCTCCTGCTTTTACATCAAAACTTTTAAGATCAAATTGCATGGTGTCATTACCTGTAATGGTAATTTTCTTCGTCTCAGCAAATATTGATAGAACTGGCGTTAATAAAAAAATGCAAAACTTGCTTATGTTCATAAATTTACTCTATTCGATGTATCGAATGGCTCAAGAAAAGAGGATAAAATTTCTTACACCTGTGTTGTTGGCATGTAACGGTAATAAACCTCAAGCATAAGAATGGTCATTGTTGTCCTGTAAATTTCGGTATCCCCATGATAATGTTTCCCATGCGGCCAATGACCATCAGAGGCTTGTGCGCCACAGACTATAGTTTGGAAGTCCTTGTTCCAAGTTCTCCAGTATTTGGCTCCGCCAGATACACCTGTGGCTTGGAAGCACGCTTGTGCATGGTAGTACCACTCATAAACATTAACGTTTTTCCAATCAGTTGCCATATTGGTAGTAATCCAATCCAATCCTTTCGTGGCCTCTTCGGATTTCGCATTTTTCCATATTTGCAGGCAAAGGACACCCGTGCCAGTCAAACTTGCTTTTCCACCTGTTCCTTCTTTGTAAGCAAATTTACCGGATTGATCTTGGCATCTTTTGGTG
>JAYYQI010000013.1:0-24631 GCA_036128475.1 Verrucomicrobiota bacterium
TCCATCAACAAGCCACTCCTAGACTTGGAGGTGCGGCCATTTTGCTTTCTTTTCTTGCGATTGTTGCTACCGCTGGACTAACCGTCCCGCAATTGAAAGAATTGTTATTTGGGGAAAATCCAGTTATTGGATCAATCATTCTGGGCTCGATTGGAATTTTTGTTATTGGATTCCTAGACGACCTTGCCCGTTTAGCTCCTAAGACTAAATTAATTGGAGAATTCTTTATCGCTGGTTTGGTTGTTTGGGGTGCAAATTTATCATTCACTTCCGTTCAGTTTTTGGGATTCGGTTCGATTATTTTTCCTGAGTGGCTCGGCTTTGGTTTAGCTTGTTTTTGGATAGTAGGCATGGCGAATGCGATTAACCTAATCGATGGATTGGATGGACTTGCATCGGGCATAACTCTTTTTGGACTTTTAGCTGTGTCTGTTGTTGGATACCTAGCAGGCATTTCTTCCGTTACATGGATGTCAACATTGCTGATTGGTTGCCTGCTCGGATTTCTGGTTTACAACAGCCGACCA
Organism: Verrucomicrobiota bacterium; assembly: GCA_036128475.1. Classification (GTDB taxonomy): domain Bacteria; phylum Verrucomicrobiota; class Verrucomicrobiia; order Opitutales; family Seribacteraceae; genus Seribacter. The sequence continues at coordinate 528 of JAYYQI010000013.1, forward strand.
GCTTCTATCTTCCTTGGAGATTGTGGAAGCCTTACACTTGGATACCTTGCCGGGTGTTTAACCCTTCTTGCAAGCTTTCGTGATGGTGGGGTTCTCGATGGAATATTCCCTGTGTTGGCTTTTGCCGTACCGATTATGGATTGTGTTTTTGCAATCTTTCGTCGCACGATGCGTGGAAGGTCTCCCTTCTCTCCGGATATGGAACATTTTCACCATCGTTTGATGGCAAAAGGATTATCGCACGGCAAGGCTGTGCTGGTCATGTGGGCAATGGCATTTAGTTGTGCCATTGTTGCTATAGCAGCTGCCTTTGGGAAAGGTGATCAACTATTTGCGGTATTTGTTTTCTTTGGGTTAGGAGGATTTATCCTTCTTCGTTATATTGGTTATTTCCGCTTCGAATTTTTTGGGGAAGGCTTTTCTACACTAATCGAAGATAGAAAAAGCACAAAATCAGTCGAATTGGCAATAAAGGAGGCCGAACAGATAGTATCAAATGCAAAATCTTTAGAAGAGCTTAAAAAATGTTTGAAAAAAGCAGCTGAAGGAATGGGGTTTCACGAAGCAAGATTATCTTTCTTCTATGTTTCTAATCGGTTAGGTGCAGAACTTAACGATCAAGATCCCAAAGTCGGTCGAATTGTAAAATGGCAAGATACTAAACAAACTGGTTATTTTTCACGTGACAAGGAATTCACCGTACAGTTTTCGATTTCAGGGAGGAACTTTGCATATGGAACAGTAGAGTACATTTTTATGGATGGTCGTAGTAATCTTAGCGTTCAAGATGAAGTTTTACTTGAACGTATACATGATTCGATATCTTCCCTAGCGAGTAGGTTGCGCTAAGAATATCACATTATACCTTAAAAGATAAATTCTTTCGACAAATTTAGTCATTGTCTCCTAATTGCTGAAATTGGAGTTAATCACAACGGCGATATGAATCTCGCCAAGGAGATGATTGATGCGGCTAAAAAAGCTGGCGCAGATGCTGTAAAGTTTCAAACCTTTAAGGCTGAATCACTGGTTTCTAAAGGAACTCCCAAAGTAAAATACCAAGAAAGTACAACTTCTCATGCCGAAAGTCATTTTGAAATGATCAAAAGTTTAGAACTCTCTTATGATAATCATTTTTTCCTACAAGATTACTGTCTAAAGAAAGATATCAAATTTTTATCAACTCCTTACGATGTTGAAAGTGCTCGTTTTCTTAACGAGGATTTAGATGTCGAAATGTTTAAGAGTGCATCTGCTGATTTAGTGGATTTATCATTACATGATTACATCGCGTCTACTGGCAAGCCATCGATTATTTCAGTTGGTATGGCAAGCATGGGGGAAATTAAAGAAAATCTTAAAATTTATAATTCATACAATCACAAAGATATAATTCTATTACATTGCGTTTCTAATTATCCATGTGCTCATGAAAATTTAAATCTACGCGTTTTAGAAACATTGAAACAAGCTTTTGATTTACCCGTTGGCTATTCTGACCATTCTATCGGGTCTGAAGCAGCGGTTTTGTCAATTGGATTGGGTGCTAAAATAGTTGAGAAACATTTTACATTAGATAAAAGCCTTCCTGGACCAGATCATCTCGCTTCTTCAACGCCAGATGAGTTTAAATTACTTGTTGATTTAGTCAGAAAAGCGGAGACGATATTGGGTTCGTCAATTAAAACTTGTCAAGATGAGGAGAGGCAAATGGCTGAAGTCTCAAGAAAAAGTATTGTTTTAAAAAATGATTTATTTAAAGGAGACATTCTAAAAAAAGAAGACTTAGTTTACTTGAGACCGGGTACTGGGATTTATCCAATATTTCTCAATAAAACTTTAGGAAAAAGAATAAAAAAAGATCTAGTTAAGGGTACCCAACTATCTTGGACTCACATAACAGGATAATATTGGAAAAAAAAGCTAATATATTGGGAACAGGCGGACATGCCAGAGTTGTTGCTTCTCTTTTGCTGGATCAAAATGCGTATCAAAAAATACAGATTTTTGAACTTGCGGATTTTACAAAAGGAGAGCGAATACTGGGCCTCCAAGTAATCCCGTTTTCTAAAATATACAATAATTTGGATGTTCTTCATGCTGAAGATTTCTTTTTGGCAATTGGGTGCAATAAAATGAGAAAACAATATTGGGAAATCTTGAAAGGTAATGATCTTCAAACTCCTAACTTAATTTCATCGAGTTCCTTTGTTGAAGACAGTGTTGAATTAGGCGAAGGTAATATAATCTGCCCACAATCATATATTGGTCCATGTGCACGAATTGGAGATAACAATCTTTTAAATACTTTCTCTTTAATTGAGCATGAAAGTATTGTTGGTAGCCATTGTCACATGGCACCCAAGTCAATTTTAGCTGGGAGAAGTACTTTAGGGGATAGTTGCTTTATAGGTTTGGGTGCAAAAATAATTGATAAACTAACTATTGCGAATGGAACAACAATTGGTGCTGGAGCATGTTTATTAGAAAGTATTACAGAAGAGGATAAAACTTATGCTGGCATTCCAGCAAAGGATTTAAACTCGGTTAAATGATTTATTTGAGTACTGGAGGATTTAGTCTCTTTAATGGTTATGAGACTTCAAAATTATTTGCAGATAATAATATTACTAACATTGAGCTTTCAGGTGGAACCCAAGATGTTGCACAATTGGATAAACTTTTATCCCTTAATTCTGAATGTAACTTTCAAATTCATAATTATTTTCCTCCACCGCAACAGGCCTTTGTATTTAATTTGGCAAGCAAAGATGAACTAATATTCGCAAAAAGCGTAAATCATGCACACAGAGCGATCGATTTAGCTGAAAAACTTGATAGTAAATTTTACAGTTTTCATGCTGGTTTTCTTATGGACCCAGATGTAAACGAACTTGGTGAACAATTCACTAAGGGAAAGCTAAATAAAAGGGAGTCTGCGATAGAAGTATTTGTTGATAGAGTAAATCGGATTTCGAGTTATGCTAAAGAAAAAGGTATTATGATACTCTTGGAAAACAATGTAATTTCAAAAGTAAATTTAAATCATTTTGGCACCAATCCATTTTTAATGACGGATCACTTGGAAGCCTTACAAATAATGAATTCCACAGACGATAATGTAGGTCTACTAGTAGATGTTGCACATCTTAAAGTATCATCAGAATCAGAAAATTTTTGTAAACATGAATACCTCGATTTTACAAAGGATTTCACATTTGCTTATCATTTTAGCGATAATGATGGAAAATCTGATACAAATGAAGTAATCACAACCGATTCGTGGTTTTGGTCAGATGTTCGGAAAGATCTGAACTATTATACTCTAGAAGTTTACGATCAGAATTTGAAAGTTCTTACTCAACAAATTGAACTTACTAAGAAGATGTTGTCCATTGTATGAATGAACATCCTTTAGTTTCTCCTGATAATACATTGAGAGAATGCATGGAGGTCATAGATGTGCATGCAAAAAAAATCTCTTTTGTTTCGGAGAATGGTATTCTGGTAGGAGTAGTTACGGATGGAGATCTCAGAAGAGCTTTATTGAATAAGAGTATTTTGGACGATTCGGTTCGTTCGGTTATGAATACTAACTTTATTTCTTTTCCTATTGGTACGGATAGCAAAATAATTAGAGAAAAATTTAGTAAACGCATAAGTCATATCCCACTCGTTGATGATAAGGGTTCACTGGTTGATGTAGCCGATCCTAATGGTAATTTTAGGATTTCAGTTCTCAAGCCCTCATTGAAAGGTAATGAGCTAAATTATGTTACTGATTGCATAGAATCTACCTGGATATCTTCACAGGGAAAATATGTTACTAAATTTGAAAAAGCGTTTGAAGAAGCCCATCCTGGTATGCATGCCATAGCAGTCTCTAATGGAACTGTTGCTTTGCATCTAGGTTTGATTGCTCTTGGCGTGAAATCTAAGGATGAAGTTATTGTACCCAACTTGACATTCGCAGCTTCTGCAAACGCAGTTATAAATGCAGGTGCTAAACCAGTGTTTTGCGAAATTGATCGAAAAACTTGGTGTATTCAACCTGAAGAGTTGAGAAGATTGGTAGGTCCCAAAACTAAGGCGATCATGCCTGTTCATTTATATGGGCAACCTTGTGACATGGACTCGTTAAAAGAAATTTGTGCAGAGTGTGATTTACTTATGATAGAAGATAGTGCAGAAGCCCTTGGCTCAGAGTGGAAGGCACAAAAAGTTGGCACTTTTGGCGACGCTGCAACATTTAGTTTTTTCGGCAACAAAACTATTTCCACTGGAGAAGGTGGAATGATTTTGTTCAGTGATCCTGAAGTTGCTGAGAAAGCACGGATCTTAAGAGATCATGGTATGTCAAAGAATAAAAGATATTGGCATGATGTAGTCGGTTACAATTATCGGCTCACGAATATGCAAGCGGCTATTGGTGTTGCTCAGATGGAGAAATTTCAGGAGATTTTATCTAAGAAACTAAAAATTGCAGCTTTCTATGAATCCGCACTTAAAGGTATTCCTGGAATTACAAATTTACCCGCCACAGTCAAAGAAACTTTGCACTCAAATTGGCTATTTGGGGTTATTTTGGATGAAAAAATTAATGTTGAAAATGTTATTAGCGAACTGCTCTCTCGAGGAATCGAGACCAGACCGTTTTTCCATACATTGAATTCGATGCCTCCTTATATGGATTATCGAACATCAATAAGTTTAGATAACTCTGAGACAATTTCACAGAGAGGTCTTTCCTTACCAAGTTCAGTCGATTTAAGGGAGGAAGAATTGCAGACAATATCGCAAAACTTAATTCATATAATTAGAGAAAATATTGAAAAAGCCTAAAATTCTGGCACTGATTCCTGCTCGGGGGGGGTCGAAAGAATTACCCAATAAAAATATCTTAGATTTGGCAGGGAAACCTATGATTACTTGGACAATAGAGGCAGCATTGGAATCAAAAATTTTTGATAAAGTTGTAGTTAGTACAGATGACCAAAAGATTAAAAGAGTTGCCCAAGAATCTGGTGCTTCAGTTCCATTCATTAGACCATCTTCAATAAGTTCGGATCACTCACATCGAAATGAGGTGGTCAAGCATGCATTAGAAAATCTATCAAGTTTTGATGTTATTTTCTTATTGCAACCCACATCTCCTCTCCGTGACGCCACAGATATAATCAGAGCCTGGCATTTCTACCTCGAAGCTTCGGCTCAATCATGTGTCTCTGTCAAAATTGCAGACCCATCTCCAAGTTGGATATTTTCGATCAATGAACAAGAGCAAATCCATCCTTTACTTGGAAATTGGGAATTTAAACCACGACAATTAGAAAAGAAATTTTACATTTTGAATGGTGCTATTTATATCACCAGCAAAGATCATTTTAATTCTTCAAATGCAAGTGATCCATTTCTGATTCCTGAAACTAAATTTTTCATAATGGATGAATCTAAATCAATTGATGTAGACAGTATCTCTGATTTCAAGATTTGTGAGTTTATGTTGAAGAAACTCAATAAATTGTAGTTCGCTAGGTTTTGTTTTATTTAAATAAGTTAGATAGGCTTAAGAACTCAAAACTTCTTCATAATGCAGGGGTTTATGGGTTAGCAAATGTAGCAGTTGCGGGTGTGCCTTTCCTAATGCTGCCAGTGTTAACAAGATATTTAGATAATGAATCTTATGGAATGATTGGGATGTTTAGTTTATGTGTTTCAATTTTCAGCATTTTAGTAGGTTTTAGCAGTCATGGATCGTTACTTGTCCGGTATGGTAACTACGGTAAAACTGGTATGGTTTCTTACATTTCATCAATGCTACTCGTGCTTTTATTTGGGACACTTACTTTGTTAGTTTTAACTTTTTCGTTTTCTGATTACCTTTCAGAATTAGTAAAGGTTCCTAGTACTTGGATTAATATAGCTGTTCTGGTTGCCGCTTCGAATTATTTAACTTTAATCCTTCTGACTTATTGGCAGGGTATTCAAAAACCACTATATTTTGGTTTTACCAAAGTTGGACAAGGCTTGATTGATTTTTCTCTTTCCTTAATTCTTGTCATACTGCTTTTCTTTTCTTGGCAAGGTCGACTCATTGGAATATCAAGTGCGTCTTTGCTATTAGCAATTGTATCCTCCTGTGTTATGCTTAGGTGTGGTTTTTTTAAAGTTAAACCTCAAAAAAACTTTATAATCGAGATTTTAAGATTTGGTTTGCCACTGATACCCCATTCTTTAGCTGCTATGGCTTTAAGCTTATCAAACCAATTTATGATTACGCAGCAATTAGGAGTTGGCATTACAGGGGTATATGTAGTCGCTTTGCAATTGGGAATGATAATTGGGATTTTAGTAAAAGCCTTCAATCAATCATACTCGCCTTGGGTAATGAAATGTCTTTCGAAGAAAAATAAGATTACCTCTGAAAAATTAGTAAAAATTATTTATCTTTATTTTGCAGCAATCTCAATTATGGCAGCCATTTTATCATATTTGTATGTTAAATTTCTTCCTTTTTGGGTAGGAGAGCAGTTTCATCAAGCAATCAAACTTTGTATTTATATTGTTTTTGGAAATGCATTTACTGGGATGTATTACATGGTTGCAAACTTCATCTTTTATAAAAAGAAAACTGAGCTTCTATCAATTTCAACCAGTATAATATCTGTCGTTTCAATTATTATTGGTTGGAATCTTATCAACCAATATGGTGTTGTGGGTGCTGGTATTGCTTTCCTGTTGGGGCAATTCCTCATGTTTATCTCGACTTGGATCATTGCACAATTTTGCTATCCAATGCCATGGGTGAAATCTCTTAAAATCATCCATTTCAACAGAATTTAATTCATTGATAAATTATCAAGATATTCTTCAAATTGAAAATAATGCTGATTTACTCTCTGTAAGAGAACCTGCAACGGGTGTCCCTATATGGATGTTTGTAAGGAATCAATATTTTCGTGAAGTACTTTCAGATTTGGTATTTGAAAAATCCATTAGGAAGGCTTCATCCAAAAAACTGCGTATACAGGATTTGATAAATATCTCTTTCAAAACCCTGTATAGTAACCTAAAGCTCAGAAGAAAAAGAAAATTCCAAAACTGTGTTATTTCTAGTGGTTCAGGTATTATTAAGGGAGAAAATAATTCCTACGACCGAATAGGTGGTTATTTTGCTGATTCCGATGAAAATGATTGTTTATACATAAATGAACTTAAGAACTTTAAATTCCCTGAAAATCTTGTTCATAAAAACATATATTTTAATTTCGTTTCTTACAGATTCCTATTGTTCAAGAAACATCTCTCAAGCTATAAAAAGGCCAGAAGATTAGCTAGTTACATTCTGAGGAAAGCAGTAAATGCTAGCTATGAATTAATTAATTGGATTCCAGATGATGCACGATTTCAAATATTACAGAATTCATTAACAAAATCGATTCAACGAGCACCATATTTGGTATCATATTACGAACAGCTAATTAAATTCTTTGGTATTAAATTTTTGCTTGTAGAGGGAGGAATGTATTCAAGTTACATACCAATAATAGTTGGTGCAAAAAATGCAGGTGCAATTACTGCAGAATATCAGCACGGTAGTGTTTTCCCTGGGCACGATGCGTATAACTTTGCAGATACAATTCTTGAGTCAGAAACTTGTAAAAAAATATTTCCAGATTATTTTTTGAGTTACGGTGAATGGTGGCATGAACAATTCAATGCTCCAGTAAAAAAAGTGGCTATTGGTAATCCACATCTAACTGAATTTTCAAATAACAATTTGAAAACTCAGAAAATCAAAAAAAATGAAATTTTGATTTTAAGTGACGGTATCAATACAGAAAAATATATTCAATTAGCAAAGGATATAAAATTATCTCTAACTAATTCCAACTTGATTGTAAAACTCAGGCTTCATCCCATGGAAGTTAAATTAAAGTCATCAATTGATCAGGCTATCATGATTGATAAAGAGTCGAACTTTTACAAATCTGCATCTTGTGCAAAGTTAGTAATCGGGGAGGTTTCAACCGGATTATTTGAAGCGCTAAAGTTTGCTGAGCATGTCATTATTTGGTCTAGTAAAAGATCTCGTTTTGCATTTCCGAATTTCCCTTTACCATCATTTCAAGAGGTTTCAGAAGTAATACATTTCCTAAATTCATCGAAAACTTGTACTCATGATTACCCAAATTTGAATATGTTGTGGAAAGAAAATTGGAAAGAAACATATAAGAACTTTTTAAATTCTGTAATAATCTGACTTTTGATTGCTGTAGTTGATTACGGAGTAAATAACTCCAATTCTGTCATACGAATGATACAAAAAGTTGGAGGTGCTGCTTTTAAGACCAAAAACATTCATGAAATCAAAAACGCTCAAAAATTGATTATTCCTGGAGTTGGCAGTTTTGATGAAGGCATGAAGAATCTCTCGCAATTAGGCATGATTGATTTGCTGAAAGAAATGATCGAAAAAAAAGAAAGTCCTGTTCTTGGGATATGTTTAGGTATGCAATTACTTTGTCATACTAGTGAAGAGGGGACAGGGTGCGGATTGGGTCTAGTTCCTGCAAATGTAAAGAAATTGAAGAATGAATTAGAAGGAACTTTTAAAGTTCCTCACATGGGATGGAATACGATAGAGGTGATTAGAAAGAATAGATTGTTCGATTCGGATTTAAGTGAAAAGAGATTTTATTTTGTACACTCGTATTATGTTGAACCTGAAAGTGATGATATCTGTTCGGCAAAAGCTTATCACGGTTTAGACTTTTGTGCAGCTTTTGAGCATAAGAATATTTATGGTGTGCAGTTTCATCCTGAAAAAAGTCACAGATTTGGAATGTCATTAATTAGAAATTTTGTTGATCTGAAATAATGCTAAAGCACCGAGTTATTCCGACTTTGCTAATAAAAGAAGGTGGGTTGGTTAAAACAAAACAATTCAAAAATCCTCGGTATATAGGAGACCCAGTTAATGCGATTAGAATTTTTAATGAAAAAGAAGTCGACGAATTGGTTGTTTTAGACATCTACGCATCTAAAAGAGGTTTTTCACCTGACTTTGAGTTAGTTTCTGAGTTCGCGAGTGAGTGCTTTATGCCTATCACCTATGGGGGAGGAATAAAAAACTTAGATGATGCGACTCGTTTATTTGAGATCGGAATTGAAAAGATTTGCCTTCAGACCATGTGTTTCGAAAATTTAAATCTCGTTAAGGATATGGTCCAAAAATTTGGATCTCAGAGCATTGTTGCGTCTGTTGATGCTAGAAAGACAATTTTGGGAGAATACAGGTTATTTAAATCTTCGAAAATGACTGTAGTTGAAAATCTATCAATTGAAAAACATTTGGAAAACTTGTTAGCTGCTGAAGTTGGGGAGATAATTTTCAATTGTGTGCATAAAGATGGCACATTATCAGGTCCAGATTTGAATATACTAAATAAAATATCAGATAAGGTTACCATTCCATTGGTCGCAATCGGTGGAGTGAGCTCATTAAAAGATATTAAAGATACGATTGATGCTGGTGCAGATGCAGTCGCAGCAGGTGCATTTTTTGTTTATCATGGCAAGAGAAACGCTGTGCTAATAACATATCCGGAGTACAAAGAACTGGAAGACTTGTTTTCAACATAATTAGTGATTTTGAATTCCTATTCTTTAGTTTTCAAATATCAGGAATGAAACAGATTGTTTGTAGTCATTGCGTAATGGATACAACTGATCCTTTGATTTTTTTTAATGAAGACGGGATTTGCAACCATTGCATTAAATTTCGCAACGAGACGAGTAAAAATTGGTTTCCAAATAGTCGTGGTCAAAAAAAGTTAAATAAACTTCTTGAGCTTATAAAGGAAGATGGAAAAAACAAAGAATACGATTGTATTATTGGTTTAAGCGGTGGTCTTGATAGTTCTTACCTAGCACTGAAAGCAAAAGATTGGGGACTCCGTCCTTTGGTAGTTCATGTAGATGCTGGATGGAATTCTGAACTTGCCGTTATAAATATTGAGAAAATTCTTAAATATTGCGATTACGACCTTCATACACATGTAGTCGATTGGTCCGAAATGCGAGACCTTCAACTTGCTTATTTACGATCTGGAATTGCCAACCAAGATGTCCCGCAAGACCATATCTTTTTTTCTACATTGAATCATTTTGCTGCAAATAATGGTATTCGTTATTTCCTATCTGGAGGAAATATTGCAACTGAATCCATCCTGCCTCGCTCTTGGCAAGGATCGGCAATGGATGCTTTAAATTTAAAGGCCATAAATAAAAAATTTGGAAGGTCTAAGCTCAAAAATTATAAGACCATTAGTTTTTTTGAATATTATATTAGGTATCCTGTATTAAAAAAAATTAAGACGGTAAGACCTCTCAATTTAATGCCATATGATAAGTCTATGGCATTAAATGAATTGCAAGAACTAGTTGGATATAAGCCTTATCTTAGAAAACATGGTGAATCTTTTTTTACAAATTTTTTTCAAAACTATTGGCTACCAACCAAGTACGGGTACGACAAAAGGAAACCGCACTTTTCAAGCATGATTTTGTCCGGGCAAATTAGTCGAGAAAAGGCACTTCTGGAATTACAAAAGCCGCTTTATAATTCTAATGAGCTAGAGGAAGATATCACTTATCTTTGTAAAAAACTTCGGATTAGCAGAGATGAATTTGAAGATATCATGAAAATTCCAAACTGCCATTATACAGATTTCGCAAATTGGGATTTTAGATTCAAAGTTTTGAGATTTTTCAAAAGAACATTGGACCTAGTTATTGGTAAAAGATTTCAAGTTACACATTAGTGTTATTTGTTAAATAAGGAATAAATTTTATTTAATTAAAATATCAAAGCTATTTCTTTGAAAACTATAGTTCATATTGTACTGAACAATTTTATTAATGATGCAAGAGTGCTTAAGGCATGCATTTTAATGCGTGAACATGGCTATAATGTGCAAGTGATTTGTTTGAAAAATAATGAAACCCCATGTCACGAAGTAATTCGAGGAATAGAAGTTTACCGCATAAGGTTGTTATCCAAAAAATTTCATAGGATATTTAGCTTCATAAAATATTTAGAATTTTTATTTCGTGTACAAAAATATTTTAAAAGAGCAGACCTTGTACATGTAAATGACTTTGAACCACTCCCAATTGTGTGGTTTGCAAGAATGAGTGGAGGTAATTTTAAAACTATCTATGATGCACATGAATTCGCATCAGAAAGAAATGGATTAAATAATTTCCTTCGAAATACAATTCGATTTACGGAAAAGTTTTTTGGTGAATTTTGTGATGAAATTATCACTGTTTCCGAAAGCATATCAATAGAGTACAGGCGAATTCATAAAAGAGAAAGAGTAGATGTCATACTAAATGTTCCTCTTTTTCCAAAATTTATCTCATCCTCCTGTAATATTCGAGAGACATTCAAAATTCCAAATGAAAAAAAGATTTTTCTTTACCAGGGTAAGTTATTTATCAATCGCGGAATTGAATTTCTGATTGAAGCCTTTGATGATGTTCATCCGGATGCAGTGCTGGTCTTCATTGGAAGTGGAACTCTTGAAGATAAAGTTAAGAAAGCTGCAGCCTTGAATAATAAAATTTATCATAAAACTGCTGTCCCTTATAATGATTTACTGGCTTATACATCTTCAGCAGATTTCGGTTTGATGACAGCTGAAAATGTCTGTTTGAGCTATAAATATTGTATGCCAAACAAACTTTTTGAATATATAAATGCTGGAATTCCTGTAATTACAACAAATTTAAAGGACTGTAGCGAACTTGTGGTCAGAGAGAAAATTGGATTGGTTCTTGAAAGCGATAATGCAGAAGGAGTTAGAAACACAATTAATTTCGCATTGGAATCTGATAATCAGAACTATGCAAATTCTTTAAAAGCTGCTGCCACAAAATATAACTGGGACAAAGAGAAAGAGAAATTACACAAAATTTATATCAAACTACTTAATGGTGTCTAAAATTCGTGTTTGCCATATAACGACCGTTCATCGCCCATTTGATGTCCGTATTTTTCATCGAATGTGTTGTACTCTTTCATCTCATCAATACGAGGTGCATTTAATAGGAAGAAAATCTAATATTTCTAAATCAAATGGGGTCTTCTTGCACAGTATTCCTGATTTTCAGAATCGTATATATCGTATGACTGCTGGTGTTTTGTTGGCGTGTTTAAGGGCAGTAATGCTGCGACCTCAAATTGTTCATTTACACGACCCTGAACTTCTACCTATCGGGATTTTACTCAAGTATCTAGGCATTGTTGTAATATATGACATGCATGAATTGCTGTCATCTCAACTGGAGACCAAGTTTTATCTTAAGAAATTTATTAGTAAGTACTTCTTGCGTGAATTCTTAAAATTTATCGAGCTTTTGGCAGTTAAATATTCAGAAGCATTGGTGTTGGCGGAAGATGGATATTTGGAACCCATGAGTAAAGACAATCCTAAGTTCCAAAAAAAATTTTATGTTATTAGAAACTATCCGCATGTAGATAAAATTATCAGTCTGAAAAATGAAGCAGTTACGAATTACAATGGTATTCTTCTTGTTTACATAGGAGGTCTGATGGAAATTAGAGGAATCAAGGAGTTAATTCTTGCGGTTTCTGGAATTGAAAATGCAAAACTAGTTTTGGTTGGTCCTTGGGCATCGCAAAAATTTAAACAAGATTGCATGAATCTTAAGGAATATAAGTGCGTTGAATATAAGGGGGTGCTTTCATTTGAAGAAACAATCAAAATTGTCAAGACTGCTGACATTGGTTTATCAACTTTATACCCTGATAAAAACTATCTAACTAGTTTGCCTACAAAATTCTATGAATATGCTTTGTGTAAGGTGCCTATTTTAATGAGTAATTTTCCCTACTGGGAAAAAACATTCAACGGTATGGCATGGTTCACCGACCCAAAAAATCCAGAAGAAATTAGATTGAGTATCTCAAGAATTATCAATTGTCCATCTTCACGAGATAAGGTGCAAAAAGCTTTCAAAAAGGTCTCAACCGAGTGGAATTGGGAAAATGAGCAAGTAAAGCTACTTTCTCTCTATTCAAAACTTTCAAGTACTTAAATTATTAAAATCGTTACTATAGTTGGTGCAAGACCTCAGTTCATTAAAGCAGCTGTTGTTTCCAATGCATTACGAGAACATGAAATTAACGAATTATTAGTTCATACTGGACAACACTTCGACGAAAATATGTCGAAAGTATTTTTTGAAGAAATGGGGATTTCAAAACCGCACGTAAATTTAGGAATCTCAGGTGGTACACATGGATCGATGACCGGTGAAATGCTGATCGAAGTTGAAAAATTAATTATAGAACAAAAGCCGGACTGGGTACTTGTTTATGGTGATACAAATTCAACTTTGGCAGGTTCGCTAGCGGCTTCAAAACTGAATATTCCTTGTGCTCATGTGGAAGCGGGACTTCGTTCGGATAATCGCATGATGCCTGAGGAGATTAATCGAATTCTTACAGATCATGCATCCGATTTGTTGTTTTCTCCGACTGAAGTCGCTAACCAAAGACTTCTCTTCGAAGGGATAGCAGAAAAGAAAATTGTAAGAACCGGGGATGTTATGCTGGATGCCGCATTAACTTTTGGAAAAGTGGCCCAAGAACGGTCAACGATCATTAAAGATCTAGCTTTGGAGGAACAACCATTTGCTCTTTGCACCCTACACCGAGCGGAGAATGTCGATCGGTTAACAACTTTTGAATGGATACTCGAAGAACTTAATCAAGTATCTAAAACAATAAATTTAGTTCTCCCATTGCATCCAAGAACCAAAGCAAAATTAGAACAATTTTCACTTTTTAAAAAACTTTCCTCAAATATTAAGCTTATTGAACCAGTGGGCTTTTTAGATGTTTTATCACTCCAGCAATCATCAAGCATAATCATTACGGATTCCGGAGGTATGCAGAAGGAGGCTTTTTTTCAGAGGAAAGCTTGTGTTACCGTTAGGACTGAAACCGAGTGGGTTGAATTGCTGAATGGCGGTCATAATCGATTGGCTAAACCATTTATTGATAAAATCTCTGTTAAAGTAGCTGAAGCACTAAATGCTTCATTGGATTGGTCAGTAGAGCTTTATGGAGATGGCCAATCGTCCAAAACAATAGCAAAAGCTTTGTTGGAAAGATCAACTTGAAATTAGCGGTAGTAACTTCTGAGTTTCCACCCATTAATGCGGCAGCCGCGGCACGAATTGGACCATGGGTAAAAGAATTAGATTCCCGGGGACATCAGGTTGCAGTCTACTCATCAAAAGGTTCTAGTAAAATTGGTAATACTCAGCATTTTGAATCAAAAAGATCAGTGCCCTCAAACAAAGTGGGAATATTTAGAAGATTCTATCAAGAAATGAGACTTGCTTGGGATCTTTCTTACATGATGAAAACTTTATTGAAACAGATCGATGGGGTCGTCATCACGTCACCTCCTTTTTTTTTGGCAACTCACATTGCTAAGTTAGTACAAAGGAATAATGTTCCATACATATTTGATGTCAGGGATCGCTATCCGCACGTATTATTCGATTTAAATGTTATTTCAGAAAAAAGCCTGATCGGCAGAAGGCTCTCTTTGCGAGAGAAAACATGCTATGGTAATTCTGCTCTGATCACTTCAGTTACAAAAGGAATTGATGAGGAAATTGATTCTTTTCAAAAACCTCACGAACATATACCGAACGGCTTTGATGGCGAAATTTTTGACCCGAACAAGTATGCAAAAAAAGACTCGGTTTTTCGGGTTGTATATCATGGGAGATTTAGTCGATTGCATGATATTGATTCATTGCGAGAGATTTCTCTTAGAGTAAAAGAACTAAATCCAAACATTGAATTCTTAATCATCGGGCCGATCCCAGAGTATGCAAAAAATAAACTTTGGGGAAATGTTTGTTTTGCGGGTGAACAAGCTCGTTCTGAGATTCCTGCTTTATTGTCAACTGGCTCGATTGGCATAAGTCTGATGAAAACTATGAACTCTACCAAAGTTGCCATGCCTGCCAAAGTCTATGAATATATAGGAATGGGCTTACCTATAGTGGTCGCACCCGAAGGTGAATTACATAATTTTGTAATTAACGGGAATATTGGATTAGCATTTAAGAAAACTGACAGTAATCTAATAGCTGATTCCCTTGTTGCATTGGAGAAAGACCAAGCAAGATATGAGCAATACCAAAAGCAAATACGTTCAGTACGCACCCAATTTGACAGAAAGAACCAATCAATGGTTATGGCCGATTTGATTGAAAAATACTTCGGGTCTACTGAAGCAAAGAAGGTCAATTTAAACTAATGGATTCTACTTTAGAAAAATCCTTTAAAATCTTTTTTGATTTTCTTTGTGCCATATCATGTGTCTTGATCATTCCGCTTTTTTTCTCTCCCGTTAGTGAAACATTGGTATTGGTGTCGAAAGAACGATTGTTGTTTTACGCGATCAGTTATGGATTATCATTTCTTTTCTTTGGCGAAGTTGTGGGTCTTAGGGAAACCAATTTTCAATTTGGATTTGGGAAAAGTATCCTATTCCCATTGGTGAGTGCATCTTTGGCTGTTTTGACTCTTCTACTTTTGGTTTGGGCCGTTGAATATTCATTCATTGGTAGGTTGGCCATTGTCAAAATTCTTTTGGGTACTGCATTTGGTTCTTTAATTTTAAATTTCCTGATAAAGAATTTTTTTACGGGAAATCCTACGAAAGGTTTGCTTCTACTTTCTTCAGAACGAAGAAAAGCAATTATCGAAGCTACCATGGGACAATCACAAAGTTTTCACTGGATTGATCTGGGCGATAAATTTGATGAAAAAAAGGCAAATATTCACAAGGTTTGCGAAAAAAATAAAATCGATCTTCTTGTAATTGATGATGAGATTACAAAGCAAAATTTTGACATTGTTAGAATACTTGGAAGTGGTACCCAAGTCATTGGACTGCTTGATTTTTGGCAGAAATACATCGGATGTATTCCGCCATCTGAGGTAAATCAATCATGGTTGTCAAAACTGGACTTAAGAATACGAAACCCATTAGCGCACAAACTAAAGAGATGTGCAGATGTAATTTTTTCCATTTTCGCTTTAATTCTCTTATCACCACTACTTTTTGTTGTTTTCTTACTTGTCGCCTTTGACTCTGGATTCCCCATTATCTTTTCTCAGACTAGGACCGGTTACCTAAATAAAAATTTTACAGTGTATAAAATTCGAACAATGCGAAACGACGCTGAAAAAAACGGTGCAGTTTGGGCAAAAGAGCAAGATAACCGAATCACAAAATTTGGACAAATTCTTCGAAAATTGAGAATTGATGAGATTCCTCAGTTCTGGAATGTAATTAAAGGTGATATGTCAATCGTGGGACCGCGTCCTGAGCGACCCGAATTTCAGGAAGAATTAGTAAAAACAGTTCCTCATTGGAATACCAGGCATTTGGTCAAACCGGGAATTACAGGTTGGGCTCAGATAAAATATATGTACGCTTCCAACATGGTTGCATCTGAACAAAAGTTAGCCTATGATCTTTATTATCTTCGAAACCTTTCATTTGCTTTGGACTTCGAAATTATCTTGGGCACTTTGAGATCCATAGGAAAAGGTAGTCGATGAATCAGATACTAGTAACTGGAGGTGCTGGTTATATTGGAAGCCATACTGTTTTAGCTCTTTTGGAGTCCGGTAAAGAAGTGGTGGTAATTGATAATTTTTCAAATTCATCCCCCAAATCTATGCAGCGAGTTGCTAGCATAACTGGGAGAAAACCTATGGTTATTCGAGGAGATATTACCGACAGGAAAAAATTAAAAGATATCTTTGTTGAAAATCCGAATATAGATTCCGTTATTCACTTCGCTGCTCTTAAGGCAGTAGGCGAATCAACGCAACATCCGCTCAAATATTTTCACAACAATGTTTCAGGCTCCATTATTTTATTGGATGAAATGCAGAAAGCCGGGGTGAAAAATCTTGTATTTAGCTCCTCTTGTACCGTATACGGAGAGCCTGAAAAAGTTCCAATCTCTGAGGGTTTTCCAGTAGGTTTGGTCTCGAGTCCTTATGGTCGGTCGAAATTCATGATGGAAGGCATAATTTCTGATTACGCATCCTCAAACTCAGATTTCACATTTGGCATTTTGCGCTATTTTAATCCGGTAGGTGCGCATCCTAGTGGCGAAATAGGGGAAGATCCGAATGGAATACCAGATAACCTTGTTCCATATATTTGCCAAGTCGCCTCAGGTAAATTGGCAAAACTAAAGGTTTTTGGAAATGATTATCCAACCAAAGATGGAACAGCCGTCAGGGACTATTTACATGTGGTAGATTTAGCTGATGCCCATCTCAAGGCTTTGGAGAAATTGTATGACTCAGATGATGGATTTGTGTGTAATTTGGGAACCGGAACAGGTTCTTCAGTTTTGGAAGTGATTCATGCTTTTGAAGCTGCAAATAATTTATCCATTCCTTTTGAATTTGCTCCCCGTCGTTCAGGGGATGTAACGGAAGCTTGGGCAAACCCAGAATATGCAAAGAAGTTGATTGATTGGGAATCACAATATGATCTTGTGACCATGCTTCGGGATGCATGGAATTGGCAAAAACAGAACCCTAATGGATACGAATAGAAGTTAGTTTGGAAGGTTATATTCAGTTGGATTGAATTGCCTGGATTTTAGCATATTGGATACTTCCACGAGAGAAACTCGATCCCCAAGACGAATTCCAAGCTTTTTATACGCCCCCGCATTCAATTCCAAAACAAATTTAATATCATTTGAATGAGATGGCACACCCGACAGGTCGTATGGTTTTCCCTTGTGGATTTCAATCAAGACTCCATCACTGGAAATATATCCTATGTCCAAGGGGATTCTCGTGTTCTTCATCCAAAAACGCTGACTTGACCCGCTTTCAAAAACGAAAAACATTCCTTCCTCCTCCTCCATGGATTCTCGAAACATAAGTCCTCGTTCTCTTTCCTTTGGCAAGACTGCAAGTTCTGTTTTTATTACAGCTTTACCAATCTTAAATTCGAACGACTTTGACTTATGATGGTTTGCCAAACCTTCAGGCGGATTATCCTCAGCCTTTTTGCATCCTTGCGTGGAACAAAGAATCAAACACAGTAGGATATTGAATTTCATAAAAATGCTAACAATCACAATATATTGATGAAAGAACTTATCGAACGGATCAAGAGCCTAAATATTTTGGTTGTGGGTGATGTTATGTTAGATCGGTATGTAATTGGTGAAGTAAGTAGAATCTCTCCCGAAGCACCGGTACCGGTTCTAAAGGTTCGTAAAGAACATACTATTGCAGGTGGGGCAGCTAATGTTGCCATGAATTTACGATCCTTAGGTTCTTCTGTGGAGTGTGTTGGTTGGTTTGGTCTAGACGAAAAAGGATCAGAATTAGTACAAATTCTTCAAAATGCAGATGTGCAAGTTGATCAGTGTTTCCGATTTCCATCTGTTCCAACTATCACCAAGTCCAGAGTTACTGCATCGAATCAGCAAATATGTCGGGTGGATCGAGAGGAAAAGCCAAGAGATTATCATCCCGATTTAAATCTTATTGGTAAGAGTTTGACTGAGAAGATAAAGAAGGCAGATGCTGTGATCCTTTCAGATTATGGTAAGGGTTTTGTAACCAATGAATTAATCTCGCTTACGCGTGAATCTGCTTCCTTCGTTTCTGTGGATCCAAAACCAAGTCGCCTTCTCGAGTATAATTCTCCCGATCTTCTAACTCCGAATCGTCGAGAGGCTTTACAATTGGCAGGTATTTCACAAGATTCCTCAGACGCTTTTCCCGAAGAACTTGTGGTTGAACGAATTTTTGAAAGTTTTGCCCCACGAATGTTGGCCATAACGCTTGGCTCAGAGGGTATGCTACTGGCTCAAGATGGTCGGGTGCAAAGTAGAATTCCAACAGCTGCTCTCGAGGTTTTTGATGTTTCCGGTGCAGGAGACACCGTCATTGCAAGCCTCACCTCTGCATTGGCATGTGGTGAGACTTTTGAGGATTCTGCCAAATTTGCAAATTTGGCTGCCGGCGTTGTAGTTGGCAAGGTAGGAACTGCCATCGCATCCCCTCAAGAGATACTTGAGCTTTCCTTCTCCTAAATGACCAAGAGGAAAGCTCTGTTTTTGGATCGTGATGGAACTTTAATTCACGATGCTCATTATCTCAAAGATCCGGAAAAAGTTGAGATTATTGAAGGAATTTCTGAATCAATAAAACTAGTTCGGGAACAAGGATTTCTTCTTTTTATGCATACTAATCAATCGGGGATTGCTCGCGGCTATTTCGATTCTTCTGATGTTAATGCATGTAACAAACGAATGCATCGTATTTTTGATTGGCCGGACGATTTTTTTTCCGAAATTTGTATTGCTCCCGAATCTCCTGACGAATTGGGTGGATATCGAAAACCTTCTCCTCGATTCGAGGAGGAAATGGTGGATAAATTTAATTTGAATTTCAAGGAATGCTGGGTTGTGGGTGATCGTTGGAGTGATCCACAAACCGGCTTGAATGCCGGAATGCAAGGAGCACTTGTGGAGACAGGTAAACCGATCGACCAAGATTTAAAGAAAGTTGCGATGGATAACGGTGTTCCCATCTATCCGGACATTGCTGAATTTATAAACTCAGAAATTCTTTCCTAATGACTTACGATCTTCCCAGTAAGTGGGGTTTAAAAAATGAATCCTTACACTCCGATTGTCGCATTTTCGAAGTTTATAAAAGAAAATTTCGCCGGGAGTCGGATGGAGTTGAGGGGGAGTTTTTCGTCCTTGATACCAATGATTGGGTCAATGTACTTGCAATTACACCCGAACAGAAGTTGGTACTCGTTCGCCAATTTCGATACGGAACCCGCGAATTTTCTCTCGAGCCTCCTGGTGGCGTTATTGAAAAAGGGGAGGACCCAATCGTAGCAGGGTTGCGCGAACTTGAGGAGGAAACCGGATATGTTGGTACAAATGCTCAATTGATTGGAAGTGCCCGCCCAAATGCCGCTATACTTTCAAACAAATGCTTCTTTGTTTTGGTTCGAGAAGCAAGGAAAACCGCTAATCTGGATTTTGACGAACATGAAGAATTGGTTACGGAACTTCATTCCATTCAAAACCTAAGAAATTTAGTTAAAAATGGAGAAATCTCTCATTCAATTGGTTTGAACGCTATCTTCATGCTTTTAAATGAATTGGATTGCTGACAATTCAGAACGCCTACTATTTCCTGCATTTGAATCAGTTCTTTGTCGGTTTGATTCTTTACCTTAAGTAACTGGTCGCTTATAATGCATCCTTTTAATCATGAGTAAGTTACTCGATATTTTGCGGGAAAGTGCCGACCCCAATCCCTCGAAGATTGCTAAAGTTCTTGGTATTTCCATCGAGGAAGTTGAAGCCCAACTCGAAGGTTTGCGTAGTGAGGGTGCTCTTCTTGGTTGGGTTCCCTTGATTCATCCTTCCAAACAAGAAGGTGATCTGGTTCGAGCAGTAATCGAAGTAAAAATAAGTCCCGAAAGAGAAGGTGGATTCGATCGACTTTCTCATCGAATTTCAAAATTTGAGGAAGTGGAAGCCTGTCACTTAATGTCCGGTGCCTATGACTTACTGGTCATTGTTCAAGGAAAGAACTTGCATTCCGTCGCCACTTTCGTCTCGGAACGTCTGGCTACGATTGAAGGAGTTCTTTCAACCGCAACGCATTTTCTACTTCGTTCTTATAAGGAGCATGGTCATCTTCTTTCCCAAGAGGGGGAGAATAGCGAAAAACCTCCCGTAAGTGCCTAGTTCATAATGAATCCTCAAGATTTCATTGCAGATCACATAAAAAATCTTCCCCGTTCCGGAATAAGGGATTTCTTTGCGATCGTATCTGAAATGCCGCAGGCAATTTCTCTTGGGATTGGCGAACCGGATTTCATTACTCCATGGAAGATTCGGGAAGCTTCCATTTTCGCCCTCGAAAAGGGCAAGACCTCCTACACTGATAATCGTGGACTACTCACATTGCGTAAGGAGATTTCAAAATATGTCGCTTCTTTTTTCGGACCCGAGTACGATCCTCAATCCGAAGTTCTGGTTACGGTCGGAGTTTCTGAGGCGATCGACATTGCCTTACGTGCCATTCTAAATCCAGGCGATAAAGTTCTTTACCACGAACCATGCTATGTTTCCTATGCTCCCAGCGTTTCGCTGGCACACGGAAAAGCAATTCCTGTGGGTACGGTATCGGATCAGGCCTTTTCCCTCGATCCTGAAGCGTTTGAACAAGCTTGGGAACCGGGTTGCAAGATATTAATGCTCAATTTCCCCACTAACCCAACGGGCGGAACGGCTGATCGGGCAAAACTCGAACGCCTCGCAAAATTTGCCGTCGAGAAGGATCTGATTGTAATCAGCGACGAAATTTATGCCGAACTCACTTTTGAAGGTGAGCATGTTAGCATTGCCGCACTCCCCGGAATGAAGGAGAGAACTATTTTACTCCATGGTTTTTCCAAGGGGTTCGCCATGACGGGTTTCCGAGTTGGCTTTGCATGCGGGCCAGACTGGTTGGTTGAAGCAATGATGAAAATCCATCAATATTGTATGATGTGTGCTCCAATCCTGAGTCAGGAAGCGGCAGTGGAAGCATTGAAGAATGGCACGGATGATGTCATGCAAATGCGCGAACAATATCAAAAGAGAAGAGATTTTATTGTTCGTAGGTTTAATGAGATGGGCATGACCTGCCATTTGCCCAGAGGTTCATTTTATGCATTTCCGAGTGTTCAAGCCTTTGGGCTTAATGAAGTTGATTTCTGCCATCGTTTGCTTCGGGAAGCAGAAGTGGCGATTGTGCCCGGTACTGCATTTGGTGCCCATGGTGAAAATCATGTTCGCGCAAGTTTTTCGACCTCCTACGAAAAACTAATCCAAGCGACTGACCGGATTGAAGTTTTTGTCGAAAATTTGCTTTCGGAAAAGACGGACAAAACAGCCGTTTGAAAATTTGATTACCGGAAAATTTCCGAGCAAACCTCCTATACCAAAAGGATGAAACAAAATATAAGTGTGGCAATTGTGGGGCGACCCAATGTTGGCAAAAGTAGACTTTTTAACCGCTTGGCTGGGAAACGAATTTCGATTGTCCATGACCGACCGGGAGTAACCCGCGACGTCGTGGTCGCTGATTCACCTCATGGATATGTATTGATGGATACGGGTGGGATTGGAATGTTGCCGGAAATGACTCCTGCGGAGATTCAGAATGCGACTGAGAGCCAAGCCGATTTTGCCATTCGTGCTGCCTCCCTTCTTCTTTTTGTTGTCGATGGCAGAGAAGGTTTACTCCATTTGGACGAGACTCTTGCTAAGAAATTCAGGAAGATGGGTAAAAAACCTCTACTGGTCGTTAATAAGATTGATGAACCGGAAAAAGGATATTCCATTTCCGAATTTGCCAAACTTGGCTTTGATGAGGTTATAGGCGTTTCGGCAGAACATGGTCACGGCATCACGGATTTACTCGTAGGCATTGAGAAATATCTCCCCGAAATCGAAAGTGCTCCTGAGGTTGATCAAGTTGACCGTCCGAAAATCGCGTTCATTGGCCGTCCTAATGTGGGTAAGTCTTCCCTTTGCAATCAATTATTAAAAATGGATCGTCTGATTGTAAGCGATGTTCCCGGAACTACCCGGGAAACCGTGGAATTGGATCTTGATTACGAATCGAAAGATGGCGAGGAAACATGGAGATTCAGACTTTTCGACACAGCCGGTCTAAAAAGGAAAAATAGAATAGATTCTTCCTTAGATTACTTTTCAGCAGTCCGAACCAAGCATGCAATCGATCAAGTCGATGTAGTTTTTCTCGTTTTGGATGCGAGGGAAGGGGTTACCAAGCAAGACAAGATACTTGCCGGGCACGCTTTGGAGGTGGGTAAATCTCTCTCTATTTTAGTCAATAAATGGGACTTGGCTTTAGAGAGCTTTATGAAGGATCCATTACCCGGTTACGAGGACGAGAAGGATTTTCGCAAAAAGTATCTTCGTTCCATTCGGAAGGAACTCTTTTTTCTTCCGGATTCTCCAATTTCATTCGTTTCAGCCCAAACTGGTTATGCTATGGAAGACTTACTGCGAGTGGCTAAGGATTTGGACCTGCGGATGGACAAGTCTATTTCCACATCCGCTCTTAATAAACTCATAGGTGAAATGTGGGAACATCGTCCACCGGCTAAAGTGGGGGGTAAGCGATTTAAGGTTTTTTATGCGGTTCAAGTGGATGCCAGACCTTTTCGAATTAAGCTTTTTTGTAATCGCGAGCATAAATTGAATGATCAATACAAACGATATCTTGAGAAAGGAATTCAGCAAAAGTTTGGCTTGTCCGGTTGTCCCTTAAAATTTTCTCTCGCCGGAAAAGAAGCCCGTTACACAGATAATTAGATAATTTTTAATTCTTAATGTTTTCAAAGCCGCAATTGCGGCTTTTTTTTGTTTTCGATTAGTTTCAGATGAAACTTGGAGCAACTTAGCCCTCCACTTCCTGCCCGAACAATACATCATAAACTTCCCGAGGGTCATACTCCCGCTTAACCGCAAATCGATGTAGCGGAATCCCCACTGACTGCATCGCATCATTCAGAAATGCATCCCGCTCCATCCGCTTGGTTTGCTTGTGACTAGAGTCATCCAACTCGATGGCAAACTTCACCGACATATCGCTCGGGTCACACGCAACGAAGTCTAAGTGTTTTGCTTTAATGCGATTGAACGCGGTGGAGCGGGTCGATTTATCCAGTCCCTTCCTCACCTTGATGACATCAGCCAATCGCACCTGAACCATTATCCGATAGTGCGAACCGATAACTTGATCGAGGACTCCGAGAAACTTAAGTTCTGCGGGAGTAAGCAGATTACTTTTCGCTTCGTATGGCGATTCACCGCGAATTCTACCTCGCAATAATTTCAAAACTGCGAGTATTACAAACAGAGCAATGAGTCCAATCGCGATGGTG
>JAYYQI010000014.1:0-15341 GCA_036128475.1 Verrucomicrobiota bacterium
ACCAATACTGGCCAAGTACCGATAACAAAAAATAGCAGAAATAATCGACTGGTTTCTTTGTCCTTTGTTGCAAAATATGCTCCAAAAACAAAAAAAGCTATAACCGCAGTTTGGAAATTTGATTTGGCGAATGAATCGCGAATCCTCTGCCAACCATTTTTAATAAAAAAAGCACCATAATTTTGGAAGGCACCAAAGGAAGCAACCAGTAGACCAGCCAAAGCGACCAAGGCATAATTCCATGGAAGAATTATTAGGGAAAAATCAAATTTCTCCCAGGTGAAAACACTAACCCAAAACCAAGCAAAGCATGCGGACAAAACACAAATCTTGTGTAAGAAAAGATGTCCTTGATCTCGGTGATTGGGCATATTAAAAAGGAAACTATTAAAAATACAATTTTTTTTAATTACTAGCAAGAAAGCATTTTCAAAACAATTCCTCCTTGCTATTTTCATTTTTTTTTGAAACTAATGAAATATGGATGCGAATGAAAAATATTCACTCCAAACCAAAAACGAAGTCCTCGAAGCCCTCGAACTTGAATCTATTGATTTCTTTGTGAGATTAATGAGCTTGCTTGGGCTACCGAGGTCCGTGGGCGAAATCTATGGTTTACTTTATTTTAATCCTATACCCTTAACCATGGATCAAGTTGCCACAAAGCTTGAGATCAGTATCGGATCTGCGAGTCAAGGGTTGAAAACGCTAAGATCTTTAAAGGCAGTAAAGACAAGCTATGTTCAAGGCGATCGCAGAGATCACTACCTCGCAGAAAGTGAGTTCAGAAGACTATTCTCAACATTTTTAAATGATGAGATTTTACCTCATCTAGAAAGTGCAATAGACCGGATTAAAAGGATGGAAAAAGAGATGCCTGCAGAATCTTCCGAAGATTTTGAATTTTACAATATCCGAATTGAAAAACTTAAACGTCTGACCAAGGCAAGTGGACGTCTTTTGCCAGCACTTGCCAGATTATTAAAGTTATGAGTCAAAAGGATAGCCTCGATGATTGGTCCGTTGGATGGTATTGTTTGCGAGCAAAACCAAGAATGGAGAATGTGGCATCGGCTACTCTATCAAACCTGGACTCCATTGAAATATTCCTTCCTCGAACTATTCGTCCCAAAAAAGCATCACCTACAGTTGCAAGACCACTTTTCCCTGGGTACTTATTTGCCCGCTTTGATCCAGTTGTTCACTTAAGAAATGTACATTTTGCCCGTGGCATTGCCTACGTTGTAAGGAGAAAGGAAGTTCCTGTTCCAATCCCTCCTAAAGTCATGATCGAACTACGTCTCATTTCCCCAGACGGTATTGTAGAGATTCCTGATCACCCTCATAAAGTTGGTGATGGAGTACAAATCATCGCAGGCTTATTTAAAGGCGGAGAAGGAAAAGTAACGCAGCTCATTCCAGCAAGAGAAAGAGTCAAGGTACTTTTTGAAATTCTGGGTCAACCGACGGAAATGGAGATTGACGAAAATTCTTTAGACTTTCCCAGTGCTCATCCGCTAAGCACTGGTTAATTTGCACAAAAAATTACACTTAGAAAAAAAGCGATTGGCTTTGCACTTTAGCATTCGGCCAAGGGCGGTAGCGTATTATAGCTTCAGTTTATAATAACAATAAAATTTAAAGAAATTATTAATTCCAAAGAGATTCAACATGCCAAATAATTAATAGTAAACAATTTTTAACTTTAATTGAACATAACCTACTACATCTCTCTTCTTTTACTGTTTATATTTGGGTGCTTATTTTTTTCATTCGATCTGTACACAAAGAAATTAAAGGAATTGAAAGGCAATCAACTTTTGTACCAGTCTAAAGTATATTTAGACTCTTCGATTGACAATGCGGGCGGACTCCTTGCAACCGGGGTTAGAAAGGCTCGTATTGCTCTATTATTGAACCCACAAAACAAAGATGCTGAAGAGAACTATTTGAACCTTTTGTTCAGGTTGGAACCTTTAAAGGCTATTGTCCTATGGTCAAAATCCGCTTTTGTAAATGTTGACCTGGAAGAAAAAAATGTTTTGTTAACCAGGTGTTTGAATTTGCTCAGAGAGGGCAAACTAAAAACCGATGAAATTAAAGTGGCTGCTTCCATTGCTTTAAAGTTAGGACAGGAATTAGAACAGAACGAAGTTTGGATTTCGAACCCATCTAATACTCTCTCATTGGCTGAACTTCTTGCAGAAACAGGTTACCTTGATCTGGCCTACAATAGAGTAAAAAAGATTCTTTCGAAAAATCCTGATTTCCCTGAGGCAATATTTCTTGCAACCAAGCTAATTGTTAATTCAAAAAACAATTCCGAAGCAATTTATATCAGTCGTAAACTTGCTTCCTTATCAACGAGAAGAAACCAAATAGGGATTGATGCAATTAGACATATGACATTGATCAATTTACTCGAACCAATAAGTCAAAACGGGCTAGAGCGCTGCATTGAATTATTAAGATCGAATTCATTATCTGAACCCATCGATTTTCTTCGAGTATTTGCATTGTTATACACAAAAACTAAAAACCCTTCGAAACGGAATTTCATTATTTCCCAATGCTCTTCTATGTTTAATTTAGACGATAAAGAGGAATTACTTATACTTTCTAATTGGTTGGGTAAATTGGGTGCATTTGAATATTTGATCCATTATGTTCCGGCCTCAAAGGCAAAAGTTGATGAAGACTTATTCAAGCTTAGAATGAGTGCTCTTGCCCGGCTCGGTGACACAGAAAGAATAAGCCAAGAACTTAACGATGCTCCAATTATTCCTTTAATTTGGAGATTAGTTGTTGAGGCTAGATCATTGTCAATGAGCAATAGATTTGATGAAGCTCGCAAAACAATCGACAGATTACTACCTCTTATTTCAGAAGATCCAAGAAAAGTTCGATCAATTTGCTACTATCTAGAATCTGTAGAGGACATAATCAGCGTTTGTCACTTGCTTGAGAAAATTATCGATAAACCAATTCATCAAAAGTTTGCTTTGGATAAACTGATTGAACATCGTTCTGCATCAGCCGATCTAAAAGAGTTATTGTCTTGGCTATCCAAGCTCAAAGATATGAGAAAACAACAACCTGAATTAGAAAACGCATATTTATATTTTAGTCTCCTTAATCCAGATTTGTTTCCTTCGTCTCGTGAACTCACTGATTTGATCGAACTAGCAGAAGAACAATACTCCTTGCACTACAACTCCAATACTCAAATCACATTAGCTCTGGCATATCTTAGGAATCAAGACCCGAGTAATGCACTTGTCGCACTTGGCGAACCCAAGGAGTGGAGGAAATGGGGAAAAGAAAGATCAGCTTGGGCTTTAGTTGCAGCTAAAGTCTATTATCTAAATCACGACACTGAGAAAGGAGATATTTTACTTACAGGTGTAGATTTTGAAAGAATGGATAAAGCCGAAAAAGAAAGTCTACTTAAACTCTTTCCTAAAGTTGCACTTTCTGTAAACGATTGAGTTTATGTGAAACAAAAAATTAAAGCATTTCTGGGCATTTTTTCTCTGCTAAGTTTGTGGAGCCTATTGCTCTATCAGCTTGCAACAGTGTGGCAGACAAATGATCAGTATGCTCACGGATTTCTAGTTCCTTTCCTGTGCTTGTTTTTACTCATTAAAGTCCAGCCTGAAGATATTGACATTAAAAAGTTTTCTGACTCCCAAAAAAATCTTTTGTGCTACTTGTTAGGAATCCCTCTTGTATTAAGCCTCTTTCCTCTTTGGTTAATAAGAGAGGCAAACTCTGATTGGCGACTTATAAATCTGGTTCTTTATGGATCAGTACTAATTCTCTCTCTTCTTTTATTCTCATTCATTCAAAATAAAGATTATGACCTTAGAAAATTTCTTTTCCCTCTTCTATTTTTCATCGTCGCTATACCGTGGCCGCTAGCTACCGATCTTAAGCTTACACAATGGTTACAAGAAAAAATATCCACTATGATCGTTGATTGTCTTTTATTGCTAGAACATGAAGCTATTTTGGAAGGTACGGTCATTGATGTTGGCATATTTGGCAAGGTTGGTGTTGATCAAGCTTGTAGCGGTATTAATGGATTACAAGCATCACTTGTAGTTTCCCTGTTTCTTGGATCATACTATTCATTTTCTCTTATTCACCGATTTCTCCTTGTCCTTGGTGGACTTTTAATTGCCCTTTTTTTTAACCTAGCGAGAGCTTTTTGTCTTTCTTTTGTAAAAGTTAAAGGAAAAGGCCAATATATAGATAATTCGTTATTTTCCATAGGAGATTTTTCAATCCCAAATCTTCATGACTTAGTTGGATTTATTGAAACAAGTTTGATTTTCATTTTTATTCTGTTAATTGCTCGCTTATCCAAGGGTGGGTTATTCCTTACGACTCTTGGAACTAGCAAAAGCAACTGGGGGAATCTTTATGTATGCCCTCCATTACCATTCAGTATAATGACAATTATTTCTGTGATTTCTACGGTCGTGGGAACTGAATTTCATTTCATGAGTAAAGAGAAAAATATGCTGACTCAACCAAAACTAGATCTCGCACTTGACAACTCAGACATCGTTTTAAAAGAAAATTTCATTTCCCGTAATATTGATTCGCAGCTGCATTACGAAGAAGCAAAATCTTACCAATGGCAGGATCGCTTCAGAGCAAAATGGAATCCCTATGGTTTTTTTGAGATCAACCATAATGATGAATATTGGCAAGCTTTCATTGCTCATTGGGATTTAGGCGGTGCTTGTGAAGCAGTTCTCTCAACTCATTCACCCGCTTCTTGCCTTCCCCTAACAGGTCTCACTCAAATTACTCCACCCGTGGGACAAGATCCGATACTTTTGCCTTTAAAGGTAGATAATATAGAAATTTTATTTGAAGCCTATGAATTCTCCAAATATCAGAGCAAATTATTTGTTTTTCGATGTTTTTGGCCACACAAAATTGCAGAGGGGAAACCAAACCTATTTCCACAAGGTGGCTATAATTTTGATGGGCGGATTCAATCTGCAATTGAAGGTCGCAGGAATGTTGGGGGAACAATGCTTGCACTATCAATAGCAAACATTGACTCCATGGAGTCTGCGGTTAATAAACTAGAAATCCTTGCTCAGCAGCGACTTAATCTGCTTCAACAAAATTAAGCAATTATTTTACGACCAACAATAGTAAAAATTTATTGAAATCTACTTTCGCTCTTATCTGGCACCTCTTCGTAAGAGATTTTAAAGCCGAGTACAGACAAAGCCTTCTTGGCTATGCCTGGGCCTTTATTCCAGTTCTTGCAACTACTTTGACATGGGTATTTCTAGACCAGCAAAATATAATTTCTATTGGATCAACCGATCTCCCCTACCCTATTCATGTTATGTTAGGCTCAATGCTTTGGGGTGTGTTCGCCAAGTCTCTCACTGGTATCATGCAAGGTTTTTCTTCTGGGAGTTCGGTATTTGTAAAAATTAGATGCTCTCCAATTGCGTTTTCACTAAGCGGTTTGTCTCAAGTCTTCTTTGATATGTGCTTGCAGTGCCTTCTCCTAATTCCAGCATTTTTACTTTTTGGAATAAAATTCTCTCCCTACATTCTATTCGCACCCTTTGGAATTTTTGGACTTGCTATGCTGGGAAGTGCTTTTGGCTTGCTCTTGACCCCATTCGCTTCTCTTTACAGTGATGTTTCAAGGGCGGTAGCTTTCGCTCTCAGTTTCTTGATGTATTTGACTCCAGTAGTTTATCCAGTTCCCAAGGAAGGACTTGCCTCCATCATTGTATTTTACAATCCTGTCACCCCCCTTATGGAATTGACAAGAGGCTTACTAACTGGGGAACCCATATTCAATTTTTTTTCCTTAACTTATGTTTCACTTATTTCCCTTTTTTTGATTCTGGTTAGTCTCTGGTTTCTTAAAATATCTTTTCCGCACTTAGTATCGAGAATGGGATCTTAAATGGTTTTCTTTGCACATGAACAAAACCCACTTAATCCTGGTGATAGCTCGTGTTCTCCAGCATCATATTTAGATTTTGGTAGTAAGGTCCAAAAATTCGTTTGCATCCGTAACATCGAAAACGAAAAAATAAGGGCATCTGATACTGTAATTTTAGGCGGAGGCGGCTTGCTAAACGGGACATTTCATCCTCTTATCGATTCTATTTTTCAGAAAAATCCGAGAATTATATTTTGGTCAATCGGAACAAATTTACACTTCTGGGCTCAACCCCCAAGAAATAGTATATTAGGGATGTTCAATAGTTATATTCTTTCGGCTAAGGCAAAGGGCATTAACTGGAAAAGAAATAATATTTACACCAAGTATGAAAGCGAGGTTTTATCGAAGGCTTCTTTGAGTGGGGTTAGGGATTATCAAGATGAATTTACGATTATACCGTGTCCAACTTGCCTCCATCCAATTTTTGACGATTTCTCTTTTCGCCCAAATAAAAACACTGAGATCAAGGGTATATTTGAACATTCAAGTTTTTTCCCACTTAAAGAAAATAGAAAACAAAAAAAATTTGATTACATTGGCAGGGATATGGTCTCGGTTGTTACCGATATTGCTTCTTGTTCTTCCATAGTTACTAGTAGTTATCACTGTGCATATTGGGGAATGTTGCTAGGCAAACAAGTAAGTATTAGAAGTTTTTCCACCAAGCATCTGTATCTCAAACCCCTCTTGCAGGTTGCAAAATCACAAGGTTTATCTTTCCTGCATTGGTCGAGGAAAAGGAACTTAGAATTTAGAAACGAAATTGAGCAATTCCTCTAAAGAAGTAATTCTTCGCTGTAAAGGTTTGGGCAAAAAGTTTTCACGCGACCTAAAATCATCGCTAAAATATGCAGTTTCAGACATTGCTCGGGACATGATTTCCCCAAGAAGAGCGAAAACAGCCACCAGCGAAAAGCTCAGAAAAGATGAATTCTGGGCCCTCCAAAATGTGAACTTTGAACTTCGACAAGGCGAATGCTTAGGATTACTGGGTAGAAATGGTGCAGGAAAAAGCACCCTGTTACGAATTTTATCAGGCATTTTAAAGCAGGATTATGGAAGTTTCGAAGTTAAGGGCTCCATCGGAGGAATCATTGCTTTGGGTGCCGGATTTAATCCAGTTTTGACTGGCCGAGAGAACTTGAAAGTTTATGCAGCCATAAAAGGGATTAGCCAAAAGGTTTTGGAGCAAAAGGAAAGGGAAATAATCGAGTTTTCAGAAATCGGTGGTTTTATCGATTCTCCCTTTAGAAATTACAGCTCCGGCATGCAAGTAAGACTTGCCTTTGCAGCGGCTGCGATTTTGCAGGTGCCAGATGTACTTCTAATCGATGAGGTGCTTGCTGTTGGAGACATTAAGTTTATTGGTAAATGCTTTAATTTAATCGAAGAAATCAAGTTAAGAAGCTCGATAGTGCTCGTTTCTCATTCTATGGGTAATATCCGAAGATTTTGTAATCGGGCTTGCCTCCTTTCGGAAGGTAAGATTCTCAAGGAAGATGAATCTGTAGAGAAAGTAATTAGTGCGTATGTTGAAAGTCTGAATACTGAAGGGCTGAAAAACAAATCTATATTTCTTGAGGCAGACGGCGAAAAAATTCACTCTGGACTTTGCATCAACTCTGAAATGCCTCGTACTAGTATCATATTCCCTAAATTTGATCGAGCGAAGTTTGCCGAAGTTATAATAAAAAGAATTGGCGGAGAAAATGTTGTGGCTTTTTCAACAGAAATCATCAATCGCTTACCAGTCGTGAAACTAGCTAATACTGAAAGGCAAAAGCTTTCTGTAGATTTAAGGGAACTACCCTCCGGTAACTATTTTTTCTCAATTAGTCAACTTGATGCCTCATGTAAATATGTCAAAAGGTTGCCTGAAGTTTGTCACTTCTCAATCATTAATGATTTTGAAAGTTTTTCTCCTATCGTAAAACAATCGAATCAAAAGGGTTAACTCAAATCTGAAAGTCGCAATTTTCACTCCTTTATTTGCTGCAGGCCAAGAATTGGAAACTGGCATTGGAATTCATTACAGAGATCTGGCAATCGGTTTAAAAGAATCTGGTGAAGAAGTTGAAGTATTCCAATTTCCATACGAAACAACATCAAGCAGAACATGGAATTTCGAAGGTATTACAGTGCATTCGATTGGTATTAAATCCCCACATTTTACCAATTTTCGAGGTATCGGATCTCTTTGTAGATTAATCAAGTTTTTCGATTTTTTTGAAGCATTCCAGCTTTTTGCAAAGTCCAAAGCGATTTTTTCAAGAAACAAAGATTCGAAACAATTCTACATTATTGAAGCATCCAGTAACCGGGGGGTAGCTTTTGGAGCTTCTACTCTTAAAAATAGACCTCCAATGTTTACTCGCGTTTCTACAACTATGAAACAGGCTTTCAATTCAGAAAAAAAACAGCCTGATCTTAATTTTAGACTTTCAGCGAA
Organism: Verrucomicrobiota bacterium; assembly: GCA_036128475.1. Lineage (GTDB taxonomy): Bacteria > Verrucomicrobiota > Verrucomicrobiia > Opitutales > Seribacteraceae > Seribacter. The sequence goes on from JAYYQI010000014.1 coordinate 8,445, forward strand.
TTTTGAGGAAAAGCAAATTTATCTTAGCGAGTATATTGTTACTCATACTCAAAAACACGCAAAGGAAGTTTCGAGCTTGTTGAATTTAAATCCGAATATGTTTGAAGTTATTCCTCATGGAATTTGCCCAAATTTTAGGACTAATGCGAAAAAAACGAATTCAAGGGATTCAAGCATAGTAAAAATTTTATTTGTTGGTCGATTGGAACCTCGCAAGGGATTTGATATTTTAATGCATTCCATTCCAAGAATCATTGATTCTTTTTCGGATATTCATTTCGATATTTGCGGCAGCGGCGAGTTGCTTGAAATATCAAAATCAAACTTGATTCCTAAGTATTTAAGAAAAATAAGTTTTCATGGGTATCAAACAAGAGAGTCTTTAGATTTATTTTATTCTAACTGCGATATATTCATAGCTCCCTCCAGATATGAATCGTTTGGGATCGTCTACTTAGAAGCCATGAAATTTTCAAAACCTGTAATTGCTTGCGATTCAGGTGGAACTCCAGAGGTGGTTTCAGACGGAAACACTGGAATTTTGGTAGAACCTGGTAATGTTGAATCTCTATCAAAAGCTGTACTAAAATTAGCCAATGATCCAGAACTAAGAAAAAAAATGGGGGTTGAAGGAAGGAAACGTCATGAAAAATTTTTTTCCATCGGTACTTTAATAGACTCTACAAAAAATCACTACTTAGAAAGTTTGAAAAAAAGAGATCAGTGAAAATTTTGATTGATTGAAGATTTTAACAATAAATGATTTTTTATCAACTGGTGGAGCTGCCATAGCTTGCAAGCGAACAATTGATTGCTCAAGGAATTCGGGTCTTAAAATCGAGTCAATTTCTTGTGACGAAAATTTAGATGGTAACCACAGAGTACTGTTCTTAGGCAAAAAGTATCAAATTTTTCATGCTTTATTTGGTAGTATATTAAATAAAAGTGTGTTTAGGAAACTCCAAGAAATTGAGTTTAATCGACAGCTTAATAAGCAACTCATCGTCAGAAGTTATGATTTAATAAATGTTCACAACCTTCACGGTGCAGAATTACCCATTTCCTTGATCAATATCGCTCTAAAATTTTCCCCAGTAGTCTGCACCTTACATGATTGTTGGATTTTTTCCGGTGCCTATTACCCTACCCATTGTCCATTACCTAGTACATTCGTGAATAGAAAAATCAACTCCTTTTGGAAAACGATAGAGAAGCTTAGAATCGGTAATAGATTGTCCGCAATTGCTCCATCCGAATGGCTCAAGAATCAAGCCTTGGCATCCAAATGGGAAGGGATGAAGGTTATTACCATACACAACCCGATTCCCAGTTTCTTTTTTGAGAAGCAAGATAGGCAAGCTTGTAAGAAAGCTCTCGGTGTAAGCTGTGATAAAACTGTTATCCTTTGTATTGCTGGAAACTTATCTGAAGAAAGAAAAGGTGGACCAATCCTCAAGGAAATTCTTAATTCCTCCCTAAAGGAGAACGTTCAATTTTTGCTTATTGGAGCAAATGGGGTCGGTTTCCTTGACTACGAGGGAGTTTACCATTTGGGTTTCATTTCCAATGACATCACTCTACGGATGGCTTATCATGCAGCTGACCTTTTACTGCATCCGGCTCCAATCGATAATTTGCCAAACACGGTTGCAGAAAGCATGAGTTGCGGAACTCCTGTTTTGGCCTTCAAAACTGGCGGATTACCAGAAATGGTTAAACAACAAAAAAGCGGTTGGCTAATCGAAGAAATAAATAGCGAGTCAATGGTCCGGGAATTAGGTTCCATAGTAAAATCCAAAGCTTATGAAAATTTGAGAGAGAGTACTCGACAAACCGCTCTCGAACTTTTCCACCACAAGGAGATAGCCCAAAGCTACCAAAATCATTTCCAACTTGTGAAAAATCAAGGATGATCGATCTGGAAAAAAACCTAGGCCTTGCCAATTCCGATTGGCTTATGAGTACTCGAGAAAAACTTGGCTTGATCGGATTGCTCGAGTTATTAAAGCCAAAAACTGTGCTCGAATTCGGCTATCATCGTGGAGGGGCTACCAAATGGTTATCAAGATATTCCGGATCATTAACCACCGTTGATGTAAACGAATTCGTCGGACAAGCTGAAAATGATTTTCAGAATGTAAGAGCATGGAACTGCACTACACAAGAGGCGTTAAAACGAATCAAAAATGATTCGCTTCACTTCGATCTCGCTATCGTTGATGCCGATCATTCACGAGTGGCAGTTGCTTCAGACATTCGTGGTCTTCTCGATCATGCGAATCTCATCCTAATGCATGATAGTTGCAATCCGGATTGCCGCAAGGGAATGAAAGACGCACTAAAAGATCAAACTTCCCATGCATACTATCTAGATTTCATTACTTCTATTTACAAACACGATGGTCTTTGGGGTGGACTCGGTTTGGCTTACCGATCTGAAAATCCTGGTCTAGTCAATGAGTTTGAAGGAGAAATATCGCCCTATCCTATGCTTGCCTTGCAAAATGTGCTTAGGCCAAAGCCCAAGATCAAATTTCTCTTACACCGCCTAAATCATGGGATTCAAACCTTCAAAAACAAAGGCAAAGTCATTGGTGGAAAATTACGTGGTAGCTGAGTGTCTAAATCGGGTAAATCCCGCCGAAACAAATTGCGAGAGACCTACTCTTGCGAAATGGAAGCTAATTTGATAATGCTATGAAAATTCTTGTTACAGGATCATCTGGACTTATTGGATCCGAAGTTTGTTCCCATTTTGGAAATCGCGGGCTTGAGATTCATGGCATCGACAACAACGAAAGAGCTGTCTTCTTTGGTCCGAAAGGTGATACTTCTTGGAGACTGAAGGAACTGAGGGACACCCTACCCAACTTCACTCATCACGAGCTCGACATTCGAGACCGACCAAAAATTCTCGATTTGGTTAATCTACTCAGGCCCGATGCCATAATACACGCTGCTGCTCAACCATCTCATGACAAGGCAGCATCCATTCCCTTTGACGATTTCGAAGTCAACGCGACTGGTACACTCAACTTTTTGGAAGCAACCAGACAATTTTGCCCGGAGGCACCTTTTGTCCATATGTCCACCAACAAGGTATACGGTGACGGTCCAAATCACCTAGGATTAGTTGAAATGGAGACTCGTTGGGAGTTCGCAGATGCGGAATTTGCTAATGGAATCTCCGAATCCTTTTCCATCGATCAGTCTACGCATTCACTCTTTGGTGCCTCAAAAGTAGCTGCCGACATAATGGTTCAAGAATACGGACATTACTTCGAAATGCCGACCTGCTGCCTTCGTGGTGGTTGCTTGACGGGCCCCTATCATGCAGGAGTCGAACTGCATGGTTTTCTGAGTTATCTTGTAAAATGCAACCTTGAAGGCAAGACCTATGAAATCTTCGGTTATAAAGGAAAACAGGTCCGCGATAATATTCATTCAAAAGATGTAGTCAGATTTATTGAACGCTTTATTCAAGACCCGAGAAAAGCACAGGTTTATAACATGGGGGGAGGAAAGGAGAACTCTTGCTCAATCCTAGAGGCCTTTAAATTATGCGAAAATTATTCAGGAAAAAAACAATGCTATGTATATTCGGAGCAAAATCGCGTGGGAGATCATATTTGTTATTACAGTGATTTGACTAAGATTCACAACCATTACCCGGGATTCGAAATAGAATATTCATTATCGGAAACCATTCGGCAAATTGTTGAAATTCAATCTACACGGCGTCCATGACATATCCCACCATTTGTTTATCATTCGTATTCAATCATCAATATGAAAAAAACATCCCCAAGCTTAAGAGAATTTATAACGACCGATTTTCTAACATTCGCTATCTTTCTCCTTTCAGTTATTGGAATCGAGATAGTGACATCATCCCGATTTATGAAACATCGATTCATTTCCAAGGATATTTTGCACAAGCGTATGCACACCTCCCAAAAGATTTTGACTACTATGTCTTTTGCGCGGATGACTTGGTACTTAATCCCAAGATAAATGAGAAAAATATCATTAAATATCTGAATTGCCACAATGCAGGGTACATAAAATATCTAAATCCAATATGGGAACATTCCTTTGCATGGCATAAATTTTCTGAGTGTCTATCCTTTCCAGATGAAAAGAACCCAATTCCACACGAACAGCTTTTACCGAAGCGAGAAAATATACTGAAAATGTACAAAAAACAGGGAATAGAATACCGAAATCTAGCTTTACACAATTTCTGGGGAGTACACAACAAAGGACTCTCGTTCGAAAGACTTATTGAAGGTTTAAAGTACATATTACGTTATGGGCTAAAGAGATATTCTCACCTTCCACTTTTAGAGGGATATTCTGACCTAATCGTAATCCCAAAAGATAACCTGAAGTTGTTTTGTCATTATTGTGGTATATTTGCCGCAATGAACTTATGGGTGGATGCTGCGATTGCTACCTCTATGGTTCTTTCCTGCGAAAAGATCACTCAAGAACATGAAAATGAATTACGGGGAAAGGAGTTTTGGAATCCGATCGATGCAAGTAAGGCAATATCCAAGGCAGAAGGTAAGATTGAAAAATTAGGCAATATTTTTTCAGATGAGGTTTCTTACATACATCCCATTAAACTAAGCAAATTCAGTTGATTGGAAAAAACAAGATAACAGTTGTCCTCACGACAATTAATTCCCCCTCCCCGAAGATAAAAGATTGGGCAGACTTAACTGGGAACGAAATCATTGTAGTAGGTGACAACAAAACTCCGAGAAACTGGAGCCAAAATGGATGCGATTTCATAAGTATCGAAGAACAAAAAAAAGGGGGGTTTAAAATTTCAAATTGCCTTCTTGAAAATCATTATACCAGAAAAAACATTGGTTACCTTTATGCCCTGAAAAATGATGCATCAATGATTATTGATACCGACGATGATAATTTCCCATATCCGTTGAAATGGTTGGAGTTAATCAACAATGAAGCGGAAATCCTTTATCTTCATGATCAAAGCGACCTGACATACAAAAATGTCTACAGTCATTTTTCCAACTCAAACATGCCATTTTGGCCACGTGGATTTCCTTTGAACAAGATAACTCTAAAGAATTCAGAAATAAAACCAGATGAAGCAATTCCATCCATAGAAAATAGAATTATAGGACTTTGGCAATGCATGGTCGACGGCGACCCAGATATTGATGCCATTCATCGCTTGATTTTCAAAAAAGCTCCGGCCTTTGTTCACAATAGACCAATTGTTTTTGGCAAAAAAAACCTCTGTTCATTTAATTCACAAAATACTTTGTGGATTCACAAAAGCGTATTTCCACTCCTATATTTGCCGGCTACGGTTAGCTTCCGGTTTACCGACATCCTAAGGAGCTATGTTTCCCAAATAATCTTGAACCGATCAGACATATATTTTGGTTTTTATCCGACTACTTCATATCAAGAAAGGAACGACCACAACCTAATGACGGATTTCGAATCCGAGATTTCGATGTACCAACATACCGAGGAGATTGTTTCAGTAATAGAAGGTGCTGTTAAACAAAATTGCTCGATCAGTGATAATCTCGTTAACGCATATACTTCTTTGGAAAAAATTTCAGTCGTTGATTCACAGGAATTACAAATTATTGACTGCTGGCTTGCTGACATATCCAAATTCATCGCCTAAGACTCTGGCTCCTCACAAAAAGATTTTACTTGTCACGGAGACCCCTCCAGGTACGCCGAATGGTTTTGGAGTGACGCTGAAATGTCTCTTTCGAGACTTCGATCACGAAATCATCTACACAGATGCCGATTTCAAGAAACATGGAGAAAAATCTGGCTATTTACTGGCTCAAGTTCCCTACTACCGATCAAAAAAGTATTTGCCGAAGTTTCTCACTGGAAAGATTCCCGAATGGAGAAGCCATTTCTCCGGTTTGTGGTTGGCAAGAAACATGAATCGCCAGATTGATATCGTGTATGCCTTCGTCTATTCCCTGAACTGCCTGAAATACGCTTTTTGGATATCGAAGAAAAAAAGGGCTCGTTTCATTGCTCACATCGCTGACTACAGCTTGGACCTTGAAACCCCCGAAGCTCTTGAGCTAATGGCCCAGAGCGATCCTCTGATCTCAATTAGCAAACCGATGAAATCTCATTTCAAACAAATGCTAGATCGGACCAATATAGAAGTCATTCATAATGGTCCGGAAGAAAAGTGCTTTCAGCTTTTCAAAGGTAGAATGCATAGTCCCATAGACAAAAAGTCCTTCACCATAATTTTTTTAGGTGGGTTATTCGAAAACCTTCACAGCGACTCGATTGAAGACATCATTAAAGCAATTGGAAAAGTCAGACAGAAATATTCTAAGGTCGAATTTCATATGTACGGTCAAAGGGTTCCATCAAGTTTTCTGGATGAATATTTAAATAGAGAAGGGGTTATTCATCATGGATTGATCATGCCCTTGGAAAAAAAGTATGAGATTATGCAAAATGCAGATTGCTTTGTTGTTCCCTCATCCTTCAACCCTGCCCTCAACCGTGTATATAGATTCTCTTTCCCTACGAAACTGATGGAATTGCTCGCAACCGGGAAACCGACTTTGGCATATGGACGTTCAGACACATCAACTTATGAGCTAATGAAGAGGCATAAATTCGGTACCTGCATTAGTGAGCGGTCTATCTCTCAAGTAACCAGATATTTTGAGACCTTGCTTCAAAAAAGCCAAGAGGACGAAACTATCTTACACTCTCAACAAGCGTTTATTCGCAGAAATTTTCATGCTGATTGCATGCGAAGAAAACTAGCGAAGGTGCTATTCAAATAATGGCTTCACCTCTAGGCTTATTGCTTTCAAGCAAAACACTGAGGCAGAAAGTGGTTCATTTCCTGCGAAA
>JAYYQI010000015.1:0-92448 GCA_036128475.1 Verrucomicrobiota bacterium
CTTGAATGGCAGGAAAGCCGCAAAAATCACGAATTTAAAATCGCTAGTCTTGAATCAAATATAGAAAAGAACGCAATACGAAGCCCAATAAACGGAAAACTCGTTTCTTCATCGGTTACCCCCGGAGAAATGGTATTTGCCGGTACAGTAATTGGTCGAGTCATATCACATAACCGCTTGATTGAAGTTATTCTGAATGAAGAAGAATTTAACGGAATCAAGGAAGGTCAGCCGGCCGCGGTTACACTATACACATTTGGCAAAAGAATCTTCGATGCCAATGTTTCAAGGTTATCTGCTACTATCGAACCAAATACTGGAAGAAGAAAATTATACCTCAGTATTGCTACTGGCATTGAACTTCCTACTGGAGGAGCCGGTCGAGCTGAAATTATTAAAGGCATTCAAGAAAACACTTTAATCATCCCAAGGAAAGCCCTTTTGGGAAACTCCGTAATGGTTGTTCAAAATGGAGTGGTTTCAATCCGTAAAGTTACAATCGGTGCCAGTAATTTGAAAGATGTTGAGATAATCGAAGGACTAAAAGCGAACGAACAAGTGATTGTGGAAATGCCTCATTTATTTGAAAATAATCAAGCAGTTAGTGTTTCGGTAATTAAACCATCTGAATAAGAAGAGTGAATTCGCTAGCACTTAAATTAGCTCTTCGCTATGTGGTGGCGAGAAAAAGAGCCATGAGCATGAGTCTGCTTGGAATATCCCTTGGTATTGCCTTCTTTGTGGTTACCCAAGCTCAAACATCAGGATTCGAGGCTTTTTTCATTAGAACTATATTAGGAACTAATGGTGCCCTGCATATCTCGGACCGCTTTCAGGATGTAACTGGTATGGTTAGTAAGGCGGAAAAAGATGGATCTATTCAATTTATATTCAATTCGAGAGAAGATGCTCGTTATGTGGAAGGTGTTGAAAATCCCGACTTAATCCGGAATGCATTAGCTGAATTCAAAGAACCAACCGGTATCTCGGAAATTTTCGAAGGCACAGCTGTCATTGATTCTGGTTCACGCTCCAAAACTATACAAGTTCACGGAGTTCGAATTAAAGATCACCTTTCGGCTTCAAATCTGGAAAATCAAATTATTCGAGGGGAAATTTCTGATTTTGCAATCGAAGATTTTGGATGTTTGGTAGGTAATGCTCTTGCCGAACGTCTTCGACTACAAATTGGTGATCGAGTGGTAATCCGAGCTGGGAAAGAAAATAGTCAATTCCGGGTAACCGGTATTTTTGAAACGGGAGTAAGTCAAATAGACAAGCAACGAATTTTCCTTCATCATTCTGCCGCAAGATCCGTCATTGGAAGACATTTGGGGCGAACCATATTTCAATTGTCGATTCAAAAGCCGGAACAAGCAATGGAATTAGCCAAACAAATCCAAATGACTTTAGGACATCGCGTAGTTAGTTGGCAAGAACGAGAAAAAGTCTGGCTCGAGGTATTCCGTGCTCTTCGAGCCTCATCAGCTATAACTGTATCGAGTATTCTTCTTCTTTCGGGGCTAGGTATTTTTAATGTTTTTGCAATCATGGTGATCGAAAAAAACCGAGATATTGCCATTCTTCGCTCGATGGGATTTACGCCTCGAGATATCTCCGCTGTATTTCTCTGGCAAGGTGGCATAGTACTTTCCGTGGGTATTCTCCTCGGTTGCCTAACTGGATTTCTAGCGACTTATGGAATCTCCCAGATTCCCATTCGTATACGAGGAATCTTCTCAACCGATAGTTTTGTGGTCAACTGGGACATAAACCACTATATTTGGGCTATATTCATTGCCTCCTTTTTTGTGTCAATTGCAAGCTGGATTCCTGCCCGACGGGCAGCTAAAATCGAACCAGCTAAAATCATCCGAGAAACCATCTAATGGAGATCCAAGATGACAAAGCCATAATACGGGTTACCGAGCTTGAACACTCTTTTGTTGAAGGCGAGGGACGGGTTCATGCCCTGCGTGGCGTATCATTCGATTGCAAAGCTGGGGAAGTGACCGCAGTCGTTGGCCCATCCGGATGTGGAAAAAGCACGCTTCTTTACTTATTAGGTTTACTCGACCGTCCGGATCGAGGTGAAATTTACTTGAGAGAAAAATCCGTCGCAAAGGCAAGCGACAAATCCCGAACATATTTGCGAAACCAAGAAATCGGCTTTGTCTTTCAGTTTCATTTCCTAATCAAGGAATTAACCGTTTGTGAAAATGCAGCTCTTCCTCTACGAAAGGCTGGGGTTCCTCAAAATGATGCCAATAAAAGAGCAAAAGATGTACTTCGTAAACTTGGTCTAGAGGATAAGTTAAACCGTTTTGCCAACAAACTATCTGGCGGGGAACAGCAAAGAGTAGCCATTGCTCGTGCTTTAGTTCACTCTCCAGCTCTTTTGTTGGCAGATGAACCAACGGGTAACCTGGACAGCGCCAATTCAGAAAAGGTTTTCGAACTCCTTCTGCAATTTGCCAGAGATGAAGGAATTGCGGTGATTCTAGTTACTCACAACTCCGAACTTGCTGAGAAATGCGACCGAATCCTCCGAATGAGGGATGGACGATTGGTAAGTGACTGAAGATTCGGCTTAGTTACTGCCCCAGTTATCCGTAGAGGATCGGTAATACTTCCAACCTTGACCAGTATAGAACCAAGTCTATGGAAAGGCCTTTTTGAGTAGTCAAGAATTTACACGGATCAGTTTAATCCACGGGCATTGCGGACTACCTGATGAGCTTGGTTGATTTTAGCCAATTGGTCGTTAGCAAAGGTAACGAATTCATCGGGTAAGTTCTTACTTCTCAGTTTATCCGGGTGAAAATCGGCCGCTTTGGCCCGGTATGCTTTCTTTAACTCGGTATCCGAGCAATCAAGAGCCAAGCCCAAAGTATGGTACGCTTCCTCCAAAGATAAACTATCAATAGTAGGGTCGTGCTGGGGTGGGGCATAGCCACCTCGAATCCAAGAACGAAGGGTTCCAGGTTGAAGCTTGAGTCTCTCCTCCCCACGCAAAAGGAAGCGAACCTGCATTTCATTGAGCTTTTCTCCATTGGAGCGGATAATCTCGAAAAGTCCGCCGAGAAAGGATTGAGCCACAGTGGGCTCGTAACCAATCATTTTGGCGACTTCCTTGAAATCTTCATCAATGGAACGACGACTTTCCTTGGCTTTACGGAAGACATTCTTGGCGAATTCCGCCATTTTCTCGTCCAGTCCCATACGTTGCATCAGGGACTCGGTCATGGCAATCTCTTGGGCAGATATACGACCATCTGCCTTGGCAACCTTAGCGGCACAGGAAAAGAAATAGGCAAGGTAAAGAACGCGTGCTTTTCGCTCGTCCTGTGGAGTAGGGTCATCCTCGTCATAAAGATGACCAAGTGCGGCTCCAGCCAGAGCCCCGATTGGGCCCCCAAACATACCAATCCCCGTACCGATCAATTTGCCCCACCAATTCATTCGAATTACTGCTTTTGTATATTAATCAAGTCTTCCAATCGAAAAGATTAGGTTTTCCGGTATGGTTCAGGGTTTGGACCAATGGGCTTACCCGTATTAGGAATTACTTGAACACAGCGGTCATCCCAAAGCTCAATCATATCCATATCTTTTGCATTTGTAATTTCCAATGAGGGCAGTCCTTGCTTCTCCAACCATTTACGAATAGGGGGTACTGCTTCTTCGGGATTTTGAAAACGCGCGGTAACAATCTTGACCCTGTAGCCCATTTGCAACCAAATCTTAACTCGCTTGATCATGAGGGGAACAGGCTTACCGATATGCTCAAAACCCTGCCATGGGTCCGCTTCAGCCAATGTGCCGTCCAAATCTACACCAATCCACTGCATAGACTCTGCTTCTTCTCCAAATTTGTTCTCATCAGTCATAGGCAAACCTTTGGTATGCGGAACACGGACTTCCAATTTTGAGCCAAAAAGATTTTTAAAGAGGGATGCAAACATAATGGATTCATCAAAGCTTCTTACCCTTGCGCAATGAGATTTTTCGAGCAAGATCAATTAAAATAAATGTCTCCAGAAGTAGAAAGTTTTGAATATTTCAGCCCACAAGGATTACCATGGGTATGCCTTGCCTGGGCTTGTATTTATCTGTTCAGACCTATTGCAACCTTATTTCATGAGTTGGGTCATGCACTTATTGCATTAATTCTAACGAAGGAAAAGGTGTTCCTCACTGTTGGGACTGGCAAACCTTATACATTATGGAAAGGCAGGAGGATGGAAGTATCAATTTCCATCAGGAATTCAATCTTTGGAGTAACCTCTTTTTCCGAAAATACAACATCTAGAGTAGTTGTTTTCTTTATTCTATTGGGGGGACCGGTAAGTTCCATTATCTTTTCCTTACTCGGGATGAATTCCCTCTTAAATTTTGATCTTGGACTAACAGGTACATCAGCATTAATCGGATGGACTTGTATAAATATTCTCGTTTTCTTGCGATCGATACTTCCCATGACATTACAGGGAGCAAGTAAAATATCAGAAGGCGTTCCAAGTGACGGCTTGCAACTTTATAGAATTCTACGCGGACTTGACTGATTTCCCTACGGAATCCTGCTGTTGGTCATAAAGCTTACGATAAAGATCGCATTCTGTATAAACTTTTTCATGCGAACCATCAGCAACCACCAATCCTTTATCAATAACAATAATTCGATTAGCCAGACGAATAGAACTAAAACGATGAGCGATTAATAAAGTTGTTTTTCCTTTTGTGAGGCGGGTCATTGCTTCATGAATTTTATGCTCATTTTCTGAATCAAGAGCTGAAGTTGCCTCATCCAGTACGAGAACCGGAGAATTTCGAAAGAACGCCCGTGCCAGTGCTAGTCGTTGAAGCTGACCACCTGACAAGCGAACACCATCTTCTCCCAATCTCTCATCTAATTTGCTGGGTAGTTCATCTACAAATTCATTAGCATGTGAAAGTTCAAGTGCTTCCTCAACCGAAATAGAGGTGTAAATCGATCGACCAAGCTCAACATTTTGTCGAACGGATAAATCAAACAAAAAAGGCTTCTGTGGCACCAATGCTATGGCTTCTCTCAAATCTTTTAAAGGCATATTTCGTAAATCTACCCCATCAAGAAGAATGGAACCGCCGATTGGATCATGAAATCTGGGCAATAATCCCGTCAATGTGGTTTTACCTGCTCCACTAGGACCCACCAAGGCTACGATTTCTCCAGAATCAATCGTAAAATCAATGGAGCGAAGGGTAGGGGCATGCTCCTTCTCAGGTTTGTCTAATTCATAAGAAAAAGAAACTCTCCGAAATTGCAATTCACCCTTAAGCTCGGAGGGTGGAACTGGTTGCTGGGCTTCCTTGATGGACTCATCTGCACTTAATACTTCCTCTAAACGATTCAGAGATGCTAATCCCTGTTTAAGCTGATTTTGTATGGCTCCAAGTTTCTTGATTGGCTCATACGAAAAGAAAAGAGCCATAATGACTGGAATAACAGCATCGAGCCGAACTGATTGTTGAGAGGCTTGAAAAATCGCAATAGCAACTCCAGAAGCAGTAATAATCTCTATAATCGGCGTAAGCATATTTGAGTATTTAATAACTTTCATCCGAGCCTTGAAGAATTCCCGTGATGAATTACGAAACCTTGCTTCTTCTTTTTCCTCCAAGTTGAAAGCACGAATCTCCCGAGATGCGGATAAGTTCTCGCTCAGCACTGATGTCATGTCCCCAATCCGTCTTTGCATTCCCAAGGCTTTATCCATAAGGATTTCACCAAGTTTTCGAATGGGAAATACACAAACAGGAATGACTAATAAGCAGAGCAATACGAAGGCCATGCCCTCACTTTCCATTGCCTTCCAGACAAGATAGGAAATTGCACCGACAAATGTGATTGGTTGCTTAATCAAGTCATTACTAATTCGCAACAAGGATTCTTGTAACTGAGTCGTATCATTGGTAATTCGACTAAGTAAATCGCCTTCCTTATTTTTATGAAAAAAAGCGAGGGGTAATTTTTGAAGCTTTGTAAACACAAGCAAACGGATCTTCTCCAAAACTTTAATTCCACAGTAATTAATGAGATAGGAATTAAAGTATCCGCTTAGCCCTCGAATAAGAAAAACTGCGGGCAACCATGCCACATAAAAAGCAAGTTGGTAGAAAGATAGTTCAGGTGCTTTTACATTATCTCCAGAAAAAATCTTAGGAAAAATTTGGTCGACCATATAGGGCAGACCAAAACCACTTGAAATACCGTAAATAATGCCACAAAGAAATGCTCCAAGCATGGGAAACCACAGAGGTACAAGCAAGGTAAAATAGGGAAATAGACTCCTGAAACCCAAATTACCCTCGGTATTGGAAGACTTCATTAAAAAATTATTTTAAGCGATCAGAGAGGGAAGTCGACCCGTAATCTCAGCTTGTCCATGAAGATAAACTGTATAGTCATTCAACTGTTCTTCCAGTTGTGACTTCGTAATTCGCCATTTCCAGTTACCCTCAGCAATTCCAGGTTCATTAAAACGTGCTTCAGAACCAAGGGATAACAGATCCTGCACAGGGATAACTACAAGTGGGGATACCGTACGGTAGGCAAAGCGAAGTAAATCCCAAGAGGGAGAATCACCAGACACATTTAAATACTTTCGAAAATTACCCTTAACTTCTTCACTAGCAGATTTGTACCATCCATTAGTTGTGTCGTTATCGTGCGTACCAGTGTACAAGACTAAGGAATCCTTAAGATTATGTGGCAAGTAGAGATTTTCAGAGTCTCCATCAAATGCAAATTGGAGAACAGCCATTCCAGGAAGCCCAGCTAAGTCACGAAGTTGCCGAACATCGTCGCTAATTAAGCCAAGATCTTCTGCAAGAAAGGGCATATCAGGAAAATATTTTTGAATAACTTCCCAAAAATCCATACCCGGACCATTTTTCCATTTACCAAGTTTGGCATCCTTGGTGAAGTCGGGGATACTCCAATAGTCGTGAAAACCACGAAAATGATCAATTCTCACGACATCAAAAAGTTCAAGCTGGTGACTCAATCGATCTCTCCACCACAAGAAATCATCCTTTCGATGAACATCCCATTGGTAAAGAGGGTTACCCCAGAACTGACCATCTGCATTAAAGTAATCAGGCGGAACACCGGCTACATTTGTAAAAGTGCCTTTGTTTATTACATCTGTTTGAAAAAGGGATGGATTTGCCCAGACCTCAGAAGAATCTGGAGCAGGGTATATAGGCAAGTCCCCAAGAAGAGATATGCCCATAGAATTTGCATATGATCGGAGTTGCTTCCATTGTCCTCGAAAAAGATATTGAAGAAAGATTTGAAAATCATATTCAACATCGTCCACCTTTTCTAGGTCATGATTTTGAGGCCATTCCCACCATGGAAGATTGGAGTATTCTTTTTTTAAGCACTGAAAACTGGCATAAGAATGTAACCAAGAAGATTGAGACCGCCATAGATCGTAGGATCCATAAATATCCTCGAGATTTTTACGATTTTCATGAAATCGTGAATGAGCAAGACGAGCTATAGAAAAAAAACTCTGATATAGATTTCCGTAATCTACAAATTCATGAGGAAGTTTAGACAAAGCATCCAATTCATCATTGGAAATCAGATTATTTTCCAATAGGGGTTCCCAATCAATAAAATATGGATTTCCCGCTGATGAGGAAAAGACTTGATAGGGAGAATCTCCAAAACCGGTGGGTCCAACTGGGCAAACTTGCCAAAAAGAAAAACCAGATTCCATGAGAAAATCAATAAATTGATAGGAAGATTTCCCTAGGTTACCTATACCAAAAGAACTAGGAAGAGAAGATATGTGCATAAGGCAACCAGCAGATCTTTTTTCAGCGAACCAAGGTGGTAATTCTTTCAGCATTTTAAAATAATGGATAAAAAAGAGAGAAGGCTAGCTACAGTAAAAGGCATTAATTAGACATAATGCATATTGTGCGAACAATCGTTACTAATCAAAATTTACTTGGAAAAACCCCAGCGACTGGTAAACGGATAGTAAATCAAGAATGCTCGTCCAATAATTTCGTTCTCGGGAACAAAACCCCATGCACGGCCATCAAGACTATCGGTGGAATTATCGCCCATGGCAAAATAAGCTTTCTTTCCAGTTTTATTACCAGAAGAGTTTCTGTCTGGGACAACGATTGTGTTTCGGTTAGACAACAATCCTTCTGCACGATAACCAGGGAATCCCTTAATATTGAGTGCGTTTGCATCTTCAGACAAATCATCAACCCTCGCACCGTTGCTCACAAATGCTTCTTTACCCTCTATACGATTGCCATTTCTGAAAAGAATTCCAGGAACTCCTTTTCGAACATCGGTTCCGTTCGTAAAGATTGAATCCGGAACACGCATTTCTAGTGTATCTCCGGGTTCTCCAATCAATCGTTTGATGTAATATTTATCCTCACCAATGAAACTGTGGACAGGAACTCCCAATTTCCTGTTGTAATCATCTATCGAACCTGTTCGAAATACAAGTGGATCACCTGACTTAGGCGGGAAAAAATTATAGGACACTCGATCTACAAACAATGCATCGCCCAGTAGAATGTCAAATGCTAGGATAACCTCATCTTTTGCCAGTGGATTGGAAGACAGTTTGAGTCGATTACCCTGAAATCCATGATCTTGAGACACCACCATAGGAAGATCTCTTATATCTTCAATTCCCGCAAACTTGCGGGCGATTAATTCATCCAAATCAAACTCACCTGGCACCAGTAGCTCTTGCTCCTTACCTCCTACCTCGAAAATATATTGACGTAAAGATCTGGGAAAAAGAAAAAATCTCCCATTCGGAAAAGATCCGGTAACATAATTAAAAGTTCTTCCATTTTGAATTTTCAGAAAAAGTTCTCCAGAATTTTCAGCAATTAGATTATAATGAGATGCTCCTAAAAGAGCCTTATCTACTCCTCTTTCGAATATATTGGGAAGTTTCTCATCATCCTCATAAATCTTGGGTTGCATTCCATAAAAGGAAGGAAACATTGAGTTTGTCGGAATAATGAATGGCTGAACAAAGAAACTCCGAATTCCTATTACTACGATGGCAGCAACCAAAAGCATTTCCACATTCTCAACCCACGACTTCTTGTGATAATATAAACCTCCTGATTCTCTTAAGATTGAATCAACATTCTTTGCCTTAAGCTCCAAATCATCTCCATCAATTGGTTTTGATTTAAGAACCTTGGCCAATTCCAAATTTGCCTGCTCCCATTTTTGAACTATTTCGGTTGAAAGTAAATCCTTGCGGTAAGACAAGGCCTTTTGTCCCAATCGGAGAATCTCTTTTGCTCCTTTCCTTTGCATTCTTGATGCTTTTTTTGGTTTAATCATAACTTAAATTTCTATGAAGAGCTTTTCAGAATTTGAACAAAAGCCTCCTGAGGGATATTAACGCTTCCTATTTGTTTCATTCTTTTTTTACCTTCCTTTTGCTTATCCAAAAGTTTTCTTTTTCTACTAATGTCACCCCCATAGCATTTTGCTGTAACATCTTTCCTCATAGCACTAATTGTTTCGCGAGCTATAACTTTACCGCCTACAGCAGCTTGCAGAGCAATTTTAAATAACTGGCGGGGCAGAATATCCTTAAGCTTAGCACAAAGTGCCCTACCCCGCGTCTCTGCCTTATCTCTATGTACAATCGTGGAGAAAGCATCAACTGGTTCTGCATTGACCAAAATTTCCATTCTGACAAGAGAAGATTCCGCATATCCCGCCATATCGTAGTCCATTGATCCATAACCATGAGTAATGCTCTTTAATCGATCATTAAAATCGACAAGGATTTCATTGAGAGGTAAATCGCAAGTAAGAACCACTCTGGTTTCGTCAATTGTCTCCGTATTGCTGCATACTCCTCGTTTTTCCGTAATCAGCGTAAGAAGATCTCCAATGCAGTCGTTAGGAGCATGAATTCTTGCTAGTATTTTAGGTTCCTCAATTTTGAGCACTTCAGTGCTACCCGGTAAATCCAAAGGATTATCTACCTCCAATACTCCACCTGCAGTCAAATGAACTTTATAGACCACACTGGGGTAAGTGGAAATCAGATCAAGGTCATATTCCCTCCTTAATCTCTCTTGAATTATCTCCATGTGTAGTAAACCAAGAAATCCGCATCTAAATCCAAAACCTAGAGCCACAGATGTTTCTGATTGAAAGGTGAAGGCTGCATCATTCAAGCGAAGTTTACCAACACTCTTTTTGAGTTTTTCGTAATCAGAAGTGTCTAATGGATAGAGACCGCTAAAAACCATGGGTCTGACTTCTTTATATCCGGGCAGCATTTCCGATGCTTCTTCTCCCTGTATTGTTAGAGTGTCTCCAATTTTTATGTCAGCAACATCCCGAATACCAGTGACCACATATCCCACCTCACCAATTCCCAAAAAATCAACAGGAACGGGATTTGGGCAAAACTTTCCAATTTCTTTTATTTGCGTCTTTCGAGAATCGCTCATCAAAATAAGATTTTGATTAGCAGAAAATGTCTTGGAGAAAACCCGCACATAACAAATGACTCCCTTGAAAGCATCAAATTGACTATCAAAGACTAAGGCTCGCGGCTTCGGGTAGCTAGCCAAGCGAGGGGTCGGCAAGCGCGTGACTATTGCTTCGAGGATTTCATCTATCCCCAGTCCGGATTTACCGCTTGCCAGTAGAGCTTCCTCAGCAGGTATAGCCAAAATATCTTCGATTTGCTTAGAAACTCGATCAACATCAGCACTAGGCAAATCAATCTTATTAATAACTGGAAGAATCTCTAGTCCCTGCGAGAAGGCCAGTTGAGCATTTGCCAAGGTCTGCGCTTCGACTCCTTGCGAAGCATCTATAAGCAATAAGGCTCCTTCACAGGCTGCCAAACTTCTTGAAACTTCGTAAGAGAAATCAACATGACCAGGCGTATCAATGAGATTAAACAAATATTCATTCCCATCATTAGCCAAATAATTCATAGACACCGGATGGCATTTGATCGTTATACCTCGCTCCCGCTCGAGATCCATAGAATCCAATAACTGTTCCTTCATTTCGCGCTTCATTACCGTCTGAGTACGCTCGAGCAATCGATCAGACAAAGTTGTTTTGCCATGATCGACATGGGCAATGATACAAAAATTACGAATCCTGTGTGTTTCCACCATTAAAAAGTTGACCAGTTAAAAATTCCCCTCGAAAAGAGAGTAAGTATATTAAGCGGGAAATTACTATTCACATATTTATTCAAAATGGACAAGAACCTACTTCACGGAACGCATACTGCGATTGTAACCCCTTTTTTGGGTGGGAAGGTAAATTACGAGGACTTACATAAACTGTTAGATCTCCAAATCTCGGCCGGAGTATCCGGAGTTGTGCCCTGTGGCACAACCGGAGAATCCCCCACCCTATCCAAAGATGAGCATTTGAGTGTTATTCGAGAAACCGTTAATCAAGTGTCGGGAAAGATTCCGGTTATTGCAGGAACCGGCGCTAATTCAACCGAAGAAGCATTACACTTAACGAAAAATGCACAAGAACACGGAGTAGATGGCTTCCTGCAAGTTGCCCCGTACTATAATAAGCCAAGTCAAGAAGGACTCTTTGCTCATTTTTCAGCGATTGCAGAAATTACGGACAAGCCCATCATTCTTTATTCAATTCCCAGCAGATGCGGGATCGAAATTTCAACGGACACGATATTAAGATTACGGCAAAAGTATCCCCATGTTTGTGCCCTAAAGGAAGCGGGAGGAAAATCAGCTAAAGTTTCTGACACTCTTGCGAAAATCGACGATGAATTTATAGTCCTTTCTGGAGACGATGGACTAACTCTTCCTTTCATGGCATGCGGAGCCCAAGGCGTAATTAGCGTAGCCTCGAACCTTATACCACTACAAGTTGTGGAAATGGTGAATGCTGCACTTTCTGACAATTTCATACATGCTCGGTCGATACACTTGAAAAATTATACTTTCTTTAATGATATTTTTTGCGAACCCAATCCCGTCCCCATCAAGTTTCTTATGCATCTCAAAGGTCTTCTTTCTAGCCCTGATGTTAGGCTTCCCTTATGCCCTCCTTCTTCATCTAACAAATCCTTGCTAGAAAAAATTGCCCACACAAAATAAATTATAAAATAGAATTTCTATGCCGACGAAAATACTTTTAAGTGGTGCAAAGGGACGGATGGGACAAGCCATAAGCTCTATTGCTACCGAGCACGATTGTGAGGTAACTATCCCGATCGATATCAACGACGACCCAAACGAGAGAATGAACGAATGCGATGTGGTCATTGATTTCTCGTTACATGACGCGACACTCCCTTTGGCTTTGGCGGCAGCAACCCATCAAAAGCCTATGGTTATTGGGACAACAGGTCATAGTCAATCAGATCGGGATCAAATTACTTCCCTGACTGAATCAATCCCCATTATTTGGGCAGGAAATTTTTCAACAGGCGTAAATCTGCTCTTCTATCTTACTCAAAAAGCCAGCAAGGTTTTGGATCAGAATAGTGATTTTGATCCTGAAGTCATAGAGATGCACCATCGCCTAAAACAAGACGCTCCCAGCGGTACTGCCGATAGGCTTCTGGAAATTCTACAGGAATCAAGATCTCTTGGTAAATCAGACATTATTCATGGCAGGGAAGGTATAACGGGAGAAAGGAAAAGATCGGAAATTGGCTCTCATGCCCTGCGCGGAGGTGATGTAGTGGGAGAGCACACGGTTATGTTTGCTGGTATTGGGGAGAGAATCGAATTGACTCATAGAGCGACAGATCGAGTTATTTTTGCCGCAGGAGCTCTTCGAGCATGCAAGTGGGTTTTAAAGCAAAAACCAAGGCTTTATTCAATGCAAGATGTTCTTGGACTTAACGATTAAATAATCTCAATCATCATGATCGCATTTATTCAAGGCGAACTTATCGAGTGTCAGCTTAATCTAGCTATCATTCAAAATGGCGGCATTGGATATGAGGTTCATATACCACTGACTACTTCTGAGCGCCTACCCAAACTTGGACAAGAAGTTAAATTGTTTACGCAAGCCACATATCGGGAGGACTCGCAAACCCTCTACGGATTTATCGATCGAGAATCGAGAGATTTCTTTAAAATGATTGTGGACAAAGTCTCAGGCATTGGTCCGAAAATTGCACTAAATTTACTAGGCTCTCTCTCCTTACCGACACTTAAGACCTCGATAGCCAATGGAGATGTTGCCATGCTATCCAAAGCACAAGGGCTCGGCAAAAAAACCGCTCAAAGAATTGTCGTGGAATTAAAAGACAAAATCCTTCCTGCAACTTCGGAAACCCATTTCGAAAGATCGAATATCACTAATAATTCATCCACGAAAGAAGAGTCAGAAATCTCCAACGAGATGATTGCCTACCAAGACGCAATATCTGCCCTCCTCACACTCGGTTACAAGGCAACTGACGCAGATACCGCGATAAGGAAAGCTTCAACTGCCTTGAGCAAGGATGCAAGCACAGAGGAATTAATTCGAAAAGCCTTGGGTTCTTAAACTTTGCTCCTCTGCTGCAGGGATCTCACATGTTCATTTAAGTATTCCCACACAAACCCCTTTGCGTACTTCACAGAAACATCCAATGCATGCCCCTCGGCAAGATAAAATGCTATGGATGAGGCCAACCTGCAGCCAGTACCTCTTGCTTTAGCAACCCCTTGGATCCTATCCTCGGAGAATCTAAGAAGTGAATCATTTTTTTGAGCAAGGACATCGACAGACGAAGGTCCATAAAGATGGCCTCCTTTCACAAGAGCAGCTGATGTACCAGTTTCGAGAAGTTTTACCGCCATGGATTCTGATTGCTCAATGCTTCCATAATTTAAGCCCGTCAATCTCGAGGCTTCCATCAAATTTGGGGTAATGACTGTGGTCAATGGAAGCAAAAGATCGACAACCGCCTCGATGCCACTATCCGCAATCAGTGGATAGTCTGAAGAAGAACGAAATACAGGATCAAAAACTATGTGTTTTGGTGCATTAGCTGTAAGAAAAGAGGCAAGCGGCTTCACCAGTTCCGAGCTTGGAAGCATGCCTATTTTTACTGAACTTACCGAGCTTAAATCAATCGAATCAAGTTGTGCTGTAAAATTAGCAACGGGAATGGTTTCTGAATGAAACAGCCTCTCTTCGTTTTGTGCGGTAACAGCACTCACAGCAAAGCGAACTTCAGCACCTAGTTTTGACAGGGTTTCGAAGTCAGCAAACAAACCAGCACCGCTCGAATTATCTGTCCCGCCAATGACTAAAAGACGATTCATTATGAATCCACCCTATTCATCTCCATTGAATTCCAAGAACCAATGATCAGTTCCACCAGTTAGATTGTAGACATTCTTGAATCCTCTTTCGTAGAGTGAATTACAAGCAATTAAGCTTCTAACTCCAGCTTTACAATAGATAACTATCTTGGACTCGGGTAAAAGTTTTTCGATTTGGGGATGCTCTTCAATCATAAGCAAGTCATTTAAGGGAATATGCTGAGAAGGAAGAATAGCAGATGCTTGCCTCTCCCAATTTTCGCGAACATCAATTAAAACCAGATCTTTATCCTCATCTCTGATTTTTTGTAATTCAACTGGAGAAATTTCAGGCACTTGAGCGGGCTTTTTCTCCATATCGCCAATCGAGCAACTCATATTCAAGTCGCTCAACTCTGTAATTTCTGAAAATTTTCGTGATTTACGTAAAGTTAAAATCTCAAAACTTTGTATAAGTGCATCATATAGTAAAAGTTTTCCACTGAGTGGTTCTCCACATTGAGTTATGATCTTTATTACCTCACAAGCTTGAAGATTCCCTACGATGCCTGGCAAAACTCCAAGGACGCCCATTTCAGAACAACTTGGCAAGGCGTTCTCGGTTGGCGGATCAGGAAACAAACACCTATATGTAGGACCATCATTAAAATTGAAAACGCTAACCTGCCCACGAAACCCATGAATAGAACCATGAACCAAGATTTTATCAAAAAGCACACAAGCATCGTTAACGAGATATTTTGTAGTAAAATTATCACTTCCATCCAATACGATAGAATACGAATCCAAAAGCCTTTTTGCATTAGTTGATTCAAGTCTCTCGATAAAAAAATCAACTTCTATAAATGGATTAGCTCGCGAGAGTCGTTCACTGGCTATTTCCGCTTTTGGTCTGCCAATATCTTCATGCGAAAATAGTATTTGCCTATGAAGGTTGGAACTCTCAATTATGTCATCATCCACAATGCCAATCCTACCAACACCTGCAGCCGCTAAATATTGAAGTGCTGGACAACTCAAACCTCCCGCTCCAACGACTAAAACAGAAGCTTTTTTTAGAGCAAGTTGACCAGCCAGACCAATTTCAGATAATGTAATGTGCTTACCGTAATATTCCTTTTCCGGTTTGGATAAAGATTCAGCATTCATTCAAGACACTCCCGCAGTATCCAGTTCAGTAAGATTGTAATTCATAGAAAATTTATCGTAGGAGGAATCCCAATCTTTCCAGACGGGATCGTAGCCCTTTGAACGCAGTAATTTCTCTATTTCAGTAGGAGAACGATCATCGGAAACTTCAAACTGCTCTAGCGACTGGCTGGATTCACTCGACCCATATCCACCAGGGTTAGTTTTTGAACCTGCACTCATTGTAGTTACGCCCAAAGGAAGCAGATTCTCCCTTAAGGAAGGGCTCTCACGAGTGGAAATGCTTATTTCCAACTCATGACTAAAAATTCTAAACGCACAAATCAACTGAACAAGATCGCGATCTAGCAGAGGGAAAATTGACTTGGATTCACCCATACATGGCCGTAAACGAGGAAAAGACATGGAGAAAGATGTTCTCCAAAATTTCTTTTCAAGAAAACCCAAGTGTTGTGCAGCAAAATAAGCGTCCGTCCGCCAGTCTTTTGTTAGACCATACAAACAACCAAGGCCAATTTTATTAATTCCTACAGAACCCAATCTTTCTGGTGTCTCTAACCTCCAATTAAAGTTCTTCTTTCTACCCTTCAAGTGGTGCTTGGCATAACTTTCAGTATTGTAAGTTTCCTGATAAACAAAAATTCCATGTAAACCGTCTTTTATCAATTTTTTATATTCTACTGCCTCAAGCGGTTGCACTTCCATTGATAAGTTTGAAAAATAAGGTCGGAGTATCCGCAATGCCTTTGAAAAATATGAACAATTTATGTTCTTAGAAGACTCCCCAGTCACTAGAAGCACATGACTAAAGCCCTCATTTTTCAAAATTTTAGCTTCTTCGATAATCTCATCATCAGTAAGTGTTTTCCTCTTGATTTTGTTACCCAAGCTGAAGCCACAATAGTCACAGATATTATTGCATTCATTAGAAAGATACATTGGGGCAAACAAACGAATAGAACTACCAAATCTCTGAACAGTCAAATCGTGACTAAGTTTAGCCATTTCATTCAGATAATATTCGGAAGCAACAGGAGAAACTAAAGCGGCAAAGTCACTTAAATCCGATCCGCGGGAATTAAGCAATGCTCGCTCGACATCAGAACGAGTAGCTTTTTCAATAAGTTTGGAAATATGCTCCCAATCAGTCGAAGAAAATAATTCCAGGTAACTGCCAGAACTCATATAATAAATTAATCCAGAAATTTCGTTAATGGTGAAGTTGCTTGAGCTGTATGGGATACTGAGCCCAAACCTGCCATGTAAGCCATACGACCACTCACAACACCATTCTTAAATGCCTCTGCCATCATTTCGGGATTCCTGGAACTTGCCAAGGCCGTATTGACCAATACGGCGGCCGCCCCCATTTCCATAGCTTCATTCGCCTGGGATGGACAACCTATGCCGGCATCCACAATCACTGGAACATTAGCTTGTTCGATGATAATTTTAAGAAACTCCTTGCTCTGTAAACCTTGATTACTGCCAATAGGAGAACCAAGAGGCATTACAGCATGAGAACCAACATCTTCGAGTCGCTTACACAGAACAGGATCAGCATGACAATAAGGAAGTACTACAAATCCATCTTTCACTAGTTGCTCGGTAGCGATAAGTGTTTCAACAGGGTCTGGCATGAGATATTTTGGATCGGGATGAATCTCTAGTTTCAACCAATTAGTGCCAAGAGCTTCACGAGCAATTTTAGCCACAAAAATCGCTTCATCGGCATTTCTAACGCCTGAAGTATTTGGCAAAATCTTAATATCTCTAGTGGTCAGTACTTTAAGAATGGAGTCTTTCCCAGAGACAGGATCGGCCCTTTTCATAGCAACCGTAACCATTTGCGATTCGCTTGCGTCAATTACCTGAGCAAGCGATTCACTCGAGGAAAATTTTCCCGTACCAAGAAAAAGCCTAGATTCAAAGTTTTCGCCTGCGATTTCCAATGAGCTTAATTTCATCTTCAATTTTTAAGGTAATCTTCTGTTGCTTTGACATATTTAGATAAATTCACTCCAAAATTCTTCGAGTCAGAGAGATTTGAACAAACGCAAATACCATGCAATCCCAGAGTAGTAAGTAGGGAAAAGTCACCCAACTCAATCCCCCCGATAAGATAGCATGGAATAGGCTCAAGAAACTGAATAATTCGAATATAATCATCTCGACTAAGAGAAGGAATCAGTTCCCTTTTTGTTGACGATTTACGAAAAGGTCCCAAACCAACATAATCACAGACTCCTCTTGACTTTACGGCACTAGCTTCTTGGTAGGAATGAACTGTCTCGCCAATTAATTTTTCTTCACCCAATTCAACCCTGGCCATTTTAGCACAGTCATCGAACACCCCCAAGTGCACACCAGAGGCATTAGTCGCAGTTGCTACATCGATTGCATCATTGACAATGAGAGTTGCTCCAAATTTTGCACAGATTTCAGAAGCTTAACTGACCTCTTCGAATAATTGATTCTTAGATAAATTCTTGCTTCTTATTTGAATGAGCTTCACACCAGATTCACACATCACGTTAACTTGTTCGCTGTGAGATTCTTCATAAACATCACTAGTCAAACAATAAAGAGGACTCATCTGCAAAGGCTAAAAAATTCAGTGCCCAGTTGCCTCTCAATGACGACTACTTTCAAGTGGATATTGATTCTCGATTGCATCCCTGAAAGACAAATATGAGTCAACGGGATCTGGTTTTCCCCAAATCGAACCTAATAATGCCACTCCATCAAAACCAGTTTCTCGAAGATAGCTTATCTTATTTCTTCGAATACCACCCAAGGCATATACTAGAGGAGCATTTGGTTGGTTCTTCATTTTTAAAATAGTCTTTCGAATTTCATTGAGTGATACTTTAGGACGATAGCCTTTTTTTGAAATGGATTTATACACGGGACCAAAAAAAACATAATCCAGTTCATTATCACAATTCTTTAGGTGATTCAATTTGTGAAGAGAACGACTCCTTATTCCCTTTATTTCACGAAAATCTTCACGCTCCGAATGATGATACCCACCTAGCGGATAATCTTTCAAAAGTTCAGGCATTCTGTGAATAATAATTCTAGATAAGAATTCTTTGGGAATCTCATCCAAAAGAGTCGCAATTTGGGAGATATTGCAATCTGGCTTACGGAGATGAAATCTCTCTAACCCTAACTCGAGTAGTTGAGAAACAACTTTGGCTTCTCCTTTCTTTGGGTTTGGGGGTGAAATAATCGTTATTTTCAATGTAATACTAGCCTCCTTGCGTGGCTTGAAAAAGAAGAACATGATCTTCATCGCAAAGTGAACACGATAAAACATCGTCCGCAGAAATAATCTCCTTATTGATAGCTACTGCCCATCCGTTAAGGTCAGACAAGTTCATTTCCTCCAATAGAGACTGAAGGTTGTAGTTTTCGGAAACTATCTTTTCAGAATCGTTTACATAAATCTTCATGTCGAAGGTGCAGAGTGGTAGATTTCCCCACCGGAGTCCTTAAATTCATTTGCTTTTTCCTTCATACCAACATGCAAAGCCTCAGTAGCTGAATGAATCCCACTTTCCTCTGCATATTGCCTAACCTCTTCAGTTATCTTCATCGAACAAAAGTGTGGACCACACATAGAACAAAAATGTGCGGTTTTGGCGTTTTCACTAGGAAGTGTTTGATCATGAAATTGCCTAGCCTTATCGGGATCCAACGAGAGGTTGAACTGATCTTCCCATCTAAATTCAAATCGTGCCTTCGACAAAGCATTATCCCTAAATTGAGCCGCTGGATGCCCTTTTGCTAAATCAGCAGCGTGAGCTGCTAATTTGTAGGTTATTACTCCTTCCCTAACATCTTCTTTATCAGGAAGCCCAAGATGCTCCTTGGGAGTAACGTAACAAAGCATCGCACAACCATACCATCCTATCATGGCAGCCCCAATACCACTTGTTATGTGATCGTACCCTGGGGCAATATCGGTCGTAAGGGGTCCGAGGGTGTAGAATGGTGCTTCATCACACCATTCTAATTGTTTTTCCATATTTTCCTTGATCATATGCATGGGAACATGCCCCGGTCCCTCATTCATGACTTGAACACCAAATCCCCAAGCTCTTCTTGTAAGCTCACCCTGTGTTTTTAGCTCTGCGAACTGAGCCTCGTCGTTAGCATCAGCAATAGAACCTGGTCTCAACCCATCACCAATTGAAAAAGAAATATCATAAGAAGACATAATCTCACAGATCTCATCCCAGTGCGCGTAAAGGAAATTTTCCTTGTGATGCGCTAAGCACCACTTAGCCATTATAGAACCACCACGGCTTACTATTCCGGTCATTCTTTGACTCGTCAAAGGAACATAACGAAGAAGAACTCCAGCATGGATTGTAAAGTAATCGACTCCCTGCTCAGCCTGCTCAATAAGAGTATCTTTGAACACTTCCCAGTTTAAATCCTCCGGTTTCCCTCCGACTTTCTCCAATGCCTGATAAATCGGTACAGTTCCAACGGGAACAGGACAATTACGAATAATCCATTCTCTGGTGCGATGAATATTTTTACCCGTAGATAAATCCATTAGAGTATCTGCTCCCCACTTGGTAGCCCAGCGCATTTTCTCAACTTCTTCATCAATCGAAGATGCTAAAGCAGAATTACCAATATTAGCATTAATTTTAACAAGAAAATTTCGGCCGATAATCATCGGTTCAAGCTCAGGATGATTTATGTTACAAGGAATGATTGCACGCCCCTTGGCAACTTCGGCCCTGACGAACTCTGGAGTAATCTCTTTGGGAATGGATGCACCAAAAGACTCTCCTTGATGCTGGCGAAAAAGACTGTTCCCCGGTCCATCATCACTCATCTCAAGATCTTTCGAAATAGATTGCATCCGCATATTTTCGCGGATTGCGATGAACTCCATTTCGGGAGTCACAATTCCTTGCTTAGCATATTGAAGTTGAGTGACAATTTTTCCCTTTTTAGCCTTGAGTACATTTATGCCTGATCGATCAAAATCAGGTAAATCCTTACTCTTTGTTGCCATTCTTTCTGCATGAACCTCAGAAAGATATCCGTTGTCTGCAGGCTTGGGTTCCCTACCATCAATTTCTTCCACATCACCTCTTTGCCGGATCCATTCACCTCTTAGTTTCGGCAAACCTCTCGTGGAATCACAATGAAACGACTCGTCTCCCCAAGGACCGGATGTGTCGTAGACCCTGACTGGTTCGTTTTTCGAAGAATTCCCTTCAGTAAGAGATGTATCTGAGAGTGTGATTTCGCGCATGGGAACAGATACGCCTTCAGTTTCTCCGCTCAAGTACACCCTCTTAGAATTCGGAAAGTGATTGAGTACACTATTTTTCGAGTCTTCTACTTCTTTTATCATCATATTTTTTGTTGTGACGAAAAGAGCGTAACCCTTCTAGGCCCGTTTTCCCTCCGGCAAAATTACTTGCATCAGGTTCTAAGGGTCGAATGTGGAATAAACAAATCTCTCAGTCTTGTGCCCAAGACACCCCTAAACAATATTTAAATTAACCAATCATTATTTAAATGCAAACAAAACTCAGAGAACACCAAAAATTACTTTCGTAATAAAACACATTAATTGGATTCGTATCTTCCATCCAAGTGCTTAGAAACTTGCATATTGATTTCCAGGAGAGTCAGAGTGGAACTCACAATTCGAGGAGGTAAATTACTAAGAGAACTTATTTCCTCCATGGAATAAATCCCGCCATCCTTTAGAATCTCCAATACTCTCTGCTCCTCCGGTGAAAATTCAGAATTGGCTGAAACAACTTTATTTTCAGCCTTTTGGACATTTGAGTCCATAAGTAAAAAATCAGTTTGATGAAGATGGACAGTCTCTTCGATAATATCATCAACGGTTCGAACTAAAGTCGCACCCTCCCTAATAAGTTGATTACACCCAAGGGAATTTACTTGATCCACACGCCCAGGAAGTGCGAATACCAACCTGCCTTGTTCCGCAGCGAATTGAGCAGTGATCATACTTCCGCCCTTACTTGCCGATTCTATTACTAAGACACCACAAGAAATACCTGAGACCAATCGATTCCTCATAGGAAAGGTTCTTCTGTCGGCTTTTCGACCAAAAGGAAACTCCGATAAAACCGAACCAGTGGATGCAATCTCTTGATATAATCCATAGTGCTCGGGAGGATAAACAATATCCAAACCGTTGCCTAGAAAAGCGATAGTCTTCCCATTGGCGTCTAAAGCACCTTGATGAGCACAGGCATCGATCCCTCGTGCCATTCCACTAACTACGCAAAAGCCTTTCATTGACAGACCATACGCAATCTCTTTGGCCATTCTCTCTCCATAATTTGTGGGCATCCTAGTTCCGACTATTGCAATGTATGGCCCGGGAGGAATTTCTCCCTTTGAATACAAGCCTATGGGGCAGTCATAAATTTCATGCAGCATGGAAGGAAGCCTTTCTCGAGTTAGAAACCCAGCGGAAAAATTCTCGAGCTTGCTTTTCTCTTCCATTAACCAAGATTCATTAGCATCACTTTTGATCGAACTGATTATTTTCGGGCCAATCCCTTCGATACGCCGCAAATCCATTTCTGAAGAGAGAAAAATTGCTCTAGGGTCATGATCAAAGAACTCCAGAAGTCTGGTCGCCAAAATTGGACCTATGCTCGATAATCCATTCAGCAGAAGCAGGGCATCGGCCTCGCTTAAATTATGATAATAGCTTTGCACCTCGAAAATCCTAGCAAATCAAAGTTACATGCAAAGATTTTTCAATATCTTGCTCTAGCAAAAAATCAAAAGCTAACACTAATTTTTTAATTCATTTGAGATTATTATGCGGGAAGGATGACGAAGTTTACGCAAAGCACCTGCTTCAATTTGACGGACCCGCTCTCTGGTTATACCCATAACTTCTGCAATTTCCTCAAGAGTGAGTGTTCGACCAGGAGAATGTACCGATACCCATAAGCATGCACATCTCAATCGTGTTTCTTGACTCCCATTAAACTTGGGTAAAGGAACAGAATCCCTGCGTGAGTGTTTTCTTAATTTAGACAACTATAAAGATAACATAAACATGAAATGAAATCAAAAATTTAGAAAAATAAGAACGAATCCAAATTCTTAAATTTAATGATAATCAGCAGAACTCAATGGATGCCCAACATCTAAAGATCGAGTTGATTTCTTACCCAGAACCTCATTCCATTTACTGGGACACAAACCATCTCCTGGTCTTGCAACTCTTAGATTGCACTCCGTAAATATCTCTCCTTTTCTGATGCTTTGGGAAACCAGAATCGATCTTTTCAAAAACTTAGCACTTGGAGGATTGGCATTCTTGGATTTTTCAAGGTGAAGAGAATCGAAAGCAATACGAACTGACCTACACATTTCATTAAATTCTTCAGGTAACATAGAAAAGGAAGAATCAGATGCCCGAGGGTCTCGGTCCAATGTCAAATGTTTCTCTATGACTCTTGCCCCTAAGACAGTTGCGGCAATAGGGATAACACTTCCCGGTGAATGATCAGACAACCCTACAGGAACTTCAAATGCCGAACGCAAAAAGCTCATTCTGCTAAGATTAAAATTTTCTGCAGATGCTGGATAATCACTCACACAGTGAAGCAAAATGACCTCCGGACACCCGCTTGTTCTTAAAACATCAAGAGACTTAGCAATCTCTCTTTCTTCAGAAACGCCAACACTTGCCAGGACAGGTTTACCAGTGGAACCAATCACCTCCAACATTGGGAAATGATTCATTTCAAAAGAAGCAACTTTATAAATAACAGGAGAAATTTCTTCCTCCAAAAAATGCACTGCAGTTTCGTCGAAAGGAGAACTAAAAAAGGCAATACCTCTTCCTCTTGCTCTCTCTGCAAGAGGAGCATGCCATTCCCAAGGAGTCATTGCATCCTTATACAAATCATATAGGTACTTTCCCTTCCAGATTCCATCTTTCAAAAGAAACCTCTCGTCTCTGGAATCGACGGTTATTGTCTCGGCTTTATAAGTTTGAATCTTTACTGCATCTGCTCCGTTCTCGACAGCACAATCTATTAATTCGAAGGCTTTCTGTATATCTCCCCCATGATTTGCCGATAACTCAGCCACAATAAGCGGCGGTTTGTTTTTATCTAAAAAATCAGGAAGCAATTTCAAAAAGGCTGGACTATAATTTACCCGCTAGGAATGAAATCACCCAACAAAGCACGCAATTCATCATCGGTTAAGTTAACGCAATTAACATTGCTAGCGAAACGAAAACCTTCGGAGCAAGATACACCTCCAAGAATCCCAATTTTATTTCCCCAAAATGATTGAATCGGTTGAACGACAAAATGTTCATCAAATTCCAGAACATTCCTAGCTTCATCTTCGGGAATCAATACCTCATGCATTTTTTCGCCCGGTCTTAAACCAATTGTCTTCCATTCGCAATCTGGGGCAATGACTCTGGCTAAATCACCAACCGAACACGCAGGTATCTTGGGAACAAAAAGCTCACCACCCACCATGACATCCAAACACTTCAAAACAAAATCGACCCCCTGATCAAGTGTGATAAGAAATCGAGTCATCTCAGAATTAGTTATAGTTAATTCTCCTCGCTCGCGTTGAGCAGCAAACAAGGGGACAACACTTCCCCTGCTTCCTACGACATTGCCATAACGCACAACCGAACAAATCGTACCGGCGTCTCCCGAGTAGCTGTTTGCCGCAATAAAAACCTTATCAGAGCATAATTTTGTGGCTCCGTATAGGTTCACTGGGTTAACGGCTTTATCGGTACTCAATGCAAGAACTTTCTTAACATCTGACCTCAGTGCAGCTTCCACTATGTTAGTTGCCCCGTTCACATTCGTTTTAATAAACTCGTGCGGATTGTATTCGGCTGCCGGAACTTGCTTCAATGCAGCAGCATGCACAACATAATCCACCCCTCTCATTGCCAAACATAGACGGTCCTTATCTCTGACGTCTCCAAGGAAATATCGAAGAGATGGATGTTTGAAATTTTCATTGGCACGCATTTCCGACTGTTTCAATTCGTCTCTCGAATAGATAATCAACCTTCGAGGGTTGAAATTTGCTAAAACCTTACTTACAAATTTTTGCCCAAAAGAGCCTGTGCCACCAGTTATTAATATCGATTTGTCATCCAGCATATTTATTTGTAAATACTAAATATCGAACTCTATCGAGTCGATTCGAAATAATGCAATGATTGCTCTATCTTTTTAATGCAGACAAAGCTTCTCAATTTTTGACAATTCCATTGATGAGTGATGAGTGGATATCCGAAACCGAGGTTGCCAATGCAAGTTTAGTTATACTTGTAGGATTGGTTAAACCAGAGACTATTTCCGAAGAGGCATTACATTTCCAAAAAGGAGTTTTACACCTTGGAAGTGAATCCACGGAGAAAACTTCCTCTTCAGCTAGATTCGTTAATATAGATGCTCCCGAAAATTGGCTACGGGAACAAATTAATGATTTTCTTTTATTAGATTACGATACTGCCCCCGTAGTCAAGGTAAGCAAAACTCTCGAAGAAGAATACAAAGCCAAATATTCCAGAGTCATAGGTTTCATTCTTCAGGAAATCGACACTACCTTACGAGCAAGAAGAACCAGAGATGAAACCGGTTTTTTTAAACAGTTACAGATTTATGAAAATCTCCCTTTTTATTTAAAACAAAGGATCCCTGATGAATGGCGACAGTTATGCCAAGAATCAATGGTTATGGTCGTCGGTGCTGGTCCTTCTCTGGACAAAACACTACCCCTCATTTCAACTCTTGCGATCAAACCCTTTATCATAGCCACCGACAGTAGTTTGAAGGCCCTCAAGAAAGCTTCAATTTTACCTAATTTTGTTGTCAGCATAGATTCAGAGAAGACATTCGATTCCTGCAGTTACCCTGGATTTACTCCGGGATTTGCGATTTTATCTTCCCAATCGAATTCGACATGGTCAAGAATGTACAAAGACAAAAAGGCCTATATCTCAGGAAGAGTTGTGACCGAAGACTTTCTGGGAGAAAAGGGAATTGGTAAAACCTCGGTTCAGGCGATTAATAATGCAGGACTGACAGCTATTCAGCTAGCTAACTCCCTGGACCCATCTGCCATACTTCTTATTGGAATGGATCTCTCAGGCGGAGGAAATGGAGAAGTTAGATACGCAAAGAATACAGACAGGGAGCACATTCAAATACATGCCGAAGCTTACCACAAAATACCTGGAAACTTCACCAATGAAGTTTTGACTCCTTTTTTTTCCGATTGGCATGAGACATCGCAACTTTGCTCAAAGATATCTCAAAAACGATTAGTCATAAATTTCAATGATCGAGGGGCTCAACTAGATGGAGTGACATTAATACATCCAGATGCATTTCCAGAGATGCGGAGTGCACTCGAGGAAAGCTTAAAATCATTCTCGCCAAAAGATGAAACTCTGCTTCAGCAAAGAAGAAGTCTAAACAGACATGGCTTAACGCAAATACTAAACAATCTTACCATAAAATGTGATTTAATTTGGAAGAGTCTGCCAAGTGAAAAAGATGAAACCAAAGTGGTGTCTGAAAAATTGTTAGAATTATTTTCAGATAGAGAAATATCCTGTTTGTTGGGAGATTTTTCGTTTTCGATTATGCCTAAGATCGTAAAAGGAAAAACAATTTCTCAAGAACAAGGTTTGCTTATTATAAAACAACTTAAGCAATTAATATGGAAACTCGAAGATGCTATTTTGCGCGCAGAACCTGAAGATGATTTCATTTATAGATTTCTCACGGAGGAATTCCACTAAACTAAACTATGAAGCCATGAGCGAAAATACATTTTCAGTTCTTTTCAAAGTCTCGGAAATCATTTCTATATCCAAAGCATTGCTGACAAACCAATTATGATGGGGATGAAAAAACAGCCCTTCTTGAGCAGCTAATCGGCAAAATTTCTGCAGAAGAAATAAATCTGAATCCTCATCAAAATATGGATATGGCATCGAACTTGGACCGGTCATCGATAATGAAAAACCATTTTTCGCAGCTATTTTTTCAATCCCGCTGCAGAAGTCTCTCCCTTTATTCAGAACATTTTGAGCGACTGAATCCCGAATAGAGATCTCTAAAGAGGCAAATGCTGCACTCATGGCAAGTGCGTCGTTCCAGCAACTCCCTGTAAGGAAAACTTCCATTGATGCTTTCCTTAGGAAATCCCTACCTACGCAAGAAGAAATAGCATAACCATTGCCAAGTGCTTTGGAATAGATAGCTAAATCCGGAGAAAAATTAAAATACCTATGAGAACCACCATCGTCTAATCTACCACCGCACCTTACATCATCCAGAATCAGCACAACCCCGTACTTATCGCAAAGATTGCGGACTCCACTCCAAAAACCATCCTGAGGAAGGACGGACGCTCCGAAAGAAGGGTGATGAAAAGGAGTTAGAATCAAACAGGCAACTTTATCTGATAACTTACTCATTAAATCTTTCAGTTGATCCAAATCATTCCATTGAAATTCCAAAACATGCTCACGATCGGATGGAATCCGTCCCCCAAGCCCAGGATCACACCAAGCATCGACTCCATGGTAAGCACCCGCTGCTTTGATTGCAATGGATCGCCCAGTATGCTGCCGGGCAACCCGCACAGCCCAAGTAGTTAGATCAGAGCCATTTTTTGCAAAAACGCACCACTGAGCAAAATCGATAATTTCAGTAATTTTCTCAGCAAGTTTGACCATAATTTCAGCTGGTTGGTTAAAAACGGAACCTGATTCCCTTTGAAGAGTCACTGCAGCTTCTACTTCAGGGTGCAAGTAACCATGGAGCAATGCCCCGTATCCACACATATAATCAATCCATACTCTTCCATCAACATCTTCAAAAGTACATCCTTGAGCCCGACGGCAATAATAGGGAAATACATCTGGCAAACCAGAAATGGGAGAAGTGTGACCGTAAATGCCTCCAGGTATAACCTTGCTCGCCCGCTGAAATAGATTATGTGACTCTTTTCCTGTTTTCATTTGTTTGGTGACGGAAGATCTTCATATAACATTCTCGCAACATAACCAAACCTATCCGCCAAAGGAATTCTTCCAAATATACTAACACCTCCAAAGACTGGATCGAGCATATGATCAAGCTTTCCCAATATTCCTTTTCTCGCTAATTCAATATCTTGAAAAACAATTACGACAGATGGTTCCTCCAGCGGTTCCCCTAACCCATATTCCCAGACACCATTACATTTTCGTAAAAGCCAGCCCAGCACACATGAATCAGCTATTTTGAAACAAATCAAACCGTGAACCTCATTGAAAATACCTTTTGCCGAAATGTGGTGAGTTGCATAGACGCAATAGGCTTTCATGTTGACCTCGAACAATAAGGATAAATGCTCTAAACTTAGATTTTCTAGAAAATACAATTTTCGCATCTCGGTCAAAATATACAATAGCTTGACTGACAGAACAGGAGACTTCCAACAATAGGATATTTGCGGCAAGGCAAATCCGGTATTTACCGATTTAAAGAGATTATAATCCTTAAATACCAAATTGTGCTTTGAGCATAATGAAACCTTCTCAGCATCCAAAAGCTTAGGACTAAAATGCATACCCAGGGCATGCCTCCCTGTCATTTCGCAATATTTCCTCGCTCCTTTGCATAGAGATTGAGCAAGCGACCAAACGACAATACGATCTTGATCTATATCAAGAATTTCTGCAGCAGACACCATCTTTCATCGATTCCAGAAGCAGGTTTGGACCATTACTGACTGAAATTTTAAGCGAAGGAATTCCCCCTTCCAGTAATTTAGGGATTTTACTTATTTTACTTGTACAAAGAATTTTGTGACCACGGTTTTTTAAAAAATTAAGATTATTTTGCTCTTGGGGCATGATTCCCCCACAGGAGTTGAAAATAATAGGTGTCCCACAAGCTAAAGCCTCTGAAGTAATGCCTGCACCAGGTCTTGCAAACAAGCATTTTGTCTTACTCATCAGAAAAAACACTCGAGTAGCATCGATTTTAGGTAAGGCCAAAATCTTCATTCCTTCACTCTTTCCAAAGGCAGCAAGCTGCCACTGAAGTTTACTATTATTTCCACATAATGCTACCACAGTAATGGATTTTCCAGAAATCCTTAAAGAACGACAAACAGAAAGATGTTGATTCGCCCCATTGGCTCCCGTCCCCAAAAGCAAAAAGCTCTCATTACTCTTCAATCCGATGGATTCAAGATAATGATGAGAATCCTCTGATTTGGCGTTGCAATAAAATGGTTTGCGAAGAAGAAGGCCACAATCAAAGGTTTTAGATCTGGGCATACCTCGTTTAATTGCCGCTTCTGCTGACTCAGAGGTTGGGCAACCTAGGAAATCTGCCTCAGGGTTGATCCAGTGGCTACTAAAGCCAGGACCATCCGCTAGTTCACCACAAAAGATCATAAACTTAAAGCGAGAATTTGTAATATGTTTAGCCAAATCGTAATAACCATGATTCAAGTGGGCATGAACGCTGAATAAAATATCTGGCTGAAACTCATGCAGTTTTCTCCTAAAGTTTGCGGTCCCGAGTAACCTGCCCTTCCCTTTGTGCAAGTTCATATTTTCTAATACTCGAAAATAAACTTTATGAAACCAAGGCATTCGCAATTGAATAAAATTATAAAACCAAACACCCAGACCATAAATGAAAGTTCCATCTTCCATTGGTCTACATATACGAACTGCCCCACCCTCTTGAGACCACAATTCAGCCAAGGCATTGGCACGCATATCATGCCCGCCACCAGTAGAGGAACTCATGATAAGCAACTTCATGAGTAGATTAAAAAGTTAAAAAATTTAGAGCCAGACTCAATTGAACGCGAAGGAGATCAAATAAATTTTAAATAAGATCCTAAAAATCATTCCAAACTATGAATGAATAAACCACTTCTTAACTTTGGCTCAAACCATGTTGTCTTCGGCGGCATAATTTCGCCAGCATCAGCAACATCGAGTAATTCACCGATAGATACAGGAAAAAGAGCAAAGGCTACCGCCATTTCTCCAGAATCAACTCGTTTCTCCAATTCACACAGACCTCTTATCCCTCCAACAAAGTCGATTCTTTGATCATTCCGTAAGTCCGTAACACCCAATATTGGATCGAGAATTTTTTCGGATAAAAGCGAAACATCCAAATCTTGAACTGGATTTCCACTAAGATCTAAATTCTTAGCGGAAAGACTATACCATTTGCCGGAAAGATACATGGAAAAAATTCCTTTCCTGCTTGGAGTTTCTGCATTTTCTAATTGAACAACTTCAAAAGAGCCCTTTAGAGTCTCAACAAACTCTTGTGTAGTTAATCCATTTAAATCACATACGACTCGATTGTAATCGAAGATTTTTAACTGGGAATCCGAAAAAAGAACTGCCATGAAAAAATTGTATTCTTCTTGGCCATTATGCTGCGAATTACTGCTTTTCCTGTCGAGACCAACACGTGCTGCTGCCGCAGTTCTGTGATGACCATCTGCAACATACAGGGCAGGCACACTCTCGAACATCGTCGAAATTTCAGCAATAACTTCAGCGTCATCAACCACCCATAACTGGTGTCTAATCCCGTCTTCAGCATAAAAATCATATTCGAAATCGGAGTCTATTAGTTCTTCAATCAATGCATCAATTTGATCAACACCGCGATAAGAAAAGAAAACAGGTTCAGCATTGGCGTTTTGGGTCTCTACATGACGAACTCGATCTTCTTCTTTAGCCGTTCTAGTTAGCTCATGTTTTTTGATTTTGCCCTCGTAATATTCCTCATAATCACAACAACCAACAATCCCAGTCTGTGTTCTCCCATCCATGGTAAGACGATAGACATAAAAGCAGGGATCATTTTCTTGAAAAAGTACGCCACTCGATTTTAGAGATTCCAGATTCTGTTTTCCTTTCTGGTAAACTTCTTCGGAGTATGGATTCAAGTCTCCTCCAAAGTCTATTTCAGGCTTGATTACCCGCAGAAAAGAAAATTTGTTACCTGCTGCTTCTATTTTGGCTTCCTCGGAATTAAGGACATCATACGGACGAGATGCTACTTTCTCAGCATAATCCTTCTTTGGACGAATAGCCCTAAATGGACGAAAGTAAGCCATTTAAATCAAAATTTAATAAGTGGATATAATCTTATCCATCCTTAACCGTCTCTTGAATCTCTTCCTGTTTTTCGGAGATGGCTTTCTTTGCCCTCATCTGAGCAATTAGTTTCTTAGCTGAACCAGCAGCCAAAGTACTTTTCAAAGCACTCTGAGAAGGAATTGATGAAACAGCGGCAGCCTGATTTGATGTCTGCATCTCCTCAAGTATTTCCCTCCGCAAAATTGATATCGATCTCGGAGCGGATATTCCTATTTTGACGGAGTCACCCTCGATTTTGGTAATTGATATTTCAATCTCGTCACCAATTCGAATACCCTGTTCGACTTTTCGCGATAAGATCAGCATGATCTATGAACTAGATACTGGATCCCTCGCCTCCGACATCCAAGATGTGGCGGGCTGAATATTCCTCGTGGTTGTTAATTATGCATTGTTTACCAACGAGAGATTTTCGATTTACGATTATAGGCCCAACCAAATTGAGGGAAATTTTTCCGGCTTGATTCGGAGGTAAAGTAACGATGTTTAAAATCATCGTGTCCTCGGGACCAGTGATACCAAGAACCTGTACATCGGCATCGGCAATTTCGACAGAATAATTAGGAATAATTCCACCTGGCTCCAAAACGATAAATGCTAGACCATCCTGTTTATCCTCTCGTAACCACATAAATGGAAGCTCTTCTTCATCAAAAACAAGCTCCATTCCACGAATCTCAGAAAAGCCAAACAAACCTTGAGGGAGACTTACCTGATTTCTTGTAACAGATGAGACAATGTCAGGGTTGTTCGAATCTTCGTCAATTTTGAGCTTCATCACAAAGACAAATTAGAGGTAGTTAAGAAGAGAATTATTGAGCATTTGAGCACCCACTTGCATGGCAGCCTGGTAAGCAGTTGAAACTCTTGTAAGACGCATAATTGCCTCAGACATGTCGATATTAAGATCTCTGGAGATCTGCTCATCCAACTGCATAAAATAATCTTCGTCATGAAGTTTGACGGTATCCATCCTCACCATGACGGCAGATAATTCTCCCATTTTGTTAATCAAATCATCTTCAAGTCCAATTAAATTATTCTCCGCAGCATTTACTTCATCAGAAAAATTGACCGGATTTGATTCCGCAAGACCATCGCGAAGCTGAACCAGAGTTTTCACGACATCACCAAGCTTTTCGGTTTTCCCATCAGATGAGTCAAGCATGTAAGAAACACTCGTATCTTTACCAACGAATGTTTTTGAATTGTTCTCTCCACCTAGATAACTCACATCTATAATATTACCATCTGAATCACGATGATCAAGAAAAGTCTTTGTTCCCGTTGCGAACGAAAATGTGTCGCCCATTCGTGGACCTTTGGGGGCACCATTGACTGTTGTTTCTTGAGGCAATTCAAATCCAGCAATTCGATAAGGTCCGGGATCACTAGGATTTTCTTCCCATAGAATTGTCGCCTCAACCTCTTGACCATTATCAAGAAGTACTTTGGCTTTTTCAAAGTTCGGGGGCACAAATCCACTGCTTGAGGAACCAAAGAAATATCTTCCTGCGTCAACTACCTTGAGACCAACTACATTCCCGTATGTGTCTACAACTGCTTGGGCAGTGGCATCCTGACCAGTTGCTCCTGCGGACATAATAGTTACGCTAGGAGCATCCTTGCGCTCAGCCGCAAAACTCAACACATGAGCCAACTCACCGTCAAGAGGCTTCCAGATATCATTGGCTACAAGTTTACTTTCCTCATTAAGAATAAATTCATCATTCGGCTTGATAACCACTTCGGTTCCCAGAAAATCTGAAGTGCTAAGAAAGTTTTCGAATCCATCACGCTGGCACTGGTAATACTTACCATCGTGTAAAACGATTTGACCTGTATCAAATTTGAAATTCGAAGCCCATTCGGCACCTTGAATCGCGGATCTCGCATCCACCACCTTAAAACGCGTATCTAAAGAGCTTGCATCTTTCACATTTTCCGTGGCCACGAAAAACTGATCACTCGCTCGATCATATACATAATCACCAACTTGCGCAGAAAAAGATACACCAGACTCGTAGGCGATTTCCTTTCCTTCGATTGGCAGTGCATCTCCCAGTAGAAAAGCACCTCCACCATTACGGGACTCTTGGGTCAAATCAGCCCAAACAGATGAATCGAAATCCTCAGAAGAATCATCGACGGAGGTTAAATAGTATCGACCTTCGTGCAAAACAACTGAATCAGCGTTTATTGGCACATCAGTTAGCCTATTGATGTTACCTTTCAGAAACAATCCATCGATAATATCAGCTCCTTTGGTCGCTGCAGACAGTATGTAATCATGAGTCTTCGTGTCAAATGTAACCGCTCCCTTTGATTCTGATGCATCCACATCGAATTTAGTAACTGGAAAAGTCACTTCCTTTACCATTCTTTGAATATCCTCTTCTAAGGCTTCAACGGAATCGTAATTCTTATTCATTGCACTTACGAGAATTCCAGCGGTATATGAAATTGCATCCTGCTCGACATCAAAGAACCGACCATCAGGTGCCATGAAATAAAAGCGGTCGACGCTCGATTCGGCCCGCAGATTCCAATCCTCTCTCTCTACATCATATTCCGATGGAATTTCTTTCCAATAAAGAGAGGCTCCATCAGAGGGTTTGTGATTTCGATTATCATCAATTATGGACTGCCAAAGCTTACCATCATGTTGAATCACACTACCATATTCATAACTCTGCAATCTTCGCCAATTCTCGGCGTGCTTCATTTCCAGATTAGTAGTTCCTTCTGAAGATTCACTCGAAACGACTAGTTGTCTTTCCCAGTTTGCAATAGGTGTTTCACCAACAGGCAAAATATTGTTTGTTAGCAGAAAAGTTTCGACTTCAGAAAAATTTGCATAATCTGCTCTGACCAGTTCTTGCGCATCTAATACATCAGAGGTTTTACGCCAACTACCACCAGTTAACTCCATTGGTTCCAAGTGAATGGAGTTTCCTTTGTCCGTCAAAGAATAATTCCCTTCAACACCATCGGTGGAACCAGTTAAGGCATTAACCTGATCTCCGGTTAGATTGTAAACAGGGATACCTGTAGAAAAAACTTCATCTCTAACCTGCTGCTTTTCCGCAGGAGTTAAATCATCGAAATTTAGACCTGAAAATAAAGATTTTGCTTTTTCGTTGAGCTTTTGAGAAGTCTGTTCAGGAAAATAAAGACTTGGATCCCAGCTGGTTATAAAGTCAGCTGAAGCTGAATAAGCCTGACCAACCGTTCCGTAAATCTCTAACTCACCATTGACGGAGATATCTGCATAAAGTTTCGCATTTTCATTTCTCGCATCGTGAGGAGCAACTGCTGTACGCACATGAGCTCGATAATCATCAGTTTCGAATTCCGGAGAATCACTAAGTAATACGGTATCCTGATTAATTAAATCTCGAGCTAATCCGACAATCGTAGACGTTGAAACCCCATCGGCTTTTGCGTGAACTACATATTCTCTGCCATTAACTTGAAATACAACTTCTTCTCCAGAGGAAATTTTTCGAGTTCCATCTCCACTCGCATCACCCACCATATCACTATTGAGTGAAATCACTTTCTTTTGTTCAGTACCAAGTTTAACTTTGGAGCTTCCAAAGTTAGGTTTGTATTCCGTGCCACCAAAAAGAGAACGACCACGGTGCGAAGCATTGACTCGATTCAATGCCTCTTCGATCAATTGGTTAATTTCATGACCATAGGTTTCGCCCGCAGATTCATTCAAATTAGAACCCGCAACCCGTGAAATCTCTTGAGCCCTCAAATTAAGCTCTCTCAAGTTATCAAGGTTTAAATGACCTGCATTAAGAAATTCGGAGGCATACGAAGCGTTTCGTTGAAATTGTGCAAGTTGATTTTTCTGGGCATCCACTCGGATCAAGCGGCCTACCCTCATACCATCGTCTTCTGGTTTTGATAATTTTTGACCGCTTGAAATTTGGCGATCAAGCTCATATCTTTGTAAATCCAATGACCGTATGGTGTTGGTCACATTATCGGATACGCTAAGATTCGGTAGTCTCATCTTTATTTAATAAGCCCCATTACAACCATCTCGAGCATCTTATCCAAAGTACTGAGCACCCTGGACGAAGCCTGGAAAGAGCGTTGAAATTGCATAAGATCAGAAACTTCTTCATCAATGGATACTGAACTGACAGCTCTTCTCTGATCCAGCAGTAGAGTTTCGATAGACTTCTGGTGATCCAAGTTATCATTCAGATCAGACATTTCATTTCCTATATCCGCGTTTAGCACTGAAATCTTGTCTGAAAAAACACCATCTGCAAGTTTACTTATCTCGAAAGCAACATCATTTTCCCCTTCTGAAAATTCATCTGTCGCCTTAAGTGACTCAGCAGTAAGATCATCATCAACCCTTAAGCTTGAAGCTAAATTCCATTCGTTCTCCAATACGGCATCAAAGGAAAAATTATCACCCAAAATAAAGGGAATCTCACCTTGCTCAATACGAAAAGGGATTTCTTCATAAGCAAGCATCCTAGATCTACCATCATCCAAAGTACCAATCATCTGATCCTCTCCTGGATATGACATATCGACTTCGAAACTAACATTCTGCATACGACGAGCACTTCCATAGAATTCGTAGATCGAAGGTCCTTGATCACTATCCAATAGATTAGTCGTATCTGGGTCCCCTCTCACATATAGAGAATCGGGATGATCCTTGAGTTCTTCGGGATAGATAGGGGTGGAATTAACTACATTAAAAGTTTCCGTTTCGGCGACCGGAAGTCTCATATCCACCTCATCTCGATAAAGCACAAACTGTCCATTTCCCTCCAAACCATAAAGCCCATAGGAATCTTCCATTATTTTATTACTTCCCATCACTGGTCGAGTGAGGAAAGAATCAAAACCAAACAGATATGAACCCGGTTCATCCGTGGAATTATAAATCGTATTAACTTTATCAGCAAAGGACTTAACCAAATCATTCAAACCAGTACGAAATTTCTCCATACTCTCGGTTCTAACATTTTGATATCCGTGAATTGATCCCGAATTTAAATCAAGTTCGATAGCTACGCCTTCTTGCCCTCCATCAATAAGTAATGCATCGGAAGAAGGAAAACCATTTCCATGGTTTATAATGTTAAAACTTTTTATTTGACCACCCTTTAAAACCGCCTCACCAATACCAAGGTTTACTTCCTCCAACACACCATTTTCCGTATTGAAACCACTAGGCGAAGACAATCGAACAATTTTTGAATCATCTTCCGCGTTTAATAATTGAGGATCGAAGAAGTGAAAATTAGACTTCCATTGATCGTCCATGGGGTTGAAATTTCTGATTTGGAATTCGTCCGTTAAGGCTTGTGGCGAAGACTCCACAACAAAATGGAGTACTTGCCCAGCGGTATCATGAGTATAAATTTCTCCATCAAAAAACTCCAAGTTCAATTCACCATCCTGATTGGGTACCAGTGCTTGCTGAATAGTTTCGGCTAAAGGAATTGCGGACTCATCAACATAAGCACTGACCTTTAGGAAATTATCAGAAGAAGCAAAATCGACAGCTGCACCCGAAAGATCAAGTTCGTTTTGGGCCATGTAAAAATCAGAACCAACTTGAACATAATCCCCTGCTGACAATG
The DNA here is from genome assembly GCA_036128475.1 of Verrucomicrobiota bacterium. GTDB lineage: Bacteria > Verrucomicrobiota > Verrucomicrobiia > Opitutales > Seribacteraceae > Seribacter. The sequence continues at coordinate 36,352 of JAYYQI010000015.1, forward strand.
TGTTGGTTGTAGTCAAATCAACCACGTTAGAAGTGGATGGAAGATCCGTCCCTAGTGCAACAATCGTGCCCACTGTTTTAGAATTTATTTGCAAGTCTATCTCTTTACCAACTTGAACATCAATCAATTCATATTGGGCTCTTTTGGGTAAATTTGTTAATGTTTGATAATAAATTCCACCATGCTTAAAAACCTGATTCTCAGTAAAATTTCTAGTGCTAATAGCCTCTTCACCTTCATCCGTAACGGATTTAAGATCTCCTGTAGCCTGATAATATTTCCCCTCATAATAAATCTGATCACCCTTAGCGAAGGTATCCAAATCAGAGAAAAGTTTTCTGGTCTCCTCTACAGCACCGTTTGGCCAATTTTGAATTTCCATAAACTGATCACTTGTATTGGGGTCAATACCAGCAATCGTATCTTCCAAAGCCTGCCATAATCCTAAACTTCCATCAGTCTTCTGGAAGTAGAAAACATCCCCATCTTTCCTCTCTTTATTTTCGAGAACAAGACCAGCTGAAGCCTCCAACTGTGTAGCATTACCCACTTCAGCGGAAATTTCATTTCCAGTATCAACAGGTTGCCCCGCAATGGCATTTTCCTCACCCTCTACCGGAGCATCTTGATTTGCTTCTGCGTTATCTTGCGGCTCATCATCATCACCATCAGAACCCACCAGAGGTTTTGGAGGCAAGAAAGTTACCAATATTGGACCTTCCGAATCATCATATAAAGAACCTCCCTCTAAGACCTCTATTCGACCAAGCTCACCATTTCCATCAATCTTGGCCCTCAACCTAGCCTTACTGCCTTCAGAATTCAATTGTGCGATTCGCGCTTCGGCAGAGGAAGCAACTTGTACTGGATCCTGCATTCCCTGAAGTCTCAAATCCCTGGAAATGAGAGTCTCATCAAGAACCACCTCTTGATTCCAGTCATTAGTCATTTTTTTGGGTCCTGTAGGATCAAGAAGATTGATTTCTCGACCATCCTTAGTCTGGGCGAAAATATTGACGAAACCAGATCGAAGTCCAGTTTCTTGATCGACATCCTCTTTAACCTTGAAATCCATCAACATAGCAAGTTCCTCAAGAAGAGCTTGTCTTCGATCTATATAAGAAACGGCTTTTCCTTTATCCTGAAGTTCAAATCTACGGACTTGCTTATTTACTTCATGAAGCTGTGCCAATACCCGATTTACATCATCAACTGATCGCTGGACTGTTTCCGACAAATCAGAGTCTATTTGATCTAAACTATTGCCCGCATCATTGAAACGACGAACAAGTGTATTTGTCTTATTGAAAAGTTCCTGTTTAATTGTCGGTTCATCCGGTGAAGCAGATAATTCGTGAAACGCATTAAAGAAATCATTCATCGCTCGAGCCAAACTTCCAGGAGCAAGAATACTATCGTGCTGATCATCAAGACCAGCATTAACACCGGGATTAACTATAGTTTCTCCAAGTGCGGCTTGTAATAAATCAAGAATCTCTTTGCGAGCCTCAAGACTGGAAGTTTCTCCCACTTCCATTACCACTCGCTTATCAAGAAGTTCACTTCGAGCATGATCTAATCCACTCGCCTCTAAACTCGATGTTTGTAACTCCCCAAAAGAACCATACATGACTCCTTCTCGAGCAAGGACTCTTTGCCTAGCATAGGATTCGTCATTAACATGAGCTAGGTTCTTCCCTGCAATCTCTGCCGTCTTGGCATGATAACGAAGGGCTTCGCTATTCTTGTTAATCTCTCCTAATAAAGACATATTGACCTAAATATTAAGCAGATTCATTTAAACTCGAACGCTGAGAAACGAGTTTTCGTAAATCACCCTGCTTGTTGTAGGTTTTCGTATGCGAACTTGGGTCAGTCGCACTGAGAATTTGATCTGTTACCTCCGTAAGTCTTGCAAGTAACTTTTGGTTTTGAATAACTTTTCTTTTAACTTGGGAAATCAAGTTGTTGATTTCCTCGATGATGCTCAAAAACATTGGTTGAGTAACCATCGGAAAATGAGAAACCAATTCAGAAAGCGTAGAAGTACGGTCCTCCCCGAAAAACTCAGCAATTGAGGAAACATAACCTTGCCTCCTACGTTGAAGCATTTGACTAGCCTCCATCTGAGTTTGTACGGATTGATTGATTTCGAGCAGGGAATCCGGTTGTCGATTAAGAATGCTTTGTTGTTGAGCGGATAAAAGACCAATCAAGCCACCATACTCCTGAAGTTCGTCTCTCAAGAGATTCAGTAGGTCTTCCCATTCAACGGGGAGAGAAGTGTTTGAATTTTGCGCAAGTTCTACCATTCTATTTTTTGGACTCTGTATCGACTTGTTCAGTTTTTTGATTCAATTGCTGCTGAAGAATGGAGGAAACCCCAAATCCCCCACCTTGACTAATGCTCTCAGAAATAGCATCTGTGAAAAAGTGCCTGTATAAACGATGGGCACTTCCATCTTCCTCGAAAACTCCCTTAAACATAGGTTTTAGGGCTTCTTTTAAGAATTGTTTAACTAAGACAGATTCGAATTGCTGGCTGACAAATTCATTCTTGTTCTTCTGAGAGATGCTCTTGGAATGTGCCATATCCATTAGCATGGAGGAATCCATCCCAACATAATTGCTACCTATTTCATTCGTCTCCATATCAATTAATTGATAATAAGTTCAGCCTGAAGAGCTCCGGCATTCTTGATTGATTGAAGGATAGAGGTCATTTCACGAGTAGTCAGTCCCAACTTATTAAGAGCTGTTGCAAGCTCATTAACGGTGGATGCTCCAGGTGGGTCGAGTTCGTCCAAAGATTCGAAACGCCCAACCTCTTCAATTAATTCGGCATTTTCTCCCTCCAAAATAGTAGTGGCACCTTGAGAGAAAGGTAATGGTTGACTCACACCTGTGGTTGGATTCAAGAAAATCGTGATATTGCTGCTACTGACCGCTACCGGAGAAATGCGAACATTTTCCGTTGCCACAATAGTTCCCGTTCTTTCGTTTATAATAACACGTGCTGGAACATCCGGGCGTACATCAACGCCTCCGATTGCAGCTAGGAAATTAGTCGTCTGACCACGAAAATCCACGGGTACCTTTACATTGACAACGCCAGAATCTGTTGCAATCGAAGTAGATGGATAGTACTTGTTGATCGCATCAGCAATTTTTACCGCTGTTGTTGAGTCTGGTGCACGAAGAATCAAATCAAGTGAATCACCCTGTAAAACCTGACTTTCGATTTCCCTTTCGACCAATGCACCATTACTCACGATTCCGACGGTAGGGTGATTGACTTGAACATTAGCACCACCAGCATTCCCCGCCGAAAGACCGCCTATGGAAACGGGTCCTTGGGCGACAGAATAAACTGTTCCGTCGGCACCAAACATAGGGGTCTGTAGCAGGACCCCTCCCTGTAAGGAATCTGCATTACCAATAGACGAAACGGTAACATCCATTCTGGAACCCTCCTTCGCGAAGGGACCAATATCAGCAGTTACCATCACAGCAGCGATATTTCTGGATTTATCCGCTTTGTCTGCACGAATTCCCAACCTTTCTAATGCATTAAGAATACCCAACTCAGTATACTCAATCCGTGAATCTCCCTGACCATTCAATCCAGTAACAATTCCATAACCATACAATTGATTACTCCGACTACCTCTAATATCAGTAAGATCTTTTATTCGGGCTCCGAATACGGAAGAACCCAAGAGTCCAACGAACAAAAGGGTTAAAAACGAATGGTATTTATTGCAAATCATTATGTGACTAGAATGGATTTAAAATAGCTGCGAGTCTCTGATACCAACTTTCTTTTTGTGCATCGTTTAAACTTCCCTTTGAAACGAATTCGACTTGAGCATCGGCGATATACTGAGACGCAACTATATTCCGGTATCTCAAACCGTCTTTAAATCCGAAACCAATATCCTCTTGCCTTACCATTCCCTTTAATACCGCATAATAACTTTCTCCAGAAAAAGTAACTAGTCTTGCACCTTCGATCACAAGAACGCCGTTGGGTAAAACATCTATAACAACAACACTTATCCGCCCCTTTAAATCTTGAGTGTTAGAAATAGAACCACCACCCTGATTAGAACTTTTGGTTTCGATTTCCGTTGCGGGCAATTGTCCCTTGTGCTTACCCATTCCACTATTTGCAAAAAGAAATTGTTGAACCGCATTCTCAATTTGTGATTGACGATTACGAACAGAATTTTGCGATGCAGCCAGCGAAGAGCTTTCCGCAACGTCTATTGTCAGAAGATCACCTCTTGAAAATGCCCTTTTTCCTGCAAATATCCCTCTCTCGGAATTTGTACTTTTAGTCCACAAAGAGGCCCCAATAACCGACTCTGCACAAAGACTGAAGGAAAGAATTAATATAGTATGCAATAGTGACGATTTCATATATCAGAGATGTACCTTAACACTGTTCTCATTTAAGACCTTTGCTTGAAACTCTTTGTCGGAAGATATGTTTTTTATCCGTACTATGCCTCCCTCTACACCATCATCCATTGCCATTCCTTTCATGGTTACGTAAATACCTTTTCCTGAAGCAAAAACATCCACGATTTTGCCCTTTCTTACCAATGCGACCTTTGATAATTGATTCCATTTCAATGACGATCCTGACCTTAAGTTCGCATTTGATTGATAGGAGGAAAGTTTGGAGCTTGTTGGCACGGAACCCGCAAACTGCTTAAGTACATCTACCTTTCGGGAGGTCAGAAAGGATGGATCCAAGCGATGCCCTCTCAAGATTGGAGATGAAGTAAAATACACATCGACCATGTGTGACATTCTTATTGGCACGGCAAATTCCCCAACCAATAAGCCCTGGTCCCAAAGATCAAACCGGACAAAGGAGCTGACTACAAGTTCGTCTGGAACACAATCCTTGATTTTCAGCAAAAAATTTGAACTGAGTTCTATGGGTTTCCATTCTCTTGTCACATAAGCGACTACATCTCCACTAGCTTGATACCTATATGCAAGAGCTTCGCTTAGATATTTTTCCAAAATCACTCTATCTACAATCAACTTTTTCTGTTGCAGCTTTTCGTTTTCTTTTTGACCAGAGGCCATTGGGGAAACGAAAGCAGATGATTTGTAAATTACGGAGGAATCACCCTTTGGGGAAATGTCAAGGGGAGTAAGGAAACGAGAAACATCTCCCAGCAAAACCCAAGAAAAAATGGGGAGGATTAAAAGAAATGATTTAATATACAATATCACCCTACTTTAATTATCTTTTCAATTGATTAACTCGAGCAAGCATATCGTCAGATGTTTGAATCGATTTCGAGTTTATTTCGTATGCTCTTTGGGCGATAATCATATTTACCATCTCTTCCACAACATTAACATTGGACATCTCCAGATAGCCTTGCTGTAGGACACCAAACCCATTCTCTCCAGGAGCACCAATCTCTGGAGGTCCACTTGCTTCAGTTTCTATATAAAGGTTACCACCTTGAGCCTTCAAGCCTGCTGGATTTGGGAAGCGAACAAGTTCTAATTGACCGATAATTTGAGTACCATCAGCCGTCTCAACCGATACCTCACCCGTTGGTGAGACAAACATGTTAGTAACCTCTGGATCAATTTGCAAACCAGCTGCGAGCGGCAAAGCATCAGCAGTAGTGATCTGTCCGTCCGGACCAATTTTGAAGGCACCATCACGAGTGTAGGCTTCCGTACCATCTGGTCTCTCGACTTGAAAAAATCCAGCTCCATCAATGGCAACATCCATCTTCTCACTAGTTTGAGTAAGTTGGCCTTGAGTAAATATTTTTGCCGTGGAAACAACTTTGGTTCCATTTCCCATCTCAACCCCAGTAGGAATCACATTCCCGGCTCCAGTTTGCCCCCCAGCCTGCCTTGGGTTCTGGTAAAGCAAATCTTGGAACTCGATTTTATTCTTCTTATAGCCAGTAGTATTGACATTAGCTATATTATTAGAAATGACATTCAAGTTGAGCTGTTGGGCCTGCATGCCGGTTGCACCGGAATATAGTGATAAATTCATAATTAAATTACTGGGTTTGTCCTAAAGTTCCAATTGCTTTGCCAATATTCTGATCAAAAGTTTGTATCATTTTCTGATTTGCTTCATGGGCACGAGATACCTCGATCAATCCAATCATTTCCTCAATAGCAGATACATTACTACTCTCCAAGTATCCCTGCATCATAGTGAATTGCTCAGGTTCAGCGACTTCAGGCATTATACCCTCTTCTTTGGCAATAAATCCACCACCCACTTTTTGCAAATCCATTAGTGGGTCATTAAATGTAAAAACTCCTACCTGACCGACATTCTGACCATTTTGAAAAATCAACCCCTCCTTATCGATAAAAAGATCTCCACCACCAGGAATGGTTTGAATATTATTTCCACCAACATCGGAAAATTCATGCCCCATGCTGTTTACCATGACGCCATCCGCATTGATGTAGAACTGGCCATCTCTTGTGTATACAACATCTCCATTTTGATTCAGCAAACCAAAGAAACCCTCGCCCCTTAAAGCCAAATCGGAGGGATTATGTGTTTCCTTCATCTCGCCTTCATTATAGTCAACTTGGTTTTTCATTACGGGAAATGAACCCGGCATTTCGTTTCTTAGTCGGTCATGGGTACTCCTAGCAATTTCACCACCTTCGACCGCCTCAAAGCTAACCGCAACCTTTTTGAATCCTGCTACATGACTAGCTGCTATATTGTTTGCAATTACATTTTGATACTGCTCCAAACCACGAAGAGCAGATGCATTTTCAAATAAAGATAAATTCACGCATGCATGAAAGCATAAACCATGCCAGTCGAGCAAATAATCTGATCAAAAAGGTGCGAAATCAGTATTCGCAATCCAGTTTAAGCAAACGACCATCCGGCAAGTGAATGGTGATCGATGAAGGTTTACCATCTAAAGAAGTAACTTCCACTTTAGGGCATCCCTCTTGCTCATAAATGACTTCGGTAGCAACTTCGCCATCCATGTTCATTTGGTCCTCAGTTTTGGATGATTCAATTTGATCCGCAGGGGTCGCATCAAGATAAGAACGAAATCCCGCTTTATCTTCGGAGTTAATATCGGCGTTTCCGCCACGACCACTTAGATAGCTTTGCATAGTAAAATAGTTTTTATCTGAGGGCAAACAAGGTAATTATTTAAAGGTAGCTAAATCCTCTTTACTCATATCAAGCACAAGGCTTAACTCAACTCGTCTATTTTTCTCAGGTTGATTTGGATAGCGGATGTTATTTGGTTTGGTGAATCCATGCCCAGTAATTCTTTCTAGCTTTTCATCCAACTCATTTGCAGAATAATGAGATAAGGCTTCCGCAATCTCTTTGCCTTGAAGAAGAGACATTTCCCATGCATTTTCACCACTTAAACCCTTTCCTGAATTTAAATTATTAGTGTGGGAATCTATACGATACACTAGCACATGCTGAGATAGTAACCAAGACATCCTCTGGATTACTTTCCTCCCATGATTGGTAAGGCGTGGGGTCGACTCCTCGAACATAGGTTCATCATCCCCGTAAAAGAGAACGACTTTCAATCCTTCAGCAGTCGCCTCGATTTGTATGGTACTATCGTCAATTTCATGCAGGCGTAAGCGCTGATACCAATCTTTGGCAATCCTATGCAAAACATCTATATCAATTGAAGTTGTATCGTCCGTATTTCTCATGGTCGTGTCCGACCTTCCAACAATTTGATCGACCATACTTCCAGGTCGAGCGTCTTTCTGCTCTACAGGAGTTGATTTTGGAACTCCAGCCTTATAGGGATCTCGAAAAAATCGAGTGGTCGCGATAATCACTTCTTCGTCTTGCGACAGAATCCAAAGAACTAGGAAAAGTGACATCATTCCAGTTACGAAATCTGCATATGCAACCTTCCACGCACCAGCATAAACTCTTCTCAGTCTATTTCCACCATGTACATTTGGATGCAGATTAATCATCACGAGAAGGTAACTTGCATGGGATCAACCTCCCTTAGCTGCGTCCTTACATCTCTCTTCCAATTCGTCGGCAGTGGGTTGTATCTGCTTATCAAGGGAACGCCTACCAATTTCAACCGCCATTATGGGTGAAAGTCCTGTCGCAAATCCAGAAACAGACCTCTCCACGATATGGTAATAAAGGAATTCTTGAGTTTGATTGAGGGAGACAAGCCTGCCAATGGGAATACCCACACCATAAGCCAAGAAGATACCAAGAAAAGTACCACTCAAAGCAGCAGCAACCTTATATCCCACAGATTCGGGATCTTCCAAGTTGGACATGGTATTAATGATACCAAGAACCGCAGCAACGATACCAACACCAGGCAGAGCATCTGCAATCATTTCGATTGCTTTGACTGACCGAGTTGCTTCAGCTTCTCTACTACTGAGTTCTGCCTTAAGGATACCACCAATTTCTCCGGGCTTACACCTACCATCCACAATAGGTCTTAATGAATTACATAGAAATTCTACTAGACCAGGATCGTTGAGGAAAGATGGATATTTGGTAAAGATAGAACTATTCTGTGGATCACTTACATGCTCATCCAACGCAGGGGTACCCTTCCTCCTTCCTAACATGAAAAGCTCATACAGCAATACTAGCAAGTCAATGAATTTACCTTGATTGGCAATCCCCCCCTTAAAGGCTTTGATGATGTCGCTTTTTAAACTCAGCAATACACTGGTGGGACTGGAGACAACTAAGATACCAAGACCAATCCCGCAAATGATCATGATTTCTCCGGCATGAATAAGTGTGACTGGATTACCTCCGGCAACGGCAAATCCACCGATGCAAGAGACGAAAACGATGACAATTCCTACGGCGAGTAGCATTTCAAGTAATTATTGGATAGATTTAAAGTGTGCTTTGAGGGAAATAACAGTATGTGATAGAATTTGGCTGATTCGCCCTTCGGTCAAGCCAAAGATTTGCGCAATTTCAGATAGTCGCAACTCTTCATAATAATAAAGCATGAGAATTTTCTTTTGCGGATCAGGTAATTCCTTTATCCGCTCTCTCAACAAAACGACTCTTTCCCGCGACTCAGTATTCTCCAAGGCATTTGACTCAGTTGGATCAAATAAGGTATCGGAAAGCGAAAGGCCATCCTCACCCTCGTTCGAAAAATCATTCTTGCTCTCAAGTGGAATAAAGGAAATCGGTTGGGTCTCCTTGAGAAGTCTTGCATACTCTTGAGTCGAAACTTTTAGTTCTGCACGAATCTCATCTTCATTTGGAGTACGACCAAATCTATTTTCCAAAATCCCAATTGTCGACTGAAGCGATCTTGCTTTTGCTCGATTCGTTCTGGGCAATGAGTCTATTCTTCTCAATTCGTCTAGCAAAGCACCCTTAATTCGCAAAGCGGCATAATTGCCAAACGACTTGCCTTTTGATGGATCAAATTGATTAACTGCCAAAATTAAAGCTCTAGCACCAATCCCATACATATCCTCTGAATCGTAAGTATCAGGAAAATGATGCCGCAATCGGGACACAATGGATTTCACTAAGGGCAAATAATCCTCTATCCACTTCTCACGGGTCTTTTCCCTTTGCATAGCCATTTTGTAGCGATCCGCAGCCTCTTGCATCTTTGCAATGTTTTGCTCTTGGATGGATAAGCTGGCTGATGAGGAACTCATTATTCAAATTAGGCTTTTGCCTCTACCATAGTCTTTTTAGTTGCCGCCTCACTCATTGCCTGAGTCGCCGCAATTGATGGATCCTTTGGATCAACAGTAGTTTGAGATGAAGACAGATCAAGCTTGGCATCACCATTTCCATCTTGGGACAGAACAACATCCCTCGCGAGCAAATTAGCCCTCAACAACAACCCCAAAAGAAATCTACCGCATATGGAAAAGAGCATGCAACCCAATGATCCATGCAACAATGCCATGCTTGCATTATTGTGTAATGCCAGAGCTAGAACAAAGAAAATAGTAAACCCAACAAAACCACTAAGGCAAAAAAAAGAATCTCGCGTCATCATTCATACTTTACAATCATCTCCTTTGATAACTCGTAAAACCACGAGCGTATAATTCTTCGGGAAAAGTCCGCGAAATTAATTGATTTAAAATGTTTGTCGAAAAGTCGCCAGTAACATTTTGCCCGTTGCAGACACAGAAAGGTGACAACTCTCCCCGCATAATGATAGGCCATAGTTTTGTAGAGTTGGTCAGTTCGTCAAAATGCGTAATGGCAAAATGTGTAGCACCTAGATGCTTAGATGATCGAATGTTTCTAAGAAGAATTTCCCTATCATAGGAACCGTGTAAAACTAAAACTCTAGTCTGTACATCTAGTTCATCCAATACATCTTTGGTTTTAACCCAGTCATCGAGATTCGAAAGAGAAAGCCCGGGGAAATCAAGGTATAAAGGATTGTTTTCGGAAGCAGGTGGAAGACTATCGGATTCGCGAAATAAGGTAACCCCTATGACTTCACAGAAAATACGAAGAGCGTCATCGGGGTTAGGATTCCCGTTTTCTACTTTAAGTACATTAGGCACATTCTTATTCATGAAAACCTCATGAGCCAGAAGCTTACATAAAGTGGTTGTCTTTCCTACTCCCGGAGCTCCAATTAAGGCAATTTTCTCAGTTACGGGCTGTGAATTGACTGCACGAAATCGGTCAGTAAGCCCAATTGTAATTTCCTTAAGCGCATCCGCTAAAGGCTTATTCTCAATATCCTTCCATGTTGGCCACATTTGGATTTCCCTCAGCAAATAGCAATCAAAGCCAGCCTTGCTTAGAATTCGCACATTTTCACTCTCAGAATTAACCTCCAAACTACGATCGGCCTTTTCATCTTTTTGATCTTCGGATAAGTCAGTATTGTTGGTTGGTAAAACGGCCTGCTGATCCGATTCTGAATTTGTATCAACTATCCGATCATCCTCCAATTGCATCTCACTAGATGATTCGTTTTCATTATCTAAAGGGACTTCAGCTATCACCTCTAATTTCGGAGAACTTATAAATCGCTTCAAACCCTCTCCACCAACTTGACGAACCGAAAGCACTCGGGCATCGTCTCCTAGTTTGTCTCGAATCACTCGTACGGCTTCTTCAGCCGAACGGACAATCAAACGGAAACGTTTTCCACTTCTTTCCGTATTTTGCTTTTCGGTTTCGGTTTGCATGATCATCAAAGATTAAGCAGCAACTGCTACTCCTTCCGGCTGATTTCCTTGGTTTACATCCGGGTTTTCCATAGCTTGGAGAACTTCTTCCGGAAATGATTGATCAGCCAGTGCTATAGCTGCAAATGGTTCGATTCTCGTTTCCGTAGGCAGCTCTTGATAAGACAAAATAACCAATTGGGGGAAAGATGGCTCCATAAATCTCCGGAACGCCATGCGAAGCTCACTTGTAGTTACTATAAGTGGAGTATGACCCTGATCGGTCATCTCCTTTATTCTCGGTTCAATTTCAGAAATTAAACCCTCGGTCAGACCTGGATCCATCATCAAACCCACATCAAATTGACTCCTTTTAACTCTGCCAATGAGAGTTTGCTCGAGTTTGGGTTCAAAAGTCATGGCCAAAAGCTTATCAGGTTCAATCTCAAATTCTTTGACAAAATAAATACCCAATCTCCTTCTCGCCTGCTCGGAAAGATCATCTGGGTTTTTGGTTAAGGCAGCCATATCGGCAATCGTCTCCAGAATAATGGTTAAGTTCTTTATAGGAATTCTCTCTCGCAGTAGGTTCTGCAGGGTTCTCTGAATAATGCCAACATTCACCAAGTCCGGAAGAAGTTCACTAACCAATGTTGGATTCTTATCCTTAATCAAATCAAGCAGTCTTTGCGTTCCCTCTCGCTCAAGAATAAGATATGCAAATCTCTTAAGAACATCGGCAAGATGTGTAACCAAAACGGAAGATGGATCCACAACAGTACATCCTTCAATCTCGGCATTTCTTCTATCATCTTCAGGAATCCACATCGCATTGATACCAAAAACGGGTTCAATCGTGGGAATACCCTTTAACTTACTGGCATCACCTCCGCCCATACTCATCGCTAAAACTCGATCAGGAATAACGCTAGATCTTATAATCTCTTTACCACGAAGAAGGAAACGGTATTCATTAGGCTCAAGTTCGATATTATCACGCACTCCAATGGTAGGAAGAAGCATACCCATTTCGCGAGCAAAGTTGGTACGAGCACCCGTGATCCGCTCTAACAAATCTCCGCCTTTTTTCTTATCGGCCAAAACCAATAAACCGTATCCCATCTCCAATCCGAAAACCTCTTGCTCGATAGCACTTTCCATCGGAGAAAGGTTTGCTTCGCCCGCAACTGCCTGATTGGTTCCTCCAGCACCCCCCTCTGATTGAGCAGTTTGATTTCCTAATTGTGTGCTTGCTGGGAGAGCAGGATGCAATTCACCATCATTACCAATCTCTTCAATTTCGCCTTCCTGTCCCTTTTTATAAAACAGGTAAGATGCCACAAAACATGCCATAGAAAGTGTAAAGAAAGGCCAGAAGGTGTCCGACAGAAAGAAAGAGAATGCCAACAATAGAAAGCCAGAAATAGCGATAGCCCTTGGGTAGATAGTTAACTGCTTGCCAACAAATTCACCCAGATTTGCTTCTTCAGAAGATCGAGTGACTAATATACCAGCGGCAATCGATACAATTATGGAAGGGACTTGAGAAACTAATCCATCACCGATGGAAAGAATTGTATAGGTTTGTAGAGCGTCGGCAATAAGCATGTCCCTCTGAAAATAACCTATCAGAATTCCGCCCACTACATTGACTACGGTAATTATGATACCAGCTATCGCATCTCCCCTAACAAACTTACTCGCTCCATCCATGGATCCATAAAAATCCGCATCTTGTTGCAATCTTTCTCTTTTAGCTAGTGCTTGAGCTTCGGTTATCACACCGGAATTCATTTCTGCATCAATTGACATCTGCTTTCCAGGCATCGCATCAAGTGTAAACCTAGCAGTAACTTCTGCGATTCTACCCGAACCTTTCGTAATAACAACGAAATTGATAATTACCAAAATGAGGAAAATAACGGTTCCAACCACATAATTACCCCCAACTACAAATGTTCCAAAGGATTGAATTACAGTACCCGCGTCACCTTCCAAAAGAATCAAACGAGTTGAAGCAACGTTCAAACCCAATCGATACAATGTCACAGCAAGTAGTAATGTAGGAAAAACCGAAAACTCGGGAGGGTCTTTGACATATATTACCGTGAGAAGGATCAATAAGGATATAGCAATACTGAATACCAGAAGAATACTAAGCAAATCCTTGTGTACAGGAACAACCAAAAGAAAAATGGCCGTAAAAAGACCAATTACAAAACCAAGATCGGAATTTCCGCTAAAACCGGCAAATTTTTCCTTAATGCCTGTAAAAAAGGTACTCATGCAAAAGCCTTGCTGAAAGTTTTTCGGGCCAAAAGTCGCCGTGCCTTAAGACGATGAAAATAGTAAGCGTGGGTCTTGTAAACATTGGCAAGAATTTCTGCGACAACCCGATAAAGCTCAAGGGGAATAGGCTCTCCGACGCTACCTAGAGCATATAGAGATTGTGCCACAGGTTTGTTTTCAACCATGGGCACTTCATATTCTTTTGCAATTGCCTTAATTTTTCTAGCCAAGAGGTTTTCTCCTTTCGCAACAACCACTGGAGCATTATCCGCGCCCTTTTCATATTTTAATGCAACGGCATAGTGTGTAGGGTTGGTCACAACTACATCTGCAGTGGCAACATCACCGGTGCTTTGACCACCTAAAAGCTCTAAGGCTTTTTTTCTTTGAGCCGACTTAATTTCAGGAGCAACTTCTTTTGCTTTTCTCTCATCCTTGACCTCTTGCTTGGTCATTTTCATTTCCTCATCATGTTCCTTTTTTTTAATGATGAAGTTGATTATGGCGATAATGGTCAACACCAACACCAGAATCGTGAACATGATCACAAAAAGTTTATAAATGAACTCCGGAACATGATTGATTGGAATTGGAGCGTAAAAAATTGGGTCATCCAAAAAAATAACGAGTGTAAGCAATACCACAGTTCCAATTCCAAGAAATTTAAGAAAATCAACTAGAAAAGTTTTAAGTCCCTTGATTCCAAATATTTTTTGAGCTCCCTTAACCGGGTTAAATTTGTTCAGATCGGGATTTATTACTTTTGGAGTATATCGAAAGCCCGTTTGCATACCCTCAGCGATAAATGCGGCAAAAAAACAAGAAACCAAAATCGGAAAAATGATTGAAACCATAGTAAAATATGAATTCGTCAATGTGCTCGCAACCCCTTCATGATTAAGGGTTATTGATTCGATATTCTCCAAAATTGATTTTGTAAAGAGGGCTAATTCCCCTGCTTTCTGTGGAGCAAAAAACAAAATGACAAGTAAGCCAGCTAGCAAGGTTGTGGTCATACTAATTTCAGGAGCTTTTGCAAATTGTCCCTTTGATCGAGAATCGCTGAGTTTCTTCTCGGTTGGAGGCTCAGTTTTAGAACTTTTATCTACATCAGCCATAAGAATTCAGTTATGACTAACCACGCTGAATAATATCCAGCATAACTTCAACGGACCTACGACTATTATCTAGAATATAAGATGTAATAAGCAACAAGGACGAAACAAGAAGAGTCAAGCCACCCAGTATTCGAATGGAGAAACTTGTCATAAAAACATTCATTTTAGGTACTGCCTTCCCAAGAACGGCAAAAGATACATTGACCAAGAAATTCAATGCGATAAAAGGAGCCGCAATCAATGTTCCAATTACAAAAACATGACTAACCTCACCAACAAATTCAACAGTAGGATTGGCATTAAGAAAAAACACTCCGATTGGAAGGATATCAAAACTCATTATAAAAGCTTTCAGTACATCGTAGTGTAAACCCGCGACAAAAAAAATAAGGAGACTGAAATAGTAAAGTAGAGTTGTTATAGTAGCATCACTCGAACCCAACAAAGGATTAACGCTATTACTTGCCATCAAACCAATTTCATAAGAAATCATATGACCAGCTAATTCCACTGCAAAAAAGACCATTCGAACAGTCATAGCGAGCAATAAGCCAATACAGACCTCGTTGAGTGCCAAAAGGATTGCACCTGCAAAGTGTGTAGCAATTTCCAAATTAGCGGGCACAAGAGGATTGATTAAGATAGCTAGCAATAAACCAAAAGCAGCTCGAATGCGAATGGGTATCATTTTTCCCGCAAAAAGAGGTATACCCAAGAAAAAGGCTCCAGTTCGCAGAAAAACAAGAACCCAGACTACAATCTCTCCAGCTTCGATGGTCATTGAGCCATCGAGGGAATAAGATTGAACATCGAAATACAAAAATCTATGAGCGTTTTGAGGATGAAATTAGCGGAAATTATAATTGCGAGGGATACACAGATCAATTTGGGAACAAATGTTAGGGTTTGCTCCTGCAAACTAGTGATGGATTGCACAAAACTTACAAGCAAACCAACAACCGTCGCCGTCCCCAAAATCGGAATAGCCAAAATTAATCCAGTCTGAAGCAAATTCCTCATAATATCCACTGCCATTTCCATTGTCATTATGATTATCTCCTACGCGATATTAAAACTACTAACCAAAGACTGAACTACGAGATACCATCCGTCCACCAACACAAACAAAAGTAGTTTGAATGGCATTGAGATAACAACCGGAGGCATCATCATCATCCCCATCGACATTAAGGATGAGGCCACAATAAAATCGACTATAATAAAGGGAATAAAGATGAGAAAACCCATTTGAAATGCGGTTCGCAACTCACTCAAAACGAAAGAAGGAACTACAATACTAAGTGGAAGTTCGTCTCTGGTCATAGCTCCCTGCCTCGAAATCTCCAAGAAAAACTGGGCATCTTCTCGCCTAGTTTGATTCATCATAAAGTCTTTCATATGTGCGGTAGCAACCATTAGTGCGTCTCCTGACTTCATGCTGGCCGACATGTACGGCGTAACCGCGTCATCGTAGATTTTATTCCAAACGGGACCCATAATAAAAAAGGTCAAAAACAAGGCTAAACCAATGATGATCTGGCTAGAAGGTGCGGCATTAACTCCGATTGCATTTCTTACAAAACCAAGAACAATCACAATACGAGTGAAACAAGTCATCATCATAATTACGGATGGACCAAGAGTTAGAATGGTCATCGCAACGACCAACTGAATCGCTACGCCAAAATCACCCTCCTCGTTCGACCCAGTAACATCTATTCTTAAGCCAGGGGCACCCGTGCCAGTTGTCTGTGCTTCGACGGAGCATAAAAAACCCTGTCCGGCAAACAAAAGAACCAGCAAAATCAAAATGCGAAAAGAAAAACGAACGCGTCTCATTCTTGTAATTCTTCTTCTTTCACATGCTGATCAGGCGATGACAATTTAGCCAAATGACTTATTTGCCCTGGACTTACACCGATTAAGTGTCTCTCCACTCCACATTGAGCAACGACTAAAAATTGCTTGGAACCCAAGGAGCATGAATCGACTACAATAATTTTACCTTCCTTGGAAAAACCTGATGACAAGATTTGTTTTTTTTTAAATTTGGAGAGAAAGAATGCCCCTGCAGCAAGAATCCCCAAAAAGCCAACTACTCGAAGTAATAAATACCATGTATTGCCATCAGGGGAAAAGGTAGAAGGAATCGATGCCAGATAAAATGGAAAATAAACATCCACTAGCATGCAAAACTTGAATCAAAGAGAGACCCTAAGGAAAGTTAAGATGGTGAATCAACAATCTCGGTAATCTTCAACCCAAACCGATCATCAATAACTACTACTTCACCATGAGCAATAAGTTTACCATTAACCAAAAGGCTTACTGGATCTTTTGCGTTTTGCTTCAATTGAATTTGAGCTCCCGGGCTCAATTCCACAACTTCCTTCATAGGAAGTTCAGCGGTTCCAAGCTGGACGGTAACGCTAACCTTCACATCCATAACTATATCCATTTTCTTACTATCCATGTTTTTTTCCGATCGTTTTTAAAGCTTCAACAATGCTTTCGTTAACTTGAAATGCTACTTGATCTCCTTCCAGTCCAATTTCGCCGATAAAACAAGTTCTACCTTCTATTCGAAGATTCGTTTTTTCCAATAATTCCGGAGACATCTCAATGACATCATCCACATTCAAATTCGACAGATCACGCAAAGTCAGTTCAAAAGCATCCCATTCAGCAGAAACATTAACAGGTATATTGTCGTATATGTCATGCCAACGAGGGGGATTAGAATTTGCAGCAGATTCCTTATTTACCGCAACAAGCAAACGACTTAAGACAGGTTCCATCGTGTAGTATGGGACCGCTACTCTCAATGGACCCGAAACATCACCAAAGGATGCTTCCATTGTCAGTATAAGCATCATTGCGTCATTAGGAGAAGTTTGGAGAAACTTACCTGTATTCTCAGTCCCGATAATAGATGGAGTCAGCGACATTGTACTATTCCATTGCTTGCACCACTCCTCGAGAATAATTTGGTTAAAATCTTCGACTAAGGCTTTTTCGATATCGGTTAATCCACGCTCCTCAGGATTTGTCGATCCCCTGCCCCCAAGTATTCTATCAACCACAGTGGCAGAAAGGTGCGAGTTCACATCCAACAAACAAACTCCATTTAATTCCTGCATTTTAAAAAGAGTAACGCAAGAAGGGGTTTTAATGGACTGTGTAAAATTCGCATATAAATCTGCAGTCAGATCCTCCATTTCCAAATTAAATTCGGTACGAAGAAACATCGAAAGATGTCCAGATAAATAGTAGACAAATTGCTCGGACTTAGTTTTTAACTTACTGAGATCCGCATCCGAGAGAACAATGGGGTTAGTAAAGTCGTACTTTTTAACGCTTAAGGAAGTCGGGTCTTCAACTCGAGTCCCATCGTGAAGAAAAACTGGACCGGAACCCGAAGCTCCTTCGATCTCGCTTAGATCGAAGCTTTCATCCGCAAAATTCGGTTCCTCTGCCATCGCTTGTTTAAAAAAACTCCTCGTATTACTGGACTACGAATTGGGTGAAATAGATATGCCTGATCAAATCACTCTCACCATCTCGATATTTCCTAAGTACATTAGAAAAGGATTTTTTTAAGTCTACACGCACACGTTCTTGAAATGCATCCATCTGAGCATCCTCGTATGTATACCCCCCCATGATTGCAAGTGCCTTATCGCGAATCCGGTGCTCATTCATTTCAAGAACCTTCTCGAAATCTCCAGCCAACCCCTCTAATTTAAGACCAATGTTAATATAACGTGATTTTATCGGCCCACCTAGATTTGTGATCAATTGATCTAATTCGTAATATTTTTCCTCACCCGATGGTTCCATATCCAGTGGTTGACCACCTTCGGTAATCTGAGGCTTGGTGGTTTCCTCAGGCTTATTGAGCTTGATCATGAAATACATGGCACCAACGGTCAGTGCAGGAGCCAATACGATTGCTATTAAAGCTGGCATGAGGTTATTCCCTCCGCCTGATTTCTCAGATGAAGTATTGGAATCTTCTGGAAGTTCGTCTAGTTGGGCTGCGCACATTTTTGATCAGGGGTCGAGTTTATATGGGTTAGCGTTTTAGATTTACTGCTTCTGAGATGATCATATCCGAAGTAGTGATCACTCTTGAGCCCGCCTGAAAAGATCTTTGATGGGATATCATGTTGGCGAATTCATTGGTTAAATCAACATTGGATAGCTCAAGAGCATATTGCTTGATTTTGCCATTCGAACCAGTGGCCGGCAAAGGATTGTCTAAGCGTCCAGCCAAGTCCTGACCAGGTCCACCGTTAGAATAAAAGCCATTCCCTACACGACGCAAATATTGAGGGGATTGAAAGTTTATAATTTTGACCTGACCAACATTACGAATGATGTCCTCTGTTCCGCCGTTTGCATCCGTTCTGCTAACTACCAGATTCACCTTTCCATCTTCTTCGATTCTTCGAGTTAAAAGAGTTTCGTTTTCTTCAAGTTTAAGTTCGAGAACACCCTGTGCCCCTTGCAATTGATATCGGTATTGATCTCTGGTAACCACAAGCCCTTGATTATCTGATTCAAAAGCACCTGCTCGTGTGTAAAAAACTTCCTCCGATACAGGATCTACGATCTCAAAAAAGCCTCCTCCGTTTGGAAGAGCTTCACCCTGTATGGCCAAATCCAAATCCAAACCAGTGACTTCAATTGTACCTTGATTAAAATCCGTAGACAATGATCCAACATGCACACCAGTTCCATGCTGCTGGATATTATTACTGGGTTCCCCATCTGCGCCCGATTCAGCATCATTAATGTGCATGTAGAAGTTATCCGAATAATTCGCTCTCGAAGACTTGTAACCAAGAGAATTAACATTGGCTATATTATTGCCGAGCACTTGAAGTCCCTGAGTAAGGCTCTTTAAAGCAGAAACACCATTATGAAGAGAAGGAATCATCTTAAATTAATTACCAGAAGCCAAGCTTACTCGAGTAATTTTTTGCGGATCATAAGATTTACCACCAACCATAACAGACACCGTACCGTTTTCATCTTTTTCAACGGAATCAACTAAACCTTCAATCTTGGTCCCATCATCATCAATTAGTACTTCTCTTCCTAAATAAGCTTGTGCAACCATATCTTTCTGAGCAGAAGCAAAAGATTCAAATCCCTTACTAAACTGTTGCATCTGTTCAAGTGAGGCGATATTGGCCATTTGTGAAATAAATTCAGTGTCCTTCATTGGCTCAAGAGGATCCTGATTACTTATCTGGCTTGTAAGCAGTTGAAGGAAATCCTCCATCTGCATGTAACTACCCTGACGATTGGACTGTTCCGAAATACTCTGAGATCGAGGATTGGGAATTGAGTTTGCTGCGGCTATCGATTCGATCATTGTATTATTATGCTGATTTGTGGAAAAATCGATCCATCTCCTCGTAAGATTTAAAGGAAAAGACTTCGATATTTTCTGATTTGTTCAGAGAGTCCTTTTTGTTTGTGATTAATTTTCGCAAGACTTCCAGCATCTCGTTTGTACCTTCGTCCGCTGATATGAAGCAAATTTTGAGACTGCCATTATACTTCTCAAGCCGAACGCCCAATTTGTCTCCATTGGGTAAATCCATTGCAAAGCGAACTACTTTTTTTTCGTTTTTTGCAAAAAGTGCAATGCGAGGAATCAACTTTTTCGCGGCAAAATCAAGAAGCTTTTGCAACCCACCACTCGATTTCTCGGAAGATGATTCAACTTCACCCCCGATGAGTTCCAAAGTTAAGTGGTTTTTGAAAGCTAATTCCATGTCAACTGCAGGAAAAGCATTTTTTGTGCCATGAATTGCATGAGAGGAATTCAAGGGATTTTTTCGATGAGAATCGCCATGATGCTCCTGTCCATCCGCCAACTCTTTGCAAGGAGATGATAAGCTTTCATGATTGCGTAGAACTTTCTGATTTAGAGGGTTTGTAGCAGTAATTACATTTTTTATGTCAACTTGAGACATTGGTAAAGATTTCAATACTGAAAATCCACTCGTCGGTTTGAGATTTACAGAATTTTGATTTTTCGCAGCAGACAAATTCTTCTTTGTAATTATTTGAGGGAAATTCTCCTTCACGGTAGTGTCCCTCGAAGAATGATTTGCTTGAGAAGTACTGGATGGTCTTTCGGTAGCAGATGGCGATTTCGGATTTTGATCGATTACATCAGATTTCACCCCAACCCTAGTGGACTTAGATTGGGTGCGAAATGAATTTAATTTGTTCGAAAAACTTCCCTCACTTGCTGCAGGAGGAAGCCAAAAGGAACCATTTTTACCAATTGCCTTATGTTTGGTAAAGTTACCAACCTCAAGACCCCCAACATGGTTTGGTGCATCCATTATCTAAGATTTAATTTTGGAGAGCGGCATTTGTAGAGTCAAGATTCAGACTAGGAAGAAGTCCCCGATCTCGCATAGCCAAAGCATCGGCTAACTCGATCATCGAATCGTCATCACTATTAAGCATAAAGGATATAATTGGGGCTTTCTCCTCAGGTTTAAGTAATTCAAAAATCGTAAGTGCCTCTTCAAATCTTCTCTTTTGTCGCCAATTTTGAATTTCAACACTTGCAACCTCAGGACCCATTTCAATCCATCGCCGGGATGTGTCTTTGTATTCCTTTAACTTCTCCTCACTCAAGTCTTGGCCTTGACTTGCCTCAAAGTCCGCTAACCTATCGGAAAGATCCTCCCGGATTTGCTTAAGTTCTTTCTTTTGATTTTCAAGGGATTCCATGTCCATAACAATAGCCGACTCTCTTGCATCAAGTTCCTTTTCTCTTTCGAGTAATCTTTCTTTTAATGCAGCAAGCTCTTTCGAAAGCTGATTCATGGAATGGGTCTCCGCTGGCGAGTAACTGGTATCGTCTGCGTCAAATTCTAAACTGGTAAACTCGGCTTTTATTTGAGGCTTAGGCTTAAATAAGTCGTCATAATTCAGCCAAAGCATGGCTCCTGCACTGATGACGGACAACAGAACTGCAAATAAAACTAGAATGCTTGGTGGTATTTTCATGATTTTTAAAAAATTTCGCGTTTTGTAAGGAATCTAGCTCCAATGACATCATCCAATTCAGACTCCTCTTTTTTGGACTCACTTAAAACATGTTCCTCTTTTCGTTTTTCCTTCAACTTACTCATACTTTTAAAAGCACTCTCGGCTTCCAAGAATAAACTTCGCTTAGCTTCCTCTAACTTGCAAGCTCGCTGCAAATCGGTATTGCGTGCAATGATCCGCTCTTTTGCGGCCAATAATGATCGATTAAAAGCACCTTGACTTGAACCATCAAAACCAACGCTTCTACGTAGTGCGATTTCCCGCTGTAATTCATCGAGAGCCTCTTGTGCATGCAGTAATTGGTCGTTCGCCTTTTTCCTGAGGGACACAGCTTCGCCGTAACTCGCTAATGCTCGATCTTTGGACAACTCACGAAGGTGCAAAAGAGTCTCAAGTCTAAAGCTGAATGCTCTCATCGTAAAATTTCTCTAAGGCTTGTGAATGCATCTTCCCTCGAGCAAAGAGTATCATATCTCTGACGGAGAAAAGTCTCGATTCTATCAAATTTTTCAATTGCTCGATCGATTTTGGAATTACTGTTCTTCACATAAGCTCCAACATTAATCAAATCCTCGTTCTGATGATATACAGATAATAAATCTCTTGCTTCGGAAATCATATCAATTTCCTCTTGCGTACAAACCGCTCGATCAAGACGACTGACGCTCCTCAGGACATCAACTGCCGGGAAATGATTTGCATTGGCAAGTTTTCTACTCAAGACAATGTGACCATCCAGGAAACCACGTACTGCATCAGCAACAGGTTCATTCATGTCATCTCCCTCGACAAGAACAGTGTAAATTGCCGTGATCGCACCAGCATCATTGGTGCCCGTTCTCTCGAGAAGCTTTGGTAGCATCGAAAAAACGGACGGAACATATCCACGGGATGCGGGTGGCTCTCCAGCCGCTAGACCAATTTCCCGTTGAGCCATGGCGAAGCGCGTAAGGGAGTCCATGAGCAATAATACTTTCTTTCCTTCATCCCTAAAGCCTTCAGCCAGTGCAGTGGCTAAAATAGAAGCTCGAATTCTCATGGGTGCAGGTTGATCAGAAGTCGAAACCACTATGACTGATTTCGCCATGCCCTCACTACCCAAATCGTTCTCCACAAATTCTCTCAATTCCCTTCCACGCTCACCCACTAGAGATATCACGTTAACCTCTGCTTCTGAACCCCTTCCAATCATTCCAAGAAGAATTGACTTTCCTACCCCACTACCCGAGAAGATTCCCACTCTCTGCCCTACTCCAAGAGGAATAAAGGAGTCTATAGATTTTATACCTGTTCCAAAGGGCTCCTTAATCAAGCTTCTAGCCAAGGGGTTAGGTGGTTCTGCATAGAAACCATCTCGATTTGGAGTAAGTAGTGGTCCTTTCCCATCAATAGGTCTTCCCATTCCATCAATAATTCTGCCAAGCAAATGAGGGCCACAAGGTACGGCATTTGAATTTTTTTTGGAAATGACCTTGCAGCCTGGATGTATTAGGTGAATGCTATCTAAAGCCATTAGCAGAACCAAGTTCTCCCGAAATCCAACTACTTGGGCTTCAATAGTTTCGTCATGTCTTTCGGAATGAATAGAGCAAACTTGTCCAATACTTACCTCAGGTCCCTCTGATTCAATCACGAGGCCTGTTACTTTTCTTACCGTTCCAATTTTATCTAGTGTTCGAAGTCCTCGAATGCCTTGCTCCATAAAAGAGAAACGTTCGTGTAAGGAATCAATCATGACCTTTTAATTCCTCCTCCACTTTTCGCAATTTAGTAGAAATCCTTCCATCCAATAGTCCAAATCGACTCTTTACCTGACAATCCCCCGATTCTAGAGATGAATCCTCGAAGAATTTAACGAAGGGAAAGCCATCCAGTAATTCATCATCTCCATCAATTCCATCAAAAATCCCTGCAATTGCACTCGCGAAACCTTCATCTTCTGCCGAATCTTCGTTGACCGGAGCTTTTTCGGAATCAGCCATGGATTTCAATAGTTTTAAGTCCCTAGGAGATAGAAAAACCTCAAGCCTCTCATCATCTTCGGCAAATTCTGAAATCATCGACTTCACCAATTGCTGAACTCCGTTTTGATCCAATGGGCAATGACCTAACAGACGCTCAACAATTCCAATCACGAGATCTGGAAGTCGTGAATCAAGCTCGTTAAAAAGATTATCTGACTTTTGGTTTATTTCAGAAAGAATGCTTTTTTGAGATTCTGCATACTTTTCTCTGAGTTGACTGATTTCTTTTTGATAAAAAGCTTCGGCTTCAGATTTCCCTCTTTCATAGGATTGTTGGACCAAGTCATCTTTTTCCGATGCAGCAACAGGAGGTGGACCTACAAAACTTACCTTAAAACTCTTTGGTGGTTCAGGAAAAGTTATGGATTTACTGAACGACAATATCGCTTCCTCCAGTATCGAGAATAATTTCTTCGTCTTCCTCGAGTTCGCGAACGATTTGGATGACCCGATCTTGAGCAGCCTCAATCTCCGAAAGACGCTTTGGACCAAGAAAGCCCAATTGTTCCTCCAGAGCCTCAACAGCCCGTTTAGACATTGTTGTATAGATCACTTTCTTAAGTTCCGCAGAAGCATTTTTCATTGCTACCACCAAGTCATCTTGGTCAACCTCCTTAGTGATTTTTGAAATGTCTCCTGGACTCAAGCGTACAAGATCCTCAAAGCGGAACATCCTCTGACGGATGGATCCACCAAGTTTGGGATTTCGCTTTTCTATACTCTTGAGAAGTTCCTTGCCTTCTTCTTTGTCGAACCAATTCAGCAAATCCGCCGCCGACTTGACACCACCGGTCTTAATCCTTGGGGATTGCCCCTTCTTGCCGACTCTTGCTCCGAGAGTATTGGCAACAACCTCAATTTGGTCCATTGGGGTTGTCTCCATGGCACCAACTCTTTCCACAACCTGCTCCTGAATATTTGGCGGCATCAATTGAAGCACTTCCGAACCTTTGTCTGCATCGACATTAGCCAAAACAAAGGCTATTGTCTGAGGCTGTTCGAAACGCAATACATTATAAATTTGTCCTGAATCCATCTCTTTAATGTCATCCATGAATTCCAAGGAGTCTCGAACTGGAGCAATACGATTCATCATATTGTTAGCTTTAAAATCTCCATGAGCCAACTCCAGAGTTTTTTGTGCGAAATTAAGACCTCCAAGATTTGAATTCACACTCGATTCAATAAGCTCAGAAAATTCATCCAATACGCATTCCTTTAGTTCTTGGTCCACAATTGGGAAATCACCTATTTTTTTACAAATAGACTCGGAATCTTTTGAGTCGAATCTCTTAAGCAAAGTCGAAGCAGCCTCTGGTCCTAACGCAATCATAAGAAGAGCTAGCTTCTCAATCTTTGACATTTTTGAGTAACGTTCGGCTATGCTTTCTTCCTCTTCTACCTCTTCCATAACATTTTTGCGTTAACGAATCTATATACTAATCAATGTGTCTTCCTAACTTGAGGAACCAGTCTCAAGATATCTCCGCAAAGCCGTGCTCACATTATCGGGTTTTTCCTGGATTAAGTCATTCAGAAGCTCAGGAGTCAAACCGCTACCCAAGCTTCTAGCTCCAGAAAGCATTTGCTGATCGTCTTCATCTAGAACCTGCACTTCGGCATCACTGGGCTTAAACTTTTTGAGCATTCTTAAAAAAACAACGAAAATAGCTATGGCTAAGACGATTCCCAATAAATTTTTGAGATGAGGCCCGTAGGTATCAAGCAAGTGCTGAAATTGGTTCAAAGTTTCTCCACCTGGACCAATGAAAGCAGGCTGAAATTCAACCTCATGAACGGTAACATGAGTTGCCAGATCAACCTGATCAAAACGAGCACCAATTGCATTAACCACAGCATTGTGAATGCTATCAATCTGTTCGGTTGAACGAGGAGTCTCACCTTTAGCAATCAGAACAGCGGCACTCCTACCTATAATGGCACCAGGTTCCTGCATTTCCTCTCTTAATGTACGACTAATCTCAAAATCCGTGGTTTTGGATTCCCTAGTTTCATCACTAGTTGCCATAATTGGGTCCTGTTGGGTAGCATCTTGACTAACATTAGGCACATTGGCTCCCATTCCGGCAGCATTATTCTGGGGTTGAGTTTCAACCGTTTTGGCCTCGTCTTTATCTGTCGTCGTCGTGCGAGGCACTTGTCCCTCGGGATCAAACTTCTCATCGAGTAAGGTAGAAGATCTAGTATCAAGATTAACTGAGACCCTTGCTACCACTTTGTCCTTCCCAACTATGCGAGCAAGCATGGTTTCGATCTTCGTCTCCAAGCGACGCTCTTGGGCCTGATAAGCTTTCATCATTTGGCCCGCAACTCCGGCAGTTCCATCAGCATCACCCTCTTCAGAAAGCAAGTTTCCTTGATTATCCAAAACTGAAACATTCGACTTATTAACACCTTTAACGGCTCTAGCCACAAGGAACTGCACCGCATTTACATGACTTTTATCCAAGGTATTTCCTCCAGTATCGACATAAACTGAAGCACTTGGGCGGTCATTCGGATCCTCACTAAGCAAAAGATTATTTTCGGGCTTAACAACGAAAACCTTCGCAGAGCGAATGGCATCCATCATACTTATTGTTCGAGCCAACTCTCCTTGTATGGCACGAGTATGATTGGTTCGCTGGACAAAATCACTGATACCAAAATTACCTTCATCAAAAATCTCGAAACCAACATCACCAGTCTTAGGTAACCCCTTCATCGCGAGTTCCATTCTCATGGCTGCTCTTTTATCCTCGGGCACCAAAATGGAATCTCCCGCCTCGCTGTATTCAAAAGGAACTTGATTTGCCTTAAGGATTTCAACCACCTCAGCCAAATCCTTAGAATCCGCCCCGCTAACTAAAACGCGCATGCTTGAACTTTCACCTGACCATGAAAGAATTCCTATGCTCAGCCCAATGATTCCAACTAAAGCTATTACTAAAGTCAGTTTCTTGGAAGCTGCTAAGTTCCCCCATAATTCACCTAATTTATCAAATCTTTCTTTCATTGTTTAATTTACGAAAAAGTTATGCCTAAACCTGCATTCTCATAAGTTCCTTGTATGATTCGACCAGTTTATTTCTGACCTCAATCATAAGGTTAAAGGCTACCCCAGCCTCTTGTGATTTTACTACGGCTTCATGGATGTTATCAGACCTTCCCAAAATCAAATCTTGTGTTTCTTTTTTAGAAATTTTCTTTTTTCGATCCACTCCTTTAATGAAATCTTCGAACATTTGAGCGAATCCGGGAGCAGTTACTCGATCGGTCGGCGAAGTCTTATCTATCTCTACTGGTAAAACACCATTACCTGAATTTACTTGCGATTGATTAGGGGTGCGTAAATTCTCAAAATTCTGTGCAAATCTATCCGATTTGACATTGGGTTGCAAATTAGGATTTTGATTGAGCAACTCGTTTAAACTGGGGAGGGATGATATTTCCATAATTTATTTCCGCGTATTACTTTCCTATCGCCATGGCTTGCTGGGCCATACGCCTAGAAGTCTTAACAACCGTCAAGTTTGCTTCGTAAGCTCGTGATGCACTAATTAAATCTACCATTTCTCGAGACACATCCACATTTGGCATTTCAACCATACCATCTTCATTAGCATGAGGGTGACCAGGGTTGTAAATCATTCTACCAGGGGTTTGATCGTCAAAGACATCCATCACTCTAACACCTTGATAGAGATTTTCGTCAACATAACCAGGAATCCTTCTTTCAGGACTTTTAACATATTCCTCAAAAGCCACTTCCTTTCGTTTGTATACATTACCGGATGCATCCTGAGTGGTATTGGAATTTGCGATATTCTGAGCTATAATTTCTAAACGAATCTTCTCGGCAGAAAGTGCACTACCAGTGGATTCAATTCCTGGAATCAAATTCATGCTCATGAAATTACACCCTTCCCCTTATTGCTGTATTAAGTTCTTTAATCGAAGATCCAACAGCACCGCTAAGATATTCGTAATTCAATGCATTCCTGTTCATCGCTAGCATTTCCTCATCTAATTGCACCGTATTACCATCGACGCGAACAGGTTTGGCTTGACGATCTTCCGCACTCCTCGGCAACAATGCTTTAACTCTTCTGAAATCTTTTCTGTCTACCGCTCTACGCAATTCAACGGAAAAATTTTTGGGTAAATCTCTTCTCTTAAAACCAGGTGTTTCAACATTTGCGAGATTGTTAGACAAAGCCTCATGACGCAAATGTGTTGCATCCAAAAGTTTTTTGGAAATGAGATAGTTCTCTTGGTGGTAGAGGTTGTCGAGAATTACTGCCATGCAGCAAATGCAATGCAATCTTTATGCCAATTCAACCTTAATTCATTTGGTCATAAAGCATTTAACTGAACTTAAGCTTAATTCATGCCCAAATTTGACTTTCTCGAGATTCCTTTTTTTCTCGCGAGAATCCCCCGCCATCCAAAAAATAATTTTCGGATGGCATAAATTTCCTCCCTCTCCATATTCTTTTCTTGGATGAAACTACCCACATTTGAAAATTGTCAAGTAGCCTTAGACGGGAAAGGAAAAATCATTAAGGCATCTGAGTCCTTTTCCTCCTGGTTGGGACTTTCATCAACCGAAATTATTGGCAAAAAGTTTCTCGCACTTATATTTTCAATAGAGGAAAACTGGAAACCATTACTATCAAGAGAATTTTACAGGAAAGATTTCGAACAGTTTCTTCCATTAACTGAAAATAGTGAGGATTCTTCAGTGGGAATCCAGATGAATGTCTGCAACTACGAAACAATGTCGGTGATTTCCCTATCCCCTGCACTTGCTCCACACGACTCGCTCAAAAAAGCATTTATGGGGGATTTAATGAAGGATCCCCGAGCTTTGGCTAACACCCTAATTCGACTTCAAAAAGCAGAAGGTAGGCTTTCTGATTATATCAGTAATTTCCCAGGTATATTTTTCACCCAAAGAACCGATTTGACCTTTAGTTATTTATCCAATGGAATCTCTAAACTTTTCCCTGCTGAATATCGTGAATTTTACAGAAATGGCGGTTTATTTCTCTCTAAAATCTTCGAGCAAGATAGGGAACATTTTCAGTACGAGTTAAATAGCAATGTACAAAGAGCTGAAACCTTTAGCTTAACTTACAGGATCAAAGTGCCACCCAACGATCGAGTGGTATACTTATTAGACATTAGAACTCCTACAATTACATCGACCAATCGACTTTTAGGATACGATGGCGTCTTCATCGACATAACTCGACAAGCTATAGCCGAACACCGTCTTTCTAACTCTGTATGGAGGGAAGGATTGGCAACTTTGACGAATGGACTCGTCCATGACTTCAGCAATCTCATGGCCGGTATATTTTCTATCAGTGAATTGTACCATGGAATGATGGAGAAAGATGACCCAATGCTAAACGGCATGGGGCAGATCAAGAAAAGTGCCATGCAAGCTCAGAAGCTTGTAAGGCGGATTATCGATCTTCACCGAGAAAAACCTGCTTCACGCACAATTCATGATCTAAGGCTTCTACTCAAAGATCAGATGGACTTAGTGGGAATTATCATTCCAAGAAGCGCTAAACTTGATACGCATTTTGGCACGGAAGCAATTCCGGCATTTGTAGAGGAAACCGGATTTCGACAAGTCATCCTTAATTTAATTATCAATTCAAGAGATGCTATAGAAAGAAATGGTAAAATTGGGATTTCGCTCACCAAAGTAAAGAAGGGTCAATCAATTATGAGAGGTGCAAAAGATTCTCCAAAGGTAGCCAAAACCAACGGAGCAGTAATTACCATAAGCGACAATGGAAAAGGGATCCCAGATGAGTTTTCGGATAAACTGTTTGAACCTTTTTTCACAACCAAAGATGCAAGCGGCGGCTCTGGTTTTGGTTTATACAATTCAAAGATTTTCATGGAAGATCATAATGGACGGATTAGCTACCAATCGGAAATTGGAAAGGGTACGACTTTTTACTTGTTTCTGCCTTTAGCAGAAGATCCTTGGGATACTCCGGAAAATAACAAAAAGGCAAAACGGGCAACGAGGGAATTCGTCAAAGTTAGAAAACGAAAAACATTAAATGACTGAAAATAGTCTTATAGCGGAGTAACGAGCTTTCCATTTTCATAGAACATTATAGAGCGTATTTTACCCTTAGCATCAAAAAAAGTCATGGAACCATGCAATTTACCTTTTTGATAATTTGCCTCCACCCACGACCCATCTAAAGATCTCTTAATACTTTTTCCATCCAAAATTCCATCTTGGTATTCCTTTTCACTCACATGGGATGTTTCGTTCATTTCCAAAACTCCAGAAAACGGATATCCATTAGAAGTCTCAAGTAAACGGGGAATTTCCTTTTGATCTCCAGAATTTTCAAAGGTAAAGTCATTAATAAACTGAGTTTCATTTCCTGACCAAACAGAATTACCAGAATTATCTAAATCATTAATTTCTTCACCGCATGAAAAAAAAAGAAGTGAAGAAAAAGACCACAAAAAATATCGTGAATGATTGGGCATTACTGGGAAAGGTAATCAGAAAATTCGTATAATTTAGGGTCTCTGAGCATTTTTCTTTTCCGAAACAGTCTTTTTAATTTTGAATCATTACTATTTTCCGTATCGCTAGAGTTTTCTGTCTCATCTACATCAAGATCCCCCATCCGTTCCTCCAATTCATCAGGATTCATCCCTTCCTCTAATTTGCGAACGACTTCCTCCATAGGTTCATCCATGCTTTCACCAGTCAATTCACTCATTTTCCTCATCAGAGAACCCATTTGCCTGGGATCAGGATTATCTTCATCCATTCCCCCCATAGCATTCTCGAGTTCCTGCATAACCAAGTTAGCTTTATCCTGACTCATTCCTGCAAATGGATCTTCTGCGTCGGAGTCCCCCGAACTAACTTCTTCCGAATCAATGCCTTTCCCAGGACCAGTAATCGAAAAAGCAGAAAACATCTTTTCCATTTTAAACTTACTTCCATCCGGACAAAGCGGTATCTCATCTGCAAATGCAATGGTTCGAGCGAAAAAGGAGTATATCTTCCTCGTTTCCGGGGAAAAGAATTCGTATATTGGCATATATTCAGTTTTGCGAAAATCTTGGAGATGTTTCAAGAAAAGATCATACTAAATTAAACCTTAATGAATTTTTTTAGCCTCAAAGCACTCCAATTAATTTCGCAAGCACCTCGGCAAAAAGTATTCTTATTGATTCCGATTTCCTACACTATCTTCATTCAGACTATTACGGGTATACCCAAACCTAGTACCCTTAAAGAATTTCAAGCAAACCAAATGTTGATTCGTTTTTCTGAAGAATTATTTGATTATCCTTTCTGGCTTCAGGATTTGAGCCATGCTCCACTTTTCTTTTGTTTCGCTTGGACTTGGCTTTGGGTGTATCCATTTAAAAAAGAAACATCGTCGTGGATTAACCTGAGTTCGCTGATTTCAATATCATATGCTATTATAAACGAACTTTCTCAGGCATTCATCCCACAAAGATTTCCTTCCATCGGAGACCTCTTAATGAACTTACTGGGTGTTATCTTAGCGATCGTAGTGCACGAGCAAATCAGGAAATCCACGAGTTCATTTACCTAACGATTTAAATTCTAATTTTATTTTAAAAGTGCTCTTTCTCTTTCCATTAAAGTTGGATGCGAATGATGAAAAGTCGAAATCAGAGAATGAGGAAAAGGAAAACTCAAGTTTTCGACATGAAGCTTACGAAGAGCAGATACTAGCGACGCCGAAGTGCCTACAGCATTTTTTGCAAATTCATCAGCCTCATATTCATGCTTTCTCGACAACTGATTGCTCAACGGAGAAAACCAATAACCGAGAGCACCAAGAGTCATGGATAAACCAACGAGTAATGATGATAGCGATCCCACTAAAGTGACTTCTAATCCTAATCCCTCATATATCCATTTACTTTGCAAGCAAGTTGATATCAACCAAAAGACAAGAGTTCCCATAATAAAAGACAGTAGTAATCTTTTGGGAATATGACCTAGTCTATAGTGCCCAATTTCATGTGCGAGAACGGCCTCAATTTCATCCTCATTCATCTGCTCAATCAAAGTATCATAAAGCACAATGTGCCTAAATTTACCAAATCCGGTAAAATATGCATTCGAATGTCCCGATCTTCGACTACCGTCAATAACTTCTATCGATTTGGTTTTAAAACCGGTTTTTTCTGCCAAATTCATTAGTCGAGTCTTCAGTTCGCCATCTTCTAAAGGCGAAAGTTTGTTGAATAAGGGCAGGATAAATTTAGGCCACAAAATCATTAAAGCCAATTGCAAAACAAAAAATACGCCAAAAGATACTAACCACCAATAATCAGGACTTTTTTCAGACAAGAAGCGATAGAGAAAAAGAAGAATGGATAGCAACAAGAATCCTATGATAAAACCTAGGATAATTTCTTTGAATTTATCTTTAACCCACAAGGAGTATGTCGATTTGTTAAATCCATATTTAGCTTCCAGACCGAATTGTCGCTTCCAATCGAAAAAAAGATTTGGAATTTGTACTATAGAAAGAAAGCAAATAGTCACAAATGAGCATCTCCATATCGATTCATTTAAATCAGTTGACCAAGTTCCATAAACCCAAGGAAAAACAAAAAGAAATAGTGGAATGAAAACAATAAATCCAAATGTGTCCTCACTACGAGAAAACCGACTTTTATCAATAGCATAACCAGAAGCTTTATCCCAAATTTCAGCATCCATAAGCGAATTGGATTCATCAGGTTGTTCTTTACGCAAAGAAGCAACATGCCTCTCGTTAATTGTCTTTAACACAAATTCAAAAACGAATTGGATGAAGACGGCAATAATGACAATAATTTGCAAATGTGACATTTTTTGAGTTTTCGATTGGTTACACTAATAAAATTGGTTCTGCTTTAGAAGGTTGCGAATTTGATTTGATAACTTATGATAAAGCATGTGACAACTCGTGAAAATATTGATGACAAGAGAATCGAGAAACTTTCTTTCGAGGATTCTATTTCTCAACTGGAAGAGACAGTCCGCTCCATGGAATCCGGAGAGGCTCCTCTAGATTCCATCGTATCCAACTACCAGCGTGGAGTTAAACTGCTCAGACATTGCAAAACCCATTTGGATAATGCTGAATTGAAGATAAAAGAAGTTTCATCAGACTCGAAGGAGATGCATCATACGGAATCGGAGGATTCATAATGGATTCCAATTCCATTTTAAACTCTATCGAAAAACCTAGTGATCTTAGAAATCTTGGTACTGATGACTTAAATATTCTTTGCCAAGAAATAAGAACTCGGATCATTTCCGCTACATCAAAAAATGGTGGGCATGTCGGTCCAAATTTGGGTGTGGTCGAACTCACTGTCGCACTTCATCTCGTTTTCGAAACTCCACAAGATTCTCTTTGTTGGGATGTTTCTCACCAAGGTTATGTCCATAAATTACTTACTGGAAGAAATGATGAAAGATTCGATCTGCTTAGGCAATCCAATGGATTGAGTGGTTTTCTTTCCAGAGAAGAAAGTCCACATGACGCATTTGGTGCTGGTCATGCAGGAACATGTCTTTCTGCTGCTTTGGGAATGTGTGTAGCTAGAGATCAAAAAGGCGAGCAGAATCATGTAGTAGCTATCGCAGGAGATGCTGCATTTACATGCGGAATCACCCTAGAAGCG
The DNA here is from genome assembly GCA_036128475.1 of Verrucomicrobiota bacterium. Classification (GTDB taxonomy): domain Bacteria; phylum Verrucomicrobiota; class Verrucomicrobiia; order Opitutales; family Seribacteraceae; genus Seribacter. Next base: position 69,773 of record JAYYQI010000015.1, read on the forward strand.
CTTAACAACATAGCGGAAACCACCAAAAAGTTCATTCTGGTTCTCAACGACAACGAATGGTCGATTGCAAAAAATGTAGGGGCGCTCTCGAAATATTTCAATGAACTTATCACCACTCCAGTTTATGGTAAAATCCATAAGGATGCAGAATCAATTTTGTCGCAAATCCCTGGAGGGCAATCATTCATGAAAATAGTCTCAAAGGCAAAACGAGACACTAAGGATTTGATAGGTCGTTCGAGCATATTCGAAAAATTAGGATTGAGATATATCGGACCTATCGATGGTCACGACATAAATTCTATGGTCCGTTTCTTTGAATTCGCAAAAGAATCTGATGAACCAATAGTCCTCCATTTAATTACCGAAAAAGGCAAGGGATATCCTGTCGCACAGAAAGAACCTGAAAAATGGCATGGTGCAGGACCCTTTGATTCGAAAACTGGAAAATCTATTGGAAGCTCTGAGAGCAGACCAAAGAAATTTCAAGATGTTTTTGGTGATACCCTTTGCGAAGTGGCTCATCAGAATGATTCTATTATTGGAATTACTGCAGCTATGCCAAGTGGCACGGGAATGGACAAACTTGGCCAAAATTTTCCCGATCGTTTTTTCGATGTGGGCATTGCTGAAGAGCACGCGGTTTTAATGGCGGCGGGAATGGCATCAAAAGGATTCCTTCCAATCTGTGCAATTTATTCAACTTTCCTCCAACGTGCATACGATCCAATAATTCATGATGTTTGCCTCCAGAACTTACCGGTTATATTTTGCCTAGATCGTGCTGGATTGTCACCCAATGACGGACCAACCCATCATGGTCTTTTTGATCTCTCTTACCTGCGTTGTATACCAAACGCCGTCGTTATGCAACCAAGGGATGAGAACGAATTACGTGAAATGCTCTTCACTTCCGTTTCTGCAAATAGACCCTGCTTCATTCGATATCCACGAGGACATGGTACTGGAGTAGATTTGTGCCTCCAGCCCAAATCACTTGAGATTGGACAAGCTCAAATTATCACTAAGGGGAATGACGGAGCCATATGGGCACTAGGAAACTTTGTAGAAGATGCTATCTGGCTTAGTGAAACATTAAAGGAAAAGTTCGATCTTGATTGCACCGTGGTCAATGCGAGGTTTGTCAAACCATTGGATGAGAAACTATTAGTTCAGCATGCCAAGGAGCATCAATTCATTATTTCAATGGAGGACAATGTATTGAATGGCGGTTTTGGCTCGGCGATGCTTGAAAAATTACAAGAAAATAATATTTTCATTCCATTTAAGAGGATCGGTTGGCCCGATGAATTTATCCCACACGGAGACTCCGTAAGCTCATTAAGGGAAAAATTTGGACTAAGCAGGATTGGAATTCTTGAACAGACCGGAATATTCTTAAATCAATCCCAAGACCGAATAAACCCAGTTTTGGTTTAAAAAGAATTAAAAAAACAGTTATCACTCCAGCATTCCCAGAGGATAACTATACCACTTGCTTTGTTTGTAGGAATAAACTCTCGACTGGAAGTAAGAGGATGGAGATTCAAAGTACAACCAACCCTTATCTTCGTTGAGATAGATAAAACCTCTTTTATCAACCGCGGACCATAATTCGACTGAAGTCCAGGTCCACCCCCAGCCTTTTTTCCAAAACCATAGGTCCTCCCCCGTTTCATTTGGAGAAAGATAAATCCAACCGAAATCCAAGTGATATAACCAACCACTTTGCATTACGAAAAATTCGCCAAACCAATTATTACTTTCATTTTCGTTTTCATTCGACTTAAAGGTCGGGCTTACTTTTAAAGTAATTATCTTCTCAACGGAGAGTCCTTTTGTGTCAGTAGCCTTGATCGTAAATAAATGATCACCCAAGCTATTTTGTTCCGCCCTCCCCTCAAAACTAAAAAACCTCTCATCTTCCCACATCCAAGAAATCCATGTCGGGTGTTGAACTTCGATGAGTAAATCATCTCCATCTCGGTCAAAAAGTTCCAGGGTTTCATAAAAATCAGTAAACTGATTTAAGTTGTATTGGCTTTCCGAAAGAATCGTAGGAGGAACTGAATCTATTTCAATAAATTCCAAGATAAAGTTTATGGAGAGTACTTCACCATGTGAATCCCCTAATTCTATAGAAATTGGATAGTTCCCAGGCTCCTTTGGGGCTACTCCCGCAATCTTCAATTTGCCAAACTGATCAATTTCAGTTTCCAACCATGTATAATTCTCAGTTCCATTAATCTCGGAAATAAGAAATTCTCCCCTTTCTGAACTCCAACCAAAAGTAAAAATTTCAAATTCAAAGGGAAGTCCGGCGTAAGCAGTGGACGGCAAGGGCAAAACCGTTTGTGGATAGGCAGGATTTTGCCCAACCTCCTTAATAAACAGCTCTCTATGAGAACTCTCATCATAAGAAGAAACCCCTGAGTAAACAATGTATCGTGGGTCTGATGAATACAATACATCAATTCTATCTTCTCCAGAAGTTCCTAGTTGGAACGAATCATAAATTTCATCTCCCGCTTCGTTTAACTTAACCACAAAACCGTCATTAAGACCCGCAGTAACATATTTTTCAGACCCAAGTTCAATCTCCTCATAAAAAGTACCCGCTAACAGAGCATTTCCCTTCTCGGTTACCAACATATCGTTAATCCGCTCATTCCACCTACCTCCGAAACTAAACAAGTTTCTGCAGCTCAAATCACTATTGATTTTGGCAACGAAAATATCTCGTCCTCCTTTAGAAAATACCCGACTTTGATCAAAAGAAAATGACCCAAGAAAGTCACCCGACATTAGAAAAGTTTGATCAATCATACGCCAACCTAGGTGTAAAGAAGACAAATCGCCAGACTCTATGATTGCATTTGTGGCAAGTGATTTGCCATTCGTATCAAAAAGCATTAGCAAGACGCCACTACCACCAACGGATTCAAATCGCTTATTACCCACATCTATGGAATCGTGAAAAGTCCCTCCCATAATTAGTCTTCCCTCTTCTTTCACAAAATGAAGATCAAGAACTCGGTCCACCCCAAATCCACCAAAACTTTTAACCCACTCAACTTTTTCTAAGTCATCCGCGGTTAACTTGAACAAAAAAGCGTCTTCATCACCATTGGAATCCAAGATTTCATTTCCAAGAGAGGTGCTTTCATTGTAAGAACCACCTAGGTAGATTCCTCCTAAATCATCCATTACAAAAGATGTCGCGAATTCGTCGGAACTTCCACCAAATCTAATCATATTATCTACTGCTCCAAAGGAAGATAGCTTGAGAAGAAAGAGGTCATTCGCGCCCTGACTTCTCAATTGTCTGTCAGCAATCGTAATTTTTCCCTTAAAATTTCCGTAAACAAATAGATTCCCGACTTCATCCAAGCAAACGGAAGATAAGTTAAGTAGAGAACTCGAATTGAAAGTAAAATGGTTGCTAACACTTCGATTGTCGTCCAAATACAAAACAAATCCATTCGTATTTCCGGTTGCATCGATTTGCCAATCTTTCCAAGTCAATGTGCTATCGAAGGTTCCAACCAAAATCAAGTGATCTTCCTTAATTCCTGGGAGTATTGATATTATCTCTCCAGTGTCTCCAAACTTGACGATTGCATTGTCACTGGACTCAGGCAAATAACCGAATTGAACAAGATGATCCGCTTCGTATTCAATATTATAATCAACCTCAAGATCCGAAAATCCTCCTTCTGCATTGTAAATTTTGATCTTAAAAGAACCCTGATTTTGGCTAGGAAAAGTTTCAATCGGTGGAACTCCCATCAGGAGACAACTTCCATTGGAGTCATCATCCGTGAGTAAATTGAGCCAACTGGGTGCATCAATTAGGGAGAAAAAGAGAAAATCAGGATGAGGAACATTCAATCGATAAGAGAAGGTTTGTTCAGCCACAAGATTCAAAGAGTCAAAACTGGCACTAGGGTTTCCCGAATGAGGCATGAAGGTTAAAATTAAGCTTTCACCATTTGTAGTCTGAGGGATAAGAGTTTCATCAACTACAAATTCCTGATCACTTGTAAGCGAAATAATTGGAGTACCAACTTCATTTATGGCAAAATCCACCAATTGTTCATTGCCCTCTCCCCCAATCTGTTTAGTCCAAAGCGTTTTACCATCCGAACTCCTTAATTTCATTAGGACTAGATCTTGAGAACCCAAACTGGATATCGAATCATTTTCTATTGAGACATCCCCGGTAAACTCAAGCAAACAAAGCGGATCACCTATCGCATCGAAATTGAATGAAACTAAGGAACTATGAAAGCTCGAAATGAATTCCACAATGAATTCTAACTTCAAATCTTTTGAGACCTTCAAAACGAAACCACTGGGAACTTGGCTATTCATTGAGTTTGTTTCCCCAACCTGCAAGTCACCTTGAAAATCTCCAACGACCCATAACCCGTCACCATCTGCCCTAAAATCAAGAAGCGATAACGCTTCACTCGCTTTAATTTCTAATTCATTCAAGATTTCGAAGTTAGAATTCAACTTAACGAGTTTCCCAAGACTTTCATTTTCTGCGTCATTTTGGGAAACCAAAAACAAACTATCATCCTCTCCATTAGCGCAACCAATGAGAATCTCATTCGAGTCTGAACTTAATACATCACTCTTACTAAAAGATCCATACTGTGAAAAAGACAAAACGCATGGACGTGAATCTATAAAAGCTTCAGCAATGCTCTCTCCATTGAAATCCACCCTACCCGACAATGAACCAAGAATGGAAATTTCGTTAGAGCGTAATAGTAATTCCGGATTGGCTAAAGATCCGTCTATACCGAGGGTCTGCAACCATTCAAATTCTCCCTCAATATTCGTCTTAAGAAGGAAACAAGACATGAGAGAGTTTGAGAAGACCTGTTTATCAATAACTTTCAATTCTTTCTCAAAAGAACCTAACATGTATCGTGAATCAGATGTTTCAATGAGATCATAAAGCATCACAGACTCACCACTAATTTGCATATCGATCTTAGCTGTCGCTTCAGTTTTATGAAATCGAATCAATGAAGAATCTTCTGGACTCAAGACAAGAGAATATTCCAAGTCATCCTCAGTTATAGACTGCACTCCATCTGCTAAGAGATAAAAATTCTCGCTCTTTCCCCAAGTCAAATTTGCCTGATGTTTTGATTCTATGAGTATCACACGATCCAGATTCAAAGGACACTCAATGTACTTGTTGAGTATTCGGAAAGACTTTGCTTGATTACCCGCATCATCCGCAACGGAGTAATCCAATTTCTGTAACCCACCCTGAACTTCGTCAACCTGCACGCGATCGCTAATATCCTCACCATTTTGGTCTTCGGCAACGAAACCAGGTTCTTCAAAAGTTTCATCCTTGGCTAACCTCTGGTATTTCGATCCCAATAATTTTAAACGAGGAGGTGTGCCATCCAAAACTCGAATTGTTTTTTCGAATGATTTGGGTGTCGAACGAATACCAGTAATTTCAACCTCAACTTCGAAATCACCATATTCCCCTAATGGGGTCACTCCACTCAAGATGAAGGTACGATTACCATCATTTTCTAATCGCACCCAATTGGGCCCGTTGATCAAAGACCATTCAAATCTCTCCCTTAAGTCTTGATGAACTATATCAGCTTCTAGAGAGAAAGAAGAGCCTTCAAGCACCTCGATGATTGAGTCCTCGTCGCTAAGGGAAATAACTGGTTGTTCGGAATCCCATAAAACAACTGCTTTAATTTGAATTTCGTCATTACTCTTTCCATCTGAAACTCGAATAGAAAAGAAATCCTCTTCAACATCTACATCATTCGGCAAATATGTAAGGATAGAGGGAAAAGAACCTTGCCCACTAACTTCAGCAAAACCAAACTTCGGTTTCTTCGAATCCACCAGAGACCAATCCAACTCGGATGAATCAGGATCGATCGCATATAAATCATCCAGATCTAAGTTGACCGGAGATCCATTAGAGTCAAAAACAATAGTTAGATTCGTACCCGAAGTAATCGTCGGTGGAAGATTTTCGCCAACAACCGTGAAAGTTGTTCCAATCTTCGCAAATCTCCCCGTTTCATCCAGAACAAAAACCGAATAGGGGTACTGATTACCAAATGAACCTATCCTGGGGGTTCCTCCTATAGTGATTCCACCAGCTTCATTCCCCGTAATACTCAACCATGGCTGCGTATCCCAAGCCGATGCGAATAATCGAAATTGTAAACTCTCTGAATCTGCATCTGTAGCGTTAACTTCAATCTCAAAGTATTCCCCAGCCTCTAACGTGATTTGCTCAGGTAGATCAGAAGTAAAAACAGGAAAATCCGGAACCGAACTGACATAAGCTTCAATTTCAAGAATACTGAAACGGTCTCCTTCACTCATCCGAATCGAAAAATTATCCTGACCATTAAAATCTTCAGGCGGTTCATATAAAAATGTTTCGGGAATAAAACCCGAGCCGGAAACCTCTATCACACTTCCAAAATTTGACGCTTCTTCCAAAGACCAACTAATTGAATCTAAATCATCTGATTCCGGATCTGGATTTATCGCACCAAAACCAGCAGACCCAATCCAGGTTGAGACTTCCGAATCTTCCTCAATAAAAAATCTAACTCGATTTGTACTGGATTGGTTGACGTTAGAAAGATAAACCGGTGGATAATCGTCAATAATGATGTAGAGCCTAAAAGAATGATGAGCAATTAGAGAGGAATCCTCCGTATCCAAAACCTCAAAATTTAATTGGTAATCACCTTCATCTGCAACTTTTGCTAAACCGCTCAATTTTGCATTTCCACTGCCTGTTTGATTGAAATCAAGCCAATCGGGTAACTCCGAAGTCATGCGTATAATCAATTCATTACCCTCTGGAAGATCATGATCAAAAGCGATGAGTTCATATTCATATTCGCTTTCGTCATTCCAAGAAACCCTTTCTTGGGAATTGGTTGTGGGAGTCGATTTGAATACGGGGGCATCATTGACCGGCAAAACGTTAACAGTAAATGTGGCAACACTTGTTTTCGGTCTCGAATCTCCATTCTCGTCAATATCGGTTACTCCCACTTGAAAGAAATCCTGTCCAGAAAAGTTAGCATCCGGCAGATAAACTATACTGCTACTTGGTGTATTACCGAGACTCAATTCACCATTTTCGGGTGCATCCACAATCGACCAAATTAAATTTGCAAAAGGTGTCTCGACATCACTAACATCGATGGTAGGCGAAATCCAAGTTTCCGCTAAATCTTCAGTCATATTAAGCTCGTAAGCAATCTCATCCGAGCCGTTACTAAAGATTGGTGAGAAATTAAGTACAAATACGGTCAGCGAGTATGATGATGAGACTGAATACCCATCTAAATCAGTTATAGTCAATGAAATTTCATTTGTGGCTTCGTCAAAAACGGAAGGAGTGCCCGAAAGAATGATTTTGCCCTGCTCAAGCGTCTCATCTTCTACATGCAACCAAGATGGAAGATTGGTAATCTCATACTGGATTCCAGTTAGACCATCAGTATCGTTAAATTCGAGAACTTTTTCGTAAGGTAAACCATCCTCAATCGAGTCATCACTGAAACTATGGACAAAAAATGGTGGATCAGGAGTATTAACAACCTCAAAATCAATTCTGAAATCAGCCGAATCAATACCATCGCTTACTTGAAGAACCACAAAATCGAACCCAAAAAAATTATCATTTGGAGTATATCGTAAGTGCTCAATTCGTTCCATTGCAGAATCAAACTCCATGACTCCAGATGTGGGATTTTCACTAACTGACCAACTTAATGGCTGCATATTTTCCTCTAAAACAGTTATCTCAAAGTCGAGATCCCATAAGGAATCTTCATCCAAAACTACCGAACTGCTTGACCCTTGTTCAATTATCGGAGCAAAATTTTCGCTTATAACATTCACAGTGAAAATTTGCTCATTTTCGTTCCCAAGCTCATCCGAAATTTTAAGGGTGATTGAATTCGTTACTCCCAAATCAGCGGAAGTAGGAGTACCAAAAATTTTGGCATTTGTGGCATTAACATCACCTAATTCATCTATCCAATCGATATCTCCATCGTAACTAATCGAGACTGAATCACCTGGGTCACCATCAATAAAACCAATTAAATATTCCCAAGAATAATCGATCACCGCATCGATATATACTGGCTTTGTCGTAAAAACTGGAGAATCCTCAACGGGTTGAATCGTTACTTCAACTCTAATCAAATCCGTAGCGTTTTCATCATCAAGATCCGTAATAGATAATTCAAAAGAATCAGTACCAGAATAATTCCCATCCGGTAGGTAATCCACTAAAACATCATTCCCGGAGTGAGTTATCGACACTTGACCGTTTGAGGGTTGATTCACCACCCAACTCAACCGTGTAGAGTCTGTATCTTGATCCGTATAAGAAAGCACCAAGGTTTCCCATGCAACCGGCTGATTATCCTCACTAATTTCAAAATCAAGCAAATCTCCCTGGGAAATCACTGGTGGATAGTTATCAGGCACAACCATTAGGGGAAACGCTTGTGTATCTTTAGCCCCAAAACTATCCTCTGCTGAAATGAAAATGGTATCTCCAGTTGGCGAGTAATCATACCATTTTGGAGTACCTGAGAGAACAAGTGTATCCGAATTAAACGATAACCATTCAGGCAAGCCTGTTGCTTCTACAGAAAATGAATCTCCTTCATCAACTTCTTCAACAACTACTTGGTAGTTAAAAACTTCACCTTCAGCGGTTGTTAGACTCAAAGGAAAAGAGGTAATATCAGGCATGTCATTGACGCTGGTAATCTCCAATTCAAATTTTAAATCCACAAATTTAGGCTCAGGAAACTGATTTGAATCTTGAAGCCGAATGGTAAAGTTATCTTCACCATGAAAATGCTCGACAGGTTTATAAGTTATATATTTTCCATCGGTTGCATTTTCATTCTTCGTGATGATGGCTCCAACTGCACTATCACTTAAAATCTCTAGTAATAAATCATCTCCGTCATCATCCACCAAAGTCATCATGGGATGACTCGCAAACCAATCTTCCTCAGAAAAATCTTCTTGTAAAGTCAACTGAAGAGGAGAGGAAACATTCCCTTCGGAATTCTCGAATCTTGGTTGATTATTGCGTTCGTATACCTTCAGTGAAAAATTTCTTGTGACAACAGGAAAAACTGAATCATCAATAGCAATTACCACGGTATATTCTTTAAAAGCTCCATCTTCACTCGAAACAGCTGACGAATCAGGATTACCCGTAATTGTGTCTGTCTCCCAATCAAATACTAAACCTGAAGGCAGATTGGTCACAGTCAAATTTAAATCATCACCATCAGCATCTGTGGTTTGTATAAAAAAATCGTAATCGTCTCCAACCATAGCATAAGGTAAAGACCAATCTCCCGGATTTAAAAATACTGGCGGATCAGGTTCAGCTGTTATTTCGATTGAAAAATTATGTTCATCAAACCCGTGAGCACCTTCTAACTTGATGGTAAAGGTCAAGTTTCCCGAAAAATTGGAATCGGGGAAGAATTGGAAATCTCCGGAAGTGGCATTTAGCTCGAAACTTTCATCGGACGAATCATAGCGGGAAATGGACCAAGTGAGATTGGAATCAAATGGATGTGAACCATTAAAATCATAATTTAAATTATATACATCTTCAGCTCCAACAAATTGAGTTGTTTGATTTGATTCAAGTATTGGAGGAAGCATCATCTTCGCATAATCCTGCCACGCTGAATTGTAAAAAGCTTGCATGGACCCAGCAAAAGGTTGGGCTGCACTATCCTCAGGGTTCCCCACAACAATCATCCCACTTGCCATAGAAAAAGGAGCCAAAGTGCGTTCACTGATCGAGGAATCATTAAAATCCAACGAAGAAATCAGAGACCAATTATTATCTTCGGCACTCAATCGATAAAGGTAGACCTGACCATCTTCGCCAGCCCCAGGAGAGGAAACGCCAAGAAGATCATCTAAGCAATTTAAACTCTCGGAAAAATGAATCAAGCTCTCATCCAATGGTGATTCGATCTGCTGAATTTCAATCCAAGCGTTACCTTGTTTTTGGAACACATAAACAATTCCGGCATCGTTTCCACCACCTCTTTTTGCTCCAACGAATGCGAAATCGCCATTAAGGGCGACAGAAGACCCAAATTCATCCGATGCAGAAAGGTCACTGGGAGCTAACTTTGTAGGAGTTGTATCCCAATTGCCTGATAAGTCTTTTTCGAAAAGATAAGCCATGCCGGATAGCAAGGGGTGACCAATTTCGTCCTCTCGGGGAGAACCAACTAGAAGGTATTGCGAACTCATATCCAATGAATAACCGAATTGCTCTACGCTTCCGTTTTCATCAGACCAAAGAGATAGATGGTGATTCCATTCGTCGGAAACCATATCTTTTGCAAACAATGCGACTTTCCCTGAACCAAAGCCTTTTTGCAATGAAGAGATGGCGAGGAAATCCTCAGTAAGAGCAATATCAGAACCAAAAGTATCGTTATCTTGGGCAAACGGATCCTCTAATGTTTGAAAAGGTGTATTGGAATAGTTGCCATTAGCCTCCCGGTTAAACAAATAAACTTTCCCTCTAAAATTGTCCGTATCCGGAGCGCCTACTACAAGCACTGAATCCCGGACAGCCATTGAACTACCAAAACTCATACGCCCAAGACTTTCAGGAGAAGCAATTTCCTGAATCTGATTCAAAGAAAAATCAGCATTTCTCCTAAACACAAAGATTTTGCCTTCATCTCCATTTTCCTTGCTAGCCCCAACAATTGTCTGGTTTTGCTCGTCGATAACTAATGACACTCCAAAGTTCGCTTCCTGATTGGGAGTTTCGCAAAACAACAAGTCGGTCTTCTCATAGGGATTAATCAAAAGACGGCCATAGTTTGACGGATCCGATGGATTGAAATAAAAAATTACATTCGGCTCTCCATATGATGGAGAAAAAAGCAGGTATTCATCTACCTTTTGAAATGTATTATTAAAGAAATCCGACGAAATTGACTCTACACCAACCGATTCACCCAAAGTAAATGTGATATTGTCGTCTACTTGCTTAAAAAACTTGTAATGATTATTTTCAAAAAGTGTGAGGTCCGGATTTTTACCCGTTTCACTTGTAAAAAGAAACCCATCCAAATCCCAAGAGAATTCTAATTCATGATTTTGGATTTCAAGCGAGTCTAAAGCCCATGTCGGTAGTAAGCCAAATATGATTGATACAATCATCAAACATATCGCTACCACCCTTTTTTGAGCAATTATCGGACTACGCCTGGGCATAATCATAACATCATGGAAATGATGGGAATTTGCAAAGCTTTTAAGTTTCGCCCTGCAGTTCTTGCAAAAAGAAATTATCTCTTTGGCACCCGACGAACAAAAGGCACCCGTCGTGATAGAGGAACCTTACGGACAAGGCTAACCCTGCGAACCGGTCGCACTCTTTTGACCAAGACAGGCCTCTTTACTTTTGGTGCAAATTTGGATAGTGGCACCCTTGGAGCAAATTTAATGGATGGGGCTTTGGAAGCGAGCGGTGCTTTAGGAGCGTATTTAGTAGAAAAAGCCTTTGAAACCATTGGTACGGGACGAACCGATGGAACCTTGGGAACTCTGGGCACCCCAAAAGCAATATCTGCTGTTGTAAATAATAGGCAGAATCTAAGAACAAGTTGATAAATACTTCTCAATTGGGTAATGATCTCCAAGTTGACTTAACAAGTACGGAGTAGGTTCGTAATTCTCGAAGATATTATAGGAGTTTGCGCTCTTATGCATAACAACTTTGGATACAACTATTTCTGGCGTCTTCGGCGGTGCAAATAAAATATCATCATGTGAGGCATTCAATTTAGAATTAAATAAATCGGGGGTAAGATTACCTCCCAAATGATCGCTTCTGCCGGTTGCAACATGACAAGTACCAAAAATTTTCTCATCTTGAATATCCTTACCCGAGAAAGGTAAGAGTTGTGTGCCAAAACCCAATTCTCCAATTATACCAGTTGCAGGATCGTTCTTAAGTTGCTGATTGCGTGCATCGACTAACTTTTGGTCCCCGCTTAATAATTTGGCTGAAGTAATCTTTCCGTCTTCAACAAGCATCACAGCAAGTGTACCGTCCGAATACTTAAAAGGAAATGATCCATTTGCACCTGAAGGCACAAAATAGACCTCTCCAGCAGGAAGATTAGCTATGTCAGGTTTGCCCGGAGGGCATAGACCATGGCTTTTTTGGGCGATCTGTGCACCGCAATCAATTTGAAGCTCGAATTCTTCTTCGTTTACTTGGAAATGCAGTACAAAGGAATCAGCTTGGTCCAAAACGCTTCTAAAACATTCAGCTTGTTCACTAATTTTTCTGTAATCAACGGAAAGTCCAGAATTTAAAATTATTTCGTTAACTCCATGAAGAGTTGCACCCCTAAAGCCGTATTTTTTGGCAAATGCAGTAAGTGGTGCTGTTAATGAATAATCAGTTATTGCAAGAATCAGATCATATTTTTGGCAAATATCCCTTTCAAGTGAGTAAGAATTACCAAGCAAATCAACAGCATCGTCGTCAGGGTCAAGATTACTTCCGCCGGTGGTCATAAAAACAAAAAAATCAACCTTCTCAAACCCAAGTTTAGAAGCAGTATCGTCCTGCAAGCCTTGATAGAATGTTTTGTATGCTTTTGCCTGAACAGGAAACCTCGAAACATCCTCGAGGAAGGCCTTGTCACGAGCAAGGTCTAAGTCCGGCAAATCAATAAGTATGCAAACCTTTGAAGATTCTGAGGAATGACAACCGAAACAGGTTGAAAGCAAGCGTTCAAGAGAAAATTTAGGGAAATCCGTAAGTTCTGGAATGTACATTATCCTCAAACTATTCGTTTAGGATAAAATCCCAAGTGAAATCGATATACTATAGGAAACCATAAGAAGTGCAGACAAAGTCAGCACTTGATCGAAATCAGATTTTGTTGAAGAGCTAGACAATTTTCGGGCAATCATAATAACAAATGGAATATTGAGAAGACATAACCAGCAATTCGGATCGAATAAGGCAGGTAAAATACAGGCAACGATAGACCCTACAAAAAAGAACAACATCCCAAATTTCCTTCCCAAGAGCACAATTGTGGTTCTCTTTCCGCTTTTAGAATCTTCCTCAAAATCGCGGTAATTGTTTACGATGAGAAGATTATTGATAATTAAACCTACACAAAAACCAATATGATAAGTGGGTGCGAAATAAAATCCCAATGATGAAGAAATGAAATATTCTGTTATAACTACTGCTACGAATCCGAAAAAAAGAATGACGAACACATCACCCAATGCATTATATGCAATAGGAAACGGACCCCCCGTGTAAAAAAAAGCGCACAATATACAAACTATCCCCAAAGGCAGCACACTTGGATGAACTTCGGAACTTCCGAATAGAATCAATCCAACAAATAAAGCCAAAATTGATATTAAAATTGAAGCCATCAACATCTTTCTTGGTTGAATAACTCCAGATTGAACCATCCTCTCAGGCCCAATCCTACTACGGGTATCCCCCCCTTTGACATAGTCAAAATAGTCATTTGCGAAATTTGTTCCTATTTGCACTAATAGGGAAAAAAGAAAGCAAAGCATAGGAATTTGAAATTCTATGATTCCATATTTTGAGTAAGCCAAAACTGAACCAATATAAACCGGAACTAAGGAAGCCAAAAGCGTTTTGGGCCTCGAAGCCCTTATCCAGTGAAGGATCATTAGGAATTAGTATGCTTTAAGACTAACGAACGATAGCCATGGGAATCCTAAAATGCCTTCTATACTTTTCGGCAACTCTTCGAAAACCCTCATCTCTGGAAGGGTCTGGGATCTTGTATGGCCATTGAATATCGACTTGCAAGGATAGGAATCCATTACTCGGGTGATGCTGATGTCTGTGCTCCAATGGAAACTGAGTGCATTTGATCAAGAAGTACCTCTCTTCTGGCGGAATCCACCTGCCCGGCAAACCCGGTTTTGGATCAAATGGCAGAATTTGTGGATTAGGTTCATCGGCAAAGTTAATATGTTCGTCATCAAAGGCTGAAAGACAAACTGGTATCTCTTCATCCTGAGAAGAAAACATAAAATCCACAACCCCACCATTATCTTTAGTATAATCCTTTATGATCTCCCCTTCCTCCATTTCCGAACTATTGAGAAAATCAATATCTTCTTTTTTCACCACATGTTCAAAGGCTACAGCCCCTCCTATTCTACGAGCAACCAGTAAGACTTGATATACATCGGCAGCTGCTTGCGGATCACTGGTTGAATTATACATATCGGATAATCGATTGGTTGCTGACTCGACGAGAGTAAAGCCCATTCTTTCCAATTCAATTTGCACAGAATCAACCAAACCATAGGCAACACTCTGGTCCTTAATTTGACCAACCCCCTCCACTCCCCAAGGCAAAAAACCAAGTAGGCCACCAATCAGAAAAGCAAAAACCGCAAGTGCGATAACAACCTCCAAAAGAGTAAAGCCTCTTCTTCTTCTAATAACCATTTCCATTTTCCGTATTCCCAAAATCATCAGCTGCCAAAACTGCAAAACCTCCAAATCTTCTCAGTAAAATACCAACGATTGAATTCTTTTCATCAAACCTTAGAGATTTATCTCCGCTAGGTATTGGACTTCCGCTTGCGAGCATAAGCATAGGATAACTAATACCATCCGCTTCTTCCTCATGGTCACAAACAAGGTTTCCCTCAGGATTAAACTCCAGATAACGAAAGGATGCACTATCTCCACCACCCTCTTCACGTATACCTTTAAAAGATGGCGAAAGCTCGACATCCTCTTCACTGCTCCAATTAGTGTATGCCTCATCAAACCAATCATCTGTAAAAATTGCACGGGTATCGTCTTCAGGGATAAAGAAAACACCATCCTCTAAAAATTTACCTTCACCTTGCACACGCCACTTCTTACTTTCGTTAGCATCTCTCACTACGATTTCCAGATAACGGTGGTATTTATCGGTATCGGTCTCGTCATTATTAACAATCAACCGAGCTGGTTGGCCATACATAGCCGCTTTTGCACGCGTTTGTTGAACCAACCCCAGTAATTGTCTTTGCGATGCCGAAAGAGCGGCTCCGTCTCCTCCAGCCAACGAAAATCCAATTAACCCCATCATAACCCCCATGACGGCCAAAACCACGAGAAGCTCCATAAGAGTAAAACCTTTACGCTTCTTCGCTAGATTTCTCATTTACTCGTTTTGAAAATTAATTCGAGTCGAGATATTTGGTAACATCCCAAGAGAATACATTTTGAGATTCCGTTTCGCCCGAGGAATCAAATAGGACAAATATTCCTACCTTGTCTCTTATAACAGCCAAACGATCCCTTGCATCCTCAAGTGTTTCTGCGTCATAATCTGTTTTTAAGCTATCAATTATACTACTCAAATCGTCTTCGCTTAATCGAATCAAACCATCTCCATCATGATCAACTACTATACGAATTTTTCTCCCTCCCCAAGAATCAGCTAAGTAACCATCCTCTCCAAATTCGTCTTCAGTGAATGCATGAAACTCTCGGCGTTTTGGATTCTGCTCCAATAACTCATTTGTCAAATCTTCCCACATCAAGGAATCGACATTCCAAGACATCCCACGCATTGCTGCTATAAAAGAATCGTGATATTGATTCTCCGACAAATCATATGACTCCCCTTCGTGCTGATCATCCAAAAGAAAAGGAGGGAAATACTTATAAAATTGTTGATATTGATAGAGTTGGGTAACCCATGATCTAAAAATCGCTTGAGTTTTGGTTGCCTTGGAACTCGAAAGCAAATCAAAGACTTTTGGACCAACAATGCCCATCAATATTCCAATTATGGAAATTACGACTAGTAATTCAATAAGAGTAAAACCACTATTTTTTTTCTTTATCATTTTTATCTGTTATCTTTGGATTGATTTTCACCATTTACCTGGCTCAGAAGGAGGCACATTGTCTTCGTCAATCAGCTTTTTTTCGGGAACCATGGTTAATTCCGAAGTAAATTTTGAGGATGCCCCATCGGGACCCTTGCTGAATAGCAAAAAACCTTGGTGTCCATCCCGCCGCGGATATTCATACACATAGGGCAAGCCCCATGGATCTACCAGAAAGACACGCCCCTCTTCTTTGGTTTGATTAAAAGCATCCGATGAAAGGTGATTTATGCCTCTTTCGTTGCTCTTAAGCATTTCCCCAAATTGATCAACCAATCCGGCTAATGCATAATAAAGACGATCCCCTTGATCGGCTTCGTCTTCAAGTCCCTCCGAGGATGGAAAATCTCCATTCTCTGCTTTGTATTGTTTTAATGCTAAACTTATAGCTTCGATTTCACTCAGAGCCTTTTTTTCCTCTTGTAGCCCAAATACATAACTTGCTCCAGTAAATGTAATTGTCACAAGTATCCCAATAATAGCTATAACAACCACCAATTCGATTAACGTGAAACCTTTTTGAGAAATTCGTTCGACATTCATTTGTAATTTGACACGCAAACAACCCTAAATTCCCTTGTCAACGCAATCGTTAGTACAAATTACCTCTTTTTGGTGCCAAAACGCAAATATTTAAGGATTATTGGAAGGCAAATTCTAAATTCCGGAATACCCAATGCAAATGCACTTAAAAAATAGATCACACAGCCGGTACCAACCAACAAAATCAGCGATATGAGCTCCATCCACTTACCTTCTGGCTCCAGAGAACTACTCAACCAGAATATAACTATACCCATAAAAAAACAGGCGATTACGCAATGCATGAAATACAAGGGCTTAACACCGAGTAAGTGAACCTTCCCTAATTCGGCTGTCCTCAGCATAAGATAAGAGGTTTGAATAAAGGCAGCACATACATTTGCCCAAGCTAACCCCTCGACTCCATAATCCCGCATCAGCCAAAGGCTAAGAAAAGTATTCGACAAAAGACTCAGGATGGCTGCATGCAATGGAAATTTCATGTTTTTCTTAGCGTGAAATGTCTTCACTATAAAGGCCGACACAGCGTAGAGCGGGAGAGCCAACGAAGTAATAACCAGAATGGGGCGAGCAGAAGCAATATTTTTGTCCCCAAAGTTACCCCATTCAAAAAGTACGGAGAGAATCGGATCAGCTAATATAGCCAAGCCCACAGCAGATGGAAGAGTTATCGCCCAAGTGATACGTAATCCATCAAAAAATCGAGTTTTCAAAGCATCCTTATCTGCCCCAGATGCAGCCTTGGCCAATTGCGGAAAAAGAACAGTTGAAATAGCGATTGCAAAAACCCCAAGAGGAAGCTCTATAAGTCTCGATGACATGAACAAATAGGTTAGCCCTCCAGTCTCATCCAATGAGTAGGCAAGAAACCTCGATACCAAAGTATTGACTTGAGCAACTGCAGCCCCCAAGGCTCCGATCCAAAAGAGGGCTTTAATTCGACCAAACTCCTCGGAATTCGAGAAATCCATGCGAAATTGCCACCCCTCCAATTTTCGCATCTGAAAAGCGGGCATAAGGAGTTGTAAAAACCCAGAAAACAAGACTCCAGAACATAATAAAATCGCTAAATCGAGCATCTCCATTTGCAGAACTGATCCACCAATTAAAAGAACCAATATCAATACTGTGTTCAAAATAATGGGTGAAAAAGCACCAGCAAAAAACTTTCCTTGTGTATTTAGCGCACCAACAACAATAGCAGACGAGCATATAAAAACAACATACCCAAAACTCAAAGCATTTAAGGAAAGACCCAGTGACCATTTATCGGAAGTCAAAAACTCTTGATTACATACCACTAGAGAGAGAACAACGACCACTACGGTTAAACTAGCTAGGCCAGTAAATAATCGACTGAGAACTTGATTTAGCAAACCAAATGCTTTGCCCAAACCTCCTTTATCTTTGGTTTCCACGAAAATAGGAACAAAAGCCGAGGTCAAACTACCTTCTCCGAGCATCCTTCTAAAGAGATTAGGAATAGTAAATTCAAGAATGAATGCTTCACCAAATATGGTTGCCCCAAAAAAAGAAAAAAACAAGACATCCCGAAACAACCCCATTATGCGCGAAAGCATGGTAAGGGAACTCACCGTAGATAAACTTTTAGCAAACTTGCTCATCCTGGAGCGACTCAACCGATCTACCTTCTAAGATCCAGTGACATCCTGACTTTTAAGAATTTGTTGAAGTATCTTTTCAGCTTCTAACCTTGGGTCGTCATGATCTTGCTCCTTTGCCAATTCAATAGTATTAACCAAAAATGCCTTGGCCGATTCTAAATGCCCAAGTTCCAATTCCGCTTTCGCGACAAATAGGCACGCCATCATCCAATTGGGTTTAATCTTTAAACAACGTTTGAATTGCTCAGACGCTGCCTTGTAATCATTGGAGTCAAAAAGGGCCTGTCCTAAACTATAGCGGAGGAAAATTTGCTCCGGATTACGGGAAATTTTTTCTTCTAGCAGAGATATTCGGTCACCCATAAAAGGAGAGTGCCTAAACTAGATTAACTTTGCCAGAGCAAACTAACAGCAGTGGAATTATCCACTCCCCCATTCTGATTCGCCACATCAATAAGTGCCTGTACCAAACCATCTGGTTCATACTCTTTCATCATATCATGAATCTCATCTTGCTCGACCATATTTGTAACTCCATCAGAACAAATCAAAAATTGATCCCCTGAGTTAATTAAAACCTCTCCCGAATCCACTTCAAAATCAATATCCTGCCCAAGGCAACGCGTTAATGTGTGCATATAATGCTCCGGCATATCATTGGCTGCATCTGGTCCATGCTTCTCAATTAATTCATCTCCCAAAGTATGACTCTTAGATATTTTTTTTAATCCACCATCATTCATAATGAAAATCGATGAGTCTCCAACATGTGCATAGATGAGCTTATCTTGTAAAACTCGAATAGCGGAAAAAGTCGTACCAATTCCATTTTCCCCACCAACTAACTGACCAAGTTCCACAACATTTTTATGAATACGATGAACAATTTCACATAATTCATCTGTAGTAGAACAATCTTCGGGGTCATGGATAAAGGCACCAAGAAATCTAACTGCGAGACGACTTGCTAAATTACCAAACGGGAGACCGCCAACACCATCAGCAACAGCAAACACACCCTTATGCTCATCCGCTAAAAATGAATCTTCATTGTTTTCGCGAACGAAACCTACATCACTATGTCCATGGGATTTATAAAGCATAATATATGGTGTATGCAAAGGGGCAGAGAATGTTTTGATACCAAGTTTGAGATGAAGTCAATTTTCAAAAACAAATGATTTTGTATTTCCCCTTAGTTTGATTGCTTAAATTATATCGCAAATCTCGGATAAACTTAAAACTTCATAATCCGTTTTGGGCAATTCAGACAAAAACTCACGGCCATAATTTTTCTTTAAAATACGTGAATCCAAGAGAAAAAGTTCGCCAATATCAGAATTAGATCGAATCAATCTACCCACACCTTGCCTAAATCGAATCACCGCTGAAGGTAGAGTCATTTCCATAAATGGATTTTTGCCTTTCTTTTCAAAAATTTCAGATTTTGCTTCCAAAACAGGATGATTAGGATTCTCAAACGGCAATCGAGTAATGATTAACTGGGATAAACTCGGACCTTTTGCATCAAAACCCTTCCAAAAGCTTTCAGCTCCAAAGAGCAAAACATCCCCTTCACTCATCATTCTGCTTCTTAATTCAGAACGTGAATACCCTTCCCCTTGAGCATACAGAGACCTTCCTGTTCTCTTCCATCTAGGCATAAGAGTATGATAACAAAACTGTAAATCTGAATAATTCGTGAACAACACCAAGGTTCCACCCTCTACAGCTGCCGCCAAAGAGTAAATAGCCTCAGTCAAATACTTTAAATATGGACTTCGATCCCGAGTAGTTGGATCAGGACAATCATTCATTACGCAAACTCGCATGTTTGAGATATAATCAAACGGAGAATTAACTTTTAACTGGCGTATAGTATTGGCCCCAATTCTAGTGCTAAAATAGGCTGGGTCTTTCTTCCTCGTAATTGTTGCAGAGGTCATAACTATGGATGATTGCTTTTTAAAAAGCTCTTCATCAAGAACCTGAGCTATGTCCAAAGGTGCGCTTCGCAAATGAATGATTTGATTCTTCTTTCCAGTTCTTTCGACCCAATAAACCGAGTTTTCATCCTTTAATTCGACGATGTCAGACAAACCCGTTAGAAACCCCTGCATTCTTCTCGCTTGGTCACGAAGTTCAAGCTTGAGCGATTCGTCCTCACTCGTTTCAGCCAATTCGATCAAATTACGAGTAACTTTACTCAGTGGAGGAAAAACTTCCATAGGTAGTGCCCCTTTTTCCATCAACCTAATCCTATCGCGTTCACCTAAAACTCCCATATGTAGATGCTGAAAAAAATCACTCACAGCAGTTGCGGCATTATCAACCGACTCCAAATCACCAGGTCGTCCTTTTTTACTAATGAGTCCCTTCCCTTTTCTTGGATTATGCAAGCGATTCAATGCACTTTCAATCGCCCATGAACTAAGCGATAAGCCTAAATGCTCACTTGCCACATCGGGCATCTCGTGCGCTTCATCGAAAATCACGAAATCATTTGCAAACATTACCCCCCCCTCTTCGCTCTCAGGACCAAAACCAGCTCCCAATAATGAAAAAAGCAAACTATGATTAACTATAACCAAGTCTGCTCGATCCACCTCCAATCGAGCCTTTCTGTAAAAACAACTCTCGGATGAACAACGCTTACTTGAACATAGAGAAGAATCAGCATTAACCATATCCCAGACACTGCCCATAGGCACAGGCGACAATTCCTGCCTAATGCCCTCTTTAGCTTCCTCTTTTGCCCAGGTGGCAATTCTCTCCAGCTCTTCTCTTTGTCTTCCGTCAAAAATCTCGGTTTGCCCAACGAGTGCTTTTTGAAGCCTTGTTGGACATAAATAATTAGCTCGCCCCACAAGCAAGGCACACTCGAAATCGGCCCAAGAAGATAATTTGGGAACTTCTCGAATGATCTTTCTCAAATCAGGAATATCCTTGTTCAAGAGTTGTTCCTGCAAACTAATTGTATTAGTTGCAACTATACATGGACGCTTCCACTTTTTCGCATAAAGCAGAGAAGGAACCAAATAAGCTAAACTCTTACCCACTCCAGTCCCTGCTTCGAAAATCAAATGCTCAACCTTTATGAGTGAATCAAGAACTTCCTCAGACATTTTAGCTTGCTCTGCCCGATATTCAAAACCCAGTTTCGCCTCCAGAATTCCTTGCTCTTGAAAAACCAATTTAACTGTATCGACCAAATCCTTCTCGGATATGTCCTCTTCACCAACTTGGTCAAGAATGCGAATCACGGGTAATTATTACCTAGGGCCTAACAAAGGGATTACTGTGGCACTCTTCTCCCACCGTAGTAGTAGGACCATGTCCAGGATACAAAATGGTTGCTTCATCCAAAACATAAACTTTATCGCGAATAGAGTTCTCAAGAAGGGAAAAGTCACCTCCAGGCAGATCTGCTCGTCCCACGCTTCCCTGAAAGATAACATCCCCAACAAAACTTATCCTCTCTGACTCAATTGTAAAAATTATGTTTCCCGGACAATGTCCTGGACAATGATCCACTCGAACTTTCCTTCCCCAAGCCTCGAAAATCTCTCCGTCCTCCAGCCACTTGGTTATCGAAACAGGGGTAAATTCTATTCCTGGTATGGCGAATGCACTCATGATCGCGGGATTCTCGAACATAACTTTATCATCCGCATGACCCAAAACATCAACCCCATCCAAATTAAGTTCTCCCATTCCGCCGATGTGATCCCAGTGACCATGCGTCAACCAAATTGAGCGAAGGACTAGCTCATTTTCCTCCAGTAAATCATTCAGCCAAGCACCACAATTAATCGGTGCATCCACCATTGTGGCATCTGGCTTTCCATCTTCCCAAATCAGATAGGCATTTGTCCCGATCGGACCTAATTCCATCATTTCCACACGCAAATTACTCATGAAGCTACAGACTGCACGAAAAAACAAGTTGTCCAAGCGAAATTGTTGAACATTCACTACTCAATCTTGTATCTTGACGTCCATCCCTCTCATTGCTTTTATTTGCCCTTCGCGATTTGGGGTAGTAGCTCAGTTGGTTAGAGCGCCGGCCTGTCACGCCGGAGGTCGCGGGTTCGAGTCCCGTCTATCCCGCCATCGCAATCTCTCGTCAGGTTGCGTCAATGAGCGTCCGGAGCCCACTGTTAAAGGGCTTCCTGCGGATTTTTCCTCCACACCCGTTTCGCCGTTTTGCCGGGAAAGAGTGTTCATTTTGGCGTCAACATTGCACTTCCGTGATCTCCACCAAAGTATCATTCTCGATTAATTAATAAAGAAGGTCTGGAAGTAACCTTTGTTTTTAAGTTCGACCTCTCCCCTTGCACTTAACGAAAATTCAGAGCCCAGGTGATCTGCTGTTTTTTCTGAGATATGGACTTTTCCGGCTTGCCCAGAACTCTCCATTCTAGCAGCTATGTTTACGGAATCTCCCCAAACATCAAACGCACCGGCTTGAAAGTTGGC
>JAYYQI010000016.1:0-26404 GCA_036128475.1 Verrucomicrobiota bacterium
AGTAAGCAGGGAGTAGTTTCCGTCCAAGGGTTCCTCAATTCTTTGCCCGCCTAATTCAATGGTACCGTCAATCAGTGCATTACCATAGAAATTTTGATCATTTTCCGAACCCGAGTCGAAGAAAAAACTGGCATTCTCATCGATGTTCCTACCGGTGAGGGAATGTAAGACCTGCAAGTTTTCATCCAACACATGGGCGAGTACATAGTCGTAGGTTCCATTGTCCTCCTCCTCCTCGCCGAGAATAACTCCGTATGATGTTTGCCCATCGCTGGAAGTGAGATCGTCATAGTTTCGAGCATTATCAACATAAACAAGAACCTTATCTCCCCATTTGGTTAATTCCACTGAGATAATATCAGGAGCGACGGTGCGGATCCGACCGATTTCCTGACCACCTGAGGAAACCTTGACCAATTCAACATCTTTTGGCGTTTGTGTTTGGTAATCCCATTCTCCGCCTCGAAAAAACCAATGGTTGGCCTTCGAATCGATGAGGTATCCGTCGGATATTGAACCTTGCTTGAGTGCACCTCCGAGACTGAAGGCTCGGGTGGGGTCCATTTCATCCCCTAGGGAATTGCCTGGGAAGGTCTGCACCCATTGGTGGGGGATCAACTCGTTCACCGAATAAGTTCCCGGGAGCAGGTTGACGAAAGAATAAGACCCACTGGCGTCGGTCACCGCAGTGGGTTCGCCCTCGCTGAGTTCACCATTAAAATCGAGGTCGAGAAAAACCGACCAGCCTTCAAGCAGAGATTCGTTGTCGAGGCGTTTGCCGTCATGGTCGGAATCGAACCAAACGGTCCCGTGAATCTCGGATGGACCATGGAGATAGCGGGTTTTGGATGCACCAAGATGATTCCCGGCGAGGTCGGTAATGGAATCCTTTATGGTTAGACGATATTGTCCGGGGGCGATGTAGTCGGGTAGGCTGGCCCGGATGCCGAAGAGGGTATCGTCATATTCGACGTCGAGAAGGGGAATGGAGGTTCCGAGGGCAGCCAGGTTCTCAAAGACGAGTCCATCGGCCACGGTATCGGGGTCGAGATCTTCGGAGAAGAGAACAAGGACGGGGTCGTTTGCCCGGACGACGGTATCGTCAGATGGATAGATTGCCGCGACAACGGGTGGAGTGGCGTCTTCGGAAATGGAGAAAGTGAGGGTCTCCGAGCGGACTTCGTTCCCGCCGGTATCCCGGGCAATGATTTGGGCGGAGAATTCGGTGGCTTCCGTCAGAAGGGGAACTTTATAGGCAAGCGAGAATGGATATCCACCATCCACTTTGATGAGTTCGTCATTGATCCAAAAGTCGACGTTCTTGACTTGGATGTCGTCGGATACGACGGCGCGAAGTACGAAGGTGGATCCTTCTTCGGCGGAACCATTCAGGTCATTGGAGCGAACTTCGAGTTCGGGTGGAACGTCACCGGTTTCATAAGAGCGGTAAGCCAGTACTTGTAGGCCTTGCCATCCGTCCGCAACATAGGCCAATCCATTGTAAACTGCCACGTCGCGGGCATCCCCGGGAGTGGGAAAGGTGGCCTCGAAGTTTTCCAGGTATCCACCGGGGCGAAGAAAGGAACCGTCACTTTTAACGGTGTAGAGACTAATGTCTCCTGATCTCCAATAGGTTGCAGCTTCGGCAGATAAAATGAGACCGGATCCATTTGCGCTTAAACGACGCCATCCAATGGAAGCAGTTTGATGCTTTTGTGCTTCTATGCGATTAGATTTTACTAGGGATATGTAGTTGAAACCTTGGATGTCCTGCACATAAACATAGTCTTCTCCAACGAAAAGCCGACGGCCGGCTCGGTAAGGACGATATCCGAAACAATCAATGCTAAAATTTCCGCTATGTAGTTGCCCGGTGATATCATGAAAGCTTCCTGATTTACAAGGTAGAGCTTTAAGATAACTCCTCCAAGATCCCCAAGTCCAATACCAAGGGGCATCAATGATCGCGTATAGTACGCCGTCGAAAAAGACAAGGTCTTCGACTTCTCTTTTGTTATCCGCCTCGGCGAAGGATACTTGGTCGATGGGATAACCCTGACGGGCATCCATACTAATAATAGTCCCGTCTTCCAGACCCGCGAAGGCAATGCCCCCACCTAGGGCAACGGAGATAGCAGGAGAGGGGGTTTCGTGTGTACCCAGAAGAATGGGGGATCCGGGATCGGAGAAATCAATTACGGTAATCCCGGCAGCTCCGTCGGCAATAGCGAGTAATTTATTGGCATAGGCGAGTTTTTCGACCTCGCCGGGTGTGTCCACGGAGGAGAGCAGGGAGGGTTGAGTCCCGGAACCGACGTCGAAGCAGTCGACTCCATTGACGCCATTGCCAAGGAAGACGAGGTCGTCTTCGGCGATAATTTTATCGGAGTATCCACCAGAGGAGGAAGAGGCCGAAGCAATCACACCGGTAAAAACAGGGTTTCCGCCGTTGGGATCGGATCCATTAAGAATTTCGAGTCCGTCGCGCAGGAAATCTCCATCGGTGTCGGCATTGGAAACATCCGTTCCCACAATGCGCTCGCCCCGATCGGAAAGGAAATCGAAATCCGAATCACCCTTGCTGTCCGGAGCTAGGGGAATAGGGGCGATTTCCCTGTTTCCGCCGTTAGATGGAGAAACAAAGATGACACCGCCGAGTTGGAGTTTGCCGGGTTCGAGCATCCATGCTTCATAAACGCTGTCGGGTCGGATAATGGCATCGTAGGAACCACCTTTCCCCACCCGAATTCTTTGAGCGGCGATGGGTGGACTTGCATTTTCTTCGGCATCCGAACCGATACGTTTGAGAAAAACAAAGGATTCACCTTTGTAGGTGGAGAAACTTCGACGAAGGGTAAGGTCGAGAAAATCATGCCATGCCCGGATTAATTCCAAGGCTAGAAGGTCCAGTCTCTGACGACCGCCCTTGAGGGCATTGTACGAGGCATCATAACCATCCAATGCGGAGGCGAAGATTTCCGGGTCTGGTGGATCGCCGGCAAGTAGTTCGGCCATGCCCAATGAAGATTCTCCAAACGCACCATAATCGGAGAGCTGTTCCTGGATTTTTTTCTGCAGTTTGGATAATTGTTCGATGAAGTCGTCGTAGATCGATTGGATATCCTCATGGTGTATATCGGTATTGTTGTCCGATATGCAATGCATGGCAGCTTGTTTGATGACGGAAGCCCTGTCGGCGATGGTATTCCATGATGCATTGCTTTCCCAAAGTTGGATTGTGCCCAGAGCATTGGCGGATTGGTTGGCGAGGGAATCGACTCCCTGATTGACGGCATCGATGGCATCAAGGTTTTCACGGGTGGTATCTTCGATATATCGTTTGCCCAACATAATAATTGTGTCCGGATTGGTGCGCCATGGCCAATTGCGTTCGGCAAGAAAGAGGGATTCCTCAAGTCCACTGGCCAGTCTTCCAACTTGTAGCAATTCCATTTCGGCGGCATTGGACGATTCCAAGGTGGCCCCGCTGGCTTCGGAGTCGGTTTCGGAAATGGATGGTCCGCAGTAGGATCCTTTGCCGAAGATTTGGGCACCGGGTGCGGATCCGTGCCAACCAGGTTGACGGATACCGACACCGGGATCGGTTTCGAGGAATTTTCCATCATCGCTAACGGTCATAGGGCCAGCGATTTCCCATTTTCCCTTGTCGTGATCGAAGCTCCAGAGTGCGGATTTTGAACCGGGAGGCAGGCCGTCCACGTTGGGAAAAGTGGCAGGGATGGGTACGTCAAAGGTGGTGGCCCCATCGGTTTGAATCGTAATGACAATTGGAAGTTCCAGTCCGTCGGGTAGGGGTTCGGGTAGACGATCAGGGGAGACGGGGGCAATACCCACACTTCCACCAGTGGATCCGTCATCGGATAAAAGAGCACCCGCCGGAATGGTAAGCGAAGTGGCGGCAAGCAGTTCCTTGGTCTCCTCGTCCGCTTCTTCCAAATATCCTTCCGCGAATTCGATGGGCGTTTCCTCGGTTGGGTTAACTTCCACTAAAGCGCCTTTTTTGATTAATGGGAGATAAATTTTTCCATCCCGTGGATCCTCGATATAGGTTCCGTTATCATCCAAATCTCCGTATAGAGTGGCTGGTGTGGTTTTACCCGCAACGGATTGCCAAGCTTTTCCCACAAATGCGTAATAGTCTCGATCCTTCCATTTTTCCTCTTCGATGGATTCTCCCTCAACGGCTCCAACCAGACGACCATCGACATTTACGAAGAAGCGACCAATGGGGGCGGGAGATAATTTGAAATATCCTTCCTGATCGGTGATGACGGTCATTTGTTCTTCATTTCCTGGAATGGAAATGACGGCACCAACAATTGGAACATCTCCTTTGGACGAATCGGAATCGAGAACCCATCCTTCCACGGCCGTGTTCACATCGGCTCCCACAGTGGCGATTGTCGAGAAACTCCAACTTGCGACGCCCCCTGGTTGTTGATCTCCATCGACATCAATTTGCCGACCCAATACATCCATGAGTTTATTTCCGTTAAGAGTTATTGTGACTTTCGAGCTTGAGGGC
Source organism: Verrucomicrobiota bacterium (assembly GCA_036128475.1). Taxonomy (GTDB): domain Bacteria; phylum Verrucomicrobiota; class Verrucomicrobiia; order Opitutales; family Seribacteraceae; genus Seribacter. The sequence continues at coordinate 4,547 of JAYYQI010000016.1, forward strand.
CAACGGTAACCGCTGAGAAAGAGAGTGGCTTTCATCCGATCACTTGATAAGCGAGAGGCGGTTATGTGAACGGTGTCTCCCGAAGTGGCGAAGAAAGAGGTTTCGTCGAGAGAAGCTTTTTCGGAAAGAGGCATGTCAAAACGGACGACGAATTCACGAGTAAGGGCAACTTCAGCTTCTCCCTCATACGGCGAGGTGGCAAGGACGCCAGCTAAGGGAAGTTTGGGGACGTCGGGTCGATTGAATCGATACTTCATGGATTCTTCCAAATCGTAGGAGTTGATCAATCCATCTCCATTTACATCGGCTTGAAGAATATGCGACTTGTCGGTAAGAAACTCTGTGCCTTGTATGTGATTTACCACTTTTACGAAGTCGAGGAGATTAATTTTTCCATCTCCATTTACATCACCCATAAAGGATTGAGAATTAAGATTAGACAGAGTGCAAGCAAAGCTAATGCACATCAATATGTTGAGATTGATCAACTTATTCATAGGGAATAGAATCCGGTTTTGGGGATTAATTAAGGGGATAAAATGTTATTGAAGGTGAATTGAGCAATTTGTTTTCCAGTTTGCAATCCTTTTTTGTTGGAAAAAGTGTAATGTATTCCCCCGAAAAGTCTACTTTGTGCAATTTCATCGGCACAAGCGGTAAAGGAATTGAATTTCCTGAAATCTTTAGTGTTGTTTCCTCCTTTAACGGAAAATTTGATTTGGTCTGTCTGGAAAAATTGTTTCAGTATTTCGGATGCAGCTCCAGAATAGCATGCATGACCCGAGACATACTCCGGATGTGGTGGCGATTCAAGTAAGGGTTCCCAGTTTGGGTTGCTTAGGCCTTTGGTCGCCCCGAATTTATGGGCAAGTCGAATGGCATGTATAGGTCGCCATAAATGATAGTGGTATTTTGCTTCCCAAGCGACAATACCTGCATCTGCCATGGCCAAGTTCAAAAGAGCAAATAAACGAGATTCTTCTAGGGTTGAGAGTTTTTTCTCCTGAGCAAGCGTCGAGGCGATTTCATTCCAATGACCGGGTGGAGTGGAGCTGTAGCTAAAGTCCTTCCAGAATTTGGCTATTTTTGTTTGTTCCGCGGTACGTAGGGGGCTGTTTTTGGAGCCAAGTAGTTTAACTTCTTTTACGGCTTCGACATAAGCCTTCTCTGATGGTTCCGGAGGGGGAGGGGGGATGAAATCAGTTATGTTTGGAAGGGTGAACAGTTTTACCGAGGACCAATGGGGTTGTTCAGGTGGGCGGAAATAGGGTGGAGTCCTTCTCCAATTTCCTGGGTTGATATTAGGAATGTAAGTCGTTTGGGTAGTGGATCCATCATCTAAACGAAGTTTAAGGATTTGTTGGGCGATATTTTCGCCAAACTTGAAGGATGGATTGTGGCCGATTTTGCCTGATTTAATGGAATGGGAATGAGCAATGCGATCGAAACTGGATTTTCTTGATGGATGAAGAACTTTGGAGGTTACCAGTCCAAATCCTCTTATAGCAGAATCAACATCATAATCCTTTGGTGTTTTTTGATTTTTTGAAAAGTAGGACTGGTATGATACTTTCTTTGAATTTATGCATTCAAAATGGCCAAGCGATAAAATAGCCAAGTTGCGAACAACCAGATTTGGGGCTATGGCTTCAGCCTTGGCTGCATCAATGAAGGCTTGTCGCCATAAATTTAAATTTCCTGCGGTGAGAAACTTTGCTTGAGAAAAAAAGAGGATGGCGAAAGTCGCCCAATGTGAGGAGATTTTCAACTTAGAAAAATATCACTTTATAAATGTTCTATTGAGATCCTTGGAGATTTCATTCAACTCTCTTCTCAACTCGGTGATTTGTAACTTTTGTTTGTCACTATGTTGATTCTTTTGTTTGAGAGGTGGCGAGTCTGTTTTGACCAGAGGTAATTGTATTACAGGAAAGGGGTTGGGGAGTAAGTTTGAGGAATTTTGATCTTTAGGAGAATCTTTTGCTTGGATGGTTTGTTTAGTTTTCATCTTTGTTGATGTTGTACCTAGTTTTTCCAAATCGCGTCTGATTTCTTCAAGTTCGGCGACAAGATTTACAATTTTTTCATTACTCGATGCACAAAGCGGTTGAAAAAGCAAAAGGTAAAGAGGGGTGATTAAGAAGACTTTGGAGCGTGAAGATGATGTCATTTTCATTGGTGATTGGAGTAAAAAAATATATGAGGGAAATCTAAAATTTTTTTAATTTAGATTTAAAATAAACCAGTACTTATTAAGTCAAACTTTCAATTTTATTTTAGATTGGAAATCTTAAGAATAAAATTGAGTGTAAAAAGCAGAATTCTGGTTGACTACAAGATTGGGGGTTAAGTAACAATTTCTTTATGGGTTATTCTCGGATTTGTATACTTTTACAAATAGTTTTCTTTTTAAGTTTTTCTTTTCAATTATCAGGGGTTGATTATGAAGCAGATGTGGTAATTTATGGAGGTACTTCCGCTGCGATTTCGGCGGCGGTCCAAGTCAAGAAGATGGGGAAAACCGTATTGGTGGTTTCCCCGGATGAGCATTTGGGGGGACTCTCCAGTAGTGGGCTGGGTTGGACTGATAGCGGGAAAAAAGAAGCAATTGGAGGGCTGGCCAGAGACTTTTATCACCGGGTTTGGAGGCATTATCAGAGTGTTGATTCATGGAGATGGCAAAAACTGGAGGATTATGGGAATCGTGGACAGGGAACGCCTTCGATTGATGGGGACCGGAGGACGATGTGGATTTTCGAACCTCACATCGCGGAGAATATTTTTGAATCTTGGGTGAAGGAGAATGAATTAAGGGTTTTTCGAAACGAATGGCTTGACCGAATCAATGGTGTGGATAAGGCAAATGGGCGAATTCTTTCGATTCAGACTCTTTCGGGTAATCGCTATGCAGGGTCGATTTTTCTGGATTGTACTTACGAGGGGGATTTACTGGCTTCGTCCGGTGTTTCCTATTTTGTGGGTCGGGAAGCAAATTCAGTTTACGGAGAATCTCTTAGTGGAGTGCAAACAAGAAATGCCACCAAGCATCAATTTACAGGAAAGATCGATCCATTTGTAGTGCAGGGAGACCCCAATAGCGGTTTGTTGGCTCGAATTAGTAAAGATGGACCTGGAGAAGAGGGGAGTGGAGATCGGAAAATGCAGGCTTACAATTTTCGTTTGTGTTTGACACAGGTTCCGGAAAATCGAGTTCCTTTCCCAAAACCGGAAGGCTATGACCCAATGCAATACGAGTTACTTCTGCGTACCCTTCAGCAAGGTTCAAAGCATATTTTCGGTAAGTTTGACCCTATTCCCAATGCTAAAACGGATACCAATAATCATGGTCCTTTTAGTACGGATAACATTGGGATGAATTATGAATATCCTGAAGCGAGTTATGAGAAACGCCGGGAGATAATCAAGGAACATGCCAATTATCAAAAAGGATATTTTTATTTTCTATGTAACGATCCAAGAGTGCCAGAGGAAATTAGAAAGAGGATGAGTCTTTGGGGATTGGCCAAAGATGAATTCGTTGAGAATGAAAATTGGCCGTGGCAAATCTATGTGCGTGAAGCCCGAAGAATGGTTAGTCGATTTGTAATGACTGAGTTGCATCTTCGGGGAATAAAAGAAACAAAGAAGTCGGTGGGTATGGGTTCATACAATATGGATTCTCATAATGTGCAAAGGTATGTGGCCAAGGATGAACAGGGGAAATCCTATGTTTTGAATGAGGGTGACATTCAAGTGAATCCTGGTGGTCCCTATCAAATTTCTTATGATAGTATGGTGCCGAAAATTGAGGAATGTGTTAACTTGTTGGTACCGGTTTGTATTTCTTCTTCGCATATTGCCTTTGGTTCCATTCGGATGGAGCCCGTTTTTATGATTCTTGCTCAGTCCGCAGCAACGGCTGCGGTTTTGGCCATCGATGAGAATCTGTCAGTTCAAGCTGTACCCTATGAAGAATTACGAAAGCTTCTGTTACTCGATAGTCAGGTTTTGGAATTAAATAAGACTGAGATGACCACTGTTGGTTTTGGTATTGATCCATCGACTTTGAGGGGATTGGTGGTGGATGATGAACAAATAGAATTTAAAGGGGATTGGGTGCAGAGCGTTTCATTACGTCCATTTGTAGGGCGTTCATATTATCATGATGAAAATGGTGGTAAGGGAATGCGAACAGCAAGGTTCCCATTTTCGGTGGACAAGAGTGGATTGCATGAGGTGAAAGTTTCGTTTGTTCCGCATGGGAACAGAGCGGGAGAGGTAAGATATGAAATTCTTTGTGCCAAGGGTATACAAAAAGTTCTTGTGGATCAGAGGAAGGAAAATAAAGGTAATGAGATTTGGCATTCACTAGGAAACTTTGAATTTGAAAAAGGCGGTGATTATTACATTCAAGTGTCTAATGAAGATACGGAAGGTTATGTGATCGTCGATTCTGCCCAAATTTTACCTTTGCTACCATGAGCCTTGATTCAAAGGTTCTGTTAGTAAATTGAAACTTTTTTTGTTTTTTTCGTTTACCAGAGGGTATGTATTTATCGCATTTGCAAATCTCCATGGGCGTTCTTGGTTGCAGGGAAAATCCGTTTATAACGGCAAAAGCTATTGCGAATCTTCCTGTAGATGTTGATGTTCAAAGGATGTACCAAGTTTCCCAAGGAGATGAAGTAGCTTTGAAAGAATTAATTAGTAAGTGGAAAATCCAGTCTTCCCCTATTTTCAGCGTTCTTTGGGAAATTTGGCGGATTTGGAGGAATTGACTCAGAAAGTTTTCTTTTGGGTCTTTCGTGCTTTTTAAAAGTTATCATCCGAGCACAAAGTTTTCGACAATAAAGAGCCCACAAATTTTGCAATTGAAACAGGGGGAAAAATCTTGGATGAATCGAAAAACCATCGAACGAATTGAAAGTTATTTGGACGAGGAAAAACGGGCTATGTGTCAAAAAGTGCGTAAGTTGTTAGAAAGTGATCCTATTTAACAGAAAAAATGTTGCATGGATTTCGAAAAAGATACGAGAGACTTAACGCATATTGGAATAATCTACCCGAAGAGAAAAGAAGGCGCAAAATGAAGGAATTTCAAGAAGTTTCAATTACTGCTCGAAAAAAATACATTGGTGACTTGAATATGAATCGCTGAAGAGCCAAATTTTACTGAGTTAATGATTAGATTAATCTCCAAAATAGTAGGAAAAATTTCCAAATTTTGTAAATTTTATCTTGCCTAGGGAAACTTTTGTTGAGTTTCTTAAACATTCTCAATTTATGAAAAGTTCAAGTTTCAAGCAGACCTTTACCTATTCACGTCGGTCCTTCCTCGGACTAGCGGCTTCCTCCGCATTTTCTTTCTCTTTTGTTCCTAGCAGAGTATTCGGTGCCAATTCAAGGCTTCAAGTTGCAGGAGTAGGAGTTGGTGGTAAGGGAAAGGGAGATTTTGACGGATTGGCTATGCACGGTGATGTAGTTGCGGCATGTGATATCGACTCTCGGCGTCTGGATGTTGCGGTTCGAAAGCATACGGATGCGGTGAAATTTAGTGATTACAGAGAAATGATAAGCCAGTTTGGTGAAAAGATTGATGTCTTGAATGTTAGCACCGCTGATCATACGCATGCTCCAGCTGCGATGATGGCTATGCATAATAAAATTCATGTATATGTTCAAAAGCCTCTAACACATACGGTTTGGGAAGCGAGACAACTGGCTTTAGCCGCTAAGAAGTACAATCTTTGTACACAGATGGGAAACCAAGGAACGGCATCAGATGGTCTCAGGGAAGGAGCAGAATTTGTTCGAGCTGGTGGATTGGGTAAAGTTAAGGAGATTCACGCATGGACTAACCGGCCAGTTTGGCCACAGGCTCCCGGTATAACTGCCCGACCAAGCGAGCAAATGGAGTCGCCTGACCACTTGGATTGGAATTCATTTATTGGACCAGCACCAATGAGACCTTATCATTCCTGCTACACTCCATTTAAATGGCGTGGTTGGTGGGATTACGGAACCGGAGCATTGGGTGATATGGCATGCCATACGACAAATCTTGCATTTATGGCCTGTGAATTGACCCAACCCACAAGTGTGGAATCCGTGAATACCGGTCCAATTAACGATGAAACGTTTCCATCATGGGCTAGTATTGAGATGCAATTCCCCAAGACCGAAAAAAGAGGAGGAATCAAGTTTTTCTGGTACGAAGGAAAAGTCGGTAATAATGGTAAGGACAATAAGGGAACAAAAAACCTTCCTCCATTGGATCTTTTACACGGAATAAATCCAAATAACAGCGGATTGCTCCTTGTGGGAACTGATGGCTCAATGTATTCACCCAATGATTATGGAGCTGATTGGAAAGTGTATAAAAACGGAAAATGGACAGACCGAAAAGATGTAGAGAAACCGGAAGCCACTCTACCGCGAAATGGTCGTGGGGACAATGGCATGAAAGAAGAGTTGGTCAAAGCAATTCACGAAAATAAACCTGAGGTCGCGGTTTCCAATTTCGATTATGCCGGAAATATGACAGAAGCCATTTTGTTGGGGAATGTTGCAATGCGTGCTGGCGGAAAATTTACTTGGGATGCCAAGAATTTGAAAACCAACCGTAAAGACACGGACAAGCTCATAAGCAAAGTTTATCGAACAGGTTGGCAAGTAGATCCTGCTTAATTCCATTCTCTTACTTTCTTTATCCGCTTTCCCGAGTGGATGATGCCACTGAAATTAGAGTGCATTTCAGTGGCCGTCGTTAAATGCTTAAACAAGACTCATAATAAGGTTTTTGGTTTGAGGAATTCCTTTGCCTGCATAGCTTCTGAAAGTTCATGAAATTTCCTTTTTTTGGAGTGAATGCTTTTTGCCGAGGTGTGGATTCGGGAAATCCTGCAGGTGTCTGTATTCTAAATGATTGGCTCTCTACGAATGACCTGCAATTAATGGCCAATCAAATATCTATGCCCGAAACAGCTTTCCTTTTCCCAGTGAATGCAGGTAATTGGGCAATAAGATGGTTTTCCCCGATTAAGGAAGTCGATTTTTGCGGTCACGCGACTTTAGCAGCTGTTCATGTGCTCTTTGAAGAAGGTTTGGTAATGCCAGAGGAATGTATTCGTTTTTCCAGTAATGTGGGTCAAATTTCTGCGAAAACAAATACAAATGAGAGATATTTGGTTGATTTCCCTGCTGTTAAAAGCAGTCCTTCGAGACCTCCCCCAGCTTTAATTGAAGGGATAGGTGCTTATCCAGATCAAGTTTTTAAGGGAACTTCTTACGCAATGTGCGTCTTTTCCGATGAAGAAATTATTCAAGAGCTTCAGCCTGACTTTCGAACGCTATCGAGTTGGAGTGGTGCAGATGGCATTATCGTAACTTCCGGAACGGCAAGGAGTGGTTATGATTTTATTTCGAGATTTTTTGCTCCCAGACTTGGGATAGATGAGGATCATGCAACGGGTTCGGCCCATTGTCAGTTGGCTCCCTATTGGTCGAATCGATTGAAGAAGGATTCATTAATCGGTCTTCAATTATCGCCGAGGGAGGGAGAGTTTTACTGTGATTTAAAGGACGATCGCGTTTCTCTATCCGGTAGCGTCTCCGTTTTTCTAAGAGGAAAGTACATAATCTAGATATCAGAATCCTGGGAATTGTGTAGATGTTTTCTGGGGGGAGTCCTGCCAAATTATTTTTCTAGAATGCAAGTTGTTACTTGTCTCACTTAGAAAGGATAGCAAAATTATAAATATGAGTATAGTGATTCGGATTTTCCTCCTTAAAATCCTCTTTTATAAGTTGGTATTTCCCCTTTGCCTTTGGGGCGAAAGTAGTTTTAACGAGGTCAGTTTTTATAAGGAAATTAAACCTATTTTTCAGGCGAACTGCAATGGTTGTCATCAGCCAGCTAAAATGAAGGGTGATTATTTGATGACGGAATTTGCCTCGTTACTTGAGGGGGGGGAGACTGGTAAACCGGCTGTGGTTCCTGGGCAACCGGAAGGAAGTTATCTTTTTGAGCAAATCAAACTGGATGCAAAAGGACTTTCAGAAATGCCCAAGGGTGCCAAAAGTAAACCCTTACACCAACTTGAAATTTCTAAAATCAAAAAATGGATTAAACAGGGTGCGAAAAATGATTCCCCCAAAGGTTCGGAGAGTCGCCACTCAATGGAACAAAAGCCAATTTATCAAACTCTCCCATTGGTCCGGACAATCGACTTTACTAAGGATGGAAAGCATATTGCTCAAAATGGATTCCATGAAGTGTTGATTGCTGAGGCATCTACCGGGAAATTGGTTTCTAGGTTAGTTGGTCTATCCGAGAGAATCGAATCCGTTTCATTTTCACCTGATAATACCAAATTGGCAGTTGCTGGTGGGCAACCGGGTAGAATGGGAGAAATCCAAATATGGGATTGGTTAAAACAGAAGTTACTGTTTTCTCATTCCATAACCTATGACACACTTTACGGAGTTTCTTGGTCCCCGGACGGGAAATCGGTAGCTGTTGGTGCAGGTGATACGGCGGTACGAGTAGTGGATGTAACTACAGCCGAGCCATTAGTATACATGGCAGGACATGATGACTGGGTTCGAGGCACGGTTTTCTCAGCTGACGGGAAATCCATCTTTTCCGTGAGTCGGGATAAAACGGTAAAGCAAACGGATGTGGCAACGGAACGATTTGTGGGAAATGTTACTACTCATACACCTGGAATTTTGAGTGGGGGGCAAAATTCTATCGCAGTTCGACCTTCCAAAACCGAGCTTTTGGTCGGAGGTGCTGATGGAAAGGCAAAACTTTTTCGTCAAGCCACAAAGGCTGCGCCTGCAGGAGGGGGTAATCCAAACCAAATTCGGGAGTTTAAGGAACAGATAGGGAGGATTTTTTCTGTGGCATTTAATCCAAAAGGGAATCTTGGTTTTGCGGGCAGTAGTCTCGATGGTAAAGGTGAAGTCCATTGCTTTGAAATTGATTCAGGCAAGCAAATGTGGACCAAGATCTTTGATCACTCACCAGTTTATGCCGTTTGTGCTTCGCCCAATGGCGAGGAAATTGCAGTCGGTGGATACGATGGAAAAGTTAGGCTTCTATCTATTGCTTCAGGTGAACTTAAACATGAGTTGTCAATTCCTCCGATTCAGAAAAGCTTAGCCCAAAACAATAAAATTTTGTTAAATAAACCATTTGAGACGACTGCATTGCAGGACGATGAAACAATTCCTGGAAATCTCGAAGTTAACGGTCTATCTATTTGGCCCAAAAATCTCTCTCTTAGTTCTCCCTTGGACTACGCTCAGATATTGGTCAGTGCCGATCTCGGAAAAGGCAAAGTATTAGATGTTACCCGTATGGTTAAATGGACTATCCCTGATGAATTATGTTCAATCGATAACCGTGGACTTTTGACCCCTGCCAAAGATGGTAAGGGTGAAATTAAGGCGACTTTGGGAAAGCATGATGTATCTTTAAGTTTTTCCTTTGCTGGAATAAACAAAATTTATGAGCCGGATTTTATTTCGGAAGTTAATCCGGTTATCTCAAAGTTGGGATGTAATGCAGGAACTTGCCATGGAGCGAAGGACGGGAAGAACGGATTCAAATTGTCGTTACGCGGTTATGATTCCCTGTATGATGTCCGAGGTTTTACGGATGATATGGCATCAAGGCGTGTAAATATTGCAGCTCCAGAGCGTAGTTTGATGCTTCTTAAAGCCACTGGGTTGGTTCCGCATGAAGGGGGGCAATTGACTGCTGAAGATTCGCGTTATCATCGGGTGATTCGTTCGTGGATTGGTAGCGGTGCTGGTTTGGATACAAAAGCTAAGAGGGTTAAAGAAATCAAAATGTATCCAGAAAATCCAGTGGTCGAGATGATCGGTGCAAAGCAACAATTCCGTATAGTAGCTTATTATGATAATGGAATGGTTCGAGACGTAACTCGTGAAGCGTATGTTACCAGTGGAAATGGCGAAGTAGCCGAGCATGATGACTTGAGTCTAATGACTACTCTAAGAAGGGGAGAGGCTCCGATTCTCGCTCGATTTGAGGGTAGTTATGCGGCAACCATATTGACGGTCATGGGAGATCGAAAAGGTTTTGTTTGGAAGGAATCTAATGCCAATAATCGAATTGATGAACTGGTTGCCGAGAAATGGAGAAGGTTGAAGATTCTTCCATCCAAAGCATCAAGTGACTTAGATTTTCTGCGTAGAATTCATTTGGATTTAACGGGTTTGCCGCCAACTGGATCAGAGGTTGCCCGCTTTCTGGATGATAACCGATCGATTAAGGTAAAGCGTTTCGAAGTGATTGATCAATTGATAGGCAATGATGCCTATGTTGAGCATTGGGCGAATAAATGGGCGGATATGCTGCAAGTTAATGGAAAGTTTTTGGGTAGGGAGGGAGCAACCGCGTTGAGACAATGGATCGAAAAGGAAATTCGCGAGAATACGCCTTATGATGACTTTGCGAAAAAGGTCCTCACCGCATCCGGTTCAAATAAAGATAATCCTCCCGCTTCGTATTATAAAATTTTGAGAACTCCAGAAGATACGATGGAGAACACAACGCACTTGTTTCTTGCGACCCGCTTTAATTGCAATAAATGCCATGATCATCCGTTTGAAAGATGGACTCAGGATCAATATTATGAGATGGCTGCGCACTTTGCTCAGTTCAAACTGGAGAAAGATCCTGCTTCAGGCAAGCAGACCATTGGAAAAACCGCAGTGGAGAGAGCTAAGCCTCTATATGAAATTGTTAAAGACGTTAATACGGGTGAAGTGACGCATGACAGAACCGGACAAGTGACCCCACCGGATTTTCCTTATTCTGCGAATTTCGAAGATAATGCGAATTTATCCAGACGGGCTCGTTTGGCAGCCTGGATGACTTCTCCTGATAATCAATATTTCGCCCGGAGTTACGTGAATCGAATCTGGGGGTATCTCTTTGGGATTGGTATCATCGAACCGATTGACGATATCCGGGCCGGTAATCCTCCAAGTAATCCAGCTTTACTGGATTTCCTTGAGAGAGAATTTATCGATAGTGGATTCGATGTCCAGCATGTGATTCGACTTATTTGTCAATCGAAGACCTATCAATTATCGGTGGAGACTAATCAATGGAATGAAGATGATACCACTAATTTTTCTCATGCAATGCCACGTAGATTGCCTGCAGAAACTCTTTTGGATGCGATTTATTCGGTAACTGGATCCAAAACTAAATTTCCCGGCGTACCATCTGGTACGCGAGCTGCATCCCTTCCGGATGTAGGAATTGCTTTACCTGATGGCTTTCTAGGAACATTTGGCCGGCCAGTTAGGGAGACTTCCTGTGAATGCGAACGAAGTGGTGAGTTACAACTTGGGCCCATTATGGCTTTGGTAAGCGGACCAACGGTAAATGATGCCATTTCCGACCCGCAGAATGCGATAGTCAAACTTGCCAAGGAGGAGTCCGACAATAGCAAGCTGATAAACCGATTATTCATGAGAATTCTTAATCGTCCTGCCACATCTGAGGAAATCAATCGAAGTAAGCAATTATTTACTGAGCAAATTGATGGTGATCATTCTCTTTTAATTGAAAAATTAATGCATGCAGAATCCAAGATTAAAGACTGGTTGCAAGATCAGGAGAAGAAAAGAGACGATGCAATCTCCATTGCCCGCAAAGAATTGGATGAGTATAACGCTCAAATAGCTGAGAGCGTTAAAAAAGCGAATGACGCGAGGAATGCCAAGATTGCCAAGGCAAAAGAAAATCTTTCATCTTTTGATAAAACTTTACCTATAAAGGTCGAGAAATGGGAATCCGATTACTCATCCGGGAAAAGCCAGTGGAGCGACTTAAATATAAGTAATATTAGTTCGAAAATGCCGGGTGTTAAATTTGAAGATCAAAAGGATGGTTCGATTTTTGTTGGCGGAAGGAGTGCTAAGGGTTCGTACATCATTGAAACTCTAGCTAATGCAAGCGATTTAACGGGTATACGCGTCGAAGCAATGAAAGATAATCGATTGCCTCGTAAGGGCCCGGGTCGGGCTCCAAATGACGGGAATTTTGTGCTTACTGAATTCGAAGTACTTGCAAGTCCCGTAAAAGATTTAGCTACTTGGGAGAGGGTGGGCAATTGGGGGCTTTCTAATTCCCAAAACATAAACCCATGGAAGGCAGGAGCGGAAACTAAAGTAAAGGATGCCAATCAAAGTATTTTGATTTCGGGCGGGTTACAAAAATCAACTATTAGTTTCGGTAACTTTTATCATGTCGGGCCGTTTGTAGGATTGGGTTTCGATGAAATGGGGGGGCCTGAAAGTGAGGCTGCTTTTGATCCCCAAAAGAAATTTGTTCACGCGGAGCAGAATTTGTCATGGAGTGAAAAGCCGGAATGGAAAGACGGAAAACTTTATAATATGGTTTTTACTGCCGAAAACTCTTCCAATTATTTGCTAAAAGAAATCACATCTTCTAGTGTGGCTAACTTACCCATTAGTCTTGGTAGTGATGATGGTATAAAGGTTTTTCTCAATGGGGAGCAAATACTGGCCAATAATGTGGGTCGTGGGGCAGCTCCGGATCAAGAAAAATTAACCCTTAAACTCAAGGCGGGTAAAAATATTTTACTTTTGAAAATACATAACGCGGGAGGAGCGTCTGGTTTTTATTATAAGCCGGGTATTGTAGAAGCCATTCTTCCAAGTATCGAATTGTCTCAAGATTTTCCTGCTGGGAGTTATGTTCTGCAGGTAAGTGCGAAAACGAGAGAGGAAGGTATCGCTAAAGTTCAGTGGGGAAGTGGTGACGAGGAGGTACAGGTAGTGAAATTTCAGGGTGCCGATCAGTGGATTCAGCAACAGATTGATTTCGTGGCCAAAAAAGGATGTAAGAAAATACAGTTCTTTTCCAGTGATGGATTCCACATTCGCTCGATTAGACTTTTTCGAAACGAATTACCATCCAAGCTCGTCTTTGAAAATGCACTAGCAACTTTTAGTCAAGGAGGATATCCAGTTGCATCCGCAATTGATGGCAAAGTGGCTCCTGCTTCGAATGGTTGGGCGATTTCCCCTCAAATGGGTCGTTCCCATTTTGCTTCCTTTCAAATTAAGTCCCCCGTCCGGTACAAAGGAGGCACCCATTTACAAATTACGATGAAACAGGAGTTTCAAAGCGGTCAACATTCGCTCGGACGTTTTCGTATTGCGGTGACTGACGCTGCCAAACCAGTCAGCTATGGGCTTCCCAATGAAGTGAAAGAAATCTTTGCAGTTCAAAAAGCCAAAAGAACCCCTGGCCAGAATAACAAACTGATTGAAGCATTCAAAAAATCAGATTCTCAGCGGGTCAAACTTGCTAAGGTTTTGGCAGAGGCAAGCAAGACACTTCCAAAGGATCCGAAGCTGTCGGTCCTTGAGGAGTCTTTAAAAGCTGCGGAAATGCCAGTTCCTCTTCCACCGGAAGTAGCACGCTTGAGGAGAGCTCTAGCCTTAAGTGAAAAGCAACTGGCCAATAAACGAGTAATCGGAGCTCAAGACCTTGCTTGGGCCCTAATTAACACTCCATCCTTTCTATTTAATCGTTAAAATCTAACATTTTCTTCTTTCAAATAACAAAACATCTAAAGTAGAATATATTTATGATCGCATTATCAGGAGAACTCGGAAAAGACCTTTGTGACCGCCATCTTCCCATGAGCCGAAGAGATGTGTTGAAAGTAGGCGGCTCAAGTATGCTCGGACTTTCCCTTGGGGCAATGTTGCAGATGAAGGCAAACGCTTCACCCGCCAAATCTGGAGGCTCAGGCTGGGGACAAGCAAAAAGTATTATTATGATCTATCTCCAAGGTGGTCCCAGTCACATTGATTTATGGGATCCCAAGCCTGATGCTCCAGAAAACGTACGCAGTATCTTTAAGCCAATTCCAACCAAAATCCCCGGGGTTAATTTCACCGAACTGTTACCGAACTTAGCGAAGGTGAACGATAAGTTTACGATGATGCGTGCCGTAAGTTACACTCCGAAGGGGTTATTCAATCATACTGCTGCAATCTATCAGATGATGACCGGATACACTACGGATAAGGTTAGTCCATCCGGTCAATTGGAGCCTCCAAGTCCTAAAGATTTTCCAAATTTTGGTTCTAATATCGTGAGGCTTCGCCCCAGCAATGAGCCCATGCTTCCCTTTGTTATGCTTCCTCGCCCGTTGCAGGAGAGTGGCGTTGTTGGCAAGGGAGGGACTGCGGGCTTTTTAGGCAAGGCATTTGATCCCTACACTCTCTATCCTCCAGGGGGTGATATGGATATGCAGAAGATGGCCAAGATTCGTGTGGATGATTTGGAAATGCGTCCTGATATGTTTGGTGTTCGATTGAAAAGGAGAGCCCTTCTTCGTAATTCGATTAATGAAGCCATGCCGGTAATTGACAAGGCTGTGGAAAAGTACAATTTGGATACTCATTATGATCGGGCACTCGATCTTGTATCTTCAGGCAGAGCCCGCGAGGCTTTTGATCTTGGACAGGAAAAAGATGCGGTTCGTGATTCCTATGGTCGAAACACTTTCGGACAAAGCTGTCTGCTTGCCCGACGTTTGGTCGAAGCCGGTACTCGTGTGGTTGAGGTCATCTGGCCCAAGGTCGCCAACTCGGATAACCATTCCTGGGATGTTCACAAAGGTCTTCCCAAGAGAATGAAAGACCAGTCCGCACCTATGCTTGATATGGGTTTGTCAGGGTTGATGACGGATCTTGATCAACGAGGGTTACTTGACGAAACCATGGTTGTTTGCGTGGGTGAGTTTGGAAGGAGTCCTGAAAAAGGGGTGAGTACCTCAGGGAATGGAAATAGTGCTGATGGTCGCGATCACTGGCCCTATTGTTACACTGGCGTTATTGCAGGAGCAGGTATCAAGCGTGGATATGTACATGGAGAATCAGATAAGACTGGTTCATCTCCTCTTGAAGATCCCATTCATCCACGTGAACTACTTGCCACTATTTACCATGGTTTTGGAATTGATCCCGAAACTATTGTCTATAACCATCTGAACCAACCACGGGAATTGGTGAAAGCCCAAGCGGTTACGGGTCTCTTTGCCTAATTATCTAGTAGGATGATCTTTAAATTCGCAACTTTGGTTGCGGTATTGTCCTTTACGCTTGGTATTGGTTGTTCACGAAAAATTGATCCTGACTCGGCAGATAGGGAAGTACGCAAATTACTTGAGGGGGTGCCTGGCTTTGACTGGTCTCCAGCTTTATCTTCGCGATTAGCTTACACGGATGATGGTAATTTGCCTAACCCACCCAAAGATGATTCTGAGTCCCGCAAGGTTACTCTTCGGATTCAAAAAAAAGGTGCTTATGAGGATGGTAATGAATCTTTTACCGGAGAAAATAAAAAATGGGAAAAATCACTTCCCGTGGACGACAATGGTACTATTCTTCTAGATTTGGAGACTGCTATGTCACTCGCGATTCTTCACTCGCGTGATTTTCAACAACAAAAAGAGTCCCTCTATCTTTCTGCCCTAAATGTTACCTATGAACGATTCCAGCTCGGGCCTGCCCCTTTTGCAGAAATTAGCGGACAAGCGAGTCAAGATGTAGAGGAAGGCCCGACTGACTTTGAATCTAGAGCTCAAGCTGGAATTAGGGGTGTCGCAGGGAGAGGGAGTAACTGGATTGCATCGCTTGCAAGCCGATTAAGTATTGAACTTAGCGATGGGGATGTGGAGCTCGGAGGTTCGCTTGCAAATTTAACGATTACTCAACCCCTACTGCGTGGAGCAAGTCGTAGGATTTTTCTGGAAGAACTTACACAAAGTGAAAGATCTTTACTTGCTGATGCAAGAAGTCTCGAGCAGTTTCGCCAAGGCTTCTTCTTAGATGTTGTTCTTGGTTCCAACCCCGCCAATAGTCTTGGGAACCATGGTTCGATTTCTTTGGTTTCACCGCCTGCCACGGGTGTCTCGGGATTTCTGGGTCTGGTGCAAGACTTACAGCGAATTCGAAATCAGGAGGCAAATGTGGCAAAACTGAATGATAGTCTGTCTCAGTTGGAAGCTGCATTTGAGGCTGGTAGAATTGGTAGTCGTCTACAGGTGGATCAAGCACGCCAAGCACTCTTTAACGGACAGAGTCGTTTGCTTGCCGCGAAGTCTTCATATGCAAACCGACTGGATGGATATAAGATTTTTTTAGGTCTGCCCCCTCAGTTGGAAATGAAGGTTATGGATGATTATATTCAAAGCTTTAGGTTAACAGACGTAGAGTTGGTTATTCTTCAGGATGAGACGAATCTTATTCTTTCACGAGTACGTGACCCAGATCAATCAGAGACGATTGGTGAATTAAAAGAAATATCGTCACAGGTTTTTTCTATGAGGCCTCGAGCTGATAAATGTTTTCAAAATTTGATTTCTGATTACCGAAGCTTTCAAAGTGTTCTACCCTTAAGAAAAAAGGGATTTGAAAGCCTTCGTCAAAGATCCGATCTTCGCGAACTAGGCATGGGTTCAGATACATTTAAAGATAATGATTTGGATGATCTGCTTCGTGATTTGAATGGATCGATTTCCTCTCTGGAAAATGCATTCAAGGAATTTGATTCTTCTCTTACTGAATGGATTGAGATTGCAGATACTATTCCACTTGATGTAGCCCGAGGGAGGCTTTCTGTGATACTTAATGGCTTTTCCGGAACCTTACTAGAACTATCTTTGGCTAAGGCTTCTGCACGACTTGAATCAATAATCATGGAAGAGATAGAAATCCTTCCCAATGAGGCAACGGAAGTTGCTTCGGATAATCGGATGGACTGGAAAAATAATCGGGCCCGATTGGTTGATGTATGGCGAAACGCAGATCTAGCGAAAGATGATCTTAGGACAGATCTTGATGTTGTTCTATCCGGAACTCTTGGTTCTGATTCAATGGGATCAGGGCAATTCGAATCGGATGAAAGCCGACTGCGCGTGGGATTGGAATTAGATACACCATTGTCAAAAGTCAGGGAAAGAAATCGTTACAAGGCAGCATTATTAAGGTATCAACAGTCTCGAAGGGATTATCTAGCTTTTGAGGATAGTATTACTCGGTTGTTTCGTGAGCACCAAAGACTCTCGGAATTATTTCAACTAAACTTTGAGTTAAGTAGGGCAGCAGTCCGAGGTGCAATTGCTCAAGTAGACTTAGCTCGAATGCGCTTGGATGAGCCTCCGCAACCTGGAAGGAATGCTCAATTCGGTGCCACTACTGCCAGAGATCTTGTCAATGCCTTGAATGATCTTTTGGATGCGAGTAACAGTTTTGTGGAGGTATGGATGGGCTATGAGGCGATGCGAATGCGCTATGCATATGATCTTGGGACAATGCAGTTGTCTGAAAATGGGGTTTGGACAGGGAACTAAGAGAAATCTCGCGTGTATTTGTTATGGCTTACTTGACAAGTCCTAACTTGCTCTGCTTATGCTATTAAATAGAATCAATTTTATGTGTTTCAAGAACTCCACCAAAGGCTTTATATCCAGCAATACGCTAATGGGTTTAGCTGGTGCAGGCGTGCTATCCTTGCTTTGGTGGCTAAGTGGCGATGAATCTTCCGAAAATGAGGTACTTCCCCTGTTTGAAGCTGTAACATTTTCCGAATTTAAACTTGAATTTATTGAGCCTGGTGAAATTGAGAGTGCGGAAAATATTGAAATTAAAAGTGAAGTTAGAAGCAGAAGCTCTGCGGGCGTTAGTATATTAGAAATTGTTCCTGAAGGTTCTGTAGTAAAGAAAGGAGATTTCTTGGTTAGATTAGACGATGCTTCTTTGCAGAAGGATTTGTTGAAGCAAAGAATTTCCGTACACCAAGCGAAAGCAACGCTTGTGAAGGCAACAGCCGATGTGGAGGCAGCCAAACTTGCTTTGCAGGAATACCTCTCTGGGTCATTTCGTGAAAGTGAGGAACAATTAGAGAGTGCTGAGTTTGTGGCTAAGGAAAACTTGCGCCGTGCTCAGGAGTATCTAGTCTACAGTAAAAAGCTCGCCGCCAAGGGTTATGTCTCAGAAGCACAACTCGAAGCTGATCAGTTCGCCTTAGAAAAAGCCGGAAAGGAATTAGATCTAGCACAGACTAAGCTTGAGGTTTTAAGAACTCATTCAAGAAAAGCCAAGGTCAATGAATTGAATGCGTCCATCATGACAGCCGAAGCCCGCCTTCAATCCGCTGAGAACTCTTTTCAATTGGAGAGGACGCAAGAGATTGAAATTGAAGAGCAAATTGAGAAGTGTCAGATTTTTTCGCCTGCAGAAGGGGAGGTCACGTATGCAAATAAGAATAACTCCGGCACTACTGATGGTGTTCTTATTGAGGAAGGTAAACAGGTACGGGAAAACCAAACTATTATTCGTTTGCCAAATCCATCCCTTTTAAGGGTTCGTGCAAAAGTAAATGAAAACAGAATTGAACAAGTCCGTCCCGGAATGGATTGCGATATTCTTATTGATGCCATGAGAGACATACAACTCAAAGGAAAGGTGGAGTCGGTTAGCGAGTATCCAATTCCTTCTATGAGTCGCTACACTTCGCATATCAAAGAATATGGTACAGAGATCGTGATTACTGATCCGCCTCCTGGCGTGCGGACAGGCATGACTGCAAAAGTAACGATCAAGTCCGAGCAAATTGATCATGTCTTGCAAATACCCATTACCTCAATTTTCAGAATTGAAGGCGAGACATTTTGCTTGGTCGGTGATGAAGATGATGAAATGCAACTTCGCTTAATTGAGCTTGGTTCTCACAATTTGACCATGGCAGTGGTAAATAGTGGTTTGGATGAAGGAGAGCTTGTCGTGCTCAATCCCGATCATTTTAAATCTACATTTGATCAAGAAAACCAAAACGAAATTGTACAGAAGTAATTTGTTTCATTTCGTTTTGGTGTGCGAATTGAAATCTTGGCTATGAAAATTTCATTCCGTATCAGCAACCTTTCCAAGGTCTATGAAATGGGTGAGGAAAAGGTAACCGCACTAGATAATCTTTCACTGGAAGTGCCTGAAGGGGATTATGTGGCAATCATGGGTCCATCCGGTTCCGGTAAAAGTACCTTGCTTAACATTCTCGGATGCCTCGACCGTCCGACTAAAGGAAATTATCTACTGTCCGGTGAATCTGTAGAGAAGATGAATGATCAAGAACTCTCTGCCCTGCGTGCCAAGTCAATTGGTTTTATTTTTCAGTCCTACAATCTGATTCCTTATTTAAATGTAGTTGAAAATATTTCTCTACCTGCGAGCTACGAAAAAAAGTCCTCGCTTGATTTTGCAAGAGCTGAGGAACTTGCAGAAATAGTTGGATTGGGTGATCGGATTTCTCATCGCCCATTGCAACTGTCAGGTGGTCAGCAACAAAGAGTAGGTATTGCCCGATCCTTGTCCAATGATCCGTCTTTCATTTTGGCAGATGAGCCAACTGGAAATCTGGATTCGAAAACTACCATTGAAATCCTAGAGTTACTCGAGGATCTGAATCAAAAGGGAAAAACAATCATTTTGGTAACTCATGAGGAGGAGGTGGCTTCGCGTGCCCGTAGGGTTGTAAGGATGAAAGATGGTTCGATCATAAGTGATGAGAGAAATAGTGATCCTAAGATTCAGGATTTCAAAGAGAGTGCTGAAATAAAATCATATGTGGATCAAGCAAATCACCTGAAAAGGGCATTTCAAAATCTTTTGAAGAGTGCGATACAGAGCATATTAACCCATCCTCTTCGTTCGATATTAACCGGGTTTGGGGTTTTTATAGGAGTTGTAAGTGTGATTTGGTTGCTTGCTATCGGGGAGGGGATTGCGAATCAGGCTGAAGGTGAAATAATGGAGTTAGGGGCGAACAATCTTATAGTTTCTAGTAAGAGACCGCCTGAGGAGGAGAGGTCGAGCAAGGGTGCTTATTTCTATTCTTATGGTTTGACCGAAAATGATTACTTTAAAATCTCACAAACCGTACCTCACATTTCTGCATCTTATCCAACACGGGAGCTGAATAATCGAACCATTTTTACCAAAGCTGCAAAAACTCGTGGTGAACTGCTTGGCTGTCTTTCAAATTATCGTGATTTACACAACTTGGTTCTCACCAAAGGACGATTCATCAGTGAAGAGGACAATTACCTGGGAGCAGAGGTATGCGTTCTTGCCTCGAGCTTGGCCAAAACGCTTTTTCCATTTGGAGATTCATTAGGCAAGCCAGTTAATATTGGGGGAAACCTTTACACAGTTATTGGCGAAGTGGCTCCGCGAACTAACTTAAATGATTCGGGAGGACTTGGGTTTAAGGAACTTTTTGAGGATAATGTGTATCTGCCTCTATCTACTCATTGGTCTAAGATATTCGACTATCATTACCGCGGTTACGATGGAAGTAATCTGGTCTCAAAGATAACCCTGACGATTGACGATCAAAGTAAATTACTCACCGTTGCCCAGATGATTCGTGACCTTCTTCAAAAGGATCATGGGATGGAAGATTATCAAGTTACAGTTCCATTGGAATTAATGGAGCAGGCGGAAAGAGCAAAGATGACATTTGTTGCTCTCATGGGATTGGTGGCGGGTATTTCGTTATTTGTGGGAGGAGTGGGAATCATGAATATTATGCTTGCAACCGTTACCGAAAGAACCCGCGAAATTGGCATTCGGCGGGCAATTGGAGCCAAGCAAAGTGATATTATTTTTCAGTTCCTTGCCGAAACGATCGTTCTTACCGGAATGGGTGGAATAGCCGGAATATTAGCCGGTCTATTGTGCGAACCCGCTTACTCAACGATTTTAGATTTAATGGAGACTTTAGCTCCAACACTTTATGAATCACTACCTCCTTCAATGCAGGGGATGAAACCCATGCTGGTTCCCTGGTCATTACCGTTTGTTTTTGGAGTTGCAGTAATGACTGGTTTGATTTTTGGACTTTATCCTGCCCGCAAAGCTTCGCAAATGGATCCTGTTGAAGCCTTAAGGCATGCCGGGTAGGTCAGGGAAACCTTGCTTGCAGATCGGGCGTACAAACCTTCTGAATCCCTGAAGACCTATTGAAGTAAACCTAGAGTCAGTTGTGGCCGGCCAAGGGCCACCATGGTGGGTTGCGGGCCCCGGAATGACTCCAGGGGGAAACCCGTTCCAAACAATGCGTCCAACTTTTGATTCAAGAATGGAGAAAATCTTTTGGATAAAAGAATGATCATCATCACCGACATGGATTGAGCCGGTTAGACTACCTTCGCAACTCTTTGCTATTTCCTTCATTTCTTCCAATGTATCTGCCATTACTATCATAGAGGAAGGGCCGAATGCTTCCGTTCTCAATTCTGGTCGTCGTAGAAATTCATCCGCTTCGATCAAGAAAATATTTACTTGGCCTAACCATTTTGTCTTTGAGCAAGAATTTTTTGAATAAGCAATTGTTTCAAGTTCTTTGCTTATATTTAAGCAATTCTGCTCGTAGTTTTCATAAACATCGCGATTAAGCATCGGAAGACTTTGCTGTTGCCGAATATAATCTCGAAAACTTTCCAGATTTATTTGGCGAAAGGATTCTTTAAGCATTACTAGAGCACCAGGCTTGGTACACATCTGACCGGCGAACAAGTTAACTGCATCTACATATGAGCAAAGTAATTCATCACCCCTTTCTCGCATCGCTTGTGGTGCGACAAAGATTGGATTTAAGCTACCCATTTCTGCGTAAAAAGGAATGGGACTGGCTCGCTTATGGGCAACTTGGGAAAGTGCGGAGCCTCCATTTAAGGATCCAGTGAATGCGACGCATGCAGTCTTTTC
>JAYYQI010000017.1:0-53431 GCA_036128475.1 Verrucomicrobiota bacterium
CCGCTTGGCTTGACCCGTAGATAAATGCATGCCTACATAGAAAATCCTACCTTAGATGCCCAACTCCAGTATGCATGATGAAGAATTAATTCAAGCAAGTGGACTCATGGTTACAAATGAGTCGATCTTCAATATTCGTACCCATGATTCCGGACCGGATGGCTCGCTAGTCTTATCAGAAGAAATGCTTAGGCATGCTCCCTCGGGCAATCTTTTTGGGCTCAGTCAGAATACCGGAATGGGATGGGATCCAAAGAATATGCTGGGACCACAATTTCTCATTCTCAATAGTCATGGAGGAATTCGGGCAGAGGATGGCTCCCCCATTGCCTTGGGTTATCATACCGGACACTGGGAAATCGGCTTGCTAGCCAAAAGGGTTGCGGAGGAAGTCCAGGCGCAAGGCGGTATTCCCTTTGCCGCCCATGTGAGTGATCCATGCGACGGAAGATCACAGGGCACGACCGCGATGTTTGACAGCTTGGCGTATCGCAACGATGCATCCCTAGTGATGCGTAGACTTGCTCGATCGCTACCCACGGCGGAGGGAGTGATTGGGATCGCAACTTGCGACAAAAGTATGCCCGCAATGATGATGGCATTAGCAGAGATTCGTGAAAAAGCCACGATTCTTGTGCCTGGTGGAGTCACACTCTCCCCGACTGATGGGGAAGATGCAGGGAAAGCTCAATCCGTGGGTATTCGTTTTGCACAAGGCGAAATCGAAAAAGAAAAGGCGGAAGAAATCCTCTGCCGCACCTGTGCCTCCCCTGGTGGAGGATGTCAGTTTCTGGGTACAGCGGCTACGTCACAAGTGATTGGTGAAGCCTTGGGCCTATCACTACCCCACTCCGCCTTATCCCCAAGTGGATCTTCGGTTTGGTTGGAACTGGGTACCCGTTCGGCTCATGCCTTACGAGCATTACATAAGAAAAAGATTTCAACCAAAGAGATTCTAACCGAATCGGCGCTTCGAAATGCCATGATTATTCATGCAGCTTGTGGAGGTTCGAGTAATTTGATCATTCATGTGTCAGCAATTGCATATCATGCCGGCTTGAAAAGACCGACCGTATCCGAATGGGATGAAGTCAATCGCTCAGTCCCTAGGTTAGTCGATGTGCTTCCGAATGGACCCAATGGATTTTCCACAGCTCAATTTTTTCTCGCAGGTGGAGTGCCTGAATTGATGCTTAAGCTACGCGAATTGGATTTACTGGACCTCGAAGTTCTTACTTGTACGGGTTTGAAACTAGGAGAAAATCTGGAAGCTTGGGAGAAGAGCGAAAGAAGAATAAAATTTCGCGAACTCCTCATGAAACAGGATAATGTCGACCCTCAGGACGTCATTCATTCGAAAGCACAAGCAATGGGGAAAGGGATGACCAGCACTGTATGTTTTCCTCTGGGAAATCTCGCTCCCGAAGGATCAGTAATCAAGAGCACGGCGATTGATGATAGTGTGGTGGATGAAGATGGAGTCTATCGACTGACTGGTCCAGCGCGTGTTTTCACGACTGAGAGAGAGGCCGTTCGTGCAGTGAAAGGATTAAGTGATAAAAAAGTCTCCCCCGGAGAAGTAATTGTATTATGCGGAAGGGGCCCGATGGGAGCAGGGATGGAGGAAGTGGCGCAAGTCGCACTGGCACTCAAGCATTTGGAATGGGGTAAACAAGTTGCGCTCTTGACGGATGCCAGATTTTCGGGGGTAAGTACGGGGGCTTGTATTGGACACATTTCTCCAGAGGCTCTTGCTGGTGGACCGATTGGCAAAATTCGCGATGGGGATCTCATTCGAATTGAAATTGATCGCATCAATCTTCTAGGCTCGATTGATTTTATTGGGACAGAAAATGAGGAACTCGAAAGCGATCAAGCAAAGATTATTTTGGATGCACGAGAAGTGAATCCAGAAATAAAGCCTGACACTCGCTTGCATGCGGACACAAAATTATGGGCGGCTCTACAAAACATAAGTGGAGGTACCTGGGGTGGATGCGTTTATGATACGCAAAAGATTCTTGAGACCATTCAAGCTGGAGAAAAAGTCCTACAAAATGAATAGTCAAAGCGTGGTCCCTAGATAAAGAAGGAAGAAATCCGCCAATCAAATTTCTATTCTCTAGATGTTTTTAAACTCACTGGTTTTGGATACGTATCTGTGTCTTTGACGCTCGGGTAATTCAGGGAATTCAGGCAAGGTATCCATTGGTCCCGTCATAGGACCAATCACCTTGAGGGCGGCTTCTTGTAAATCACTCCATCGGGGACTGTCCAATTTTGGAGCATGGGCAATTAAGCGCAAAAGACTCCTCCACTCGATATCGAGTCTTTCCAGATCGCCATGACTAAATTCCATATCTGCAATTCCGTTAGCCAGTAATTGCTCCCCATTGGCAAGTGCCTCTACGGCTCCTTCTCCATATTCGACGGGCAAGCCAGCTTTTAGGTAGCCGGTACAATCACTGAACCCGAAGGCATCTCTGCAAACCAAGGCCATCCGTGAATCAGAATCGGCAAAGGAGGAAAAACGATGACCGGCACGCAAGTTTGCCAAATCTTCGACAATTTCATCCACCGGATAAGTTTCATCTTCCAGAGAGACCGCGACGGCCAAACCTTCCCCACCATGAAAAAGCGAAAAAATCTCACCACGCTGAGTGGGTACGCAATCGGCGTCAATAAGACCCAATTTAAACCAAGCTTCAGCCGGTGACAGATCATCCAGGTTTACTTTCGAATCCGCGGACCCTTCCTTAAAGGGTGAATCATAAATTCTGCGCACCTTGCGCAAAGTTGGATTAATTAAGACTTTACCCCGATTATCTCGCCATCCGAGAATTGTAGCCTGATCGTATCGCAATCTGGCCCGTAGAACCTTTCCACGTAAAATGAATTCGTCCACTGTTCCGCCCTGCGAAAGCACGGGTAGAAAACGACTAAGGGATTGCTCCAATCGAGATCTCATCCAGACTTTGCGGGTTATACTCTTTCTCCGCTTGGCGGGCTCTTCTGCAACAGCATCCCGAAGTTTTTTTCGAAATGATTTTATTAAAATCACTTTTTGCGGATTATCTTCTGATTCCAGAACTCCAATTGGAATTTCTCGACCGTAAACCCGATCTTTCTTATTTCCGAATCGACAAGGATTGCCTACACGCACCTTACTCAAGGTATCTGGCAGGGTAAGTGCCTTGACCCACTCACCCTTCGATAAGATCAATGCCTCGCCCAATTTAGCCTGACATTTCCCGCCGCGTCTCTCCCACAAACCAGCAGAGTTCCTCATTTCCACGACTTGATCGCGTTGCGAATCCTCATACTCGGCTGGCTGGCTGGAATTGGCAGTGATATAGTCGGATAAATGACCGAGAGAATCTCCAAGCCCCAATCTTATACGGTCTTCAGAAAATAATTTACGAGCCAAATCCCGAGCTGCTTGAATATGATCCTGCTTCATTCTTTGAGCCTGAAGGATGACTCCAATGATGGCTGGCCAATCAAGGGAAGTGGAACGAGTTAGTTTGAGCGGACGGGCATCTGCCAACCGTGCTTGTTTAGGTGCCACGATTATGAATCCACGATCGTCGAAACCCCGTCGACCTGCTCGGCCAAACATCTGCAGGAGCTCATCCGGACGAAGCTGCAGGATCCGATCGTCCACTCGATACTCGCGATCGGCAACAAGTATTGAACGCATCGAAAAATTGACTCCCGCACCCAGACCCGTGGTGGCCACGACGACTTGAAGCTGTCCTCGTTTGGCCAATGGTTCAATCACTCCTGCACGCTGAAGATAATCAAGACCACTATGATGATAGGCCACTCGCCTTTTAATCAAACCAATCAATTCCTTACCCAAGATTTTCTTTTGTTCACCAGTTAATTCCAAAGGATCAACCTCAGGTAATTCGTGGGCAAGTTGCTGAGCAATTTCTTCCGCCGCTCTTCGCCTGGGAGCAAAAACCAAAATTGGGCCTAATCCCAAACGCAAGGCTCCTTCTATGAGCTTGGGCCATTTCCCCCGAACTTTTCGTCCGTGAAAAGGATTTTTGAGAATTGCTTCAACAAAAACTTCTTCCAATGGAACGGGCCTGCGGATCTCGAAAATTACGGAAACTGAGCGTCCATGCGTACTCAACCAATCCGCGACCTCCTGTGGGTTGGCGACGCTTCCACTCATTAGAAGAAGGGTGACTGAGGTGGGCAACATAGCCAAGGCGACTTCATACCCGGGTCCCCTTCCCTCATCAGCAAGTAACTGATATTCGTCAACGACCAGTAAATCAGGCAAATCTCCCTTAAGTATTGCGCTTCGCTGTGTTTCCAAAGTCGCAACGACAATTGACGCATCGGTTTTATGTCGCAAATCTCCCGTAACCAAACCAACGTCCCATCCCCTCTCCTGCCATTCTCGAAATTTATCATTGGCCAAGGCACGAGTAGGCACGGTATAAACCGCCCGCCCCTTCCAAGCTGATTCAACCAGTAATTCAAAAACATAAGTTTTGCCCGCCCCCGTAGGAGCGTGGAGAACTAGATCGTCTCCTTGTCGCAATAAATTCAACGCTTTCCGCTGCCACGTATCAGGCAGGGTGAGAACCTGTCCAAAATCTTTGCCTTCGATTTGCATTTAATCCTCCAATACCATTGGATAAGTTTATTACGTAATCACTTTAACCGACAAATGCCAAAACACACCTGCCACCCTTTTTTTCAACATTTTGAATAAGATCAAGATTATTGTAGCTTGCGATGAAAATCGTATCATGGGCAAACAGGGCTCGCTTCCATGGGATATTAGGGAGGACTGGAATTATTTTATGGAGACCACAAAGGATGGAGTTCTGATTATGGGAAGACGATGCTATGAGGATTTTGAGGGATTTGCCAAAACTCGAAAGGTCATCGCATTATCTAAAGACAAATCGATTGAATTCCCTCATGCAATCAAAGCAAGTTCTCTACAAGATGGATTAAGCATAGCCCAGAAATTGAACAAAACCATTTGGATCTGCGGAGGTTGAGGAATTTACGAAGAAGCACTTCCTCTGGCAGATGAACTTTATCTAACCGCCATCGAAGGAAACTTTGATGGAGATGTCAAATTCCCCAAATGGGAAGAACACTTCCCTAAAGAAATGAGTCGCCACTCCGTTGAGGCTGCGGGATACAAGTTGCATTTTTCAATCTACGGGAAATGAATTTTTCTGTTATTCCCTAAGCTTGCTTCTTGATGGCTCATCACTAATGTCGATCACTCATGGAAACTCCCCTCTTTCTAAATCACGAAGACCTCGATCATATCAAAATGGATATGGGCACCCCTTGCTTTGTCTATGACGAAAGCACATTACGTAAAAATGCCCAAGCTCTAAAGGCGTTCCCGAATGCATTTGGATTATTTCCTAGATATGCAATGAAGGCCGCTCCTACCGCCGCAATTCTTCGTATTTTCAATGAAGAGGGACTCGGTATCGATGCAAGCTCGGTCTTCGAGGTTGAGAGGGCGGTGCGATCCGGTTTTGGAACGGAATCTATTTCCATGAGTTCCCAAGAGCTCTCGGACGACTTGCGATATTGGGTTAGAGATGGAGTAAAAGTGAATCTATGCTCCCTTAATCAGATTCAAAAATTTGCATCTTGGGGGATTAAGGAACCAATCGGACTTCGCTTTAACCCTGGACTAGGATCAGGAGGAACCAACCGAACCAATGTGGGCGGTCCATCCAGCAGTTTCGGAATATGGAAGGATGACTTGGAAGAAGCCAAAGCTCTCTGCCGAGAGAATGGTCTTGAGGTGGAAAGGATTCATACTCATATCGGATCCGGATCGGATCCCGAAGTATGGAAGAAAGTATCAGGCATGAGTCTCGATCTGGTGCGTAATTTCCCTTCCGCCAAAATTCTTAATCTCGGGGGTGGATACAAAGTGGCAAGAATGCCTGATGAGGTCGCCACAGATTTACAGGAGATTGGTAAACCGGTAGTCGAACTTTTTAAAGCCTTTCATGAAGAAACGGGCCGAGAGATTAAATTGGAAGTCGAACCAGGTACATTTCTTCTGGCACACGCATGTTCTCTTGTGACCTCGGTACAAGATATCACTTCGACCGGTTCGGATGGATACCGATTCCTCAAGTTGGATGGTGGTATGACAGAGATTCTCAGACCTAGTCTCTACGGAGCTCAGCACCCAATAATTATTGTAACCGAAGCAGGACAGGAAAAATTTCGCGAACCCACCGAGCAAGTTGTGGTCGGACATTGCTGTGAATCTGGAGATTTGCTTACTCCCGCACCTGGTGACCCCGAAGGCCTTGAGCCCAGAATGCTTCCTCGAGCAGAAGTGGGTGATTTTTGTGTCATTGAAGGGGTTGGTGCCTATTGTTCCTCGATGTCCGCGAAGAACTACAATTCCTTCCCAGAGGCCACAGAAGCACTTAAAAGAGTTGATGGAAGCATAGCCGTCATTCGCAAGCGACAAACTTTTGACCAATTGGTTGAAAACGAAGTCGTACCGTGAAGGTAAGTGGACTGAGGCATTTCAAACTGGGGGAGTCGGTCCCCGCACGAGATCATGCCGTATGCGTGAGTCTGCCAACCGTTGAAGATTTAATCGGATATGAGGAAAAGCATCCTCACACTCTTGAAAAAATTAAAGCGGGATATCCTCGATTCGTTCAGCATAATTTACTGGGCAAACTGGAAAGATGCCTACGGGAAAACAAGGATGACGGAAGTTCCAAGACTTTTTTCTTTGGCAGATGTATAGATGCTGAATTTGCCTTAAAATCCATTGGGATTGATAAAGCATCCATCCAAGAAGTTGAGGGAGTAACCCGGTTGCAAATTCCACAAGATCTTCAAACTGAAGCTGAATGGATACGAAAATTTTTACAAAATACCGGAACCGGTATTTCTTCACGTTGGGCCGAAGATATTCTCTACCGTATGGGGTGGATCACAACTCGTGAGAATGTATCTGAAATCTCTCATGCAAAGGATCGAATTCGCAGCGTTATTGCCGAAGCCCATGGGCCAGAGATTTCCTCCGAAGACGTTCTCCTCGCATCTTCTGGAGCTAATGCCTTTTATAATCTTTTTAAAGAAGCCTGGGAGGATGGAGAAAAGAGAAATAAATCAATCTGGATTCGTTTAGGTTGGTTATACCTCGATACGATTGAAGTAATGGAACGAGTAACAAGGAGAGGCGGAAAAGTCCTAACCTTGGACTCGATGACTCAATTTGAAAATCTGGAAAGATTTTTCTCTGAAATGGGCTCCGATATTGCCGGAGTGGTAACTGAGTTTCCAACAAATCCATTGCTTCAATCCTGCGACCTGGAAAAAGTTCGCTCTCTCTGCAATCAAAACGATTCCCTTCTGATCATCGATCCCACTATGGCTTCGCCAAAAAACGCCAAGGTATCCCAATATGCGGATGTGGTGGTAAATAGCCTAACCAAATACGCAAATTGGGAGGGAGACGTGATGATGGGAAGCCTGGTCTTCCCCAAAAAAAGTCATCTTGGCAGACCACTCACCGATAAAGTTGCTGAAAATCTTAATGTCTGTCATTCGCGAGATCTTTGGAGAACGGCAGCACAAATTCCTTTCTATTCAAATTTTATCGACAGAACGAATCAAAGCTTAATTGAGGTAGCCGAATTTCTCCAGAATCACCCAAAAATCAGGAAAGTCTATTGGGCTTATCAAGATTCATATGCCCACAATTATAGGAAAATCGCTGGTGATTCGGCTCCTGGTTGTACTTTAAGCTTTGAAATAGATGGAGATTTTAAGAGTTTCTATGATCGATTGGAGATGCTTAAAAGCCCAAGTTTTGGGACTGAGTTTAGTATTTGTTGCCCTTACGTCTATTTGGCTCACTATGGACTCACTCAAACCATGGAGGGCCTGAAACTTTTAGCAGATGCAGGTATAAATCCAAATTTATGTAGATTATCCGTCGGTCTGGAAGACGCGGATGCAATTAAGGAAGCATTAAACTCTGCCTTAAACAAAATTTAAGAAGTTGCGAGCAGCCTAATTGGAATTGGGCTGTTGACTGAAGAAAATACTATTCGAATTCGTGGGGGTCCAATACCTTACGCACGCGTCTATTGGACAAACGAACATAATTGGGAACTCCATTCTCGTACGGAACTTCGACTTCGCCCTGTACAAGGGGTTGGCAATATTTAATGAACTTTGCAGTCATGCTTACTCCATCCTCAGATATCCAATCTTGCGGAATTTCCTTCACTCCATTGGCTATCTCCGAAAGTGGAGCGAGACTCGTTTCGCATGAATACGCATCACCTTCCGCCCTTACAAGAATGACCATCTTATCAGTCTCCCCTTCAATTGCGGCCTTAACGGCTGCCTGACCCGCCATAAATGCTTCATCGTTGTCAGTTTTGGACGAACAGTGAGCTGCTGCCCTTTGACCTGTCCCCAACTTGGACGAACGTGCCTTAACCGCAAGATTTTCCTCGATGTGATTAGCCAGAAAATCTCCAACACCACCTAGTTGTTGATGACCGAAGGCATCTTGACCGGTAGCGCTATTGGCAACATAGTTGCCATCCTTATCAATCAATCCTTCTCCAACAATTACCAAACAATACTTATTCTTCTTCAATATTCTTTGCACATCATCCACGAATTTGTCCTTAGAGAAAGGCAATTCAGGTAGATAAATAAGGTGAGGAGCGTCATTGGGGTTTTCCTTGCTTTTGGCAAGAGTTGTACCGGCGGCAATCCATCCAGCATTTCTTCCCATTACCTCGATGATGGAAACCAAATCATGCTGCCCCATTGCTTCGTGATCCAATGCAGTTTCACGGATTATGGTGCAGAGATACTTAACAACACTTCCATATCCAGGGCAATGATCAGTCAGGACCAAATCATTGTCGATGGTCTTGGGTACGCCAATAACTCGAAGAGCATAATCCTTTTTCTGCGCAAGCTTCGAAATTTTATCTGCGGTATCCTGTGAATCATTCCCTCCACAATAGAAGAAGTATCTAATGTTATGGGCTTCAAAAACCTCGAGGATACGTTCGTAATCCACCTCGCGCTTGAGCTTAAACCGGCAGGTTCCTAATGCCGATGCGGGCGTATAACGAAGTCCACGAATATTTTGTTGGGATTCTTCGGCTAAATCAATGATTTCTTCCTTCAGAATTCCCAAGACTCCGTTGATTCCTCCATAGACTTCCTCAATGCATTCGTGATTAAGCGCTTCCGAAACGACCCCAGCGACACTAGCGTTAATAACGGCGGTTGGACCACCCGATTGAGCGACCAAACAATTTCCAATTAATTCCTCTGCCATAGTAATATATAAAAAATGAAGGTCCCTAATGCACATTGGAAACATACGATTGGCAATCGCAAAAATTTATTGCCAATTACAGAACTCTAAAAATATGGCAATCTAGAGAATTGTTGGCGGTACGTACTTTTTAGCCTCCGGAAACTTTCTTCCCCAAGAAACGCTTCTCTTCACAAAATGCTCAACTTGTTGATCCGCCGCACCAACTCCATTCTCACCTTGCTTGAGAATCTTACATATGGAACGGATGCTTAAGCCTATTCGTTTATCGCCAGCCAAACGAACCGGAAGATCATTTTCCTTAATTTTCCCGTTTCTTAAATCCTTTACCGCAGAGATGGCATGTTCCTTAATCGCCTCATGTGCGTCTTCCCTACCCGCTCCATTTTTTACCGCTTCCATCATAATCGTAGTTGTCAGAAGAAAAGGGAGATAGTGACTTCTTTCATTAGCAACGACTGCAGGAAATGCCTCCATTTGGTCGAGCACAGTCAAAAAAGTATCGAGTAATCCATCCATTGCAAAGAAGGCATCAGGCAAAGCAACTCGACGAACCACCGAACAGGAGACATCTCCTTCATTCCACTGGCTCCCACTAATCTGAGACAACATCGTCAGATAGCCGTTTAGGATTGCATAAAAGCCATTAATTCTTTCGCAACTCCTGCTGTTCATTTTATGAGGCATCGCAGAAGAACCGGTTTGTCCTTTGGCAAATCCCTCGCTCAATAACTCATGCCCAGCCATCAAACGAAGAGAAGTAGCAAAATTGGATGGAGCAGATGCAACACGGACTAATTGGGAAACCACTTCAAAATCCAAACTACGTGGATAAACCTGTCCCACATTTTCCCAGTTGGACGGGGCACCCAAGTGCTCCATAATTTTGGAGTCCAGTTTCTCTGCCTTTTGTGCACTACCAAGCAAGGTGACTTGATCCAAGCGGGTTCCAACTGCCCCCTTTAATCCTCGATAAGGATAAGTGGCGCACAATCGCGATAGAGACTCCAGACTTCTTTCCAATTCCTCTCCGTAATTTGCCAGCCTCTTACCTATGGTGGTCAATTGAGCCGGCACGTTGTGAGATCGAGCGGTTATGGGTATGTCCTTGAATTCTTCTGCCTTTCGACCGAGAGCCAAAATGGCAACTACACCTTTTTCAAGAATCAAACTG
The DNA here is from genome assembly GCA_036128475.1 of Verrucomicrobiota bacterium. GTDB lineage: Bacteria > Verrucomicrobiota > Verrucomicrobiia > Opitutales > Seribacteraceae > Seribacter. The sequence continues at coordinate 10,521 of JAYYQI010000017.1, forward strand.
AGGGAGCGATGTATCTGCAACTGCTCAACATTTTCAGTTAAATCTCTACTCGTCATTCCCTTGTGAGCATGCTGATGACCTGAAAGAGATGCGAATTCCTCCAACCTTGCTTTGACGTCATGCTTGGTTACCTCTTCGCGCTTTCGAATCGATTCCAAGTCCACTTTCAGCTTAACTTTTTCCGAATTGGTAATCGAGCTTTTTTCGATTTTGACTCCGAGCTCACTCTGGGCCCTCATAACCGCAATCCAGAATTCGCGCTCCATCACGATCTTTCCACTTTGCGACCAAAGGTTTTTCATTTCCGCCGATGCGTAACGACCGGCTAATACATTGGGTAAATCTTCACTCATACTTAAATTCTCTAACTAAAAGTCTCCAACTTTTCACACACACTGCGAATAATGAACTCGGGAGTGGATGCTCCAGCTGTAACTCCAACGGTATCGAATTCTCGAAAGGCTTCAGGAATAAGATCTTCAGCAGTTTCCACATGAAAAGTGGGGCGATTATAGGAGGATGCCAATTTCGCCAATTTCCGGGTATTGGCGGAGTGCTTACCCCCAATTACAACAATTGCTTGGGCTCCTTCTTCGACTAGTTGAACCAAGTCGGATTGCCTCTCCTTGGTTGCTCCACAAATCGTATCGAAAACAAGTAGATTTGGATATTTCTTAGCCAATCGACCAGACAAGTTTCGAAATTCATGAGTAAACATAGTGGATTGAGAGACCATGGCCACTTTCTCACCCAACTCAGGTAACTCATCCAAATCTGTCTCCGAACTCACCACGTGAGCACGCCCATTTGCATAACCGACCAAACCAATTACTTCAGGATGAGCTGGATCGCCAAATATGATTACCTCATATCCCTGCTCGGCATGAAGCTTTACCTTTCCGGCAATAATTCCAACATCCGGACAAGTGCCGTCACGAAAAGGCAAGCCAAGGCTCTTAAGATATTGCCTACGCTGAGGTGAAATCCCATGAGCTCTTACTACCACTACGGATTCGCCATTTTCCTGTTGCTCATTCAAATCCAGTTCATCCTTACTCTGGTAATCCCCAACCTCCTTAATGTTGTCTTGTGCAAGTGCATTCATCATCTGGCGATTATGGATCAATGGACCATCAGTAAAAACGGTTCTCTGCCCACCTTGTGCTTCTTCACGCGCAACTTGTACTGCTCTCTCTACACCCCAGCAAAACCCAGCGCTCTTGGCTCTAATAACTTTCATTGACTTCAAGTTCTTGAATATCTTTTTGACTGAAGGTGTTCAATATTGATTTGCAAACAATTAAATATAAGCAAAGATTAGGGCAATGATTGATTCGCCCAGTCATTCTGTACCTTACCTCAAAATTGGTTTTTTTCTTTTTATTGGGGCTTCTTGTGTGTTTTCGCAGGAAAAGATCAGAAAGAAGGATGAAGATTTTTATACCCGTTCTAAGCCAAGTAGAGACGGTATTGGAAAATTTTATATGGGTCGTGAGATATCTCAAGTTATGGGGCATCTCGGAGCTTCTTGGTTGGAAAGGCCCAAAAGAGAACAGGAGGAAAGAACTGATCTTCTGATCAAGGGTATGAATTTAAAATCCACGGACTTGGTAGCTGATATTGGAGCAGGTTCAGGATACTTCTCCTTTCGCATGGCTCCAATAGTAAGAAAAGGAAAAGTTTTTGCCGTAGATATTTCGCCACAGATGCTGGGCATTGTTCGCTCCAAGATCAAAAGTACGGGGCAAAAAAACGTCATACCCGTTCAGAGTACGGTTAAGAAAACCATGCTTGAAAAGAAATCTATTGATGTTGCTCTTCTGGTAGATGCCTATCATGAGTTTTCCCATCCGCGTGAGATGGGAATCTCGATCCGTGACTCTCTTAAAGCGGATGGCCGACTCATTCTGATCGAATACCGAAAAGAGGATCCCAATGTCATGATCAAGCCCCTTCATAAAATGACGGAACAGCAATCCATAAAGGAAATGGAAGCAATTGGGTTTAAATGGGAGAAGACATTAAAAACTCTGCCGCAGCAGCATTTTATGATATTTCGAAAATCGGATCTATGAATCGATTCTTTGTTGTCGCCCTTGTTCTTTGGGGCTGTCAATTGGATGCCCAGAACTGGCATCGCTTTAGGGGAACAACAGGTAAAGGCGTATTCCCAACCATTGAACTGCCCATTGATTGGAGTTCTCAGGATTATCTATGGAGCATCAAGCTACCTGGTGTGGGACATTCATCCCCGGTTATTTGGGAAGAAATAGTTTTCACTACCTGTGCGTCCCCAGATGGAAAAAATCAATTCGTATTGGCTATTGACACAAGAAACGGGAAGGGAATTTGGAAAAAATCTTTTCCCTTTTCAGGTTCATCCATACATAAATTTAATAGTTATGCATCCTCCACTCCTGCAGTTGACCAAGATTATGTTTTCGTTTCCTGGGCAACGGAAAAATCGAACGACTTGCACTGTTTCGATCATAAAGGAAAGGAAGTTTGGAAAAAAAGTTTCGGTGCATACAGAACCCAACATGGAAACGGTTTTTCCCCTACGGTTTATGGTAATTTCGTTGTAGTCACCCATGATCATGAGGAAAAATCAGCAATCATAGCCCTAGATAGACATACAGGAAAACAAATCTGGAAAGTCGAACGAGTGGGTTCAAAACCCTCTGCTTCGACCCCATGTGCCCACTTGACTGAAGAAGGCAAATTACAATTTGTATCAAGTTCCAAATCACATGGTTGTTATGCCATCGATGCCAAAAGCGGAAAAATTGCCTGGGAAACTGGACCTGATACCCTTGACAAACGCAGCGTATCCTCTCCCTACTTTGCCCATGGATATTTTTTCGCTTCTTGTGGGGCTGGCGGGCGAGGGAGCAGATTTCTCTTCGTAAAGCCACCCGTTGACGGAAACCCCAAAGCGTCAGTTGCTCGAGTACTTGAGAGAAACATTCCCTATGTACCAACAAGTTTAGTTTTGGAGAAAGTCCTTCTTTTACTCTCAGATGCGGGGATTCTCACTGGAATTGATCTAAAATCCGGAGAAATACTTTGGAGAGAGCGAATAGGTGGAAATTACTTCGCTTCTCCAGTGGCAACAGGGAAAACCGCATATGCAATAACAACGGATGGCCAAATCAAATCCATTCAAATAACAAATAATAGAGTACGGGTTTGGGATATAGATCATTTGAGAGAAACCACTCACAATACTCCGGCTTTTTCGAAATCAGGTATTTTTATTCGTACTTTCTCAAGACTTCTCCACCTGCCCAAATTATAGATTTCCTATTTACCTTTGTTGACTCGAATACACTGTTCGTCCTATAAACTAATTATGAAAAATCCCATATTCTTGCTATTTGCATTTTGTCTTTTGCTTAGTTTTTCCCATGCTGAAAAATTCACCGTCGCTGGCATTAGCTTTCAGTCTCCTGAGAGCTGGGAATCTTCCGAGCCATCGAACAACATGAGGAAAGCTCAGTTTAGTGCCAGTAGTCCGTCAGGAAAATCAGCGGAAGTGGTATTCTATCATTTCGGATCTGGAAATACGGGTGGCATCCAAGCCAATGTAGATCGATGGATGAAGCAATTCGAAGAACCACTCGGGAAAAAAGTGGATACTGAAACCATCGGAAAAACCCGTGTAACATACGCCCAAGCTCACGGGACTTTTTTGAGTGGACGCCCATTCGGGCCCAAGACTCCCAAACCTGGCTACGGCCTATTAGCTGCGATCATTGAGGGCAAGGGCGGGGCAATCTTCATTAAGGTAACTGGTCCCAAAGCTGCGGTCGATGCCAACATTGCTGCAACCAAGGAGATGATCAAAGCCAGTTTGAAGTAAATATACTTCTATATCATTCTGCCCTTAACAGGGATTGCTTGATTCCCTCCACGACTGAGTGGGCATACTCATTAATAAGACTTTGTCTGCTCTTATTCGAAACCATCTTCTCCCCTTCGTAATCACCGAGCAGGATTCTTTGGTAAACCTCTTTCGAATTGGCAATATAAGGTTCCAGAAAAACGACGGGACAAGAATATATTCGATTCGCCAATAGGTTTCTGGCCCATACTCCGGGAACATCTCCTACCTTCAATGCATTAGGCCCCTTGTAGGAAAACGCGGGCAATCTTGTTTTCTCGGCAAAAGAAATTGCAATCTCATCAGCAACGCTACACTCGACTTCACTCCACCCGTTAAGCAAGCGTTCAAACATTTCGAACCTTTGGTTATCATACGCGATTTCTCCACCCATATAACAACCATTCACCAAAACATGAAAGTCATTGCGATCAACTAACTCTTTTTTATCGGGATCTGCCCATGGTGCTGCATTTAAATGAATACATAAAACCAAATCTGGCTGAAGTTTTTCCACCACTTCACTTCTGGCCATAATCTCACTAAGCCGATAAAATAGAAGTTCACTTCGTCTGCGTACCCATTTCTGAAATTCCTCCTCATTTTCCGAAAGACTTGGAAAACGAGATCGAGTCCAGTTCTTAGCCATTTCATTAAAATCAATTGGTCTCTGCTTGGTTACGGGATTCAAGGATTCACGTGTCAAAAAGACTTCAGCTCCTTCCATCTTGAGTAATGTACGAATTCTCGAGGCAATTTGTAAGGATAATTCTCCTTCTCTCACTGGCTTTCCTTCTTCCATAACAAAATGGCGCCCTTCCATCTCGGCAAACTTGCCTCCTATATGTCCGGGATCTAAGACAATTCGCAAGTCAGACAAGAGAGTATGTTGCCTAAGACTTGAGCTTAGATTTGCATCTTGTTTTGTATCGGCAAAATAAAAATCATACCACTCATCCGAACCGGCTTTTTTACGAATTCGTGCTCTATTTTTTTCGATCTTAATCCATGGCGACCACCAAGATTTCCGCGGACAATACACTTCTTTCAACTGCAAAAGAAAGACTTCTCTTGTAATCGTCTTCTGGTGAGGATTTAGTTTTTCCCAATCCGGAAGATCGGCCAAATCGGACACAGCACCGCGAAGTCCTCCATAAAAAAGGATTATAATCATCAAAACGAACACCCGAAACACCACAATTAAACCATGGAAAAAGAAGAAGGATTTGCAAAGTCTTTTATTTTCTTCGAGGACTCAAACTCAATAATATGTCTGGTATGACTTTTGGAAAAGAAACTCTGGGTTTTTTTTAAAAACAAGGAAATCCTTCCTCTCGAGCAATGGATTGAATTTTGAATTCAAATATTGTGATCGGCTTGAACGAATTGAGTTTTATTCAATTGATTTCCTCGAATCCAAAGCACTTTTAAGGGTAGTTTGGTCTGCATAGGTGATACCTGCCCCACTAGGCAAACCAAAACCAATTCTAGTAACCTGAAGATTCAACCCAACAAAAAGCTCACTTCGAAGAAAATGGCATGTGGCTTCCCCCTCCATATCATTGCCCAAAGCCAAAATAACTTCTTTAAAATTATTATTTTCAAGCCTATTGACCAAAGAATCTAAGTTGAGTTGCTTTGGACCAATTCCACGAATGGGGGAAAGCTTTCCATGCAAAACATGATATTTCCCCTTAAAAACCCCTGCTTTCTCGATCGCAACTAAATCCGTAACTGTCTCTACGATGCACATTGATGAATCATCCCGTTCTGTGGAAGCACAAATCGAACAATTTTGACCCTCAGCTAAGTTTCCGCATATTTCACAAGCTGTTAGCCTTTCAGCAGCTAATCCCATCAGTTCGATTAACTCATCAAGCTTAGTTCGCCTTTCAACCAAAAGATGAATTGCTATCTTCTCAGCTGACCTATAGCCCAACCCTGGTAAAGATTTTAGGGAAGCCAGTAAATTTTCGTAAACGGAGGTCAAGAAAAAACCCTAAAACAACCCGGGCATTTGCATCCCGCCAGTCAAACCGCTCATGATATCATCATTTTTCTTCTTGGCTTGTTCACTTGCATCCACAACCGCTTGAAGAATAGCTTCGGAAACAAATTCGGGGTCCTCTTTTAGGAATTCAGGATCTAATGTAATCTCCTTAAATTCTCCGGAACCAGAAATCTTTATGCCTACCGCACCTCCACCTCCAGACACTTCAATTACTTCATGCGAAAGTTTTTCCTGAGCTTCCTCCATCTTAAGCTGCATCTTCTGTGCTTGCTTAAGTAATTTACCAACTCCAACCATTGCTTTAAATAACAGTATGCAAATTATATAATATCCGAGTAACCATCCATGAATGTAGGATAGCGAGGAGACCAACCCAGTTCGTCCAAAATGCGATTAGTTGAAATTTTTCGATTAGGTGTGCTTTCTTCGTCATCTTCAGCAAACCCTGGTTTATCCACTCCTAATTTTTCGGCTAGCCAAGTGACAATTTGGCCTCTTGGTGCATGGTTACCATCGGAAACATTGTATATTCGTCCAAGATTAGAGGTATTTGCCTGTAAGCAGGCAAGAATAGCATCAACAGCATCGTCTCGATGAATCAAGTTGAGGATTCGATCGGCATTGCCCTCGAGGTTCGTTCCAGATTTGACCTTTTCCAATAGCAAGTGTCTATCAGGACCATAAATTCCAGCAAGTCTTAAAATAAAACTTCTCGCTATTGTACTAGGAGGTGGAAAACTAACTTGTTCCGCAGCAAGCAAAAGACCACCACGCTCGGCTACGCCTGAACAAGAGGAAGTTTCATCAACCAGTTTTCTCCCGTTTTGCGGGTAAACTGAACAACTGCTAGTAAAAAGATAATTGGAGACCTTACCTTGGTCCAACCATTTCATTGTGGATTGCTGACCCTCAACATAAGAAGCAACATAACCATCTAAATCGGGGCTTGAAGCACCAACGCAATTAACCACATGATCTTGCTCGGGGTTCAATTCTCCATGCCATGAATCATCCTCCAAATTAGATACCACAACCTTCGATACTCCAAGTTGATCCAAAGACTTGGCAGTATCAATATTACGGGTGAGGGCGGACACGGACATACCTTCCGATAGACATCGGGAGGCAAGTGCAGTGCCAAGATAACCGCAACCCAAAATAGTTATGGTATTACTCATTCCGGAAGATTAACCGATATTTTGGCGAAAAAGTCAAGTTTGCGTGTAAGCGCTGATTTCGGCATTGTACTCTTAAAAATTTGGGCTAATTTGCTGCTATGCACGTGGTTTTCGTATGCTGGGGTAACATTTGCCGTTCACCTGCCGCCGAAGCGGTCTTCAAAAAAATTTTGGCGGATTCGGATATAGGTGAGAATATCACCTGTGATTCGGCTGGAACTATTCAAACGCACGCAGGGAGCCCTCCCGATTCCAGAATGCGCCGAGCCGCACAAGCAAGGGGAATCCATACCGGAGGAGTAGCAAGAATGATCACCAATGAGGATTATCGAGACGCAGACCTCATTATCACCATGGATAATTTCAATTTCTCCGAAGTTTCCAGAATGGCCCCAGATACAAAATCCCTCGAAAAAATTCGGCCATTTTGTGATTTCGTGGAGTCGGATGACCAGGAAGTACCTGATCCTTATTACGGCGGAGAAGCTGGTTTCGAAAAAGTTCTAGATTTATTGGAGGATGGCTGCAGGCAAATCCTTCAGTTTCTTAAAAGCAAAAACTGAAACTTTTCTGACCCAGTTATTAACCATGCAAAATAATTTCGAGTCCATTGAGGAAGCGATTGCCGTGGCAACTGGGGATACTTTTCAATCCATAGGTGAAGCATCTCTGTCTGGTGGATGCATCAATCAAGCATCCAAGATTTCCGGGAAGGACGGTAGAGATTTTTTCGTCAAAAGAAACTCATTAGACTTCCTCCCCTTTTTTGAAGCAGAAGGTCGAGCATTGTGCGAAATTGCTTCGACCCGAACGATTAAAGTACCAGAAACCATTACACACGGAACAACTTCCAATCATTCATTTATCGTTCTCAATTTCATACAAGAAGGCGTAAGTTCCGCAAAAGCTCAAGAAGACATGGGGAGAAAATTAGCTGACCTTCATCGCATTCAACAAACTCACTTCGGTTGGTCTATGGATAACTGTATTGGTGCTACTCCTCAACCCAACCCTCCTATGAATAGATGGATCGATTTTTACCGGCAATATAGACTTGAACACCAATTCCAGTTGGCCAACTCAAAGGGAACCACCTTCTCTGGTTCGCATGAACTCCTAGACAATCTCGAGGTATTCTTCAACGATTATGAGCCATTTCCTTCGCTACTACACGGAGATTTATGGGGAGGCAATGCATCCTACGACCAAGATGGAAAACCTTTCATTTTTGATCCAGCCAGTTACTATGGAGATCGAGAAACGGATCTAGCTTTTACATACATGTTTGGTGGATTCTCTAATGCATTCTATCAAGCATATGATGAAAGCTTTCCACTGCATTCAGGCTTTGAAAACCGAAAGATCCTTTATAATCTTTACCACGAACTCAATCACTTCAATCTCTTTGGTGGTGGATATGCCAATTCTGCCCAATCAAGCATCCATCGCCTACTCTCGAAAATTTAGATCTACATGAAAAACGACCTCCAAGAAATACTGCTGCCCAAAGAGAAGATTCAACAAAGGATAGAATGCCTAGGAGAGGAAATTGATCGAGAATACCAAAACCAGGAAATTGTGCTTATTACCCTTCTGGACGGAGCCATTGTCTTTACCGCCGATCTGATCCGCCATCTTTCGATACCTTTAAGATTGGATTGCATGCGTGTTTCCAGTTATGGAAATTCAATCAACCCTGAAACGGCGCCCAGAATACTCAGTCATCTAAAAACGGATGTTTCTGGCAAACACGTACTTCTTGTGGATGACATTTTGGATACTGGGCAAACCATGCTCAAGACTCGTAATGAAGTAATCTCCGCAAAACCCGCTTCCGTCCGTACTTGCGTTTTTCTGGACAAACCGGACAGGAGGCAAAATGCACTTAAGGCAGACTGGGTTGGTTTTACCATACCTGATGAGTTTGTTGTTGGGTACGGCCTCGACTACGCTGGGCGTTACCGCCAACTCCCCTATGTCGCCACCCTCAAACCCCATGTTTACCAAAATAATCTCACCTCTTCATTACAATCAGCTTGCGAAAATTAATGAATCCACTACGCAGCACTTACAACTGGACACTATCACTCGCCCACAAGAAAAGAGCCTCCAGCTGGTTGGCCGCCTTATCTTTCTCAGAAGCAAGTTTCTTCCCGATCCCGCCCGATGTTCTGCTAATTCCTCTTTGCCTTGGTAATATTCGAAAAGCCCTAAAATTCGCCCTGATCTGCTCAATCGCTTCAGTTCTTGGTGGCCTAGTCGGCTACTTGATTGGGGCTTTTGCCTGGGATATGCTTCAGGGATTATTTTTTAGCTACGTACCAGGTTTCACCCCGGAAAAATTTGAGCGTATTTCTGCTTGGTATGGAGAATGGGGATGGCCTCTTGTCTTTCTTGCCGGTTTTTCGCCAATTCCCTACAAAGTTTTTACGATTGCCAGTGGAGTCATGGGCATGGCTTTGTTACCATTCTTACTTGCATCAGCTGTTAGTCGCTCTGCCCGTTTTTTCTTGGTTGCCATTTTGATTTCTAAATTTGGAGAACCCATTAAGGAAAAAATCGACAGACACTTCAACCTGCTCGCTTTGGTTTTCGGCCTTCTATTGGTCGGTGGATTTCTTGCGATCAAGTTTCTTACCGCCTCGCATTAATCTTAGGAAATTCCAGTATCTGCTTTTCCAAAGCAATTTCTACATAGAGATACGTATCTTTCATTCCCCCCGACTTCGATCTGTGCTCCACTTGTTTCCATCTTACCCGATGGATCGATTCTTGCATTCATTGTGGCTTTTTTTCCACAATGACAAATAGTCTTGATCTCCTTAATCTCATCTGCCCAAGCCATGAGGTATTGACTTCCCTCGAAGGTCTCGCCTAAAAAATCGGTTCGAATTCCGTAGGTTAGAACCGGAATCCCTCTCTTATCTACGACACTGGCTAACTGACCAACCTGTGCTTTTGTAAGGAACTGCGCTTCATCAACTAGTATACAATCAATCTCTTCGTCAAGATGCTGGATTAGCGAATCTATATTAGTATTTTCGTCAAAAACTTCAGCTCCATGCTCAATTCCAATTCTGGATCGAATCTTTCCCCTTCCATCACGATCATCAATTTTCGCAGTTAGGAGAAAGGTATTCATACCCCTTTCTCCGTAATTATGATTTGCCTGCAATAGAGAAGTCGATTTCCCCGCATTCATTGATGAGTAATGAAAGTATAACTTAGCCAACGCTCGTCCTCCTCATTGAACAATTTCCATTTCCTTGCTTAACATTCTCCTTTTGCATCCAGTCTTTCCATGTATTCGGACACATTGCAAGTAAGCATTCTTGCCTTATTTTCTGACACCTCCAGTACCTTGGTCACCACTTCATCCAAGAAGGATCGATCATGACTTACAATTATGGCGGAACCCTCAAATAAATTCAGTGCTTCCTGCAAAACTTCCTTACTCCGGATATCCAAATGGTTGGTTGGTTCGTCCATGATAAGAAAATTGCATGGCTTCATCAATAATTTGGCTAAGGCCACTCGATTCCTCTCTCCTCCTGAAAGAACGGAAGTCTTCTTGAAAACATCATTTCCACTAAAAAGCAAAGCACCCAATGCGGCCCGTGGATTTGCTTCCTGATTATCTCTGAGGGAGTTTTCCACTTCTGTTATTACGTCGTTTTCCGGATTAAGTTCCTCTGCCTGATGCTGAGCGAAATATCCGATCACCGTATTTACCCCCAAATCTCGTTCGCCTTTTTGAAAAGGTTCCACACCTGCCAGAATCCTTACCAAAGTCGATTTCCCCGCTCCATTAACTCCAACAACGGCAATTCGGTCTCCCTTATCAATCCTCAAATCCAGTCCATTAAAAACGCTATTTTCTCCATAAGATTTTTCCAGTCCATTTAATTCAACCACCTTCTGACTGGCCGGAGGAGATGATGGAAAACGAAAATAAATCTTCTTTTCCTCTGCCTCCGGTTTTATCAATTCCATTTTCTCCAATGCCTTGATCCGACTTTGAACCATCGCCGCTTTCTTAACGTTTGACCTAAATCGATTTATAAATTCCCTTTCCTTCTGGATTTCCTTCTTCTGGTTGACAAAAGCCTTCCTTTGCCGCTCGATGCGTGCAGCGCTCTCCTTGAGATAGAAAGAATAATTCCCCTTATAACTATTCAAATCGCCAAGTTTTAATTCGATTGTTCTCTCCGTCACACTCTCCAGAAATGCTCGATCATGCGAAATGACAAGGATTGCTCCCTGATACTTTTTGAGATAATGCTCCAGCCAATGCTGGGAAACAACATCCAGATGATTAGTTGGTTCGTCCAGAATGAGTAAGGATGGTCCCTCCAGCAAAAGTTTACCCAAAGCTATCCTCATTTGCCATCCACCCGAGAATTCATCCACCTGCCGGTCCATCTCATTTAATGAGAACCCCATACCCATCATAACTTTTTCAATTCTCGCGTTCATTTTATCCGGTTCGAAGAAGGCAAGTTGTTCTTCCCATGCTCCCATTAAGTCAATCAAGTCATAGAATTCCTCCGTATCTGGATCCATTTCGCCCAGTTTATCCTCTGCCTCGTCCAATTGAGCCCACAAAGACAAGGTATCGGAAAACACCGTACCCGCTTCCTCGCGAAGCGAACGCCCGCTAATGGAAATCCCATCCTGAGGCAGATATCCTATCGTCGCATATTCGGGCTTCTCAATCTTACCCTCATCCGGCATTACCTGCCCCATAAGCATTCGCAGAAAAGTTGTCTTTCCGGAACCATTTGATCCGACCAAAGCAATTCGGTCTCTTGGTCCTATACTTTCTGAGATTTCGTTAAATACCTTCTTGTGCCCAAAACTTAAATTTACATCCTTGACGAAAATCATAAGCCAAGAAAAATACTCCTGCTTCTGGACTCGGGCAAATACATTAGCAACTGCAAGCCTTCATCAATGAAAAACCATAGAATTTTACTTTGTATACTATGGTTAACCCTCCTTCAATCTTGCGGGCCTCCAGATCTCGCCGATCCACAAATTCTAAACAAGGCACGCAAGGAAGCCATTCCACTGGAATCTCTCAGAAGAGCATTAAAATATGATATTCTTATGCTTTATCTTGATCAAGGAGGAGAGCCGTTCACCGGATGGGTTCGGGAGGATTTCGAAAGTAAGAAAATTAAATCCATTGGGTATTTATTAAAAGGTCAAAAAACCGGCTTGTGGATTGATTGGCACGAAAACGGAGAGAGAAAACTCGAGACTCATTGGAGAAAAGATAGTCTCGAAGGAAAGTTCTTAAGTTGGCACCCTGATGGGAATCCTCATGTAATTGGGCAAACCCATCAGGGAGAAGTTGATCGGGAATGGATGGAATACTATTCAAATGGTCAACTCATGACAGAATCCATGAACACCGTCGGCAAACTGGTATCCATACAAGTGTGGTTACCCGATGGAACTCCATGCCATGCTTCTCAAGTAAAACAAGGAAACGGCAGTTTCAATCGATACGAGGAAAACGGCAGTCTACTAAGGAGAACCTTCCTCGATGGAGTTGAAACGAAAAGGGAGTGGAGCTTTTGGAAGTAGTCGGGGTAATTCTCTTGTTACCTCTTTTCCCTCAACAAAAAACAAACTTGGCATTTTCTCACCGGATTTATTAAAGAACTTCCATTCTCCATCTTGTCTCCCGTCTTGATAGGCTCCAATCGTTTTAGATTCTCCATTCTCGAACCATTCTTCATATACTCCATTCCAGCGATCGTTCATCATTTGCCCCCGGCATTTCAATTGCCCATTACCAAACCACCTTCGAACAAGCCCGTTTTTCCTTCCATTCACATATGTTAATTCCTCCTTTAAGGTACCATCTTCGTAAAAGGTGGAACGAATTCCGTCTTGGCTTTGTATCGACTCCGGACTGACGACCAGGGGATCATCTCTGGGCTCTTGAGCTTCATCAGATGAAGTATTTGTTGATATAAAAACTGAACCTTTATCAGAGGCATTACCGGCCAAATCTTCGCTTACAATGGAGTTGGGAGTCAAATCACTGGATTCAACCGATCGATTTCCGGTCACAATCTCAGTTTCGACCACAATATCTGATCGATCTTCTGAACAACCAAAGATGAAGACAAAAAGTAAAATTCCCACGAACCAAATCATTTCCTTCAAATTAATCCTTTCCCCATGCGGGTCAAGAAAGTGAACTTTATATGTAAAAGTTTTATGTACACAACACTTTGTCTTGCCATGTTTCTTTGATGGTTTGTGATTTCAAACCATGCGAATCCTAAATATTACTTTTTCCTTTCTTCTGATTTTTCCCTGCTGGCTCATTGCCAAAGAACGAGATGGATGGCCTCAATGGCGCGGGCCTGACAGAAACGGACGTTCCAGTCTGGAATTGGCAACTCCTCAGAACTGGGCAACGAATCCACCCACCAAACTCTGGACAAGCATGGAATTACCCAGTCAAGACAATGGCGGATTCAGCAGTGTAGTGTCAGATGATCGCTTTGCGTATCTCTCTCTGGTTTGGCATAGGGACGAGCCGACCGAAGAAAGAATTATCAACGACATCGTGCTTCGGAAAATGGGCGCGCGTAAAGTTAATCTACCCAAGGAACTTGTCCAAAAAGCGGAAAAAGATCGCATGTCATTAAGCCCAAGGTTGCGCGGAAGCAAACTGGATCAATGGATTGATGAATGGATTAATGAAAACCTCGACCAGAAACAACGGATGACACAGGGAAGCCTAATCGCGTCACGGTTCAAAAAAGGGAAACTGGCCATGTCCCTTGAAGTAATCGATAAACTATTTTCCATTAAAGACAGAGTTTTCCCGAACCAAGAAGCGCTGGATGATTGGATTGCCGAGCAAAAATTTGACCAGGATACCTCCGAATTCATTAGCCAAGGTGTGCCTCCCACTAAAAGAATGGCGGATGACGTGATTGTTGCTCTCGACCTGAGAACCGGCAAATTTGCCTGGAAAACATCTTTACCCAGTCTTCCAACAGGTCGTAGTTCCTCCTCCACCCCATGCATTTCCAATGGGAGGATTTTCGCCATTGGCGGAACTCGTATTTTCTCATTGGGTTTAAAAAAAGGTTCCCTCATTTGGGAAAATGAAATTATCGAGAAAGGAGTCGCGAGCTCCCCTCTCATTCATGACAACCTCGTGATTGCCTTAATTGGCTCCCTTAAGGCATTCGATAGTAAAACCGGCAAATTAGTCTGGGAAAATATGGATGTTCGGGGAAAATCCGGCTCTCCAATCTACTGGAAAAGCTCAAACGGAGAATTCATCGTTTGCAACTCTGGTAAGACTGTTTGTGCAATCGACCCCTCAACCGGAAAAACTCTTTGGGAGGGACCTGGTGGAGGAAGTTCCACAGCCGTGGTTCAAGATGATTATCTTGTCGTACACGGTAAACAAGAAGAAACGGGCCTGATTGCCTTTCAATCGAAACCCAATGGTATTTTCGAAAAATGGCGCTATCCCAAACTTACGCGTAGAACGGACTCCAGTCCCCTCGTTTTCAAGAACAATGTTTTTCTCATTGGAGCAGGTATGCGGCTGTGCATAGATTTGGAAACCGGTGATGTTCTTCGCAAAATTCCCGCCAAGCACGACATCTCCTCCCCCATCATGATTGGTCGTCACATCTTGTGTTATGAAATAAACGGCTCCTTTCTCCAACTTCTGGAAGCGGATCCGGAGAAACTCGGTGACGGTCAAAAATTCAAGATCAACGCATTGAAGTGCACCACTCCATCTCTCATTGGCTCGCAATTACTTGTTAGACAGGAGAATGGCATCGCCGCCTTCAACCTGGGAGATTTTAAACCCAACTGATCAAAAGAACACAGCATACCACCTAAACGATTATTCCAAATTCTTGACCTAGTCGATTAAAGGTGCTTCCATAACACCCCATGAACAAGGGATTCTTTCGATTGCAAATCGCACTTAGTGCAATGTGGATTCTCGGACTATTCACCTATAAAGTTCATCAAAATGCAGACGATGTATGGCTCGATGGCTTCGAATGGTTTATGGATTGGAGCAAAGAAAGCCCCATTGATGCATCGATCCTCTTTTTCGGACCTCCCATTGCCCTACATTTGTTTTTGTGGGTAGTTGGTTGGATTTGGCGTGGCTTCAAAGAAGCCTAACTACATTCAAATTTTAATTCGCTAAGCATAGATAAATCAAAGTAATTGGCATGAAAATCTTTCTTCTTTCTATTTCCATTATCCTGACATCAATCGTGGGCTTTCTTCTTGGAGCATTTGTCTTTCCTCAGGAAAATCAAAAACTAAACGAAAAAATCAACACCCAAAAGCAAGAAATTGAATCCCTTTCCCAAGAATCATCTGACTATCAATCTCTCTTTGCAAATATGAAAGAAGAGAAAGAGGAGTGGGAAAACAAAGCAAATGAGCTTACCAAAAATAATTCCAATCAGGATCAGAAACTCAAGAAGTCACAAAAGGAGAGAAAATTGGAAAAGGAAGCAGCGTATGCTCAATTTAAAGAACTAAATTCAGTAATCGCCACACTCGAACAACAAAAACACAATCTAATGAAAGTGCATACCGCTGAAATCGATGAATTAGTACTTAAATATAAACAGGAATTAGAAAGCAAAAGAAAAGAAATCTTATTGGCCGAATCAGCAGGATTTAAAAGAGGGGTTAACGAAACATTGGCTAGATTTCAGAAAAGCCGTAAACCCTGACAAAATGTTTTTTTGCACAATTGGATGAATAATGCTAAGTTTTGGAAAAGAAGATGTAGAAGTCATGGATCGGCTAAATGCCTTTTATTTACTTCCCTGAGACTCTTTCGCATCTTAATCCAAAAGAGTGCCCAAGGGGAACTTGAATCCCTACGGCCTTGTGGGCAACAGATTTTAATTCCGTATACTACACCTTCATTTAAATGGTTTTATTATTCTGCATCCATTTTACTCGATTATCTCACTCGCTTGCATTAATTCCCAAGTCGTGTCTACACCTAACGAATATGGAACAGTTTTATGCTTTGCCACTCCTATTTATCGGCAGGTTTTTATGAGCTTACACCAATTGATGTTCCAAGAACGAGGTAGCTATTTTCTCGAACAAGCAAGAACTGGATCAGATGAAACGAGATGCGGATGATGGAGAAACTTCCGATAATGAAAAAAAACTGATCCATCCTTAAAATCGAACCATAAAGTTTGCGGCTAACAATTTTACAGGCAAAATTATTTGTTATGTTTCACCCAGGAGGATTTGGAGATTTCAATGACAAATATCAACCCATGCCTAATAAGCATGAACCTTTGCCCTACAAAGCCATCTTTTGCATGATTGGCATGCTGATTTTTTGGGTTGTTAGCTTTATTGTTGGCTTGAAATTGGGAATGGGTTGGTATGCTTGGCCACTCGGAACTTTTCTTTTATTTCTTTTCTTCGTTGTCTACAATCTTTTGCAATTTCGGAGATGATGCAGAAACTAACCATAATGAAAAAAACTGATCCATCATTAAAATTGAACCGTTTTGTGTAATGACTGATCAATTGGGCAGATCATAGGTCACAAGGATAAAATAAAAAGCAGGGGAGCAATCTCCTGCTTTTTGTTTTAAAGATGAAATTCCAAAACCCTGTTTCAGATTTTCAAGCTAACTGGTTAACCCTTTAACCTTAATTCCTCGAAAGGCTTTTCCGCTGGGCATCGCCAAGTCTCTAGGTTTTCGAACTTACGATTGTGGAAATTTTTATCTGGGTATCAATCGATAATAGAATCTAGCGAGGATTGTTCGGCGATCCCCCTCCCACCCTTTTTTGTACCCAGATTGTAGCCAACTTTTTTGCTTAAATGTTCCTTTTCGCACATTTGGATGGAAATGTACAAATTTCCAAGAAAGAGAAGGATGAGACTCAAAGGGAAGGCTAAATGCCCCATATTTCCTACGCCATCACTCTTTTGCTGTTTATTGCAAAAGAGTGCCCAAGGGGGGACTTGAACCCCCACGACCTTGCGGTCAACGGATTTTAAGTCCGCTGCGTCTACCAATTCCGCCACTCGGGCAAACTAAAGTCTCAGGCTAGCATACTCACGGCGGGAATCCAGAAAATTGTGTTACGATTAGCTCAAAGCAATAAGTTTTATTTATCATAAAGTGGGATTTCTCATAAATTCTACTCATTTCTCACGAAACATTCAATAAAATGGAATGAAATCCTTGCATCCATCTGGGTGCATGCTTCAACCTTCTGGAATGAGTGCTAAAGTGATGATCGTTGACGATGAAGAATCGATCCTCAAAGGGATCAAGCTCAACCTCGGTAGAAGTTTTAAGATTTCGCTGGCCAATGGAAGCGAAGAAGCACTTTTAAAAATGGAATCCGAAGGCCCTTTTGCCGTTGTTGTCTCCGATATGCGTATGCCCGGGATGGATGGAGCCACCCTATTGCGAAAAATCAAGGAATCTTCTCCGGACACTCTTTGTATTCTTCTAACGGGTCATGCGGATTTTGAATTTGGTGGTTCACAAGCTTTACAATCCGGTTTTCTCTATAAAATTTTGAATAAGCCATGTAGTCCGGAAAAATTGAAAAATACCATCCAGAATGCTCTCGCGTCTAAAGAGGGCGAGCCTGAAGAGGAACAACCTCCTCCAAATGTTCTTTAATGTCCTAGAGGGTTGATTCGGTTAAAGGCTCGTTCTGGCTTTGCGTTAAGGAACGCCAGGAAGTAACCATCAAAAAGAGGCCAAGTATGAACATCCCAGCTGCAGTTCCTCCGAGTAAGGTAGACAATCCGAAGGAGTTAGCCATTTGCACGAGTGCAGTCATGGGCATCAAAATCATTACAACCGCAGGCAACAGAGCGAAGCCATATTTTACCCGACTGGCTTTTAGAAAGACTACAAAGGTAAGGAGAGCAAGAGCGGCTAATAATTGATTGGTCGCCCCAAAGAGAGGCCAAATTGCTTTCCATGCGGGTTGGAGGGTTCCGTCCGTTCCCGGAAATTGCTGAAAAACAAGAATTGTGGGAAGCCCAAGAGCCAAAAGAGTCCCTAGGTATCGACTCGCTTCGTTTCGCCAGACAAAAAGTTCCTCAATCAAAAAGCGGGTTAGTCGCGTACAGGTATCCAGCGTAGTCAGGAGAAAAGTACTAATTGCCAACATTGCAAATTCCGCACCCAGATGAGTGGGAATACCCACCGCTCCAAAGAACTTGGCTGCCCCGGCCGCAAAGATACCCACGGGAGTACCCCCTGCTTCCCGTTCCCCCACTGTAAGAACAGCCACACAACCCATAGCAAAAACTGCCAGCACACCCTCCACCAACATTCCACCATAACTAATTCGGCGAACGTCACTCTCCTTTTTAATCTGTTTGGAGGTAGTACCACTCGACACAATGCTATGGAAACCGCTACAGGCTCCACATGCCACAGTGATAAAGAGAAAGGGAACCAGCATTCCCAGTTTTTCCGATTCCCATCCAGTAAAGGCGGGCATCTGGATAGTTTCTCCCGCGAAAGACATTCCCAAAGCACCCACCACTAATATTGCATAGAGAAAACCCGCACTTAAGAAATCTCTTGGTTGTAGAAGTAGTCCCACTGGCAGAACCGCAGCCACGAAACAATATCCCAAAGTCAACCAAATCCAAACTTCCTTACCCAGCTCGATCATTGGAAACAGATGACCCACCGCCAAACCGGCAAAAGTAAGGGGAAAAAAGATTAGAGCCAATTGGCTGAGGGAAAACTTACCACTCCTCATTAATACCCCGAAGATAATAGCCACCACAATAAACCAACCCGATGCCGTAGCCACGGATGGTTGCTTGGCAAAGGTATTGGCGGTAAGATCCAAAAACACAATGATCACATAGACCAATGCCAGAACAACAAAGAGCATAAACAACTTACCAGCGCCCTCCCCGACCAAACCACGCATGGTATCGGCAATGGAACGTCCACCATTGCGAACCGACATCAAGGTACTTCCAAAATCATGAACTCCACCCACGAGGATCGCACCCACCAATATCCATACCCAGGTGGGCCCCCAGCCAAAATAGGTCGCCGCCAAAATTGGCCCAACAATGGGACCTGCTCCGGCAATTGAAGAGAAATGATGCCCGAACAAAACCGATGCCCGGGCAGGAGCGAAATCGACGCCGTCTTCCTTTTCGACTGCCGGCGTCGCCCGCTCGTCATTTAATTGACATCTCTCAGTCAGAAATTTTCCATAAAATCGATAAGCCAATACACAGAGTAAGCAACTGGAGATCAGAATTACAGGTAGCATTTGCTGAAACTAGTATAGCAACCACTTTCTTGGCAAGAGAGGATGCACTTAGTAATAAACTTGAAAATCGTAGACATTAAAAAATCCACAATTTTCTACTTCAAAATAGTTCCCAAGTTCATCCAATACGAGACAAGTAATCTCTTTACTTTAGAAAAATGACATATTGATTCGACATTTGATTGCTTCCCAGTCAAATAGAATATTTGTTTTTTTCCCACACTTTCTCTACTAAGTTTCACTGTAACTCCGGCTCATGCATGCAACTAACTCCCACCCCATATCCTTCTTTGGTATAGGTTTAAATCTGAAGGTGTTGCTGATGTGGATTTGTTTAGGCTTCTTTTTTCAGCTTGTTAAAGCAAATAGTGAAGCGGATCGGAGTTGGTTATTGATAAAGGAAAAAAACGGGGTCAAGGTATATGAGAAAGAGCTCGATGATCGAATTGCATTCCGAGGAGTTGGGATTATTCCAGGAAAACCGGAAGAACTCGTAGGAGTTCTTCATAACCCGAATAGGTGGAAGTTCTGGATTGAAGACTTGAAGGAAGGTAAGCTATTGGAACAAAAATCCAAATTTCATTTTATATTTTGTCAGGTAATCAACGCTCCTTGGCCCGTGAAGGATAGAGAATTAGTATACGAATCATTGGTCAAAAGAACGGGAGAATCAAAAATCGTGATTGAGATGAAATCGGTGGATCATCCCAGTGTAAAAAAAACAGGGAAAAGAGTGAGAGCCACATTAGAATATGCGACTTACATGATCGAACCTATTGACGACAAGAAAATGCTGGTTACTTTTGAAAACCTCTCATATCCAAATGGAAGGATGCCTGAATTGCTAACCAATTGGGCATCGCAAACTTATCCTTTGTCTATTTTCTACGGATTACGAAGAGAAATGGAGAATTCGAATCTAATAAGAGTTTCTTTGCCTGAATAATTTTGAATTTTAGGGTTTCTTGGCGAAATTCGGACCTTAGAGGTTCGATCTTATTTCGTCCGAATCATAAGATTCGTGGACCAAGAGAGAAAGGATGCGTTCACGAGGGAGGTATTCGTCGGTAATAAAGTAGTTTGAAAATCTCCAAACTTTCATTCGAGTTACATTCGTTCAGATTAGAACATTCCGCCATACTCTTTGGCCATTGAAGACAATCGAAAACACCCAAATATCGACCGTTTTTAATATTATAATCCGTTCCTGCATCACCACTTTTGCGAAACAACATTTTCGTTCCTTTCATTATATTGGTTATTTTGGAGTAAGACCCACTATGATTCAATACATCAGACTTGGAGGAGAGCTTTTCCCTATTAAATATCCCCAGATACTACCACAAGATTGTAAAGCAAACAGATTAGACGCTTGCCAATCTAAATTCCCGGCGAATAAGGTCTCGCTTTTATCCACAATCTAATGACGCTCATGAAAGCCACATTTGCAAATTTACTTATTCTTTTTTTTGTTTTTTCCCTTTCCGCCAAGCGGATGCCAAATATCGTAATCATGTTCATGGACGATATGGGCTATGCTGATATTGGTCCATTCGGGGCCAAGGGTTATCCAACTCCACATCTCGACAAGATGGCCCGCGAGGGGCGAAAATTTACTGACTTCTATGTTACCCAGGCAGTTTGCTCAGCCTCGAGGGCAGGCCTTCTCACAGGTTGCTACAATGTAAGAATCGGAATCAATGGGGCACTAGGCCCTAATTCAGAGCATGGATTAAATCCAGATGAAGTAACGATTGCGGAAATTTGTAAGCAACAAGGATATGCCACAGCGTGCTATGGGAAATGGCATTTAGGACATCATAAGAAGTTTTTGCCCATGCAACATGGATTCGATGATTTTTTTGGCCTTCCCTACTCCAACGACATGTGGCCCTATCACCCTGGAGTACTTCATTTACCAATGGAAGAAAGGCTCAAAAGATGGCCTCACCTGCCCCTGTTTAATGGAAATAAGATCATTAATCCCAAGGTGAGTAGAAAAGATCAGGAAGAGCTCACCACTCAATACACAGAAAGAGCCGTTTCATTTATTGAAAAAAATAAAGATAATCCATTTTTTGTCTATATCCCACACAGTATGGTCCATGTGCCTTTATATGTTTCTGATAAATTTAAGGGGAAAAGTGGAGTTGGTTTATTTGGGGATGTCATGATGGAAGTGGATTGGTCAGTAGGCAAAATCATGCAAACACTGAGAAAACTTGATATAGATAAGAAAACCTTGTTCTTGTTCACATCTGATAATGGGCCATGGTTAAACTACGGAGATCATGCTGGATCCGCAGCTCCCCTCCGAGAAGGAAAAGGCACAATGTTTGATGGTGGGTGCAGAGAGCCTACACTCGCTTGGTGGCCCGGAACAATACCCGCAAACTCCGCTTGTAAAGAACCCGCCATGACAATTGATATCCTGCCTACAATCGCTTACCTCATAGGAGCTAAATTACCTGAACATATACTAGATGGAAAAAACATTTGGCCTCTTTTTGTCCAGGATGAAGCAAAGTCTCCCCACGAAGCTTATTACTTCTACTATGGCAATCAACTTCAAGCAGTTCGCCAAGGAAAATGGAAACTTCATTTTCCTCATGGTTACAGAACTATGGCGGGAAGACCGGGCGGAACGGGTGGGATTCCCACAAATTATTCTCAAGCTAAAATCGAGCTTTCGCTTTTCGACCTAAAGAGCGACATTGGCGAAAGTAAAAATCTCAGTAAAGAAAATCCTGAAATCGTTAAGAAACTTCAGTTATTGGGACAGTCCTTCAATAAGAAATTACAAGCGACTAAGCGACCTGCGGGAAAAATCTAAAACAAGCAAATTGTTATTTCGGCTTTTTCCAAATGTTTCTCAAAATGAAATGTTTGCTAGCGATGATATTCGGATGTCTTCTTATCAGTTGCTCTCAAGAGCCAACGGATGTCATTAGAGAATGGAAAGAAGACGGATGGTCACAGATGACAATGCTTGGCAAAAGAGGTCCCATCGAAAGAACTGGTGTCATCAGAAGTGAAAAAGCTCAAATGATTGAGGCATCATGGATTGAAGAGGGAAAAAGAAAAACTAAGCTCTATAAACAATCCAGTCACCATTATGCCGCTCTTCGCTTTTTTAAAAAAGATGGGGATGAATTTGTAGTCATCATGCGTAAGCGAAAATAAAAAAAAGGCGATGGATTTCTCCATCGCCTTTGTAAATACCTTAAACCAAAGGAAGTTAAGCAAGAGCCTCTTTCGTGGTTTTAATAATAGCAGCGGCAATTTTGTAAGGATCACCATTGGATGCTGGCCGGCGATCCTCAAGACGGCCTTTCCAACCATCTTGTATTGTGCCAACAGGAATCCGAATGGACGCACCACGATCAGACACTCCGTAGCTAAACTTATCAATGGACTGGGTTTCATGAAGTCCAGTCAGGCGTTGATTATTGTCAGCACCGTAAACACTGATATGACGATCGATGTTTTTGCCAAACTCTTCACAAATCTTCTTAAATAACTCTTCACCTCCTTCATCACGCATTGCAGCATTAGAGAAATTGGCATGCATACCGGATCCATTCCAGTCCCCCTTAATCGGCTTTGGATGCAAATCAATGGCGATGTCATAAGATTCTGCAGTACGCTCAAGAAGATAACGAGCTAACCATATTTGGTCACCCGCACTAGCTGCACCCTTCGCAAAGATTTGATACTCCCACTGCCCCATCATCACTTCCGCGTTGATGCCTTCTACATTCAGACCAGCTTCAAGACAAATGTGTAAATGCTCGTCTACTAGGTCTCGTCCTTTGGTATTAGCGGCTCCGACAGAAGTATAGTATGGGCCTTGTGGTCCCGGATATCCGTCTTTGGGGAATCCAAGAGGAAGATTGGTTTCAAGATCAATAAGAGTATACTCCTGTTCGAAACCAAACCAGAAATCATCATCATCGTCGTCGATAGTGGCACGACCATTTGATTCATGCGGGGTACCATCAGGGTTGAGAACTTCGCACATTACTAGCCAACCATTACCACCAAAACGATCAGGATCTGGAATGACGTAAACAGGTTGGAGGAGGCAGTCGGAAGAACCGCCTTCAGCTTGCTCGGTGGAAGAACCATCGAAAGACCATTGCTTGGCATCTTCAAGCTTACCGCTGAAATCTTCAACGATCATCGTTTTACCTCGTAGGCTTTGGGTAGGTTTGTACCCGTCAAGCCATATGTACTCAAGTTTGTGTTTACTCATATTAAATTTGATTTATACATAAAAATTAGCAAAACTAATGCCAATTACATCCACTTCAAGAAAAATGGTTAAATATTCACCAAAGCAAGTTAGTTGAAGAAGGGATTGTCAGGTGCATCAGCAAGCAACCGAAGTTCGTCACTCATGCCTCCAACCGCCTTACGCCAAGTTTCACGACAAAGGCTCATTTGGGAAAATAAATCATAATCCAAGGATGAAACTAACCAAGCTTCATCTTCCAATTCCTTCTCCAATTGACCAGGAGACCATCCTGAGTGACCGAGAAAACAAACTATGGTTAAGTCCTCACTCTTGTTTTGGAGTTCTTTAGTCTTCTCTAAGTCTATTCCAAAATACAATTTGAAAGAATTATCTGAATCCAGCCATTCCCAAGCAGCGATGATTAATTTGTCCTGTTCAACCGGTCCCCCCTCAAACACTGGCACATCAGCTAACTCCCCACAATTCAACTTAATATCTAGTTCAGTAAGGCTCTTATGAATGGGGCGATTAAGAATAACTCCTATTGTACCTTGATCCTTAGAGTGTGCAGAAAGAAAAACTATAGACTGTGCGAAGTTCGGATCTTTAAGAGTTGGATGAGAAAACAAAATACTTCCTGATAAAGAAGTTTCCGTTTGATATCTTTGCGTGAGGTTCACTTTGTTTTACTAACAACATAAGGTTTCACCTCATTAAAAAAATTGCAAGAGGAAGTTTATGAATAATTACCTCCCAATAAAAAAGGCAGGCATATATTTGATTAAACTTCTGCTTCTTCTAGAACTTGACTTGACGATGCCTCATTCTGAACAGCTCGACCCTCATCCTGTTCGTCTTCCACAAAACCCGGACTTTCCGGAGGTGGCATAGTTTCGGAATCGCCCCATTGCTCCTCATACATAGCTTTGAGGTGAGTAAAGACTTCCAGAATTGATTCATCCGATTCAATCTCAAAAAGCTTCAGAATAAGCTCTTTGTTGTTTTTCAATTGCAATCGTTTACCAAGAGTTTCCATCCCGCGATAGCTATTAATTACCTCCCTAGCCTCCTCCTGTTTAGACAAAATTCTCTTCGCTTCTCTGTAACTGATATTCATTGTTCAATTTCCTTCCCATTGTTGATTTTACCACATTATGCAAAAAGTGCACGCTTTACACGAGTTAGATAGAAGATGATTGGGAAATGTTCGATTAAAAAGAAACTAATGTGAATAAGTTTCTTAAATTAGCCTTAAATTAATACCTAATTCAATCTTTTGATATCTTTGATGTCTGCTTATTTTCCCTAGAGAGCAAGCGATTTAAATAAAGGGCTTCTGCTTGAATTGTTATTCCATGGGCTTTCGCCCTACTTATGTTCAAGGAAAGTTTTACCCCATTTTTTTCAGGTCTTGTAACTAAAGTAAGTCCTTGTTGTAAGAATTCTTTCCCAGAACCAATAATCATGAGTCCATCTCGTCGAGGAAATGAACTCGAATTCCATTTCTCAGATTCACTCTCCATGAGAATCATTATGGCAATCATTGGATTCGATTTAGCTAGAATTAATCCTTCCTTCATTGAAGAAATCGAGGAAACCCGGATCATTCTATTATTTAAGTTGTACTCCGAATTTTTAACAACATAGGAAAAGCGATCCTTGAAATTTAAAGGATCCGAACCTACAATAACACATTCCAAGGGTCCTTCCACGGCAGCAGGAAGGTTGTCTTCATTCCACTCACAAAACTCAAGAAAACGGACGATTTTCACAACTTCCAGATTGACGGACCGTGAAGAAATATCAGCACCCAAAGTAGGAGTCTGAATCAAGACATATAAGATAAAGCCAATCAATAAATATCCCAGCTTTAAGGTGATTTTGTTTAATGACAGCAAAAGTTTCATCCCAATTAAAACTTTCTATAAATGGAGATGAGAAAAGTTCGCTCAACTCTTGCTGGCTCGAGATCGACGCCTGGAAACATTGTCTCAATGTGATGTGGTTCCAATAAATCACGTCCGAAAAAACCAACCTCCCAAAAATCGGTGGGTTCCCATACGACGCCAAGGTCAAATCTCAGGTGTGAAGGAATTGTAATGGGGTTGTAATCCGATGGAATTTCCGTTTCTCCTGCATAAAAAAGACTTTGAACAAAGGTCAGATCATCGGAATAGCTGAACTCCGAGATAAGACTGGCTGTATGCTCAGGAAAATCAAAAACCCGAATGTCTTCGACTTTGCCCCGTGCATTTGAATAACCCGCTCGAATTTTCCAAATTTCGTAAATGCTCCAATCAACCGAAAGCTCCCCCCCATATGCCTTCGCATTCTTGGCCTCATAAGAATTTACTGACGATGAGGAAGTAGCCGCTCGAACGGCATTTTTTGTGTCGTAAAGATAAGTCGAAAACTCAAACAACAAATCCTTATTCGGCCGAATCCGCCAGCCAACCTCATAAGCATCCATTTCCTCGCGATCCAGTTGATCATCTCCTACATATGTCTTATTTTCCCAATTTCCAGTAACATAAAAAGGGGGTATTGGGGTATAGTCCTTATAAGGAGTTAAACTCGTATATCTCTCACGCAAAGATGGTTGGCGATGAGCTTTTGAATACCCCAGCCATAGTACATTACTTTCATTTGGCATCCATGACCCACGGATACCAGGCTGGAATCCAAACCCTGCAAGGTCATTCTCTTCAACTTTTGCTCCGATCGACAATCTCAAGTCATTGCTCAGCGAAATCGAGTCCTGGAGGTAAGCATTAAAACGATCGAAGCGAGTGTAATCTTGATCATAATCGAGAATTGGAGTTTGAACTCCAAATTGAAATGGTTCAATGACTAGGGATCTTACATTCAGATCAGTTCTTCTTGCTGATGCACCAAAGGAAAACTGGTGAAAATCACCAAACGGAAGATTTGCGTCAAAAGACAAATCATATTGGGATTGTTGCCATTCAAATCCCAGATGCCCCATATAAATGTCGCTATGATCAACAAAACCGGTTAAGGACCACTCGAGATCGGCATCGGTAATTCCTTCGAGCTTAGCAATTAGATGCCCTGAGTCATTGCTCATTTCAGCATATCGCTCAAAACGTTGTATCGAATATCCAGGTAGTGGAGAAGGAAAACTAGAAGTACCGGACCCAAAGCCTTTCCAATTGTCTTTATTGTAGCTTTTGGGAGGTGGCAGAATGGGAGGTAATTTGTAGCCTTGAACAAGTTGTTCCGCCATAGACAATGGAATTGGATAAATAGGCTCACCAGGAAGAATGCCTAATCCATCTTTGATTGCCTGAGGAATAAAACCAGATAATGGCTCCGCATTGTAGCGTAACCGACTGGAGAGATCCAAAACATGCTCCAACCTTCGAGTTGCTCCGCCAGCGGCAACAAAAAGGTTGAGATCTGCGGCCAATTCCTTGTCGAAGCGGAAGCCAAACTTTCGAAGATACCCATCATCACGAGCAGGCTGACCTGATTTTAGAGTTCCCTCAGCATATTCCTGATTTCGCAACCAAAATCGATAAAAGCTGTCGTCCGAAATTTGTCCGCCGTGAACAAAATCCCCCATAAAAGTACCCGAGTCCTCTAAAAGGAGGCGGACGGAATCCCCCTGTGTATCCCCAGAATGCTTGGTTACTAGATTAATGACGCCATTAACCGCATTGGTTCCCCAAATGGATGCTCCCGGTCCGCGAATGACTTCAATACGGTCGATGACGGCAATGGGATAATCATCGACCGAATAATTCGCACTTCCCAGCATGAGCTGAGAAACTTCCCTTCCTCCAATTTTACCGAGAAACTTTTGGGTCGAAAATCCACTAAAATTTCTCATCGATGCAAAATTATCGTAGGCAAGTCCTCTGCTTACATGCATTCCAGGGACTCCTCTTAAAGCTTCTACGGTATTTGCATAACCGAATTGAGTAACATCTTCAGGTTGAATAACATGGACCGAGGCAGGATTACGCCAATATTCCTGCTCATAACCTAAAACACTCTGAATTGGCACTTGCGATAAGTTTCGAAAATCCAAAGAAAGAAGCCTCTTTAATTCGGCTTTCTCAAAAGAGCTAAGTTCACTTTGGTTCCCTTCGTTGGCTTGAGAAACACTCAAGCATAAAAGATAATTAAGAAAAAGTATAAGATAGATACAAAATTTAAATCTTCGACAAAGATTTCTTGGTATCTTCGGGTTCATCAGCACTATTTTCTTTTCTTTCGAAAAGATTATGAAGATCTATTCGATGGAATGATGACAACAACACTCTTCAAATTGGCTATCTTGGAACTCAATTTGGGAGAAGTTCTGCGAAAATAAGTTTCGCTGAGGGTAAGCTTAACTCTATTCCGGGAGGAAATGAAAGAAACATCCCCCCCCGCTTTCGTAACAAAGTCCGGACCAAAGCCAAACAATACAGCACTGGGGGAGATTTTTCTAATCTCGCTTGGAGCAAACGTAGCATTGGGTAAAAGCAGGACAACTTGAGAACCCTGTTCCAACTTTCTTCGAGCCGATTCTCTTTGAGCATTTGTGAAGTGGAGGAAATTAGCCCTTGAACCACCAATATTCACCTTACTTTCTGCAATCAGATACCTAAGCGATGCAACGAGTCCATTCGTTTCATCTCCAATAACCAAAATTTCAGGAGTTTTCCCCGCTTCCGGCAGATGAGCTTCACTCCATCGCGTAAAATTAATTAAATGTATGAGGTAGGTTGCCTGAACCCGAGCTTCACGCCTTTGTTGCTCTTCCGTCGATGCACAAAGCGAATTAGTGAGGGAAGCAAACCCGACAAGAGCAAACAGACCGAGCACAAATACCTTTCTGAGAAGTATTGTCTTGTATCTGTTTAACGCAAAATTCATTACTCTTAGAAATCCTTACTAATGCTAAGAATGAACATTCGCTTAATTTTCGCGGGTTCCACATCGAGGTCGTTGTACATATTCTCGATATGATCAGCCTCAAGAAGATCACGACCAAAAATACCAATTTCCCATTGACCTTTCGGACGCCATACAAAACCAAGATCAAGGCGTAGATAGTCATCAACCTGAATCTCATTATAAGCTGATGGTATAATTCTATCGTCGGTGTAATATAAGTTTTTCGAAAAAATTAAATTATCACTCAACTTCAAGTGAGAGGTCAAATTTGCCATGGTCTCAGGAAAGTCATCCTGCAAGTCACCATCTATTTCTCCTCGAGAGTATGAATACCCGCCTTTCAAGTGCCAGGTATTCGATGCATGGTAGTCAAAAGTCAACTCCCCTCCCCAAGTCTGTACATCATTTGGTCGGTAAACTGGAGGACCCGAGAAAACTGCGTCTTTGGTATCGTAATGATAAACAGATAATTCAAGAAGGAAGTTTTCCGACGGACGGTTTCTCCATCCTACCTCAAACGCATCCATTTTCTCTGAATCAAGAGCAGTATTTGCTGGAGAAACCAGCTGAAAAGCTACGCCAGGTGCAACAAATACTCGACCATATGAAACATCGGTAAATTTCTCGACAAGGGAAGGTTGACGATGAGCGTGTGAAAAGGCTCCCCATATTATATTCTGATCATCCAAACTGTAAGACAAACGGGTGCCGGGCTGAAAAGAAGAACCCGTTAAATCAGAATCTTCAAATTTTGCCCCCACTGACAAAACAAGCTGATCACTAAAACTAATCGAATCTTGCAGAAAGCCCGCAAACCGATCAAAGCTTGTCTCACTGTTTCCATATTCAAGAATTGGTGGATTAAATGACGGTGGAATAGTTGAACCTAAACCAAATAAAAGATCAGCTTGTGATTCATAAACTGGAAAATTCCACGGAGCAGTGACAGCTTCAACAACATCAAGAGTCAAGTGGCGATAGGAAAGACCAAATGCCACATGATGAGAATCTCCGATGGGTTTGTTTGCCTTAAAATCGAAATCGAATTCTTCCCTTTCCCAACTATGACCGATATGCCCTAAGGTTGTATCATAGAGCTCTGCATATCCCGCCAAAGACCACTCCAAATCACCATCGGTGATTCCCGAAAGTTTGGCACGCAGATGGGATCCATCCTGTGGCATCTTTTCGTAATTCTGATATCGATCTAATTGTAAACCAGAGCCGGAATGAACCCCCGTGTTGATTGGCAACACTTCGCCAACAACACGATACGGTTCCCAAGTCGGCGCATGAGTTGCCACAAGATTAGAACTAGTGGCATTAAGGGGGAGCATTAGCATTGTTCCGCCATTAAAAAGCCTGTATGATAAGTCCAAAACATGATCCACTCGCCTAGTGGCAAATCCCCCGGCGATGGTGAGATCCAAATCCATGGCAAGTTCCTTATCGAACCTGAAACCTGCTTTGCGGGCATACCCGTCGTCCCGGGCAGGTAAGCCCGACATCAATTCACCTTCCGCATATTCCTGATCACGTACCCAAACGCGATAAAAAGAATCCTCACTGATTTTCCCACCGTGGACATATTCTCCAAGGAAAGTACCATCGTCCTCAACAACCAAACGAATACTATTCCCCTGGGTAGATGCTGCATGTTTTGTAACTACATTGATTACGCCACTGACGGCATTCGTGCCCCATATCGAAGCCCCCGGTCCACGGATGATTTCCACGCGGTCCAAAATTGCCAGAGGAACATCTTCCGTTGTCCAATTGATGGTTCCTCCCATTCGCTGAAGAACCTCTCGTCCATCAACCATGGTGAGAAATTTTTCCGTCGCTGAACCACTGAAATTACGCATGGTAACGAAATCATCATATTTTACTCCTCGGGTAACATACATTCCCGCCACATTACGAAATGAATCAACAGTGAGGACATGACCATTTAAGCTTATGTCCTCTGGACGAATGACATGTACGGATGCTGGGTTTCTCCAATGCTCCTGATCATATCCAAGAACACTTCTAATTGGAACTTTTGCTAAGTTTACTAAGTCTAAATCAAGCAATCTTTTTAATTCAGCCTTTTCAAAAGGAGACAGATTTGTCGAAGAATTCTCATCCGCCCACGCATTCCATATGCAAGGGTTGCCCAAAAGAAGGACAAAAATGAAAAATTTATGCCAGAATTGATTCAAAAGCCTATTCTTTATTTCTATTTAAATGCCCGCTGGCAACATTTTTTTGCCGAAACTTCACTCTTGTTAAACTATTATCTTATCTGATGACACACAACGAGATAAACATTTATGAAAACGCTTTATAAGTTAAACGAAAGTTGAAAAATGGACCCCCTTAAGGAGATCCATTTTTTTATCAAAAGTATAAAACGATTAAGCAGAAACTACATCGATCATTGCCTTAAGAATCGTATTCCATGTGGATTGATCTTCCAAAGTAGAATTAGGGAACATACAACCATCCCAGCAAATATGCTTAATCTCACGATCTTGAAAATCTTTGAGCCAATATTGGGAACAACGAGTAATATCCAATTTACCATTTGGATCATCCGCAGGACAATGCTTACCAGTCTTATCATGGGAACCGGCTCCGTGTACCTGACCATCATTCTGAGCAACATGAAAATCGATAGTCCATGGACGAAGCTTGTCAGTCATTTGTTCATATGCAGGCCAAAATTCTTCATCGGCATACCCATCCTGCAATAAAGCATGATCGGGAGCATTGTAGCCCATTAGGTAGAGATAAGTATGAGCCAAATCAGCTTGAAAGCCTAATGTATCTGGCATTCCAACACCTTCAAGTAAATCCAGCATATCCTTCCAGCTATGCATACCAGCCCAGCAGATTTCCCCCTCTGCAGCTAATCTTTCCCCATGATCGGAAGCAATAGCAGCGGCTTTTTTGAAAGTATCGATAATACGAGCCGTACCCTCACCAGGATTCGCCTTCCACTGCTCAACTCCAAACTCGGCAGAGTCGATTCGAATAACACCACTCTTGCGAGCACCATGCTCATTAAAAATTTTGGCAATTCGACACGCCACTTTAACCGCATCGAGAAACTTGTCCTGCTGTTCATCGGTACCCATGGCCGAGTCTCCTACGGTACCTGGCCAAACGGGAGCAACGAGGGAACCGATATCAAAACCTTTGCTCACGATCAAATCAGCAATCTGCTTCAATTCATCATCACTAGCTTCAGGATTGGTATGTGGAAGAAAGAGGAAATAATCAATTCCATCAAATTTCCTTCCATCTACATCGGCACCCGCCGTGAGATCCAGCATTTTTTCCAAGCTTATAGGAGGTTCTTGACCCTCTTCGTCACCCTTGCCAACAAGACCGGGCCACATTGCATTGTGAAGTTTAAGAGATGAGAGACTCATATTGTATTTAAGATAGGGATTAAGGTTGGGTACAAACTCACATACATTTTACAATGAATTCGTCCTAGCAAGAAAAAAACTCTTTCTCATGGACGAACGCTTGCCAAAATCGAAAAACTCATACACCCTATTAAATACTCAATCATCTTACATTATGAATAAAAAATTACCTCTTCTCCTCATTTCAATAAGCCTGACATTCTCAAATCTCTTTTCTGGGGCATCCGAGAAATCGATCACTTCAGGTTTACAAGAATTATTTCCTGGACCACTTTTGGATTCTAAGGGTAAAGAAGTGTCCGCGAATGTATTGTCTGGCAAAACTGTGGGTATCTATTTCTCCGCCCATTGGTGCCCACCATGCCGTACATTCACGCCCAACTTGGTTAAATTCCGCGACAAAAATAAACGCAATTTTGAAGTTGTCTTCGTAAGCTCTGACCGAAACACAGAAGCACAGATGAATTATATGAAGGAAACCGACATGAAATGGTTCACACTCCCTCATCGCTCCGATGCCGCCAATGCTTTAGCCAAGAAATTCGAAGTTCGTGGAATTCCTGCATTGATCATAGTATCCGAAGATGGGAAGACCATTACCAAAAATGGAAGAGGTGATGTTTCCGGTAATCCCAAAGGAGCACTGAAAAGCTGGGAAAAGAAATCGTAATATTGCTTCTCAAAAGCTCTTTTTGATTTTTTAAATCTCACCAGTAAGAATCATTATTCCGTCATTGCGGGGATTTCTGTATTTCTTGGTAACGGTTTGCCTATTTGGGCAAGATAAATGGAATTCATCCTCTCTCTGGTTAGAGAAAAATGAGATTATTGAAATCCAACCCCCACCTGGAGCTAAGCGACTCAGGATTTCATTTAAGAACGATAAAACGAATGAATGGGAAAGTGGGCAAATCAGTCATCTGCCCGGAGATTCAGAAGGAAAGGTCTTCTTTAGAATCCCATTTGCAATCGAGCGCAATAATGTTCGGTTTGAATGGAATGCATATGACCCCCTACCCTACTCATTTTACTCAGGCATAAGTAATTTCTCTACCCGAGCTGCAAACCCAAACGGAAGTGACTTCATGCTGGCCCGAACATTTGCCTCGGAGACTTCAGTCGAATCATCTGATTCCGATCAGGCAAGTAATGAGGTTGAGGAATCGGATATTTGGAAGATCGATGGAAATCACTTATTTTTCTTCAATCAAAGAAGGGGTTTGCAAATTGTGGATATCGAAGAACCAAGAAAGCCTCAAGTTCTAGCTAGATATCGCCTACCAGCATCCGGGGAGCAAATGTACATAAGTGATTCTGGAAAATTCATCTTTCTATTTGTTACCCCACCCCATCAATCCTGGCCTTATAAATCGGAGCTAAGAATTCTAAAATTCACAGATGAGCAAATTTCGGAAATTTCCAAAATCCAATTATCTGGGCATTACCGCGAAAGTCGAATGGTGGGAGAAACTCTTCATATTCTTTGTGAGGAATGGCAAAGTGAAAGCACCGATTGGCTAGGTTGGAGTTACAACTATCACACCCATCTAATTTCTCTTGAGATGGGAGATCCGGAAAAGCCCGAAGAAATCTATTCGGAAACAACACTTGGAAGCCCACAAGTAATTTTTGCTACCAGTGATCATCTAGTCGTCGTAGTTCGTGATCCAAAAAATTATTATCAGGGACATCTAGTGAGAGTTTATGATCTGACTGATCCCTCTAAGATCCCACGGGAAATTTCTCTTATTCAACCTGGTGGTCGCATCTTGGATAAATTTAAGATTCGTATTCATGAAAATACGCTTACCCTTATATCTCAGGCTTACAGAGAAAATCAATGGAGCCAAAGATATTCCTTATTGGAAAATTTCGATCTTAATTCAGGCGAATTGTTAGGCTCAATTGAATTGGCTGATGAAGAAACCTTGTATGCAACGAGGTTTGATGGCGATTTTGCTTACATTGTTACTTTTCTGCAGACGGATCCTCTGTTCATCATCGATTTGAGCAACCCCACAAATCCTGTCATCCTTTCTGAATTGATCGTACCCGGTTGGTCTGAATATCTACAGGTTGAAAAAGACTACCTTTTTGCAGTGGGAGTCGAGGAGAACCGTGTAACGGGCTCCGTCTTCAACATCTCCGACAAAACCAATCCCAGTTTAGCTCAAAGGATCTACATGGGAGATGAAGATGAATATTCATGGAGTGAGGCAAATTACGACGAAAAAGCAATCGGCCAAGTCTCATCAAAAGGTCTCTTTTTCATTCCATTTCAAACATGGAATGAGGGAGATCAGCAAAATAGACTACAAATTTTACAACTGGAAAATGGCGTAATGCAAAAAGGAGGACAAATCTCCCACCAGGTAGAAGCTCGAAGATCCGTCACTGATCATACGGGCTTGTATTTATTTTCAATCTCTGGAGAAGAATTGGTTGTAAGCGATATTCTGGATCTCAATTTTCCTAATGAAGTTGAGAGGTTTCCCTTAGCTTGGACAACTGATAGAGTTCACCTACTTGAGGATTTGGCAATCCAGATTGAAAACTCTCCCTCAAATTATTGGGGTTGGGGAATTCAAAACTCCGAGAGAAATGCAAGCGTTCGATTAACTGAGCTAGAAGACTTCGATAATCAACTTGGAAAAATATCACTTGGTTCGGGTCAAATATTGGGAAGTCTACTCAGCAATAACCTCCTCCACTTACTAAGCCAAAAAGAAAATAATTTATTTGCTCATTTACTGGAAGTCTCCGAGGAGGGCATACAAAAATTGGCAAGTAGCCAAGTGAAATTAAACTCTTCCTCGCAAGCCTTAGGCTATGAAGGTTTCCTGCTCGAAGATAATTTCATTTGCTGGGCACCCCAAAAGAATAACTCTCAATGGGTTTATCCATACGCGAGAATTTCAGTGGATTATGCAAGCGACATCTACGGGCCCTACCCCTATGACTCAACATTAGATCTCCAAGCTTTTGTATTCTCATACCGAACTGGATTAGCAAGCAGTTCCATTGATTACGAAAGCAATGCAACCTTCAGAACAAATACAATGACAGAAGTGAATGGCCCTCATTTCTTAGGTACGAAACTGCTATACGGAAGTACATCAACTATTCATCATCACCAAGACCAAGATTATTATAACATCGTGGCATCTGAAACAAATTCCAGTCTCATAAGCATTGATTTATCAAATCCGGAAAAACTCGTAATTAAACAAAACATACCAAGCCCCGGAATCCTAGAGGGGACACAAACGATTTCCGAGGAAACCGATACGGCTTATCTCTTTTTCGCAAATAAGGATGCTCAGGTTGGCAATTATCGGCCCTTCCCCTTATACGAACCGGATCAAGTAGAGCCTATGGCATTCGTTCGAGCCCTAAGTATTTGCGCATATGATGGATCCAACATCTACCTAATGGACGAGATTAATCTTCCCGATAATTTTGTCCCTATTGCAATCAGCGATGAATTTGCCTTCATCGCCGAAGCCGGAGAAAACATGATGGGAGTAAAAGCATTTCAAGTAAATCAGTCAGGCAAACTCGCCCATGTAAGTACCTTATTCGAGTCAATAACCATTAACGAACTAGTAGCTAAGGGATCTACTTTAATTGGAAAAAGCCAACAGGGGATTCATTCAAGTTTTGGATTAAGTGAATGGCCGATGCACGAACAGAGTGGCAATTTCTATTTTTCTCTCGATCAATTCGATATCTCAGACAATGGAGTTGCCATTCCCACGGGAGCATACGGTGTAGAATGGATTGACAAGCCCGCAGACAAGACCAATGACTCTCAAGCTACACGCCGGAGCTCGCTTTCAAATTCATGGCAAAATATGGATGAAGACCAGATATGGATATACTCCTTTGAAGATTCTCCGGTGCATTTCGATTTAAATGCAACTAGGACATGGAAATTCCGTCCAAATACATCAATCGATGAACAATCCAACGCTTTAGTCAAAAATTGGAAAAGCACAGGTTGGTTTGGTTCATTTTACGACTTCCACTTCCCCTGGATTTTCCAGCAAAACCTCAAATGGGTTTATTTCAAAGAAGCGAACGATGGCAGCTTCTGGCTCTGGTCAAGTACTCTTGGATGGATATGGAGTACACCATCCATTTTCCCTTATTGCTTTTCAAGTTCGAACAATGCCTGGATTTTCATTGATCAGAAAAATACGATCGAACTAAAATATTTTGATTTTAAGAGCCGGAAATGGTCCCAGACTTCCCTTTGAAGATATAGAGATTTAATCCAGGAATTTTTAGATTAGATTAAAGCACTAAGGCTAACATTAGATCAAAAATAGATATGCAAGCGACAGGATTATCCATTTTAGTATTATTCGATTTATTCTATCATTTAAAAGAATAACAAAAATGATATGATGTCTAATTTGATCCAATTTTAAGACTCTTGATGCCCTCCAACGCAAATAACTTTTTACGAATTTCTCCCGATGACAACCTGCTGGTTGCCTTGAGTGACTTAGCCTGCGGAACAAGCATTGACGTCAACGGTCAAAACCTAAGGTTGGTTGAGAGTATACCTGCAAAGCACAAATTCGCCGATTCCGACCTACCCATAGGAACTCCCGTAAAACTCTATGGTGTCCTTGTCGGAGAGACTATCCGTAATATCTCGATGGGCGAAAAAATTACTCAGGACAATGTAGTTCACCGATCCGAGTCATATGATTTAGGAAAACTAGGATTCAATTGGCAGGCTCCGGATATCGGTCATTTACGCGAGAAAAGATTTCTTGGGTATCATCGATCAGACGATTCCGTTGGAACTGCCAACTACTGGTTAGTCCTCCCCATGGTGTTTTGCGAAAACGGTAATATCGAAACCTTGAAGTCATCCATGTTGAAAGCATTGGGACTAAATCGAAGGAATCATTACGAAATCTTTGCCCAGTCTCTTGCAGAAGCCTACTCGAAAAACGAAAACCCGGATCTGATTTCTTTGCCAGATGGTATTTCGGAAGACAGATCACCCATTTTCCCCAATATAGATGGAGTCAAGTTTCTTACTCATGGACTGGGTTGTGGAGAAACTCGTGGCATATCAGAAGAACTCTGTTCTCTATTGGCAGGATATGCATGCAATCCAAACGTTAGTGGAATAACCATTCTCAGCCTTGGATGCCAACATGCACAAGTATCAATTCTTGAAAAAGAAATAGGCAAACGCTGTCCGAATTTTGATAAACCCTTACTCGTCTTTGAACAGCAAAAATATCCATCCGAAAGAGAAATGATGGAACAGGCGATCCGTCAAACCTATGCGGGTTTAGCTGAAATTAATAAATTAAAACGCTCCCCCGCTCCTATCTCCAAGCTTTGCCTTGGAATGGAATGCGGAGCCTCGGATGGATTCTCGGGAATTTCGGCCAACCCAGCTATGGGTCACACCGCGGATTTAGTGGTGGCTTCGGGTGGAAGAGTCATCCTTTCGGAATTCCCAGAATTATGTGGCGTAGAGCAAGAAATCGTCAATCGATGCGTCGATCAAGAAACAGGTATGAGATTCATTGAAATTATGCGAAACTATGAAGCTCGCGTGAAGGAAGCTGGGTCTGGCTTTCATATGAATCCATCGCCAGGAAATGTTAAAGACGGCTTGATTACGGATGCGATGAAGTCAGCGGGAGCCGCTCGAAAGGGTGGAAGCTCCGCTGTTATGGATGTTCTTGATTTCCCTGGGTGGATCAAGAAAGATGGACTCTCTCTTCTATGCACTGCCGGAAATGACGTTGAATCAACCACTGCTTTGGCAGGTGCTGGAGCCAACCTCATTCTCTTTTCAACTGGTTTGGGCACTCCGACTGGAAACCCGGTTGCACCCGTTATAAAAGTTTCAAGCAACTCCAAAACCGCAAAGTCATTCAATGAATACATTGATTTTGATGCAGGACCAATCATCGAGGGTAAGGAAACTGTTAACTCAATGGGCGAGTCCCTCTTATCCGAAGTCATTGATTATGCATCCGGGACACGTAAGACAAAGGCAACTCTGCAGGGAAGAGATGATTTCTTACCTTGGAAACGTGGCATGTCGCTGTAAAATCGGAAAATCATGAGCAAACTAATCAATCAAGTGGCAATCGTTACCGGAGGCGGAAAAGGGATTGGACAAGCAATTGCCAAGCACTTCGCTTCCGAAGGAGCAAAGGTTTCCATATGGGATACGGACATATCCGCCGCCGAAGAAACGGTTGATCAAATTTCTCAAGAAGGAAACCAAGCACATGCTTTTTCCTGTGATATTACAAGCGAGGCCAGCGTATCATCAGCTCTTTCGGAATCTGTCCAAACACTTGGTAAGCCCACCATACTTGTCAATAATGCAGGCATAGCCAATGTGGGAAAAGTAACCACTACCTCCGTTGAAGATTTCGACCAAGTAATGAAAGTAAACGCCAAGGGTATGTTTCTTTGCCTTCGTCAGGTCATACCTTTAATGGAAGAGAACAAAAACGGAGTTATTCTGAATTTAGCTTCGATTGCCGCTAGACTCGGCATTGCGGATCGTTTTGCCTACTCTGCCAGTAAAGGATCTGTACTCGCTATGACTCTTAGCGTGGCCCGTGACTATGTAGATCACGGAATTCGTTGCAATTGTATTTGCCCAGGACGAGTGCACACACCCTTTGTTGATGGATTTCTCGAAAAATATTATCCCGAAGAAAGAGAAAGATCTGAAAAATTTGATGAGCTTTCCAAGTATCAACCCCTAGGGAGGATGGGAGAACCGGAAGAAATTGCTAATCTCGCGGCCTTTCTTTGCTCGAAGGATGCCTCTTTTATTACGGGAGCTGCCTATGATATTGATGGCGGAGTAATGAGTTTAAAGTAAAACAAATATATTCATGAAACTTATTCGAAAAGGACAGCCTGGAGAAGAATCCCCAGGACTTTTGCTCAACGACGGTAGCGAGGTTGATGTCTCAACCTTTGGAGAAGATTACGACGAAGTCTTCTTTGAGACTAATGGCTTGGAACGCCTCAAGGAATGGCTTGGGGATCAAGCAAATGAACTTCCCTCTTTTCCGGATGGAGAACGCTACGGCCCACCGATTGCGAGACCCAGTAAGATTGTCTGCATTGGACTCAACTTCGATGATCACGCTGCAGAATCCGGGATGGATATTCCTGAGGAACCAGTACTCTTTTTCAAAGCAAGCTCTGCTTTTTGCGGACCAAATGACGATTTGGTTCTTCCCCGTGGAGGAGACAAAACAGACTGGGAAGTCGAACTGTCATTCGTAATTGGAAAGCGGGCGAGTTATGTGGAGGAAAAGGACGCCCTGGACTATTTGGCTGGTTATGCCTTACATAACGATTACAGCGAACGAGCCTTTCAATTAGAGCGAAGTGGTCAGTGGGTCAAAGGAAAGAGCTGCGACACATTTGCTCCATTCGGGCCCTTTCTGGCCACGCCTGATGAGATTGATGATGTGAACAATTTAAAGATGTGGCTCAAGGTAAATGGGGAAACCATGCAATCTAGCAACAGTTCCAACCTTCACTATAAAATACCGTTTTTGCTAAGCTATGTTTCTCAGTTTATGACCTTACTCCCAGGAGATATCATTTCGACTGGAACCCCTCCTGGAGTTGGACTGGGCATGGATCCTCCGATTTATCTCAAAGAAGGAGATCTGGTAGAACTTGGCATTGATCAACTGGGTAGCTCTCAGCAAAAAGTTGTACAGTCTGCGTGAATCTTGAAGTCCAAGATAAAGTCGCCGTTGTTACCGGCGGAGCAAAGGGAATTGGAGCTGCAATCGTAAAATCCTTTTTCGAGGAGGGTGCAATTATTGCCATCCTCGATCGTAATCCGGAGATTGCCTCCTCATTGGTTGCGGAACTGAGAGCAAGCGAAGATCAGATTTTTTGTATTCCCACGGAACTTACCCAAGAATCAGCCTGTAAAGAAGCGATTGAAAAGACCATCACAAAAACTGGACGAATCGATTTCCTGATCCACAATGCAGGCACCAACGACGGTATTGGTCTGGAATCTTCTTCTGAGGACTTTTTCAAAAGCCTTCATAAAAACCTCTCCCATGTTTTTGCGCTTACCCACTTTGCACTGGAAGAGTTGGTTCGAAATAAAGGAGCGATTATCAATATTGGATCAAAGGTAGCCGAAACGGGTCAAGGCGGCACATCCGGATATGCGGCATCGAAGGGTGCCATGAATGCTCTTACCCGTGAATGGGCATTGGATCTGGCCGAGCGGGGCGTTCGCGTAAATGCGGTCATCCCTGCCGAAGTGATGACTCCAATGTATCAGCGTTGGCTCGATACCCTTGAAAATCCCCAGAAGACACTTGCTTCCATTGAAGAAAATATTCCCTTTGGAAAACGTATGACCACCGATCGGGAAATTGCCGATGCAGTGGTATTTCTTGCTTCCCCGCGCTCTTCGCATACCACAGGACAAATCATCTACCCAGATGGTGGGTATGCACATCTGGATCGGTCCTACGGCAAAATCCAGCTCGATTAGATCGCCGGAATAAAATGTTTGATATTGGGATTATCGGTGGAGGAATCGTTGGACTGGCAACAGCTTACCAATTAAGTCAAAAGTTTCCGAAACTCTCAATCACAGTTATTGAGAAAGAATCATCGCTGGCACAGCATCAGACTGGTCACAACTCTGGCGTACTCCACTCAGGAATTTATTATAAGCCAGGCTCCCTGAAAGCGATCAATTGTCGCCAAGGAAAAAAGGCCATGGAGCAGTTTTGCAAAGAACAGGGCATCGAGTATGAACTTTGCGGAAAAATAATTGTCGCCTTAAATGATGAAGAAGTTCCCCGCATGCAGAATATTTTTCAACGCGGACAAGAAAATGGGGTTAACTGTAAAATTATTCCCCGCGAAGAAATGCTTGAGATCGAACCATATGTTGCCGGAATTCAGGCAATTCATGTACCCGAGTGCGGAATTGTTAATTACAAACAAGTATGTTTACGTTTGGGAGAAATAATTGAAGAGAAAGAAGAAAACCGGCTATTCCTTGGTCACCAAGTTACCAATATTAAAAGCCATACTAACAGTCTCGTTATTGAAACAAATCGGGAAATAATTGAATGTAAGTATTTGATCAATTGTGGCGGACTTCATTCCGATAAAATCACCAAACTCGGTGGTCAAAAACCGCCTGCTAAAATCATTCCCTTTAAAGGGGAATATTTTGAGTTAAAGGAAGATGCCAAGCATCTCTGCCAAAACTTAATTTACCCCGTCCCGGATCCTGCCTTTCCATTTCTTGGAGTTCATTTTACCCGTATGATCGATGAAACAGTCGAATGCGGGCCCAATGCCGTCCTCGCCTTTGGTCGTGAAGCCTATGGCAAGTTTGATATAAACCTAAAGGATCTGCTAGAATCCATTACTTATCCGGGTTTTCAAAAAATGGCGATGAAACACTGGAAGATGGGATGGGGAGAAATGTGGAGATCTTACAATAAGAGTGCATTCGTAAAAGCACTCAAACGACTTATTCCCGAAATTGAAGCCAATCATCTTATTTCAGCACCTGCTGGGATTCGTGCTCAGGCAGTCTCACCCGGTGGTGCATTAGTGGATGATTTTCTAATCGAGGAAAATTCCCGCATTATTAATGTTTGTAATGCCCCCTCTCCTGCCGCCACCGCATCTCTTAACATTGGTTCAACCATAATGGCTCAACTTGAAGCTCGAATATAAATAGGACTTCTTATCATAGATACCTAGATAATTATTTGGGAAATTCAGCCTTTTTCGATTGCCCAATCTCTTAATAATAATCATTCCTCTCTACTTTTATGAATTATAAACAGCCCATTCTTCTTGGTCTTTTGCCATTGCTTTCCTTACTTGGACAAGCTGATGACACTAACGCCGATCGAGCAACTCTAGACGAAATCGCAGTTACCGGATCAAGTATTCCCGAGCTTGATCTTTCCCGCTCTTCGATTTTAACAAAAGACCAAGTTAATGACCGTCAAATTGACAACCTAGTCGACCTTTCCGGCTTGTCCCCTAACTTGCATATTAATAACAATTCGATCCAATCATACGGGGACATCATGACGATGAGAGGGATTGCCAATACTCAATTGTTTGGCCCTGCTGGCGTTCAATTGTATGTAGATGGTATTCCCCAAGCTGATGTTTCATCCTATTCTTCAACTCTGTATGATATCGAAAGCATAGAGATTCTAAGGGGGGCCCAAGGCCACAAATTCGGAAAATCCGTAACTGGCGGCACCATAAATATCAAAACGCAAGCACCTACTGGCGAGCAAGTTAATCGGATCTCAGCTTCATACGGAACCTTTAATTCCCAAAAATACAATCTTAACAGCAGTGGTCCTCTCGACGGAGAAGGATTTTCCTATTCATTAGCAGTGCAAAGAGCATTATCCGATGGCTACATCAAAAACACTTCCGGAAATGCCGACACAACTGAAACCTGGCACGGTTCACTTCGATTCTCTTTAGATCGAGGTAATGGTTCCAAAATCGGTTTTGGAGCAAATTTTGAAACCCATGAGCTTGGTGCACAACCACTTGTCTTAAGAAATGGTGGTAATTTTTATGACAGAGCGAGTGATTTCCATGAGTCCACTGAGATAGACCGTAACCAGCAATTCTTAACTTTAGAACATGAACTCGATGGATTTAGCTTTTTCTCAATAACTAATCGAAATGATTGGAGTATGAATCCTAATCGC
Organism: Verrucomicrobiota bacterium; assembly: GCA_036128475.1. Lineage (GTDB taxonomy): Bacteria > Verrucomicrobiota > Verrucomicrobiia > Opitutales > Seribacteraceae > Seribacter. The sequence continues at coordinate 53,247 of JAYYQI010000017.1, forward strand.
GTAGATTTAGACACAAGCACTGTCAATACCATGAGTAGCCCAGCACAAACATCGGTTATTTTTCAGGATCAAATTGAATGGTCTCAGGAATTTAGAATTGAATCAGGACAAGGATCAGAAATCGAATGGGTACTCGGTGCATTTTATTCAGATAGTGAAATTGACGGGGATGCTACAAGATCTTT
>JAYYQI010000018.1:0-29774 GCA_036128475.1 Verrucomicrobiota bacterium
TTATCTATCTTTCTACACCGTCCATGCTCCCATTCAGACGACTCAAGAACTCTGGAAAAAATACCGGGACAAAGCAGAAAAAATGGGACTTACAAATGCCAAGGAACGCTTTCTTTTCGACCGCCGGCTCAATGTCCGTCAGGTACAGGACTGCCCGATCTATGCGGGTATGATTGAACAACTCGATCAATCAATCGGCACCGTACTTACCAAGCTCGATGAACATGGCTTGGACGACAATACCATCATTTGCTTCACCTCTGATAATGGGGGCGTCTCATCCGGGGATGCCTATGCCACATCCAACCTACCACTACGGGGTGGCAAAGGACGCCAATGGGAAGGGGGCATTCGTGAACCTTTTTACATTAAAGCTCCGGGAGTCACAAAACAGGGAGCGAAAAGCAATACCCCGGTTAATGGAATCGACTGGTACCCCACCCTGCTTGATCTTTGCGGAATCGAAATTCCAAAAAATCAAAATGTGGATGGAGTAAGCCTTCTACCATTACTGAAGGGCAAAACCATTCAGAATCGTCCGCTCTTCTGGCACTATCCACATTATGGAAATCAGGGAGGGGAACCCAGCTCCATCATCATGGAAGGTGATTGGAAACTGATCCATTATCACGAAGATGGACGGGATGAATTATATCATCTCGGAAATGATATCGGTGAACAGAATGATTTGATTGCCAAAGAGAAAAAACGGGGACAACAAATGAGGAATAAACTGGACGCCTGGCTGAAGCAAACAAGAGCCAAATTCCCTACACCAGATTCAAAATTTGATTCAGTCAAAAGAGAATCCCGCTGGAAAAATATTGAATCCTCAGGAAAACAAAGACTCGAAAAACAACACGCTTCCTTCCTCGATCCTAATTATAAGCCCAATAAGGATTGGTGGGGAAGCTCCGTGGATTAAGGCAAAGGTAGACTTTCTGACCTCCGTTTATTTTTTCCAATAAGAGAATCGCCAAGCCCCCGAGAGGCTCCCGATGACAAATAAAATCTAGTTTCCGATGAAGGAGATAATTACCTTACCATGCCCTTCATTCACACCAGATTGGTTTTCTTGGTTAGTACCAGAGTTATAGGAACCACCGCCGCCGCCTTGAGCTCGAATACCTGAACTATTATCACCAGCCCCACCTCCTGAGTAACCTCCTCCTCCTCCTGAGCCTCCAAAACCGCCTGCACCTCCTCCGCCAAAGCCACCATCTAGTTGACGACCATCGTAGTTAAAAGCACCTCCTGCTCCTCCGTTTCGGAATGATTTTGCTTCTGTGTATCCTGTCCAAGGCAAAGACCCATCTCCTAAGAATCCGGCTCCACCTGCACCTCTAGTGCCAGTTTCACTCAATCCACCCAATCCATTTAATCCTCCTGTATGGTAAGTATCGACTCCAGAAGTAGAAATTGTTCCGTCCAAAAGATTCTCAAAACCAGAAGCAGAATAACCAGAACGATGTGAGCCACCTCCACCTGCTACGATTAATGCGTCAGCACTTAAATGAGTTAAACCTTTTGTTACGAAAGTTCCACCTCCTCCACCATTAAATTCAGATTGGATAGGCATTTGTCCCACAAGAATTATTAAGTTATCACCAACTATCATATTAAAATCACCACTCATCTTCGCTCCTAATCCTTTGTCATTATCAAAATTATGGTAAGTTTGCTCAATAGACGATGCCCCAAGTACTTGAATTTTGTAAGTACCGCTCGCAGGAACTGTCCACTCCTGAATTCCTTGATAAGTTGAATTAATTGTCACAGCCCCTTCTAAACTCGTTCCTGAGTAATTCGCATCAATCTGTGCCTGAGTTGGGCCAAAGCGACCGGTTGCTCCTGCATTGGTAAATGTCCATGTGCGCATAAGTATATTCACCGTCCGATTAATGTCCGCATGATTGCCGGCAGTGTCGGAAACCGAGTAATTCAAGGTGTAAGTACCCGTTGTATTTACATCCAGTGCACCGGAAATGGATACACTGGCAGTTAGATTCCCATCCAGAGTATCATTGGCATCGTATCCGGGATCCACCCACGCGGTATTCAATCCATGGGTGTAGTTACTATCTCCGATGAGGGAAAGAACGGGATTGGTGGTGTCCTCTACCGTTACGGTACGAGTAGCGGAATTTGAATTCCCACCGGCATCGGTGACAGAATAAGTAATAAGATGAGGACCCACGGAGGTAACATTGACATCCGCTCCGGTTACAAGAATAGAGCTATTCAAATCATTCCCCAATGCATCCAACGCCGATGCACCCGCATCCGTGTATGCCGTGGCTGCTTCATGAGTAAGACTAGCCAAGCCATTGAGAGTAATCGTGGGCAAGGCGGTGGCCACGGATATACTGACCACTTGACTGGTTATGTTTCCCCAGTCGTTGGAAATGACCACGGAATAGTTTGCATCGTCCACACTGGCATTGGCATCACTGAGAACCAAGCTGGCATTTGTCTCGCCAGCCAGATTCACTCCGTTTCGTTGCCATTGATAAGTAAGAAACTTTCCATTTGCCTGTACCGACAATGTCGTACCCGTACCTTGGAGAATGGAAACCGATGCGGGATTGGAAGAAATTTCCGGTATGAAATAACGCACTAGGTTTGGATCCATCTTGGCCGTGGAAACTGCTCCATCCCCGAGTGAAGCAGAACCCGCACTCATGGCATAGGGGACGGAGGCGAAGGTGCGATCCGGAGTAAGCTGCTGAAATCCATTAACGCCATCATTAAACCAGACTCTCAATTTGGCATCGGTATGCTGTTGAAAAATCGTGGGATCGATTGCATTCATTCCATTGATTGCGGAGTTACCCAACAACACGGAATATAATCCACCACTTACGGAAACGGGAACGGAGGCGCTTGGTTCCGATCCATTTGCACTGGTTCCGTCATTACTCCAATGCGTAACGTTGCCATCCGCATCAACCAAGGCGAACTTGAATTGTCCATCACCGGTGAAGGATTGACCATCGACGGCGACCTGTCCGGCATAATTAAGAATGGGCGGAACCGCACGAAGCACAGATGAAAAAAGAGCAAGGAAAACGAACGACAAAACCAACTTTTTCATAATTTAAATGATCTAAATAAATGAATTATTTGTCAAGTAGGCACATTGGATGAAATCTTCACCTCTGGAATAGCGTGTACCAGTCGATCATAAGGACCAACTGGGCTCGCGATAAAAAGGCTCGATTATTGTCGGGAAATCCAGTCGATCAATAGATGCAAGGCACGGGCACGGTGACTAATTTTGGCTTTTTCATCCAAAGAAATCTCCGCAAAAGTGGATTCGCTCTCGTTCGGTTGAAAGAGCGGATCATATCCAAATCCACCCGTCCCTTTTCGCTCAAAAAGAAGTGTCCCTTCACAAGCACCCGCAAAGGTTTCCTCCAAATTGTCTCCAACCAGAGCGAGGACGCATCGAAAACGACAATTTCGTTTCTGTGCAGGAACATCTTTCATTTCCTCCATCACTTTGTCGTTATTTGCCTCGTCGTCGCAATCCAAGCCAGCATAGCGGGCAGAGATTACACCGGGGCGACCATCCAAGGCATCAATCTCAATCCCGCTATCATCAGCAAGGAACCAAGCATCAGTAGGTCCAACTTCGCACAGACCATGTGCCTTGAGCAGGGCATTGGCCTCAAAGGTGGAACCGGTCTCTTCGACTTCGGGCATTCCCCCTATGGCATCGGGACCGGATACGGTTATGTGCAAACCGGCCAAATCGAGCACGGTCTGGAGTTCGTGAAGTTTATGGGCATTGCCCGAAGCAAGATAGATGGTTTTCATAAAAATCCATGTTCCAAGTGGTCTTCCCCCAGAGATTGGGTGAGGGAATCGCGAATGGTAAGCGAATCCAAATCGGGAGCAGGCATGGCATCCGGTCCGTCAAAGATCTTGGGTGAACGATAACGAAAGAGATAATCCACCAAACCCAGATCCAGAAAGGATTGGGCAAGAGTGGGTCCGCCTTCGCAATAAAGTGCATTTACATCCATCTCCCGTAAAACCGAATGGATTGATGATAGCTCAATATGCCCATTCTTGTCGGTTGGCATTTCTCGAATGGATACTCCAAGATTGCGTGCCCGGTCAACGGAATCAGCATGATTTATTCCCTGCGATGTGGTGAGTATATGCGTACGACTGGAGAATTCATCGCCATAGATTTTTCGATCCGGAATTGTATCTGCAAGGGTGAATAGAGTAGAATCGAACACAAGTCGAACGGGACAAAAAGTTTCTTCGGGCAAACGAGCGGTTAAACTTGGATCATCCGCCAAAACCGTACCCGATCCCACACAGATCGCAGGGAAGAGTCGACGCCAGCACATAACGTCATTGCGGGCATCCTCTTCCGTCACACGACTGGGCGTTCCCCTGCTGGCGCTAACCATACCATTGGCTGACTCAGCCAATTTGAGGGCGATAAGGGGGCGGTCCGTATTTTGATTATGATTAAAAATAAAATTCAATCGATCCGCTTGCATTCGAATATTAGGTTCCGCCAATTCCACTTCGACACCCGCTTCGCGTAATAAATCCAAACCCTTTCCTGCGTGAGCAGGGTTGGGGTCAGTTGTGCCAATGAATACTTTTCGTATACCCGCATCCAGAATTGCCTGCGTACAAGGGGGAGTTCGTCCAGTCGTGGAACAGGGTTCAAGAGACACGAACATGTCCGCTCCCTTCGCGGAGACTCCATCGAGTTGCTCAAGGGCAGCCACTTCCGCATGAGCTCCGCCAGCTTTTTCGTGGTATCCACGGGCAAGGATTTCCTGATCCCGCACAATAAGGGCACCGACCATTGGATTAGGATGAGTAGTGCCCCACCCCTTTGACGCCAAGTCGAGTGTGGTTTGAAAAAATTCCCTTTTACGAATCTCGTTCAAATTAAATAAGTTCTATGCGCGAGCAAGAGACAACGCGACGGGACAATGATCCGAGCCTTCGATTTGGGAATGGATTGATGCTTCCCGAATCGAGGTGGCCAAATCATCTGATACGACGAAGTAATCAATACGCCAACCAATGTTTCGAGCCCGGGCGCCAGCTCGATAAGACCACCAGGAATATGCATTCTCAAGATCCGGATACAAATGACGAAAGGTATCGAGAAATCCCTCCGCCAATAAATTGGAGATTCCTTCTCTTTCCTCATCAGTAAATCCTGCGTTTCGTCGATTTGTCTTAGGATTGGCCAGATCAATTTCCCGGTGAGCCACATTTAAGTCCCCGCACATGATTACCGGTTTGCTTTGCCTTAAGTGTAATAAATAATCCTTCAAATCCGGATCCCATGCGTCGTACCGATAACCAAGACGTGATAAATCATTCTTGGAATTGGGCACATATACGTTGACCAAGTAAAACCCATCATATTCGCAGGTGATCATTCTTCCTTCGCCCGCATGCTTTCCATCGGGAAAATCCTCGCACATAGAGATGGGTTCCTCATTGGAAAAGATCGCAGTACCGGAGTAACCTTTCTTTTCAGCCAGGTGATAATGCCGAAAGGCATAACCGAAATCCTCTTCCGGAATAACATCCGGGTTAAGCTTCACTTCTTGAAGGCAGAGAAAATCGGGAGATACTTGTCCCACGAATTCATCAAATGTCTTTTTTCTGCAGGCACGCAAACCATTGACGTTCCAAGAAACAAATTCGAGGGTCGACTTTTGAGCGGACATAAATAGTGAAATATTCTGTTGTTTGAAAATTGATAATCTAATATGGAAATATCATTTTCTGCCCCTATTTTCTCAACACGACAAGCATAAGTAATCAACATGGCCTCACCCACCGATATTCGAAAAGGACGCGTAATCGTTTTTCAGGGAAACCCTCATCTGGTTCTGGAAATGCTCCATCGTACGCAAGGAAGACAAGCCGGTTTTGTACAGACCACCCTGCGTAACCTACAAAGCGGTTCCACAACTACGACCAAATTTCGCTCCACAGACAATGTGGAATTTCTTCATACGACCACGCAGAAGCTGGAATATAGCTACAAGGATAACGACGGCTATCACTTCATGGATTTGGAAACGTATGAGGATAGTGTATTGTCGGAGCAAATGATTGGAGATGACGAATGCTTCCTGGTAGAAGGAAACAATTACGATATTCTTTTGGTCGATGGAGACCCCGTTCGTTTAGAACTACCCGCTTCAGTCGAAGCCACAGTGGTGGAAGCACCCGATGCGATTCGTGGTGACACCGCCGGAAACGTTCTTAAGCCAGTAACGATTTCAACCGGTATGACAATTCAAGTTCCCTTGTTTATCAAGAAGGACGATGTGATCAAATTGAGCACAGCGGATCGATCCTACTTGGGAAGAGTCTAGAAAAAGAATCAATTAATTTCCCCCTCTTGTTTACGGGGAATCAATTAGGGAAGAAGAAATAATTCTTTAGGCTACTCGCTCAACAACGAGGGGAGCCGGATTTGGGCGCTTAGGGGCAAGACGGTAAGCGGCTTTGAAATATTCCATCGCTGCATTGAGTCTTTTTTCATCGTTGTAATGAATAATCATCAAGGGCTCGCCTTGTTTCATTTGCGTACCGACTTTGCATAATTCAGCCACTCCGGATGCAGGATCGAATTTCTTTCCGTCTCCATAGGCCAAGACCTCAACTCCACGGGCAAGTTGCCCGGCGTCAATGGTATGTACATATCCGCGTTTGGGGGCAGGTACTTTTCTTTGATGCTTGGCTGTTGGCAGTTTATCTGGATCGTCAATTACCTTGGTATCTCCTCCTTGATATTCTACGATTTCCTTAAGTTTTTCCAACGCACTGCCATCTTCCAAATGTTTACGCACGGTTTGCTTGGCGGAAAGTGTGGAACCGGCAACTCCTGCGAGTCGAACAATTTCCATACCCAGTTTCATAACCAAGTCCTGTAAATCTTCTGGCCCTTCACCCTTGAGCAACTCGATAGCTTCCTTGAGTTCCAAGGATGCACCCACACACGATCCTAAGGGCTGATTCGCATCGGTAACCAAGGCAACACACCTGCGTTTCAAAGTTCTACCCACACGAGTGAGCGATCGAGCCAATTGCTTGGCATCTTCCGCATTTTTAATGAAGGAACCCTTACCCCATTTAATGTCCACAACCACACCTTCCGCACCGGCGGCTAATTTACGGCTTAGGGTACCAGCTGTGATAAATGGAATGGAGGGGATTGCTCCGATCTTTTTGCGCAATTCGTAAAGAATTGATTCGACTGGGGAGATCTCCTCATGACGATCAGCGAAGGCACAACCAAGCTTGCGAACTTCCGTTGAAAATTCATCCAAGTCCATGGAAGTATCTATCTTAGGAATCGCTTTCAATTTGTCGCAATTCGAGGTAAGGAATTCCTCATCATCCCCATTCATCAATGGCATAGCGACACCGGCTGCTGCCGCCAAAGGACCAAGTACAAGTGTGGTCTTGTCTCCGACTCCACCCGTGGAATACTTTTCGATTTTCGGACGAGAAACATCCATCATTTCGATTACCTCACCGGAAAGCATCATCTCTTCCGTAAAATAGGCGATTTCCTGAGCTGACATTCCTTGGAAGAATGTGGCCATGACCCAGGCAGCCTGCTGAAACTCGGGCATTTCCTCGTCCAGAATCGCATCTACAATGGATCTAATTTCCTCGTCTGTGAATTCCCCTCCCTCGCGCTTCTTTTCAATTAAGTAGGTAAACGATGGGGCTTGGTCTTTGGATGATTTGGCCTTGGGCATAATAAATGTACTCCTTAAAGAAGTTTAATTGGGGTGTAATGAGTCAATGCAAAGCATTTTTATTACATTAAATGGGAAATTTTGTCGAGTCCTTAATTCGAACGACTAACCTTGACGATATTCGGAGATACGTTTGAGTACGCCGAATGGGAATGCCCTATGATTTATGTAACACGATTAACCGAGTATTATTTGAGACTGCAAGTAATACCACCGGGTTTGAAGAGGATTTTGAACCACAGGTTCGTTCAGCGGACGAACGCTTCGGCGACTTTCAGGCAAATGGGGTCCTACCCTACGCCAAAAGAAATCAGCAGAATCCACGTGATCTCGCCCAGAAACTAATTGATAATCTGCCCGATAACCCAAATTGGGAGGTTAGTCTAGCGGGTCCGGGTTTTATCAACTTTACGCTTTCGGCGGATTGCCTGCTTCAATGGCTGAGGAATTATGACTCCACCGAAAGTCTTAAGAGTGGATCAGAATCCATCGAGCGAAAAAAGGTCGTGCTGGATTTCTCCTCGCCCAATACGGCTAAGCAAATGCATGTTGGGCATATTCGCTCAACCATCATCGGGGAAAGCCTCTCTCGTTTGCTGGCGTTTAAGGGACACGATGTAATCAAAGACAATCATTTGGGTGACTGGGGAACGCAATTTGGGATTTTGCTTTATGCGATCAAACGCTCAAAAACATCCCTTGATGCACTGGGCGATGAACCCATTGCGGAACTCGAAAAGTTATACAGGCAGGGCAATCAATGGACCAAAGAGGACGAAGGGGCATTGACTGATGCACGGGATGAATTAGTCAAACTTCAGAATGGAGATAGCGAAAATCTCGCATTGTGGGAAAAAATCAGAGAACTTAGCCTGAAGGCATTCGAAGACATATATGAAATCCTAGGGGTTCAATTTGATCATAACTTAGGAGAAAGTTTTTACCGAGATCAGGTGGATTCGGTTTATCATTCGCTCATCGAACATAAAATTTGCAAAGAGGATGAGGGTGCCCTCGTGGTTTTTCACCCGGAACACAAGAGATTTGCAAAGCAACCTTTCATTATTCGAAAATCCGATGGCGCAAGTAACTATGCGACTACCGACCTGGCCACTATCTCTTACCGAGTGCAAGAATGGAACGCGAAGCAGATTATTTACGTCACGGACAGTAGGCAAAAGGATCACTTTGAACAGTTGTTTCTAACTTCCCAGAAATGGTTTAAGGCGGAAGAACGAAAACTGCCCAAGCTATCTCATGTTGCATTCGGTACGATCCTGGGAGAAGACAACAAAGCAATTAAGACCCGTGATGGAGAACCAATCAAACTTATCGATCTTTTGAATGAGGCAATCCGCAAGTCAGCCGAAATGGTTCGGGAAAAAAGTCCAGATCTCGAAGAAAGTGAAATTAGAAGAAGAGCGGAGGCCATCGGATTAGGGGCAGTGAAATATGCGGACTTATCACAGGATAGAACTTTGGATTACGTTTTCTCATGGGATAAACTATTGGCCCTACAGGGTAATACCGCTCCTTATCTCCAATACGCCGTCGCTCGAATACGCAGCATTTTTCGAAAGACAGATAAAGAACTGAGTAACATTTCTGAAGAAGCCCGTCCACCTACCACGGAAAACGAAAGAAAGCTCTCAAGGAAACTGATGCTTTTTCCTCTGGCGATTAATCAAACCGAGAAAGAACTAAAACCTCATTTCCTCTGTACCTACCTCTACGAATTAGCCACCGAATTTAGTTCCTTTTACAATTGCGACAAAGTAATGGTGGATGAAAAAGATACTTTCGCCCTTCGCATGATGCTATGCGAAAGAACTTTAACTTGGCTTTCGGTTGGTCTTGAAATCCTTGGGATCGATTTACTTGAGGAAATGTAATCCCAAAGTCGAGGATGCCTTTATTAAGAGAGTGGAACACTTATTCGCAGAAATTTCTGATGCTTATTTCCATTCCATCCATTACGACGATAGACTAAGCCCCTAAGCCAGTTTTCTTGGTAGTCGTCCCATTCGGATTTGGTTAGGAGAATTTCCCATACCCCGTTCTTCTTTCGAACTGGTTGAGGTTTGTTGGAGCGAAACATTCTACTTTCCGGATAAAAGAACAAGCCCCCGGCATCTTCAGCCTTCAGCGAAGGAATCTTAAGAATCGCAAAGTTGCCTTTGTCCTCGGCTTCAAATTTCCAGTTTTCAGGTGGTGATGAAGGTTGGGATTTACGAAAGATTTCAAAACGCGGATGCCAAAGGGGATCGCGGTCAGGTTTCTCCATTGCTGGTATATCAATCGATAGCTCACCGTATCCAGGAACACATGTATTTGAACAAGTTAGCCAAGAAAACTTACCTTTAATGGAAATGGATTCACTTTCTCTAAAAGGAACTTGGCTTCTGAATTTGAAAAGGAAGATCGATTCGCCGGTATGCCCATAGGCTCCAACTTGAAACATCATAATCCGTTCTGGAGGCGGGAAGATCATTTTCTCCGCAATTATTCCCGGTGGTAAATCCCATTTTACACTGGGAGGCACACCAACATCTCCAGGGAATTCCCAATAAGTATGCCAACCTGCTTCCCGACTTATTCTCCAAGCCACCCAGAAAACATCGTCATCCACAAAGCCGTTGTATTCCGACACAAGAGACATTTTCAACGGCCCGTATGTTCTCTCCGGCCCACTTAGGGCAAAGAGGGATTGTCCGAAAAGGACAAAGAAGCAAAATAAACGCATTAACTAAAGGATTTTCCGCAACCGCAGGTAGTTGAGGCATTTGGGTTTCTGATTTCAAACCCCTTACCGCTCAAACCATCATCAAAATGAATTTCAGAACCACGGAGGAAATCCAGACTTTCAGAACAGATTGCGAATGGCACACCATCTTGTTCTCCTTTATGGTCGGTTTCGTTGGGCAAATCGATGCTCATACCATATTCAAAACCGGAGCAGCCACCTGCCTCCATAAAAAAACGGAGATGTTTACCATCGCCTGCTTCTCCAATCATTGAAGATAACTTAACCACAGCTTCTTTAGTCAGTGTAATCATACTACTTATCTACAAGTTGCAGTTATGAAAGTCAACTTACCTCACAAATAAAGCTAATTTTGTGCCAAAAACACGGCTAATGGCTTATTGAGCAAAAGTTTTCTTGATACAAGCGTAATTGTATCGTATGCATAATCATACTTTTAAGAGCATAAATTTGCATGAAACATATCTTTAACGAAGTACATTACGAACTTACCCGAAAAATCGCGGAAGGTGGCATGGGTATGGTTTACGAAGCGGTACAAAGGGGAATTGGCGGATTCCGTAAAGTAGTGGCCATTAAATTGATTCGTGAAGAATACTCAGCGATCGAAGAATTTAGAAACAATTTTATTGGTGAGGCCAAACTCGTTGCTGACTTAATTCATACCAATATTGTGCAGACCTACCACTTGGGAAAAATTGGTGAACAATATTTCATGACCATGGAATTTGTTACTGGCTGGAATCTTGAGGAGTTTCTCGACCGCCACATCGAAACGGATCAGTACATTCCCACGGATTTGGCTGTATTTATCGTTTCACGCATTTGCCGTGGATTGGCATACGCCCATCGGAAAAAAGATGTTCAGGGCAGACTACTTGGAATCGTCCACCGAGACGTTAATCCACGTAACATTATGATCGCCAAGGAGGGAGACGTTAAGTTGACCGACTTCGGAATAGCGAAAGCACTCGATCTTATGTACAATCAGGAGGGTGATGTAATTGCCGGGAAAGACGAATACCTCTCCCCCGAACAGGCTCGCTGTGAAATCACCGATCACCGAGCAGATCTTTTTTGCTGTGGAATTGTTATGTCCGAAATTATGCTGGGATATAACATTTTCGAAACCGCCCAACCAGAAAAGACTATCGAAAACATTCTGGAAATGGAATTGCCTAATTTCTCTTCGATTCGACCGGATATTGACGATCGATTGAATCACATTCTCCACAAAGCTCTTAAAAGACCGAGGGATCAGCGCTATCAATCAGCCGAAGAGATGCTGACTGAACTTGAGAGCTTCATATATGGGGAGGGTTATGGGCCCACTAACGAGAAGCTCGCAGCCTATGTCTATGACGTATTTGGGGATGACGGCGAGCACGCTGCCCTACGTTGGCATCGAGGCGAAACTCAATTCGCCCAAGACTAGGAAGGAGCCTAATTTAAGAATGGCCATCCAATCACAGGGCCTTCGCCAAGTCCAAAAGCAAACTCAGAATCTGGTATTGGCGCCTCAATTGCGCCAGTCCCTGAAAATCCTGCAAGTACCAGCTTTAGAATTACGATCCGCAATACTTGAAGAACTGCAAACCAATCCTTTATTGGAAGAAATTGGAACGAATGATGAAAGCTTGGACTCCACAGAAAATGAGGCGTCACCTGATGAGATAGAGGAAAATGAATCCGATGAATTTAACTCCGAAAAAAATGAGAGTGAGGATTCAACCAAAGAGGAGAAGGACGAGGATTTCGACATAGAAAGCAATGGTGAAGAAAACATCGAAGATATGGATTTCTCCGATGAATTTGCCATCCTGAGAGAAATGCAGGAAGATTTGAAGGAGCATTACGAACGCGAGTATGAAGGGGAAGCTCAGCTTGGTAATTCGGATGCTGAGGAAAAGAGAAAGTTCTTTTTCGATTCGCTTGTGGCCGAGACCTCCCTGCAAGAGCACTTGTTGGATCAGCTTAAACTGATCGAAACCACCAGTGGACAAAAAACGGCTTGCGAATATTTAATTGGCAGTCTGGACGAAAACGGTTTTTTGAGTACTCCACTCTCCGAAATCGGGCTCCTTTCGGGATTACCCCTTCAAGACTTGCAGGATGGATTAAAAATTCTCCAAGCTTTTGAACCCGTAGGTATTGCCGCCATTGATCTACGTGACTGCCTGCTCAAACAAATGGAAGCGCGTGACTGGCAAGACCGTGTGAGTTATGATATTGTAGAAAATTATTTTCCGCTTCTTGTTCGCAGAAGAGTTCCGGAATTAGCCAGAAAACTTTCCCAACCGACGGAAGTAATTCATAAATCTCTGGAAAAAATAGCGGAACTTGATCCTTCCCCAGGACGTAGGTTTTCGGAAGATAACAATTTGACCGTAGCTCCCGATGCCGTTGTTCAAAAAGAAGGGAAAGATTGGAACATCAGCTTGAATAACGATTATGTTCCCAGGTTAAAAATCAATAAGACCTATAAAGAACTCATTTCCAAAGGAACCCTCTCGTCCAAGGAAAAGGAATATGTTCGAAACCAGATGAGAGCCGGAAAATTTCTTATCAATTCTATCGAACAAAGACAAAACACGATAGAACGTATAACCAGTAAAATCATTGAGAGGCAGGAAGACTTCTTTAACGAGGGAACATCTAAACTGCATCCAATGACCATGGCCGAAGTGGCTGACTCGATCAAGGTACACGAGACTACGGTTTCACGGGCAATCGCGAACAAATTCCTCAAAACACCTCACGGGACTTTTCCTTTTAAGTATTTCTTCACTCCCGGATACTCAGGAAAAGATGGTGATGCAGTCTCGAATACGAGCGTGAAGGAAATCATATCTTCCATTATCGAACAGGAGGATTCGGAAAAACCATTGAGCGATCGAAAAATCGTCGATCTTTTAGCTGAGAAGGAGATAAAATTAGCCAGAAGGACAGTTGCCAAATATCGTGAAGAACTGGGTATCCCTCCGACTAATCTTCGGAGACGCTACTGATTGAATACGAAACCAATTTCAACCTCGTGCCGGAAATGATTGAAGAGATTGAAAATGGTCTCGGGCTTGTGATTGATGCATCAACACCTGAAATTCAAATTGGTCTTATTGAAAAAGCAGGTTGGAGATCAATTCTCAAAAGCGAAAACCTAGCATTGGAAGGCATCTTTAGTTTATTTGAACGCATATTGAACCTAGAACCCGAAGCCAGAAATATTCGAGAGATCTTTTTTTGCGAGGGACCCGGATCAACACTGGGCTTACGCATTGCCTCTGCATTCGTACGAATTTATCAATGGAACGCAAAACCCGATACAGTTCAAATCTTCAAGTATAACTCCATGGATTTGGCTGTCCTTTTAGTAAATGACCCCAAAACCGATATTCAGGCACCTTACAGAGTGGGGACACGATTAATTCGACTTGGAGATGACAAAAAATCCATTGGAGAAAAAAGAATTCTGGATTCAGAAGATGCCCTAAAATCATTCCCCAATAGTTTTCATTTACCTGATCCAAGAAAAAGGACTACAATTCCCGACGAGAATAAAATAGTCCAATATGACTTGGGACAAATAAAAGGCATGCGAGATTTAATTAAGATCTCTGAGATATGCGACTCCCCCCTCCCCTTCGCTCCCGAAACTACGACATTCAAAAAATGGGATGGCAAGTTAATCAGTAAGAATTCTTGAGAACAATAAAGAAAACATGAAAGGATATCGATGCTGGGCCGAGATCGATCTTGCCGCACTTGAAAGAAATATTGCTCTCATTAGAAAGACCCTTACGGATCGGATTCGATATGTTTCCGTTGTCAAGGCAGATGCTTATGGGCATGGAATCCTCCCAACCACCGCAAGACTTATGCAAAGTGGGGTTGATCTGTTTGCGGTGGCTAATGTCAAAGAGGCCGCAGAGATTCGAGAAATGGCATCGGGGTGGCCTATTTTGGTTCTGGGTCCCCTACTTGAGGAAGAAGACGAAGCATTACTCGAATACGATTTAATTGCCACAGTCTCCAGTTCATCCGAATTGAAGAGATTTCGAAAGTTAGCCAGAAAGAATGATGGACGCATTCGCGTGCATCTCAAGTTGGATACGGGAATGGGGAGACTAGGAGTGTGGTGGGAGGAAGCAAGTGAACTTATCAAGGAGATAAAAGCATCTAAGGAAATCGAACTTTGTGGATTACTCACTCATTTTGCCGAGCCTGATGACTTCGACTTTACTCTTAAGCAAAGGGAAAGATTCACGAAGGTTTTTACCTTAATCAAGGAATTCGTGACCGAAGATTTTCTAATTCATGCCGATAATTCCTCTTCGTTTCTTTCCCTGGAAAAGGAATCCATTTTCAATGCCATACGGGTTGGCTTGCTCCAATTTGGAATAGCTCCCAACAAAAAAGGAGTTCTATCCAATTTGAATGTTGAACCTGTTTTGTCTTTTCACTCAAGACTCGCGATGATGAAACGATTACCCGAGGGTACAACCATCAGTTACGGTCGTGAACACACCTTAAGAAGAGATTCTATGGTGGGTATCATTTCCGCTGGATATGGAGATGCAATACCACTGCACTGCGGAAACCAAGCCAGTGCTTTGATAAGGGGGCGCGATTACCCGATCATTGGACGAGTGACTATGGATCAAACCCTGGTTGATCTTACCGATGGGCCACACGACTTGGTACCGGGTGAGAAAATAACGCTCATCGGCAAGCAAATTGATTCTGAAATTTCCCTATCTACTCTGGCAGAGCATGCCAACACGATTCCATGGGAGTTGCTCTGCTCGATTACCAAAAGAGTTCCAAGAATCTACTCAATGAAGAGAGAGTAAGACAGGAAAATTAAAAATCGTAATTGGAATTGATGGTGTCGATTATCTTTGAAAGTGCGGTGAGACAGGTTGTGCGATTTTCGAAAGCTTGCTGACCATCTTCAGGGCATCCATATGGAGAAACCCAGCCCATTCCTTTCTCTTCATGAATCTTATGAACTTCCTTAAGCCAAACTTCTACTTTTTCTAAATTGGAAAGTAAGCGATTTCCTTCACGAGGAGGATCGACTGGGTTTCCATAGGGAACTCGCTGGACCACTTCTCCATTCTCGTCCTTGGTTTCCTCCCAGGCAACTTCAGCTGTTTCGCATGCTTCCCAGAATCGGATTTTTGAAAAATTCACACAGCCATCGACTATCGCTTGTGCCATTGCCTCAATCTCAGGCATTGCGACTTCGGCAAATGATTCGTCTTCCTGTGGCTGGAAGTTGCTTTCGGCATTAATTAAGATGGCTGCCTTTTCGTCAAATGCCTCAGCTAAGGCTTTGACCATAGAGTAATTGATCTGTGCCTGTAGGTTTCCCTCCAACATTAAATCGACCGCATCAAAAGAAATTTCATCTTCCTGGCTTGTCTCTTCATTTATATTTTCGTCTTCGGTCGTTTCTCTCATCCCATTATTTATGAATTAATCGAGCCAAGGAAGCAATGTGAATTCACCCATACCATGTCCTATTTTGTCCTCTTCCCTCTATATAATACTTGAGTTCGCGAAACCCTGTTCATAAATTAAACTATATGCAACATTCGTTTCCATTTTCAGCCCAAATGGAAATCAACTTATGAAAAAGTCATTCATCCATCTCCTTCTTTTTGCTTCTTTGATGTTTTTTCAAACTCATGGGTTTAGCGAACCTATCTCTTTCAACAGAGACATCAGACCGATTCTTTCCAACAAATGCTTTTTTTGCCATGGTCCCTCTGAAAAGTCACGGAAGGCAGAATTGCGTCTGGATATTGAGGAGGAAGCGTTCAAGGAAAAGGATGGATTTGCTGCTTTTGTTCGAAAAAGTTTGGAAGACAGCGAAGCATGGCATCGAATTACTTCAGATGATCCTGAGGAAGTTATGCCTCCGCCAAAGTTTAAAAAGGAACTTACGAAGGATGAGGTTAACAAAATCAAACAATGGATTGAACAGGGAGCAAAATGGGAAGGACACTGGGCATTTATTCCAGTCAAACAGACCACTGAGCCAAAGACTCAACTTCCACAGTGGATACGTAACCCGATCGATTCCTTCATTCTCGACACACTGAAACAAAAAGGTCTACACCCCTCACCCGAAGCGGATCGCAGAACCCTTATACGGAGACTGCACTTGGATCTTACCGGTCTGCCTCCAACTCCCAAGGAAATTGATGATTTTCTTTTGGACCACTCTCCTAAAGCTTATGAAAAAGTAGTGGACCGTCTTCTTGCATCGGAAGCCTATGCCGAAAGAATGACATTGGTTTGGATGGATGCCGCCCGCTATGGAGACACCTCCGTTTTTCACGATGATGGCCCGAGAGACATGTGGCCGTGGAGAGACTGGGTATTAAATGCATACAAAAACAACATGCCTTTTGACCAATTCTCGATCGAGCAATTGGCTGGTGACCTCCTTCCCAACCCTACTGACGAGCAAAAAATAGCTTCCGGATTCAATCGTAACCATGCCACCACTGACGAAGGTGGTGTTATCGCTGAAGAGTTCCGCGTTGAATATGTGGTGGACCGCGTAAAAACAACTGGAAACGTCTGGATGGGTCTTACCATGGAATGTGCCCAGTGCCACGACCATAAGTACGATCCTATTTCACAAGAAGAATATTTTAAGTTCTATGCCTTTTACAACAACAACGCGGATCCCGGCATGCAGACGCGCAGAGGTAATACAGCGCCAACATTGGAAATCGTCACTCCAGAGAGAAAGAAACAACTTCAGGATCTAACGAACCAACAAAAAGATTTAGCCACAAAACTGAAAAACAGGAAAAAAGAAGCTCTCCCCGAATTCGTCAAATGGGCTAAGGAAGCAACTGCCAAACTGGATGGAAACAACACGGTGCTCGAACCCTCTGATCTTATAGCACATCTTCCCCTAGATGACTTTACCGATAATAAAACGGTTGATCTGGTTCGGGAATCAAACTCCTGCCAACTTCAGGGAAATGCTAAGATCATTGGACAGGCAAAATTTGGAGGTGGAATTAAAATTGAAGGAAATGGTTATTTGGAAGTCAAAGATTTTGGTAATTTAGAGCACAATAAATCCTTCAGCTATGGTGCATGGGTTAAAATCCCGAGAGATAATTTTGGTGGTGCAATTCTGGCCAAGATGGATGAAGGAAATGATTTTCGTGGCTATGACCTGTGGATGGAAGGTGGCAAAGTAGGTCTTCACGTGATTAACAAATGGCCCACAAATGCCTTGAAAGTTGTGAGTAAAGCTAAGGCACCCATCAAGAAATGGACACATCTGTTTGTTACCTACAATGGAAGTGCAAGAGTTAGCGGAGTGGAAATCTACATCAATGGGAAAAAACAGGAAAAAGCAACTCAACAGGATTCCCTTAGTCAGACCATTATCACTGACAAACCCCTACGCTTGGGAAGAAGATTTAATACTGCCCAAACCAACGGAGCGGAGATCGATGATGTACGTTTTTACTCCCGTGCCCTTTCTGCTCAGGAAGTGCAGATCCTCTCTGACTCGGATCCCATTTCCCCAATACTCGCAATCGAAGAAAGCAACCGTACCGAGGCTCAAAAACAAGTTCTATTATCTCATTATCTAGAATCCAACGATAAACCTTATCAGGAAATACAAAACCAGAAAAAGAACGCAGACAAAAGCCTCTCTGACTTAAAAAGCAAAAAGCTTACCTCGATGATCATGGGTGACAACCCGGCCAACAAAATGCGCAAGACTTACCTACTTATGCGCGGACAGTATGCCTCTCCTGATAAATCTAAAGAGATCCTCCCCGACACTCCTGCATTTCTTCCACCGATGAAGGAAGACCTCCCCAAGAACCGCTTAGGTTTGGCAAAGTGGCTTCTGGATAAAGATCATCCACTTACCGCCCGAGTTACCGTTAACCGTTATTGGCAAACCATATTTGGACAGCCATTAGTTTCCACACCTGGTGACTTTGGCTCGCAAGGTAGTTGGCCTACTCATCCTGATCTTCTTTCTTGGTTGGCCAAGGATTTTGTAGATCATGGATGGAATATTAAACGAACGATTAAACAAATGGTTATGAATTCAACCTACAGACAGCAGTCGACCACCCGACCTGAACATATCAAGGTGGATCCAACTAACCTCTATCACGCAAGAGCACCCCGTTTTCGTCTTATGGGAGAGTTTGTCAGAGATAATGCTTTGGCTGTAAGCGGACTGCTTAACCGAGAATTTGGCGGCCCGGGAGTTAAACCATACCAGCCTGCTGGACTTTGGGTTGAAGTTTCTTTAAGCGGGAACAGGCGGTTTGTTCGAGACAATGGTGAAAAGCTATATCGCCGAAGTATGTATACTTATTGGAAACGATCAGCCCCCCATCCAGGCTTAATGGCATTTGATACTCCTACGCGTGAAACCTGTACCCTTCAAAGACAACGAACCAATACTCCGATGCAGGCATTGGTTACTTTGAATGATGAGCAGTTCGTGGAAGCTTCCAGAGCATTTGCCCAGCGGATTTTAAAAAGTTCAGCCAAGACTTTTAAGGATCGAGTAAACTGGGCTTTTGAAATGGCAACAGGGCACCCCGCAGATAATCTTAGGCAAGAAGTGTTAAAAGAGGCTTACGACTTTCAAAAAGAAAGGTTCTCCAAAGAACCGAAACGGGCAGATGAACTTTTAAAAATTGGAGAGTCGACCCGGGACACGACAATCGATTCCAAAGAACATGCATCATGGACGGTTCTTGCTTCCATGATTCTCAATTTAGATGAAACCTTGAACAGGGAATAATTACTATGAATCCATTCGAAATTTTTCAGGCTCAAACCCGCAGACAGATGATTGGGCTCGGAGCCCGAGGACTTGGTGCCCTAGGAGCAGCTAGTCTGCTAAATCCTTCCCTGCTTAACGCAGCCACAAATGAAGCAAGCTCTGGATTTTCTGGTACGCTGGGAGGTCCTCACCTAAAACCAACAGCCAAGCGGGTCATTTATCTTTTCTTCTCCGGAGGACCATCGCACATCGATATGTATGATTACCATCCAAAGATGCGTGAGATCCATGGTACGGAATTACCTGACAGTATTCGTAATGGACAACGCATTACCGGTATGACTTCGGGTCAGAAATCCTTTCCCTGTGTAGCCCCGATGTTTGAATTTTCAAGACATGGTCAAAATGGATCGTGGTTTAGTGAAATTGTTCCAAATATTGCCAGCATTGCGGATGATATCACACTGGTTAAATCCGTTCATACGGAAGCCATCAATCACGATCCAGCCATCACAGCCATCAACACCGGTTCGCAACAACCTGGCAAGCCATCAATGGGTGCATGGTTAGACTGGGGAATGGGTAGCCCGAACCAAAACCTTCCCGGCTATGTGGTGATGATCTCCAAAGGTAAAGGTAATGCTCAGGCACTCTATGACCGTCTTTGGGGAAGTGGTTTTCTTCCATCCAAACACCAAGGAGTTAAATTCCGTTCCGCGGGCGACCCTGTGCTCTATCTATCCAATCCCAACGGAATTTCCCGCGACATGCGTCGCAACATGCTCGATGGTATAGCCAAGATCAATCAGGCCAAGAAAATCGATTCCGGGGATCTCGAAATCGATGCGCGCATTGCCCAATATGAAATGGCTTACCGCATGCAAACAAGCGTACCAGAACTGGTTGACCTAAAAGATGAGCCTCAGCATGTGCTCGATCTTTACGGTAAGGATGCAATGAAAAAAGGTACATTCGCTCATAACTGTTTGATTGCACGGAGACTTTCAGAAAGAGGAGTTCCTTTTGTACAACTCTTCCATCGTGGATGGGATCAACATGGAAACCTACCCAAGCAAATTCGTGGACAGACCCAGGATGTCGACCAACCTGCCGCTGCTTTGGTAAAAGATTTGAAGCAACGTGGACTACTCAAGGACACCGTTGTCATCTGTGGTGGCGAATTCGGACGGACCATCTACTCACAGGGCAAACTGACTAAGGATAATCATGGACGCGACCACCATGGTCGCTGTTTCTCGATGTGGATCGCAGGGGGTGGTTTTAAGGCTGGTTTTGAATACGGTAAGACTGATGATTATGCATACAATATTTTGGAGAACCCCGTACATGTGAATGATCTAAATGCCACAATCCTGCAAACATTGGGAATCGATCATGAGCGTTTCACTTACAAATATCTTGGACTAGACCAGCGACTTACCGGAGTCGATCATCCCAAAGTGATACCGGAACTCCTCGCCTAATTGTCCCCCGTTCCTTCAGGAACATCTTACGTCCTCGCCATTTTTGCTTTGACCCAAAGTCAAGGCTAGAGCAAAACAAATGCTGTGGTTTCGGTGGTGGACGAAAGATGTGCCTTATTGGCAAAATGGTTAGAAGAGCATACTCCCTTTAAAGGATGTTCTCTGAAAATTGCGTCTGCGGATGCAAGTTTCAGACGCTATTTTCGTATCAATTTTGACAGGCAAAATTATATAGTTATGGATGCACCGCCTGAGTTGGAAGATTCCAAACCTTTTGTTCAAATTGGAGAATGGATGAAAAGTTCCAATCTGCAAGTGCCTGAAATTTTTGCCAAAGACCTAGGACATGGTTTCATGGTGCTTTCAGATTTTGGTGATTTTCATTTTCAAGATGCACTGGAAACACATAATCGCGAACTTCTTTATGATCTGGCAATTGAGCAGATCGTGGAAATGCAAAAATTACTGCCTCTATCGAAAGAAAAACTACCTACCTTTGATGTTCCTTGGCAATTGAAGGAATTGGACATCTTCTATGAATGGTGCTTACCCAATGTTGCTGAGGATTCCTATCGTGCAATTGCTCAAACCCTAGTTAATGCAATCGATGAAATCCCCAAAACCTTTATGCACCGGGATTTTCATTGTCGTAACTTACTTTTAAGAGAAGATGGTGATCTTGGAATTATCGATTTCCAGGGAGCAATGCATGGACCTGCAACCTATGATCTAGTCTCACTTTTACGTGATTGCTATGTAGACAATGATCCAGAATGGATTGATCAAAAGGTTCTAGAGTTTTATCAAAAATCGAAGGCAAGTAATTTGGCATTTGTTAAAGTCGAGCAAGATCAATTTCTACGCTGGTTTGATTTGGCAGGACTGCAACGCCACTTGAAATGTGTGGGAATTTTCCATCGATTGAAAATCAGGGATCAAAAACCTGAATACCTTAAAGATGTACCTCGAGTACTCGGGTATATTCATCATGTTCTTAATCGTCATGCAGATCTCGAAAACTTCAGAAACCTTTTGAACCAAGCAACCGTCCTCGAATAGAAATTTATGAAAGCGATGATTCTAGCCGCCGGTTACGGGAAGCGTCTGCGCCCCCTAACTGACCACACGCCCAAACCTTTGATCTCTATAGGGAGCAAGCCAATGATCGTACATCATCTTGAAAAACTTGCTCAGGCTGGCATTCAGGAGGTCGTTATTAATCTAGGTCATCTAGGATCAAAGATTTCTCAGTTTCTTGGGAATGGCTCCACATGGGGTTTATCCATCGAATACTCAGATGAAGGACCTGATCCTCTGGAAACTGGTGGAGGTATGACCAAGGCTCTCCCCCTGTTAGGTGAAAATACTTTTTTATTGGTTAATGGTGATGTATGGACCGACTTTGATTTTTCAAGCATTCCCAAAGAACTAAGCGAGGATGATCAAGCTATGCTCTTTTTGGCTAAACAACCGGAGTGGCGTGAAAAAGGAGATTTTAATCTAATGAATAATCGGGTTTGCGAATCAAATGCGCCCAATCTCCTCTATTCCGGAATCGCTCTGTACCACCCATCAATATTAGATGGTGCCATGGTGGAAAAATTTTCAATCGTCCCAAGATTGAAGAGTGCAATTCAACAAAATCGAGTTGCCGGAAAACTATTAGAGGGTGAATGGGACGATGTGGGTACACCCGATAGGCTAGAAGCTCTTCGAAAGAAATATGGAGAGTAGTTTAAAAGGGTTTGGCTGATCGGGCGGGAAGATATTTGTCACGCTGTGATGCAGCTTCCGCTGGCCCAAAATTCTCCACCACATAGGCAACAACATCGCGGATATCCCCGTCGGAAAGCTCCTTGGATGCAGCCGCCATAGTCTGACCAGCCAAATCTCGCGGATGATATCCTCTAGAATTGTTTCGAAACTTCCTCATTTGTTCGAAAAAATACCAACCCTCCAGACGACTCAAAGATGGGGATTGCATTTCACGTTTCCCCTCAGCTTCAATTCCGTGACAATTTAGGCATCGTTTCTCATAAATCTTTTTCCCGGCAGAAATGTCCCCACGAATAGTACGGATAGCTGGTTGCGGTGGTCGATCTGCAAACCAATTTGCAAGATATGCCATTTCCACGGCATTATCAATCTTTCGGACCCCTACCCCCATAAGATATTCAGATCGATTGTCGGGGTTTTGTCCACGAGTCCCGTTATGAAATTTCTGCAATTGTTCAAATAGGTACCAGTACTCCATTCCATCAAGAATTGGACCACGCTGTGCTTCCTTGGTTCCATGGCAAACCAGGCATTCACCAACCTTGAGCACCATCTCAGACTCAACCAAGTCAGATGATACTTTCCCATTTTTGTCTCCTTTGAGAGAGGTATTTTTTTCATGCTTTACGCAACCAAAGATCTGAAAAATCATTAGGCATAGGCATAGGCATAGAGAACCATGGGGGAACTTCATTATCTCCATCCTAATGCCTCAACTACTTCCTACAAGCGAATAGATAGGCGTCTACTCTTTACGACAAGCTCAGACTATTACATCATGGTCAAATGACACAAATTCGTATGGAATCCATAAGCAAAACCTTCCCTGATGGAACGGAGGCTTTGGATTCTGTTTGTCTGGAAGTTAATGATGGAGAACTTATGGCACTCGTCGGACCATCCGGTTGCGGAAAAACGACATTATTGAGAATTCTGGCTGGTTTAGAACACCCAAGTGAAGGCAAGATACTTTTTAACCAAGAAGATATCTCATCCCTATCACCTCATGAAAGGGATCTTGGGTTGGTATTTCAAAATTATGCTCTATTTCCTCACCTCACTGTAGAGCGAAATATCGCTATTGGATTGCAAAAAAGTTTCTTATCGAAAAGCGAAAAAAAGGAAAAAATTGCTGGAGTAGCAACCGATTTGGGTATCTATAATTTGTTGCAAAGAAAACCCTCTGAACTTTCCGGCGGACAAAGGCAAAGAGTGGCGCTTGCCCGATTACTAACACGAAACCCATCGATTCATCTGCTAGATGAGCCTCTTAGTAATCTTGATGCAAACTTGCGGGGTCAAATGCGCGAAGAACTCGCCAAGCTCCACCGGGAACACAAAAAGACAACGATCTTAGTTACGCATGATCAAGTAGAGGCTATGACTTTGGGAGAAAGAATATGCGTACTAAATAAAGGCAAAATCGAGCAGGTGGGTGTTCCCAAGACGCTTTATGAGAACCCGAAGAACTTATTCGTTGCTTGTTTTTTCGGCTCCCCTCCCATTTCTATCTTTCATGGTTCGATCGAATGTTGTCCATCTTCTGGAAGGCATAAATTTATTGGTTCCGGCAATCTCGAATTTGAATTGCCCGATCGTTTTAAAGAATCTAGACAAAACTTAACCCTCGGAGTGAGACCCGAGCATTTCAAACTTATGTTTGATTCCCCAAAACAAGATTTTCTTATCCAACGCATTGAATATCTTGGAGACTGCCAAGTCCTTCATTTACAATTCGAAGAACATGAGCTTACCGCGAAGACCAACGGAACTACTCTAGTAAGTGGCCAAAATGTCGGCTTCGAAATCGACTGGGGAAAAGTCTTCTGGTTCGACGCAACAAGCCAGAGCAGAATTCAACTGTAAGAAAGTTGAGCTAAAGCCGTACGCATCTTTCCGAAAAAGATGCCAAAAAGGGTAAGAAGGGGAATCAGAGAAAGCGTTGCTGCCGCCATTCCAATTGCCTCTGGTACACGATGACTGGAATCACTTAATTTGGCCAAAGCTAAAGGAAGGGTTATGCTGTCATCATCAAGTAAAAGCAACGCCAGCAGATGGTCCTGCCAACAGAGTGTGAAATGCAATAGAAAACATGTGACTAAAGCAGGAAAAAAAAGAGGCAGCACCAAAATGAAAGTCTGAAAGGGACTCAATCCATCCACCTGAGAAACCTCAATTAACTCATCCGGCATTTGCTTGAAATACTGCATGAAAAAGACAACCCCCAAACCACTGGCAACTCCACAAAGAATTAGGTTTGTGGAACCACCCGTCCATCCAAGCCAGTTAAACCACTCAAATATTGGAACCACCATTGCCTGTCTTGGTATCAGGATAATCAAAACCGCAAGACCAATCATCGCTCCCTTTCCGCGAAAGCTATATTTCGCCAATAAAAAACCAGCAAGTGCCGATACGATGGTAGCCAAAACTGATTGGATGGAAGAGATCGCGATGGACTGTAGAAAGCTGGAACTAAAATCCAAAAAATCTCCCGCCCAAAGCTTTGAATAAGCGTCCCCATCAAAATCTTTAGGTAGTAGTTGAGTGGGTTGATAAATTTCTTGATTCGTCTTGAAAGAGGAAAAAAACATCCAAGCAAATGGATAGATGCTCATTACAAGAAAGATTGCAATAATAGGATAAGAGATAAACCTCGTCATGTCCTAAGGAAAAAAGTTTTAGTCTTGAGTAAGATAAAAAGCATACCTCCCAATAATGGGGCGACAAGGAGACTCATTGAGGCGGCACCCGGCAAGTCAAATCGACCCGATCCTCCAGGAAAAGCAACTTGATATACATAAGTAACCAGCAAAAGACCTGCATCCAACATTCCACCAGATCCCCCCAATAACGTGTAGGCTCCCGAAAAAGCGGCTACCCCATCCACGATTAAGAATATGACAATAAAAAGGGCTAGATTGCGAATACCCGGGATCAAAATGAAGCGTAATTTAGCAAAGAAGGAAAATCCTTCCAATTTTGCCAACTCGAAATGCCAACGCGGAATCGATTCAAGACCACATAAAAAGAAAAGGGCTGCAACACCCGTCCATCTCCAAACAGCCTGCATTACCAAAGAAGACATGATGAAATTCGGATCCATCATCCAATTGATGGGGTCCATTCCAAGTGGCATTATCAAATATTGATTCAAGGCTCCCTCTCTTCCATGAAAAAACAAATAGAATAGCTTGGACATTACTCCGGGAAGAGCCAATCCGGGCACAAGAAGAAAAAAGGCCGAAATTCCTCTTATTGATCGGGGCAGTTCATGAAGAGCAACCGCAAGAAGGAAAGAAAGAGGTATAATAAAAGCAATTGAGCCAAGAACATACCGACTTGTATTTCCTAACGCCTTGTAAAATTTTTGATCGGTTAAAGTTCTTTGAAAGTTTTCGAAACCAACATAGACCTTTTCTTGACCACTCAGATTTGATATTCCCATGTTTGGATCTTGCATGGAAAGGTCAATCCCCCACCCCAGTGGAATTAACCAGAAAAGAATCCAGAAAACAAGAAAGGGACCAAGAAAGGAAAATAAATGACGGATGCTTAATGTTGGCATACCGTTAGATTAAAAATGCAAATTAGCGTCTACCCCAAGACTGCTTCATCGCATCTTTGTATTGTGAAAGTGCTTCTTGAGGTGACAAAGACCCGAACATGACGGATCCAAAATAATTCTCTTGCATTAGAAAGATCGCTTGCGGTCTACGAGGATCAACTATTACAGGAGGGATTTCGTCAGCCAATTCGACCAAAAGTTTGCCCATGGATTGTCCGAAGTAAGGGTGTTCGCCCAATAGTTCCTTTTCCTTCCAGGAAGGTAAGTATGCCGGAAAACTATTCCCTTGGATAAATCTCTCCGCATTGGCCGTTTTGTCTGTCATGACAAATTCGATAAATTCCCAAGCCTTGTCCTTTTGTTTGCTTGCTTCGCAAATCATAAGTCCTTGTCCGGCAAAAGTTGCGGTTCTAGGTCCGAGATTCCCGTCTTTATCTCTCCAAGTTGGTAGTGGCATCATTCCCCATAAACCTTCCATACCTGGAGCAAATTGCTGAAAAAGATCCAGTCCGTACCAATCCGCGCCAGCGACACAAAGAACCTCCCCAGTTTCAAGATCTCCACTAAAGAATACCGGGTCAAAAATTGACCCACGATCGGGCATAACCGCTACTTGTGACTGTGACATCTCGGCAAACTGTTGAAGGATTTCAATGGCTACTTTTTCGTTGGGTAGAAAACTTCCTTTGGAATCAAAGAGGTCTGAACCCCGCTGGCGCAACAAAACATCAAACAAGGTACCATCTAGCGCCAAAAAGCGTTGACCATGAGCATCTTGTAATTCTTCACCAATCCTTTCAACATCCTTCCATGTCTGGAGATCATCCGGTTCAATTTCAAATTCTTCAAACAAGTCTTTCCTGTAATAAAGCATCATTGCACTCAATGATTGGGGAAGACCAAGCAATTTGTCACGATATGTAAAGACTTCTAATCGTCTTGGATGTAAAGTTTCAGTTAACATTGCTTTTTTGGCCAATGCAGTCAAATCATGAAATGGAGACGGTCCATTGAGAAAAACGCCAAAAAATGTTTCATCCAGTTGCACCATATCCGGAATACCCTTACCGGAACGTAAGGCTACACCCAGTTTGTCAGGCATTTCCCTAAAACCGTATGCAGTTACTTCTAGGTTGAATTCTGGATTATCTTTACTGAACAAAGAGGCCATTTTCTCGTAGTAAACTTGATCTTGAAAAGAGCTAATCCAAAGATTCAAACGACTTTCGGGTTTTGCTTTTAGGGGAATCAGAAAAAGAGAAGAACAAAATAGAATAGAAATGCCGAAATAGGTTTTCATTTAAATAGATAGTTAGGCGTTGAAAAATGAATCTTGTTACAAAGACTTAAGAAATAATCTCGCTTTGTAATGACTATTTGTAAAAAACATGTATTTTATGAGCTGTATTTGCTAATAGCAAGAGAACACCTGTTTCTACCATGAATTTTCTTTCCTTATCCAAAAGCCATTTTCTTAAATTTTACGGCTTCTTCATTGCAGTCTTTCAAATTGGCCTCCTCCTCTCGACAACATCACAAACTTTTGGACAAAGTGGAGACATTTCAGTCAATGTTGATATCAATCAAAGTATCAACATTGAGCTCAATGCCTCCTCCCTCGCCGATGCAAACTCAAGTTTTTCCATTCTCTCACAACCTTCCAGTGGATCCCTAAGCTCGATCGAACTTGTCGATCAGGAACAACTTGAGAATCCATCAGGCACGGCTGGAAATGCAGGTCAAATTTTCACTCCTTCGATATCTGGACACCTTTCCAAGATAAAGGTCACGATTTGGCCAATGGAAGGTGGATATCTTGAAGTTCGACCATATTCCGGCGATCTCCATGCCAACATGTTCGATGGTGAACTCCTCGGAACTTCCAATTTAGTTTCGGATATGCCAAGTACGAGTGAATGGACGGCACTATCCACTTTTAATTTTACTGACGCACCCTACTTAGAAGCAGGTGAAAAATATGTATTTCAAGTCCTGAATGCACTTCCATATACAGTCCATGGCTCAAACCCCTATCCTGGTGGGCATGCTGATGACACCACAAATCCGGGCAACACAGGAAAAGATTTGAAATTTCAAACCTACATGCATGAGGCTAATAAAGTAACTTATCAGCCTGAAGCCAATTTTGAAGGTTCCGATTCCTTCAACTTTTCAATAAACAATAATGGAGCTGAAACCAACGCAACTACTTTCATAACCGTAGGGGATCCTCAAGACGAAAACTCCACCGAATCGGAAGACGACAATAGTACTGATTTCATTCCAATCTATGAACTCAATTCGACTCACTTATACGCTTTAACCGCTGTCCAAGGTTCTGCTTATGAGTCAAACTATTCGATTGTTGAAGAATTAAATGCAAGCAACCAACTCGAGATTCGTTTTCATCCAATGGTTCAGTCTTATGGCAACTGGTTTCCTCTGAGCGATAACTTGTATTACTATAAAAATAATAGTATCCAATCGATGCAGGATGTGGAGGCTTACCTTCAATCGCAAAATCTACAGCCCATAAATCTTACGAGTGAAACGGAATCGCCTGATGATGACTTCCAGTCTCCAGACGACTTCTTTACCTCTCCAGACGACTCGTTCGAATCCCCTGATGATGACTTCCAGTCTCCAGACGACTCCTTTACCTCCCCGGACGACTCGTTCGAATCCCCTGATGATGACTTCCAGTCTCCAGACGACTCCTTTACCTCTCCGGACGACTCTTTCGAATCCCCTGATGATGACTTCCAGTCTCCAGACGACTCCTTTACCTCTCCGGACGACTCCTTCGAATCCCCTGATGATGACTTCCAGTCTCCAGACGACTCCTTTACCTCACCGGACGACTCCTTCGAATCCCCTGATGATGACTTCCAGTCTCCAGACGACTCTTTTACCTCTCCGGAAGACTCGTTCGAATCCCCTGATGATGACTTCCAGTCCCCAGACGACTCCTTTACCTCTCCGGACGACTCTTTCGAATCCCCTGATGATGACTATGCTTCCCCTGGCGAAGGCAACTACACTGGCCTTCCCATTTTCGCACTCACCATCAATCAAGCCGAGACTCTCACGGATGGATTGGCAGTGGGAGGCAACTATGCAATCGAGATTTTTACAGACTTCGAATCAGGTCTAGATTTCCGTATTCTTTTAGGTGTTGTTCAGCTAGATGGTAATTGGTCCAGAGAACTTGATTACCATGGTGAATCTTTCGAGTATGCAATTAGTACTGCTACCTTCCCAACAGTATCTGACATTGACCTCTGGTTATCTGAGCAGGGCCTCTATCCGATCGGTTTTCTCAATGAGATGGAATTCTACGACCCGTATCTACCCGAAGATCATAACGAGTCCAAGCATTGGGATGATTTGAATGAGACAGATCCGATTTTTGATCATAATCATTCCGATAACTACGATCATGTTGACGATTTTGAGGACTGGAATGATTCAGACTTACCCGAAGATCATAACGAGACCGAGCATTGGGATGATTGGAATGAGACCGATCCGGTTTTCGATCATAATTATTCCGACGAATTCGATTATATTGATGATTTCGAGGACTGGAATGATTCAGAATTCGATCATGACGATA
>JAYYQI010000019.1:0-25117 GCA_036128475.1 Verrucomicrobiota bacterium
ATGAAGTTCTGAGCCCATAAAGTGTGAGGTTAGGGCCCTTCGCTCCAATGCCAGTGCGATTTACGGCATGGCACTGAACACATTGAAGGGAAGAAAATAGTTGCTTTCCGATTTCATAGTCATCCGAATGAGCTTTTTCCCAAGAACCACTTTGTAAATTAGGGGCATCTCCTTTGAGCGTGTTTTTTGTTGATTTGTATTCCCTCGTGGCATTTTCGCCGAGGGAAGGGTCGGAAAAAGATACAAGAGTATTTGCAGGATATTCTTTTTCTGGGTCGTAAGCTGTAGTTTGTAAGTTAGGATTTTGAGCTCGTTGAAACTTTTCTACCCATGAAGTGAAGTCTTCATCGGATTGGGCGAGTGCACGAAATGACATGTAGGCATGAGAATTACCGCAGTACTCGGCACATTGCCCGTAAAATAGGCCACCAACTGGTTCGAATTCATCTGTGAATTTTTGCTTCGCAAAAATAGTTTCTCTCATCTTACCATTGTGAACTGCGGGCATTGCCTCCGCCGGGGAATCCCCTCCGAGAACTTTATTCTCATCTGCGATGAACCAAAGAAAGTTTTCCTGACCAGGCATCAAATCCATTTTGCCTGCAAGTTTTGGAAGCCAAAAACTGTGAATGACATCTTCGGTACGTAAATTCACTCGTACTGCCTTACTAACAGGAAAAACCAATTCATTGGCGGTTACTATGCCGTATTGAGGGTATTCGAAAACCCAGAAGAAGCGTTTTCCTGTAACATTGACAGTAATGGCATCTTCAACTTGTGACTTGTCTAATTTTAATTTCGCCAAAGTCTCTGCATCATTAGGGTTAGGTACTCGATTCATAAGGACTACTCCTTGCAGTGTAGGGATCGCCAGAATTACCAAAATTATGGTTGAGGCTAAGATGAGGGTGGCTTCAATCTTTGAATTTCCGTGGGATTGTGGAGGGATCTCCATGGCTTCTTTTTCGTTTTTTGCTCTGTATTTCCACAATACGAACAAAAGACAACCACCTACTGCACAGAAAAGGAAAATAGTAATCCATACCGATAACATGAACACATCATATTGGTTTTGTGAGACCAAACCCTTGGGATCTAAGGCTGATTGTTTGTGGTCGATGCGAGAGCAGCTACCCAAGAATAGGAAAAGTGAAGCAAATATAAATTGAAAGCTAAACTTACGAAAAACTTTTTTCATGACATATAATGGATGTTAAAGGTAACGATCGATAACTAAAGTTGCAAGTAATAGAGGTAAGTAGATGATGGTAACGAAAAAGAGCTTTCTGGCAAAGTGATCGCGACGATTGGATAGATAAAAACAAAAAGAAGGAATTGTAATGTAAAAACAGAGAACAGAGGCTGAAATTAAATAAAATAAACCAGGATGAGCTTGTTTGGTTTCGATAAAAAATGGACTAAATACAATGAGATTTAACAAAATTGTATAAAAAAAACTTTTTCTAGAGAGAGCTTTACCAGAATCGCACCCCAATAGATGTAGTTTGAAGCCACCCGCTGAGTAATCCCTGCGAAAATTCCATGCGATAGCCATAAAGTGAGGAATTTGCCAGGCAAACAGGATTCCAAACAATATAAGACCGTAAGCAGATGGCTCACCTGATGCGGAAACCCAACCAATCAAGGGAGGTAGGGCACCCGATACTGCACCAATTTCAGTGGCATAGGCAGATTTCTTTTTTAGAGGGGTGTACAAGAAAAGGTAAATTATGAGTGTGGCAAGCGTAAGAGAAAATGCCCAGAGGTTTGTGCCAAAATAAAGAGTAGCGAGTCCCAAAATCGAGAGCAATAAACCGAAAAACAAGGCAAAAGATGGATGTACTTGATTTGCTGGGAGAGGGCGATTAGATGTTCTGGGCATTAAGGCA
The DNA here is from genome assembly GCA_036128475.1 of Verrucomicrobiota bacterium. GTDB lineage: Bacteria > Verrucomicrobiota > Verrucomicrobiia > Opitutales > Seribacteraceae > Seribacter. Next base: position 1,890 of record JAYYQI010000019.1, read on the forward strand.
TCTTCATGTCTTTCCATCCATTGATTTAAGGTCGCAGCTCCAGCGGCAGCAAATGCAGTTCCGATGAGTAGTGAGAGAAAAAGGCCAAGTTCAGTGAGTAAAGGGTCGTGAAGGAGAAAGCCTAAGGCTGTAGTAAAAACAGAAAGAAGACTGAGTCTAGGTTTGGTGAGTTCGTACAATGCAGAGATGGAAGCGATGTAAGAATGCTCCATAACTGGGGTGCTGGTGCTTGAGGGTAATGTTTTGATCTGACTCACTAGACAATAATACATTCTGTTTCTAATCTTCGATCAATCAAGGTGAATGAAAACTTATAGTGTTTTGAAAGCTCAGCTAATAAGCATGCGCAGAGAAGTTTAATTGATACCATTGCATCTAGGGTTTGGGGTTGCTTGTTAAAATTATGGAAATAGAAATTAATTGTGATCTCGATATTAGGCAATTCAACTAATGCAATTCTAGGAACATTGATTGTAGTTTTGTCCCTTTCATGCTCTGATTCTTCAAATTCTTCGGTAAAATCATTACTTAAGGATTATGAAATTAGAGGTGATGTCCTAGAGGTTGATTCAAATAATAGCACAGTTATGGTAAAAATCCTTGCCGAGGGTAACGAGCTAGCTCTTGCTTCTTCAAGTGCAAACGAAGTAGTGCGTTTTCAGGTTCAACCTGGTGATTTATCACTTTTAGAGAACAAAATCACTTTTCGTTCAATGGTTCAGGAAAGCTTTTCTCCAGTTTATGGAAAAATCCATCTTCTTCATCGGGTTTGGCCCGATGACCGAGTTGAGAGAATTCGGTTCAATAATGTTAATCGCCTATTGCGTCGGGACACGCTTAGCATGGGAGATGATATGATTCGGGGTGTAGGTGATTTTGTTCCGCCTTTTGCTCTTTATGATCAAGATGGTTCAATAATTACTTCGGAATATTTTGATGGCTCAATCACCGTTTTGAATTTTATCTTTTCGCGTTGCTCAATCGCAGAAATGTGTCCTGCGTCTACTCTCAAAATGAAAAAGCTTCAAGATCTTGTGGCCAAAACTAACATTCCCTATGTCAGATTTCTTTCAATTACCCTTGATCCCGAATACGACACTCCAGGTATTCTAAAGTCATATGCTCGCGCATACGACTTGGATGAACAAAATTTCAAACTTGGAACTGCTGGAAAGACAGTTATCGATGATTTAACTAGGCAGTTTGGCATTCTGCGTAAAAATGAAGAAGAGTTGCCTTTAGACCATACAATGAGGACTCTCATGATAAATCAAAAAAGACAAATTATTTGGCAAGTTCCCGGCAAAAATTGGTCTGTGGAAGATTTTCTTTCCCGAATGGATTCATCTGAGGTGGAAACAACAAAATCACTATAGATATGGGGAAAGTATCAAAATCATTATTAATCGGTGTTCCATTCGTTTTGATTTATTTTATAATTCGCAATTTGCCTGTTGAGCCATGTGATTTTCTTCACGAGGAAACTTACAACGAAGAGGGTGTTCTCGATTATTGTGGTCCTGGGGATTCCGATTTTGTGGATTTAACAACGCGAAAATGGCCATTAAAGTTAAAGTTTCGTCCCCTTGATGACCTTAAGACCGGTCGAGACATCCGTTTTGAGATCGATCTTCGACAATTTGACGGATCACCCCTAAAGGCAGAAGACATAGCTCTAAGTCACACCAAAAAAATTCACCTACTAGCCGTTCATCAAAGCTTGTCAGATTACCAGCACATACATCCAGAACCAGATTCTTTATATGATGGTATATGGAAGTTTTCTATGACGCCGAAATACTCAGGCAAATATTCAGTGTTCCTAGATTTTATACCTATCCGAAGCCCAAGAAGAGTTATTCTTTCTACCTCTTTCAATGTAATAGGAAATGAAACCCATGAACAGCGTATGCAAACATCAACCTACAAATTGGAGGGCAGTTCTTTTAAGCTTGGATATGACAAAAGTGAAGATGGCGACAACTTGGAGCTGACTCTTAGCGTCACTGATGATCAAAATAAAAGTCAAATTCTTGAACCGGTGATGGGGGCTTTTGCTCACATGGTTGCTTTTGACGAAAAATTGAAAGGCTTCGCTCATCTCCATCCAAATGAAAATACCACCCCTATTGCAAAGGATGCTTCTCATACTGGGGTTTTAACTTTTACCTTTGTCCCCCCGAGTAAAGGGCGGTTTCGTTTGTGGGCACAATGTAAGCTTGCTCAAAACAAGAATGAAATTTTTGTCCCCTTTGATATAGAAATTTAAAGGCTTATTCCAAAAAATAGTTAATCCTTGCGAATCCAGAGACCGATTGAAAATGATTCGTTGTCTTCAAGCGTTTCTTTCAATTTGAATTCATCCCTAAATTCTGGAAAGAATGCATCACCGCCTTCAACAGTAAGTTTTACTTCACTCACATATATCTCCCGACAGAATTTTAAAGATTGCCTGTATATTTGCTCACCTCCGATGAAGAAGATCGCCTTTCCTTCTGCAGCATTTATAGCTTCTTCAATTGATTTGAATACTCGAATATCTTGATTGCCTGGAAGATTATTGCTCAAAACCCAATTTTGTCTTCCAGCTAAAGCTCCAGGTAAGGATTCCCAAGTCTTCCTGCCCATGAGAATGATCTGCCCCATGGTAATTTTTCGAAACCATTTCAAATCTCCAGGGAGATTCCATGGAAGATCCCCATTTTTGCCGATGACCCCGTTTTGAGAAACGGCGACGATTGCCTTGTGCAGGGGTGCCATTATACGGAGATCGGAGCTTTAATAGTAGGATGTGGATCGTAATCAACCAATTCAAAGTCTTCGAATTTGAAGTCTGTGATCTCTTGTTGTTCGCCATGAATTATCATTTTGGGAAGAGATCTTGGATTTCTTCCAAGCTGAAGTTTCGCTTGCTCAATGTGATTCGAATAAAGATGTAGGTCACCAAAGGTATGAACAAATTCATGAGCCTGTAATTTGCATACTTTTGCAATCATCATGGTAAGGAGAGCATATGATGCGATATTAAATGGAACACCCAAAAACAAGTCGGCACTTCTTTGGTAAAGTTGGCAGCTTAATTTTCCATCCGCTACATAAAATTGAAAAAGGGCATGACATGGAGGAAGAGCCATAAGATGCAATTCACCGGGATTCCATGCACATACGATATGCCTTCGGCTGTCGGGATTTGAGCGGATACTTTCGATTACTTCGCTAATTTGATCTACCTTCCCTCCATCAGAGTTTTTCCAGTCTCGCCATTGGGCACCATAAACTCTGCCGAGATCTCCATTTTCATCTGCCCATTCATCCCAAATGGTGACTTTACGATCGGTAAGATACTCAATATTGGTGTCTCCCTTCAAGAACCATAGGAGTTCGTGGATGATCGAACGCAAATGTAGCTTTTTAGTGGTTAGTAAAGGGAACCCATTGTTTAGCCCAAAGCGTACTTGTTCCCCAAAAACCGAGTAAGTCCCAGTCCCAGTCCTGTCTTCGCGGAAGGTGCCCTTTTGAAGAACATGATCTAAGAGTTCCAAATATGTTTTCATTTGAATGAACTATAGCTCTTGCCCGAAGTGGATAAATTGCATAGTAGTTTTATCAATGTATCTTCGTTTAATGTCGAGGTTAACCTTGTTTTTTATATGTTGTTTTCTGTTTTTGATCGAACGGGGAATTGCTCAACAAAAGCAAAATGATTTCACCAAAAGATTGTTTGGTGTTGATGGCAAAATGAGTGCCAAATCTAAATCTCTTTTTCGGAATGCGAGAACGAGTACCCTATCGAGTAAGAGAATTCGTGTTGAAGATTGGCCTCGGTACTATTCATCCTATGGTTTGAAGAAATTTCCTGCCTATACGTCAAATACCGTAAGTAATCGTAGGGTTAATTCGAAAATTTTACCCACGGAGTTGCCTTTGCAAGATAATTTGGCGTTGGAAAATCAAGAAAGAGCACTTGGCGGTTCCCTAGGCAAAGCTGCACCGGCACTATCTGCGGTTCAATTTAGAGATGCATATTACGAAAAGTTGGATAAACGAGTGGATGACTGGATGGATAAGGTTAACAATCTTTCCCTACGTGACATTAATCGTTTTCAATTTAGGAAAGGGCGATCGGCTCAGCCTGGTTTCCCTGTTCAGCGAGCCGGATCGAAAACAAATTCACCTGCTTCACCTACTCCTTCAAGAATTTCCGACTCAACTTTTGTGGAGGGTCAATTGGACCAAACAAAACCCAACTTGCCTTCACTTTACATGATGGATTCAAAGTCCATTGAAGGAGGAGCTGTTCCTTCCAGAGATCTTCCTAAACACTTGCTTCCTCAACCAGATCCCCGAGTCGGTAGACCTATTTCTGAAATAATGCCACGACTTGGACCTAAAAATATTCGAGTTCAAGTTAAATAGCGTTTGAGATTCTCTCTTGCCTCGAACGAATATAGTTTTATGATCGGCCTTTCTAATTTATTCTGGACGGCTAGCTCAGTTGGTTAGAGCGACTGGTTTACACCCAGTAGGTCACAGGTTCGAGTCCTGTGCCGTCCACCACTTTACTCTATTATCCCATGTGTCATGTAATCTCCGTTCTCGTCGAAAATAAGTTTGGCGTTTTGGCCCGAATTGCCGGGCTTTTCAGTGGTCGTGGATTCAATATTGATACCTTAAATGTTGGACCAACACACGAAGATGGAAGGTCCAGAATCACCGTTACGCTAAATGGTGATGAAAAAGCTTTGGATCAATGTATCAAGCAGTTGGATAAACTAATTGATGTCATCAAGGTCGAAAACTTTGTTGGCGATGAAGGAGTGGGCCGCGAGCTTGTTTTGGTTAAAGTCAATGCTGACTCGAAATCCCGTGGAGAAATTACCCAAATATGCGATGTCTTTCGTGGTAAGATTATTGATGTCTCAACTTCTTCATTGATTATCGAAGTGACCGGGAACGAAAATAAAATAAAAGCTTTTCTAAGTCTTCTTGATTCGTTTGGTGTTACTGAGTTAGCCAGAACTGGAACTGTCTCCCTTCGTCGAGGATCATTGGAAGAATAAATTTACTCACTACTACTAAGAATACACCCTAAAGGTTATGCCTGCTAAAGTATATACTCAAAAAGAGGCGAAAGTAACGCCCATCAAAAAGAAAACGCTCGCCGTTATTGGTTACGGTTCACAAGGACATGCACATGCCTTGAACCTAAAGGAAAGTGGCTGCAATGTGATTATCGGTTTGTACAAAGGAAGTAAATCAATTCGAGTGGCCAAGCGTCATGGTTTTGAAGTCATGGAAGTTGCAGAGGCTGTCCAGAAAGCCGATGTTATTATGATTGGAGTGCCTGATATGAAGCAGGCCGAGGTTTATGAAAACGAGATTAAACCTAACCTATCGAAAGGAAAAACCCTTCTTTTTACCCATGGTTTTGCTATTCATTTCGGTTTAATCAAGGCACCTCGAGGCGTTAGTGTCATCATGGTAGCCCCCAAGGGGCCTGGGCATGTAGTACGATCCCAATATAAAGAAGGCAAAGGCGTACCTGCCTTGATTGCAATAAACAAAGGATCTTCTAAAGATTCCAAAAAAATTGCTTTGGCTTGGGCCGCTGGAATCGGAGCCGCACGTTCCGGTATTCTGGAAACATCTTTCAAGGAGGAAACTGAAACGGATCTTTTTGGAGAACAAGCCGTTCTCTGTGGGGGAGCTTCTGCCTTGGTTGAGGCTGGTTTCGAAACTCTTGTGGAAGCAGGATATGCACCTGAGATGGCTTATTTTGAATGTTTACATGAATTGAAACTGATCGTGGACTTGATGATCGAGTCTGGAATTGCTGGAATGCGATTTTCCGTTTCCGAGACTGCAAAATATGGGGATGTTACCCGCGGGCCTCGAATCATAAATGGAAATGTTAAGAAATCGATGAGGTCTATCCTTAAGGAAATTCAATCCGGTAAGTTTGCCAAGGAGTGGGTTAAGGAATACCAGGCTGGATTGCCAAAATACAACAAACTTTTGGAGGATGGCGAAAAGCATCCAATTGAGGAAACAGGTCAACGCTTGCGTTCTTTGATGCCATGGATTCCTAAAAAGAACATCAAGGGTGCTCAGGCTTCCTATTCGTAAGCCTACTTTTCCATTCCAGAATCAGTTGATTCGAGGATTGTTTTCTGTGTAAAGATAAGCACAGTGAATTCTCCCCGAAAACTCCGTATTGCAACCCGTAAAAGCCCGCTTGCCATGTGGCAAGCAAATCGAGTCGAATGCTTAATTCGGGAACACTTAGATTGTGATACCCAAATCGTGTCCATGAGCACGACGGGCGACAAGCAATCTCAATGGAACCTTTCAGAAAAAGGTGGAAAGGGTCTTTTTACCAAAGAGCTTGAGGAATCGTTACTTCGTAATGAAACAGATTTGGCAGTCCATAGTGCAAAAGATATGCCAACTAAGTGTCCGAAAGGACTCACACTTGCCACTTTCGTGGAGCGTGAAGACCCGAGGGATGTATTAGTTTTAAAAGAAGGGATAGATAATCCGAAAAAAATGGCCACGGGAAGTCCTCGAAGACAGGCCCAATTAAGAGATCGTTTTGAAGACTGTGAGTGGATTCAACTGCGCGGAAATGTGGAGACGCGATTACGGAAAATTGCGGAGCACGATGAAGCGGACGGAACAATTCTAGCAGCTGCTGGACTTGCCCGGCTGGGGTTCAAGAACTTTTCAGGTTTAAAGTTTATTTCCTTATCGATCGAAGAAATGGTACCGGCTGCCGGGCAGGGGGCGATTGCCATTCAGTCCAGAGTTGAAGACAAAGATCTGTTTACAGCTTTAGGGAACCCGGATACCCAGCGTGAAGTTATTACTGAGCGAAAGATTCTTGACGGGCAGGGTGGGGGATGTCAGGTGGCTCTGGGAGTTTGCATGCACAATCAAAAGTTATATTTTTTTGATGAAGCCGTAGGTCGTATGTACTTTGATTGTGAAAATTTGAGTGAAATAGAAATAATGAGCAAAATTGATGACTTCGTCAGATGAGTGAAAAAGGAAAAGTTTTTTTAGTAGGAGCAGGTCCAGGAGAGCCGAAACTCTCAACGCTTAGGGCCAAAGAATTGATCGAGCAATGTGATGTTCTTGTATATGACAATTTGGCTAATCCTGAACTTCGCAAATGGAGAAAAAGTGAATGTCTCGAAGTCGATGTTGGGAAGTCTCCCGGCCGGCATTCAGTCGAACAACGCGAAATTGAAAAAACTTTGATCCAACACGCATCTTTAGGAAAAATGGTGGTTCGACTGAAGGGAGGAGATCCTTTTGTGTTTGGAAGATGTGCGGAGGAAATGCTCGCTTTGGACGATGCGGGAATTGCTTATGAAGTGGTACCCGGGGTTACTGCCGCTCTGGCATGTGCTGGTTATGCAGGGCTTCCACTTTCCCACCGCGAATGTGGGTCCACTATTTCATTTCTTACCGGACACGAAGATTTAAATAAGGAAGAATTACGGGTTGATTTCACTAAATTCGCTCAAGTGGGGGGAACCCTATGTATTTATATGGGGATGAGTAAGTTGGAAGAGATCGTTGATAAATTACTTGAAGGTGGAATATCTCCTGATGTCCCTGCTGCAGTGGTCAGTAATGGAACGCTCCCAACTCAGAGAAAAGTTATCTCTCCCTTAAACGCATTGGTCACTGCGGCAAAAGATGCTGGTTTACAGGCTCCTGCAATTGTTTTTATCGGTAATGCTATCGGTCGAACAGGTCAGAATGCTAACTGGTTTGAAAATAGGCCTCTTTTTGGCCTAAAGATCGTTCTTACTCGATCGGTTGGACAGGTCAGTACTTTTAAGGAAAAATTGGAGTTGCTGGGTTCCGATGTAATAGAGCTTCCTCTCATAAAAATTTTACCTTCAGAAGATAAGAAATTGATCGCAGAAGTATTTGCAGGAATAGCAACTTATGAATGGGCAGTCTTTACGAGTGTAAACGGAGCGAGAGAATTTATGCGGCTCTTCTTCCTGGCTTACGGAGATATAAGAAGTTTTGGTCCTATGAGACTTGCCTGTGTGGGAGAGGGAACCGCGAAAGTTTTTCGTGACCATTGTCTTGAAGTTGAGTTAATTCCCGAGAAATCGACTGCCGAAGACCTTGCTAAAGAACTGGTGGCATCTGACTCCTTGGATAGTGCAAATGTTTTGGTGGTAACCGGTAATCGCAACCGAGAATTGCTCGTACAAATGTTGGAGGATGTCGGTCACGCGATTGTGGACACACTACCAATATATGAGACTGATTTTGAGGATGTAGCCAATGCTGCTGACTTTGATAAATTTTATAGTAATGGGGCAGATGCCATCATTTTTACCAGTTCATCTACAGCTCTGTCCTTTGTGGAGCAGGAGGAGGATTTGAAGCTTAGTGACGGAGCTCGCAAGCCGTTACTTTGCAGCTTTGGTGCTGAAACAAGCAAGACATTGGAAGAAAATCAACTACCTGTTGATCTTGAATGTGAGCATCCTGGCATTGATAATATGATTCAAAAGTTAGTGGAGCATTTCTCGAAGTAATTCTTCATGGCTATTGAAGTAAAAGTTTGCGGTATAACCCGAAAGGAGGATGCAGAAACTGCACTCACTGCAGGTGCTAAATACCTGGGGTTTATCCAGTATCCAAAATCTCCCCGTAAAATCTCCCTAGATAGTTCTAAATCGATCATGCAGAGCGTGGATAGTTTTTCATTTGGTAAAGTGGCAGTGGATGTTTGCCCTACACCTGAAAGCGTGGTTCAGATGAAAGACGCTGGATTTGATTTTTTTCAGTTTCATTTTGCCTATGACTTTGATATCAAACAAATTCGTCAATGGAGTGAGCTCGTTGGTCCATCAAGTTTGTGGTTGGCCCCGAAGATTCCGCCTGGCACTTCATTTCCTGAGTCACTTCTAGACTTTGCTGATACATTTGTCATTGATGCCTATTCAAAAGATAAGTTTGGTGGAACCGGAAATACCTCAGATTGGGGAAGCTTTTTAAGTTTCCAAAAGGATTATCCAACAAAAAAATGGGTTTTAGCCGGAGGGATTGGTCCTCAAAATGTTGCCCAAGCCATTCAAGTGACCAATCCTGCAATCATCGATCTAAATAGTATGGTTGAAATTGAACCTGGTATAAAAGAAAAGGAAAAAATAAAGACTGTCTTTAAATTTTTATCGGATCTCTAAAATCTGTTTTTTTATGAAATGAAGAATAATATTTGAAAATTCTTCCACACTTATTATTAGGGGATGTATGACTACTGTTGGAAAGGAATTCCCTAAACTTAGTGTTAACGCAATGAATGAGATGGGTGATACCATATCGGTCAACATTTTTGAAAAAGCTAAATCTGAAAACAAAAAGATTCTGCTTTTTTGGTATCCGAAAGACTTTACTTTTGTTTGCCCCACTGAATTACATGCATTTCAGGAGGCTCTTCCGGAATTTGAGAAGAGAAATACTATTGTTGTTGGTGCATCTTGCGATACTGCTGAAGTGCACTTTGCTTGGTTGAATACACCCAAAGATAGTGGAGGTATTGAGGGAGTCACTTATGATCTTTTGGCCGATAGCAACCGTAATTTGGCAAATACGCTTGGTATTCTTGATGAAACCAATGAACGCCTAAATGAAGAAACCGGAGTATTACTGGTTGATGGAGATAGCGTACCATATCGTGCAACTTTTTTAATCGACGAAGATGGTCTTGTTTTCCACGAAGGCGTAAATCATATGCCGATTGGAAGAAATGTGGCCGAGTACTTGCGTTTGATTGATGCGTATACTCATGTGCAGGAGAAGGGTGAAGTTTGCCCTGCCAACTGGGAGGAAGGCAAAGATGCGATGAATGCAAATCGCGACGGAGTGGCCCAATATCTCAGTTCCCACTAATCAAATGCTGGAAGAACTTACCGAGGACAACTTGGCGGAACTGATTAAAGATCAACCACTTGCCTATGTTCAGTATTCGGCGGGATGGTGTGGTAACTGCCGGATTATGAAGCCTAAGTTCAAGAAATTTTCTGCAGAAATGGATTCAGTTCCCTTTTATATCATCGATTCTGAAAAGTTCCCTGAATCTAGGAAATTGGCTAATGTAGACAATCTTCCCACATTTGCCAGCTTCAAAAACGGAGAATGCACGGGGCAAATACAAACAAACAAAACTGAAGTTCTAAAAGATTTTATCGATGAGGCTTCCTCTAATTAAACATATCTCGCAATTCATTAAGGAAAACGATCAAGATTTTGTTGAGGAAACCCTTGAGGTTTTAGAACACCTAACTGAGTTTGACGGTATCAAAGATGAGGAGTTAGATACCCTTGGCGAGATAATCTCAAACATGTATGGAGCTATCGAGGTGGAAAAGCTAGTACAAGATGGTTTAACAAGGAAAGAAGCATTAAATTCCTTTATGATGAGAGTGCAAAATTCGATAGATCGATAAATTTTGTTATTTAAATTGCTTTGCAAGTTTAGCTAATTCCTTGGAATCCATATTTTCCATACTAGGCATACTTCCGCCACCAAAGCCCTCCATTAACCGTTTCATCTTTCCACCCTTCATCTTCTTCATCATTTTTTGCATTTGGGAAAACTGTTTAATCAATTGATTGACATCTCGAATCTGAACACCCGCACCGTCAGCAATTCTTTTTCTTCTTGAGCCAGCAAGGATTCTGGGGACTCTTCTTTCCTGCTTTGTCATCGACAGAATAATGGCTTCATTCTTTGCGAGTGCACTTTCTTCTTTGTCTCCTACTTGAACATCTCCCATCCCAGGCAGCATTTTGGCTATCGAGCCCAGTGAACCAATCTTTTTCATTTGTCGCATTTGGCTAAGGAAATCCTCAAAATCGAACTCTGCTTTGAGAATTTTTTCGGCCATCCGCGAAGATTCTTTCTGATCAAGATTCTCTTGTGCTTTTTCAACAAGAGAAACGACATCACCCATACCTAAAATTCTGGAGGCGAGGCGGTCTGGATGAAAGGTCTCAAAATCATCAATCTTTTCTCCAATTCCTAAAAACTTGATGGGAGCTCCAGTGACCCTCTTCATTGAAAGGGCTGCACCGCCTCTGGCATCTCCATCTATCTTCGTAAGAATAATACCACTCAATCCAAGTCTTTCATGGAAGGTCTTAGCAACATTTACGGCTTCTTGACCAAGTGCTGCATCAGCGACCAAAAGAATTTCATGAGGAGAAATCTCCCTCTTTAATGACTCCAGTTCAGCTACGAGATCCTCATCAATTTGCAAGCGACCGGCGGTATCAAAAATTACAAGGTCCGATCCAGTGCTTTTTGATTGTTCCCAGCCGGCACGGGCAATCGCGGTAACATCAGACGAATTTCTATCCAAATGACAATGGAAGTCTTCTTGTTTGGCTAAAATTTCTAGCTGATCGATCGCAGCTGGACGATAAATATCACAGGCAACCAGCATAGGTGAACGGCCATCCTTGGCCATCCTCTTGGCTAGTTTGGCACTGGTTGTGGTTTTTCCCGCTCCGTGTAAACCAACCATCATCACTCGCAGGGGTCGGTCCTCTCGTAACTCAGTCGTTCCTTCACCAAGCAATTTAATCAACTCGTCGTTAATGATCTTAACAACCTGTTGTCCTGGTGAGACTGATTTTAAAACCTCCTGTCCGATGCAAGCTTTTTCGACTTCCTCGATAAATTCTTTGACAGTTCGAAAATGAACATCCGCAGAGAGTAGAGCTTTTCTGACTTCCGTAAGTGCCTCTTTGACATTTTCTTCGGAGAGCTTACCGACACCTCTCAAATTCCTAATGGTTCGGCTTAATTTATCTGTAAGATTTTCAAACATACTTGTAAAACATCATGTCAGTAGGTTGCCTTTGGGTGAAGTCAATAATACCTCTTTGGCTTTACTCGTTGCCAATCTTAGAAAATTCAACAACATAAAGTCATACTCCTATCATGAAAATTTTCGTTGCGGATCGAATTTCCCCGCTAGGGATTGATTTTTTAAAGAAGCAGGATGGACTAGAAGTTGTAGAAGCTTACGGTTCGAGTCCTGAAGATGTTCTTGCGATTGCAAAGGATGCCTCTGCGATTATCGTTAGAAGTGATACGCAAATCACTAAAGAAGTATTGGCATCTTCTCCTTTACTAAAAGCTGTCGGTAGAGCTGGCGTGGGCGTTGACAACATCGATGTTGATGCTGCGACTGAGAATGGCGTAATCGTGATGAATACTCCCGGGGGTAATACCATCGCCACTGCCGAATTGACGTTTACGCATATGCTTTGCGGAACAAGACCGATTGTTCGCGGAGCTTTGGGGATGAGAGAGGGTAAATGGGAGCGTAAATTACTCAAGGGAACCGAATTGAGAGGAAAGACTTTGGCGGTTCTGGGGTTGGGTCGTATTGGAGCTGAAGTTGCCAAGCGAGCGTTGGCATTTGACATGAGAGTCGTTGCTTTTGATCCCTATCTTACTGACGAACGGGCGAAAGAACTGGATCTCGAGAAAGTCGAACTTGAGCAGGCTTTTGTCCAGGCCGATTATATAACCGTTCATATGCCACTTACAGACGAAACCAGAAATATGGTTGATGAATCCGCCTTTGGGAAAATGAAGGAAGGGGTTCGTATATTTAATTGTGCTCGGGGTGGAATCATCAAAGAAAGTGCTTTGATCGATGCTCTTAAGAGTGGAAAAGTAGCGAGTGCAGGCTTGGATGTATACGAAAAGGAACCTTTGGATGAAAATCACGAGTTTCGAAAATTAGATAATTTAACGCTTACTCCTCATCTAGGTGACTCCACAGCTGAAGCACAGGAAAGTGTTGGTGTTGAAATTGCCGAAGCAATTGCCTCGGTTTTACAGGGTGGCAGAATTCGAAACGCAATAAACATGCCCTCGATTGATCCCAAAGATCTTGAGTCCCTAAGTCCATACTTGGATCTTTGCCAACGATTGGGAGCCTATGCACGGCAGGCAGCAAAAGGGCAGGTTGAAGGTATTCAAATTACCTATTTTGGTGCCATTGTTGATTTTGATTGTGTACCTCTGACTCGGGCGGTTCAAAAAGGATGGCTTTCGGGTGTCGTTGGAGATGATGGTGTGAACGATGTTAATGCACCTTATAAAATTAAGAATCTGGGCATTGGGGTGGAAAGTACGAAATCTTCCCAATCAGTTGATTACAACGAATTAATTGAAATTCGTACAACATGCGGTGATGGAACTAGCCAAATGGTCCGAGGTACCTTGCTTGGAAAGGGTAATGAACCTAGGGTTGTAGAGGTTGACGAACAAGCTATTGAGGTTCGTCCGGTTGATACACTTCTGGTGATGCGAAATGTCGATAAACCCGGTATCGTTGGAAAGCTTGGAACAATTTTGGGAGATTATTCCGTTAATATTGCCAATATGTCTTTGAGTCGTGCAAAAGAGGGAGAATGGGCATTGACAATATGCGAATTGGATGAAGAGCCTCCGGAATCTGCACTCAGGGCCCTTGAACAAGATCCTGATATTCACGAGGCGAGAATTTCCAAGCAAAGTTAACGGAAATTCTTTTTCATTAAGCAACATAATTTGTAATGTCAGTCGAATCCATAGCAGTAGCCTTAATTGGTTATCTATTGGGTTCGATACCCTTCGGAGTCATTGTGGCAAAACGAGCCGGAGTAAACATTTATGCAGTTGGATCTGGGAATCCGGGAGCGACTAATATTCTCAGGGAAATTGGTAAACCTGCAGGATATCTTGTGTTTGTTCTAGATTTTCTGAAAGGAACCCTTGCCGCCACTTGGTTTTATTTACCTGGTTTTTCATTCTCAGGAGATCCGAATTTAGGAGTGTGGGGAATGCCTGCTGCTGTACTTGGGCATTCCTACCCGATTTTTGCAAACTTTCGTGGAGGCAAAGGCGTGGCTACGGCTATGGGCGGTTTGCTTGGCGTAATGCCTGCTTGCTTAGCGATTGGGTTGATATGCTGGGTTATCATTTTTTACACAACGCGTTATGTTGCGGTCGCTTCGATTGGATTCGGGGTAAGTCTACCTCTTTGTACATTGGTGGATATGTGGACTAACTCTGGAGAAGTGGGGCAGTTGGCCAAACTCTTTTTGGGTGTTTTGGTGATGGTTTGGATTATTTGGCGTCATCGTTCGAATCTTACTCGATTACGAGCGGGTAAGGAAAATCGGTTCGAAAAGCGAAAGGAACCTTAACTTTTCCCAATGAATGATATAAAAAAAGAAATGGTAACAATTCGTGTTGGAATTCTGGGTTTTGGTACGGTTGGGCAAGGTACGTGGAAGCATTTGGTTGAGAATTCTGATTTTTGGAGCAAAATTCTTGGTGTTCGTTTAGTTCCCACTCACGCATCGGTCCGCTCCCTTTCTAAGGAAAGAGATGTAAAAATTTCGAATTCCCAGCTAACTACTGATTCCCAATCAATCGTTGATAATCCAGATGTGGATCTAATTTGCGAATTGATTGGAGGAATAGATGAAGCTCTTGAATTGACACTGCGTGCATTTTCTAAAGGAAAATCTGTGATAACGGCTAACAAGGCCTTGATTTGCGAACATGGGGAAGAGTTATTTAAGGCTGCTGAGGATGCAGGAGTCCATTACGCTTTTGAAGCAAGTGTTGCCGGTGGAATTCCTATTATCAAAGTACTTAGAGAGAGTCTCGTGGCCAATGAATTTCCTTTAATTTACGGAATTCTTAATGGAACCTCGAATTATATTCTTACCAGAATGGAAAAGGAAGGTACGAGTTTTGAGGAAGTTTTGGGAGATGCTCGTAAGTTGGGTTATGTTGAAGCAGACGAAAGTCTTGATTTGGATGGAGTTGATGCTGCTCATAAAGCAGTTATCCTTGCATATCTTGCCCACGGATTATGGGTTAAATTGAAGGATATAACGGTTGAGGGAATAAGTAAGATATCCAATCAGGACTTAGAAGCTGCCCTTAAATTGGGCTGTAAGATCAAACTAATTGGTGTGATTCGCAGAAACTTTAAAAATAATCATGTTTCCGTTGGAGTTTTTCCCGCTTTAGTTCCAATCGATGAAATTATTGCCCGAACGGATGGAGTTTTCAATGGTGTCAGCCTGACTGGTTCAGTGGTTGGAACGGTTGTACTCACGGGTAGGGGAGCTGGACAGGATCCTACTGCAGGCTCGGTTATAAGTGATTTGGTTGATGTGGTTAAGTCTATGCATGGTTTGAGAAATGCAGTAAAATTGCTGCATGTAGCTCCTGAAGAATGCTCGCCTGCATCTGCAGTAGAAATCAAAGGTCGATATTATTTACGTTTATCTGTTGATGATAAACCTGGGCAACTTGCTAAAGTTGCAGAATGTCTTTCTGAGCATGAGGTAAGCCTAGAGACTGTTTCCCAGAAGCCAAAAGGTGAAAATTCCTTGGCGAGTCTCATTTTAACGACTCACGAAACAAACGAAGAATCAATGAGTCGAGCAATTGAATCTCTCGAAAATCTTACTGGTGTTTGCGAATCCCCGGTTCTATTTAGAATTTTTGATCCCCTGAAATCTTAGTAATGAATATAATGGTTCAGAAGTTTGGCGGAACTTCCGTAGGTGATGTCGATCGAATAAAACGAGTGGCTCGACGAGTCAAAAAAGCCGCGATTGCAGGTAACTCTATGGTGGTGGTGGTTTCGGCTCGTGCTGGCGTAACAAACTCATTGATCGATCGGGCCAAGGCGATTCAAAAGAATCCAGTTGATCGAGAACTTGATGTGCTGATGACTTGCGGTGAGCAAGAAACTATCGCTTTGATGTGTATGGCATTGGATGCTTTGGGTGTTCCGGCTATTTCCAGAACTGGTTGGCAGGCAGGAATTTTAACCGAAGGTCTTCACTCAAAAGCTCGCATCAAGGAAGTAAGTGGTGGTGATATTCGAAAACAGCTCCGATCGGGGAAAGTCGTAGTCGTAGCTGGTTTTCAAGGTGTGAGCGAGACAGGTGATTTGACTACTTTTGGCAGGGGAGGGTCGGATTTGAGTGCCATAGCGCTTGCGGGTGCGCTAAGGGCCAAGTCTTGTCAGATCTTTACTGATGTGGAAGGAGTTTATTCCGCAGATCCAAGAATTGTGCCAGATGCTCGGAAAATTTCAGCGATCAATTATGAAGAAATGCTTGAATTAGCAAGTAGTGGCTCAAAAGTAATGCAAACTCGTGCAGTTGAATTTGCTCAAAAGCATAATATCCCCTTTGAGGTCCGATCAACCTTTTCAACCAAATCAGGAACACTCGTGAAGAAAAAAGTAAAATCACTGGAAGACACGTTGGTCAGTGGCGTGGCAATTGACAAAAACCAAGTACGTTTGAGTATCACTGAACTTCCCGATCGTCCCGGGGCGGCGGCAGCCGTTTTCAAAGTCATGTCTGACGCAGGAGTGGTTGTGGATATGATCGTTCAAAATGTTGCTCGTAATAATAAGGCTAATCTAACCTTTACGGTTCCCACGGAGGATGCATTTAGGGCTGAAAAGGCATTAAAGGTACACCTAAAGGACGGGTCAGGCAAATTAGGCAAAAGCACTAACATTGCCAAAGTTTCGGTTGTTGGTGTTGGTATGAGATCGCATTCGGGTGTTGCTTCAACTTTTTTTGATGCCTTGGCAAACGCCGGAATCAACATGCTTATGATCAGTACTTCTGAAATCAAAATTTCCGTTGCCGTGAATCCGGATCAGGGAGACGACGCGACTCGAGTTGCTCACCAGGCATTCGGTCTTGGGAAGTAAATAGAGAACCTCAAATGCGGTTCCTCAGCACGCGTGGAAAGTCTTCTCCCGTTAGTTTTTGCGAGGCAGTTTCCCAAGGGCTAGCTCCCGATGGAGGTCTTTATCTTCCTCAAGAATATCCTTCTCTGCTGAAACAAATCCCGAAATGGGAGGACTTGGACTACTCTGAATTGTGTTATGAATTCTTTCGATTTTTTGCCACCGATTTGGATGGCAAAATTTTAAAGAATTGTGTGGAAACTGCCTATTCTGGATTCAATGCAAAGCAGACTGCTCCGCTTATTAATTTGAGTGAAAACTGGAAGGTTTTAGAACTTTTTCACGGTCCCACATTAGCGTTTAAGGATTTCGCCCTGCAGTTATTGGGTAATCTTTACGAAGCGCAAATCGAACGAGAACAACAACCCCTTTGTATCCTTGGAGCCACATCAGGGGATACTGGAGCGGCTGCCATATCCGGACTTCTTGGAAAACAAGGTGTTACCGTTTTTATCCTATATCCAAAGGGAAAAGTTTCTCCATTACAGGAAATGCAAATGACGAGAACAGGGGCCAGCAATGTTTATCCAATTGCTATCGAAGGAACTTTTGATGATGCCCAAAGGACGGTAAAAGAACTTTTTGCTGACCTGGAATTTCGCAAAAAGGTCCATTTGTCAGCGGTAAACTCGATTAACCTCGCTCGTATTCTCGCTCAATCCGTTTATTATCTTCATGCCTACCTTCGTCTTCCCCAGCGAGATCGAAAGCATACCACTTTTGCCGTTCCAACGGGAAATTTTGGGAATGTCTTTGCTGGTTGGTTACTTACGAAGATGGAAGTGGAAATTTCCGAATTCAGGGTGGCAACCAATCAGAATGATGTATTGCATCGGCTATTTACATCCGGTCAATACTCTCTTGGAGCAGTGGAACCAAGCGTCGCTCCATCCATGGATATTCAGGTAGCCTCTAATTTTGAAAGACTTTTGTATTATGTTCTGGCTGGAAATCCAAAAGAAGTGACTGAGGTTATGAACCAATTTCGGCGGAAAGGGAGGTATGATTTCGAAAATCTTAATCTGTCTGAATTTTCAAGTGCTAGTGCATCCGATGATGAAATTCCTGATTTAATCAGATTGGTGTTTCAAGAGTATGGATACCTTGTAGATCCCCATACTGCCTGTGCATTCAAGGATTTAAATCCACTCAAAAAAGCGATTATATTAGCTACCGCTCACCCAGCTAAATTTCCATCGGTGTACGAACAAGCAGAAATACAAGTACCTGTTTCGCCGGTGCTAGATGCACTGGTTGAAAAACCTGCCAAGTCTTATGAGATTTCCGTGAGTGCAGATGCTATTCGATCCTTTATCTTGGATTGTCTTCAATAATTTAATTTATGTCTCAAGAGAAGGATCAGTCGCTTCTCTCTCGAGTAGTTCTTTTCCGGAGTGGTGGTCTGGGAGATATTCTTTTGACAATCCCATTACTTAGGATTCTTAAGCAAAAGTTTAAGGCAGTTTTTGTTGTTACTCCTTCAAAATATCATTTCCTTCTGAAGGAATACGATGGGGGACTTTCTATCCATGATTTAGATGATATAGATAACAGTTGCGAAGTACTTGTCGAAAATTCAATGGTTATTAGTTTTTGGAGGGATAAAGAATGGATCGAGACCATGCGCTTGCGTGGAGTTGCCAAAATTATTTCTCTTGAAGCTAGACCCAAGCTAGGTCCACATTTTTCAGTCTCTTTATTCAATCATCTTGGTTGGAGTATTTCCACGGAACAATTAAATCAAGTTTGGTTGCCGATTAAAAAACAGTTTCCTTGCCAACCATTACGGACTTTATGGATTCACCCTGGCAGTGGAAGTCCGAAAAAAAACTTATCGATTGATCGATATTATGAATTTGCCCAAAAGTGGTTAAATCAAAGTGCAGAGAATCGAGTCTTTTTTAGTTTTGGAGAAGCGGATTCTTCAATTTATGAAAAATTTATCCACTCATCTCTTAATAAAAAACCTAGGGTTGATTCAGTTCTCTATGAAAACCTAAGGCTATTTTGTGACGACTTAAGAAATCGTGCAGATGTTTTTATGGGAAATGATTCTGGGCCGGCTCACTTGGCTGCGATGTCCGGGATAGCAACTCATGTTTGGTTTCGCTCAACTAGTCCCAAGATCTGGTCACCTCTTGGACCCAAAGTTGAAATCTATGAGGATGAATCGCTTCCCAGAAGAATCTTATAGGAAACAGAGTCGATCAAAGCTTCCCAACTTGCTGTAATTACATTGTCGCTGACTCCAACCGTTCCCCATGTTGTATCTCCATCTGTAGATTCTACATGAACTCGAGTGATTGCATCGGTACCCAAGTTGCTTTCCAATATCCTAACCTTGAAGTCGACCAATCGGACTTCTGCAATACTTGGAAAATCCTGAACCAATGCTTTGCGTAGGGCATGATCCAAGGCGGAAATCGGACCGTTCCCTTCTGCCACCATATGTCGAGTCTCTTCACCTATTCTTAGCTTTACTGTGGCTTCTGAAACTGCTTCTTCGCGTTCGCTGTCATTGCCTACGCCCACATGATATCGTAGGACTTGGAAAGCAGTATCTTCTCCTCGAAGAAAACGGCGAAGTAAAAGATCAAATGATGCATCCGCAGATTCATATTCATACCCCTTAAATTCCAATTGTTTGAGTTCTTCGAGAAAGGATTTCATTTCAGGTGATCGACCATCTACTTCCATTCCCATCTCCTTGGCTTTCATCATAATACTGCTTCGGCCTGACATGTCGGAGACAAGGACACGTGTTCGATTTCCGACTAGGGCAGGATCGATATGCTCGTAGCTTCGGGTGGATTTGGAAGCGGCATCAGCATGAACGCCTCCCTTGTGGGCAAAGGATGCTGCTCCGACATAGGGGGCACGGATATCGGGTCTAAGATTGGTGGCGTCGTCAATGAACAAAGATAGATCGCGCAATTTGGAAAGATGTTCCGTACAGTTCGTCGTATAATCCATTTTCAACTCTAGATTCGGAATGATCGTCGTGAGGTTTGCATTTCCGTTGCGTTCGCCATACCCATTCATGGTGCCTTGTACCATCACTGCGCCAGCTTCGACCCCGGTTAAACTTACGGCAACCCCAACACCAGCATCGTTATGACAATGAACTCCAATCTTAGCATCAGGGAATTTCTGGACGACATGATTGGTGATTTCTCTAAATGGGGTAACCAATTTTCCACCATTAGTTTCGCACAACGCCAGAAAGTCTGCACCTCCATGTTTTGCAGCTTCCAAAGTCGACATCGCATAATCAGAGTTGTCTGCATATCCGTCGAAAAAATGTTCTGCGTCATAAACCACTTCCTTGCCCTGCTCCTTTAGATATCGAACCGTATCCTCAATCATGGCGAGGTTTTCTTCAGGCGTAGTTCTTAAAACATCATTTACATGAAGAAGCCAAGTCTTCCCAAAAATGGTAACAACGGGCGTAGCTGCATCGAGTAGAAGTTTTACTTGGGCGTCTTCCTCGACAGCCGTCTGAGCCCGTCTTGTTGAACCAAAGGCGGCAATACGAGCATGGGAAAGTTCAAGTTCTGTCGCTTTTTCGAAAAAAGCCATATCTCTAGGATTGCTCCCTGGCCAACCCCCTTCAATGTAGTCCACTCCGAATTGGTCGAGTTTTTCGGCCACTCTCATTTTGGCGGCTACTGTGAAAGATACTCCTTCTGCTTGGGAACCATCGCGTAAGGTAGTGTCGTAGATGAGAATTTTTTTAGCTGACATGGTATGTGCTTATAAAGGTCAAAGGGTATTAAGATTGAAAGATATGGAAACTTAGTATGTCCGATGCCCTACGCGGATACGCAGGGCAATCAAATTCGCCCAGCAATTAGAGAGCGATCAGATAATGTCGTAGAAAAGGCTTTCAATATTAAGAAGAATATTTTTTCATTCCTATTTTGGCAATGGCAAACAAGAACTTACCTATATACTAAAATCTAGTGAATTTAGCTTTGGCAATCTTTCAGGCCCTCCGAAAAAATCCCTTTAGGAATTTGGTCACAGATTTTAGTCGTGCTGAGCCAATAGCATTAAATCGGTTGTTTATACTATCCCTAAGCTTACTCCTTTCAATTAGATTGAAAGAGATTAATGATTCCAGAGTTGGTTTAGCATTGCCACCTGGTATTGCAGGGATAATAGGGACACTAGGGGTGATCTTTGCGGGGAAAATTCCAGTTAATCTTAATCTTACTGTGGGGCAGAGTTCGATGCTTTCTTCGATGCGAAAAGCAAATATCAATTTGGTTATAACTGCGGAAAAAGTTCGGACGAAATTTCCTGATTTTCCATGGCCCGATTCATGGATTGACCTTGCGGAATTCATCAAAGATTCAAAATCCCGCAAAATCACTTTCTTCCGAACTCTATGTGAACTCTTTTTCTTTCCTCGCTTTGCTTTTCGTCGATTTGGGCTCAATCAGATCTCTAACAATCGAGAGGAGGCCGTTTTGCTGTTTACCAGTGGAAGTTCGAGCCAACCGAAAGGAGTCGTTTTAAGCGATGAAAACCTTCTTTCCAATTGTAGGCAAATTAGAGATCTTGGCCTTTTTGACGAGAAAATGGTTATTCTTGGAAACCTGCCTCTTTTTCACAGCTTCGGTCTGACTGTTGGTACTTTTTTTCCAATTCTTCATGGATTGCGTATTGTTTCTGCTCCTTCTCCGCTTGATTACAAGAATAGTCTGCGGGCGATAAGGGAAGGGAAGGTTGAAGTTCTATTGGGTACGCCGACATTCTTAAAGGGATATGTCCGGAAGGGTACGCCAAATGATTTTGAGAGTATTAAATATGTGGTAGCCGGAGCAGAGAAAAGTCCAATAGAACTGATGAAGCTATGGGAAGATCAATTCGGGTGCGAATATTTGGAGGGGTATGGATTAACGGAAACTTCTCCCGGTCTCTCATTTAATTTACCAGGTAATGGAAAGAAAGAAGGTTCTGTGGGCCGATTGATGAAAGGAGTGGAATGCAGAACTACAAATCCAGAAAATGGCTCCATACTTGAGGACGGTAAAACCGGTATTCTATGCTTTCGCGGTCCAAATGTGTTTCGGGGATATTTGGATGACGAAGAAAAAAATAAGGAAGCTTTCTCCGAGGATGGTTGGTTTATTACGGGAGATCTGGGAAGAATTGATGCAAAAGGTTTTTTATTTATAGAGGGAAGACTTTCACGATTTTCCAAAATTGGCGGAGAAATGGTGCCTCATCAAAGTATCGAAGATCGAATTCATGAGATTATGGAGGTAGATATTGCAATTGACCGATTTTGTGCGGTTGTGGGCATAGACGACAAAGCAAAAGGAGAAAAATTAGTCCTCTTAAGCTCAATTCCGTTGGAGAAAAAGGATCTTCAGGAAAAACTTACGAAAGGAGGAATGCCTAATCTATGGATTCCAAAACAAATAGTCCAAATTGAGGAAATTCCCTTTTTGGGAACGGGGAAATTAGATTTGGGAAACTTGGTAAAGTTGGCTAAGGCGGAGAACGAAAAGATTTAGACTTGGCCAATCATAATACCTCTTAGCAAATCTTGGATGCCAATATTTAGTCTTTGTCCTTGGGCAAGAATGGCAATGCTTGATTGCATGCGAACTTGCCTGGTGGAAAACCGAGTGCTTTCCTGAGCAACATCCGTGTCCTCGATCCGGCTTACCGCGAGTTCACCATTGGTAATTTTTCCGTTCAAGTTGTGTATTTCGTTTTCGAGGCGACTCAAGTTCGCTCCAATGTACGATCTTTCATCCGCAAGATTTTCTATAAGCGTTTCCAATTCTCCTAGGGTCGCTGCTGCATTGCTGATAGAGTCAAGGTTGTATGTGCTAATATCGGATATGGTGATGGTATCCACACTCTGTAGGTCGTAAGTAAGACCTGCTCCATCGATTAAAGCCGTTAAAGAGCCTTTATCCTTTTCCTCCACATATCCGGATTGGGGTCCTCCATTGGCATCGGATATGACATCTTGGGCATCTAAAGCTGTAGCTCCTCCTTCATCACTTCCGCGAATTGATCCAGTATCAGTATTGGTCAATAGCCCCGAGTCGTTTAAGTTTTTTACAAAGGCTTGTCCCGCAGCCCCCTTAAAATCATTGAGAAAATTGGTGTTACCTGTGTAGCCTATAGTCCCATGAGCCGTGAAATAGGCATTGATACCGCTTGCAGCAGCGCCATTACCCGCGTCATATTCGGTTTTCATCCAAGTGGTCATGTGTTTAATGCCATCACCGAAGCCTGCTGCTTGGATTTTAGAATGCAAATACTTAACCGCCAAATAACCCGCTGCATACTGCTCACTGCTGGCCCAACTCTCATTACCGGTTTGAATGGCTCCATTTAGTGCAGCATAGTCATCTCCATTGCCATTAA
>JAYYQI010000020.1:0-44549 GCA_036128475.1 Verrucomicrobiota bacterium
GATGAGCATGAAGTATCTAGGTGAGTCTTTCGACTTGCATTCTGGTGGCGTAGATTTGATTTTTCCTCACCACGAGAATGAGATTGCTCAAAGTGAGAGCGTTACAGGTAAGACATTTGCCCGTCACTGGTTTCATATTGCTCACCTAATGGTGGAAGGTCAGAAGATGAGTAAATCTCTGGGTAATCTTTACACTTTGGAGGATCTCGCGGAAAAAGGCTACAAACCTCAAGAGATTCGTTACCTTCTCCTGTCAGGAAACTATCGTCAGTCTCTCAATTTTACTTTTGATTCACTTGGTGCTGTCCGTAAGGCACTTTCTAAACTCACTGATTTTTCCAATAAATTCCAAATAGATCCAAGTCGTGGAGCAAATCTTGGAACTGATTTTGGACCTTTTTATCCGGTACAGGAAGCCTTGTTCAAGGATTTGAATACACCGGAAGCTTTGGGCCGATTGTTTAAAGTTATTCGGCAGCTTAGTGAAACCTTTGATCGGGGCGAACTTGAAGGGAAAGAGAATGATCTTAATCAAATACGCATAGGTTTTCTCACCACAATGGATGCCTTTGGTTTCAATATTGAGTCTAAGAAGGAAGAAACTGTGGAGGTTCCTGAAGAGATTCAGCAACTGGCAAAGCAAAGATGGGAGGCAAAAATAGCAAAGGACTGGACATTGGCAGATCAACTCCGTTCAGAATTGACCGATAAGGGTTGGAAAATAAAAGATGGCAAGGATGGTTTCGAGCTTGCCAAATTAGCCGAGTAATTTCGAGTTTTGGTAATGACTGATTTAGATCGTCCTTACTAATATGAAATTAAATTCACTCTTTAACGCCTCACTTCTATATTTTTGCTTTTTTAATCCGTTACATTCATCGGCCAAAGAAATCCCTGTGTGGGTCGATCTCTTTAATGGGAAAGATCTGACAGGATGGGTCGATGTAAACACATCCCCAAAGACTTGGAGAGTGGAGGACGGAATTTTAATTTGTACAGGAAAACCAATCGGAGTTATGCGATCAGAAAAAATGTACGAGAACTTTATCCTGCATGTGGAATGGAAGCACATGGAACCCGGAGGAAATTCAGGGATATTTGCATGGAGTGATGCGATTCCATTTGGTAATCGCTTACCCAAGGGATTGGAGATACAGATGCTCGAACTGGATTGGGTGGAACTGAGAAGAAAGAAAGGTAAACCTCCGCCACCAATCGCATATGTTCATGGCGAACTTTTCGGTGCTGGAGGTATGAAAGCAATTCCGGACAACCCTCGGGGGAATCGCAGTAAATCTCTTGAGAATCGCTGTAAGGGAAGGGGGAATTGGAATGTCTATGATGTCGTTTGCGTTGATGGAGTTGTTAAACTTTCGGTCAACGGGAAATTCGTAAACGGAATCAGGAATTCAGAATATAAGAAAGGCTACTTATGCTTGGAATCGGAGGGAGCTGAGATTCATTTTCGGAACCTCAAGATTATGGAATTGCCTCCGGGGGTTACTTCCCCAGAGCAAATTGCTCCAGTGACCCACAAAACCAATATCTTGAAGTAATTATTTGTTCACCATTGCATCCAGTTCTTTTAATTTAAGACGAACTGAGATGATATAGGGTGCTTGACCGGCAGACCAATGTCCATAGGTGGTACTCACAAATGTGCCATCTGGAAGCAATTCGACTCCTGGATAAGCACAATCGTATGATTTCTTGTTGTCCTTAAGTCGAACGGAATACTGACCGTTTCGCCCTTCCAATAAATCCTCCCAAGTACCAACCCATCCGATCCAGTCGCCTTCGAATGGGCGAATGCTTGAACTTCTCTCGGGAGAACGGCAACGAAAACTAATGAAAAGTCTTCCATCCTTGGCATATTTGCCTACGTGTCGGTCGCCAGTTAGTGCAAGGGGTAATTCACGAGGTTTAGACCAAGTTTTTCCCTCATCATTTGAGAAAATGATGTGGGAATTCATTCTTCTTGCATTTTCGCGAAGTAGAACTGCCATTCTTTTTCCATCAGGAGATCTTATCAAACCAGGTTCACACAAATGAATGTTATTGGATTTGAAGATCGCTTCAGGATTACTCCAAGTCAGCCCACCATTGCTGGATTGGGTTTTATACAAAGTGAAAATACCAGTTCGTTTACCGTTTTTGGAAAAGAATCTTCCATCGTCATGAAACATCGCGAGATAGTGACCAAGGGCATTATTGATCGGTTCGACAAATCCCATTACTACGATACCACCCCAATCTCCAACTGGATTTAAGGGAGTCCAACTTATTCCTTCATCTTCAGATACAGCTAATCGAGCTGGATAGAGACCAGACCACATTATGATTCGATTTTTACCTTTCTTGTCGGTAACCCTGTGTAGGGTTGGAACCTCTTTAGAGGTCTCCCAGTTTTGGGGAGTAGATAAGCGTTCGCTCCAAGTTAATCCACCATCAAAACTTTTCTTGTAAACAATCCCACCTCTACCATGTCCTTTGGGATAAACACAAAGTATGGTTTTTCCATCTCCTAGCAGACATGTAGTTGGGTGCCCAAGATATTGCCCAGCTTCCCTATCAACTACTATTTGACGAAAAACCTGATCATCCAAATCTATGGTTACGGGAAAAGGTTTAATTTCATTTGCAAATGAGGAAACGAAGAGTGAAAAAGTAAATGGAAGAAAGTATATGATCCTCTTCATGGAGTTTGAAAATTTGAAAGAATATATAATGGGTGTAATGTTAAGTTTTTTCATTTAATTATTTAAGATTTGCCAGAAAAAACTTTTATTTGATCTACTTAACTTTATATTGAAGTACACCACAATCTACGGCTATTATATAAGTTCCTCATGTCTCCTTTGAAACCACTCATCATTTTTTTGATTTCATTGCCAATTTTGACTAACCTTTTGGGCAGCCCGATAAATTTCAAGGAGGATATTTTCCCTATCTTACAGGACTATTGTATGGATTGCCATGGTCCAGATAAGCAAAAATCTGGCTTTAGGGTAGACCGCCGCGTTCATCTTCTCAAAGGTGGTGATACGGGACTACCCGCAGTCGTTCCAGGAGATTCAGAAGCCAGCTATATTATTGAAGTAATTAAAAGTAGCGACCCCGAGATTGGTATGCCGCCTAAAGGAGGCAAACTATTCGAAGACGAGGTGGAGCTACTGGAACAATGGATTGCGGCTGGTGCAAATTGGCCAGGGCAGATGGATGAGAAAATAGAAGAAGGAACTGATCATTGGGCTTTTAACAGCATAAAGCGTCCTCTTGTACCAGGAGAAGCACCCAATCCAATTGACGCTTTTATTGAGCTTAGTCTTCAGAAAGAGAAAATACCTCCAAACAAACAAGCTGAGCCTTTTGATTTGATTCGTCGTGTATCTATTATTTTGACAGGCTTGCCCCCGCAACCATCTAGGGTGGCAGAGTTTTTAACTGAGTTTGAAATAAATGAGGAGATGGCTTACACGCGTTTAGTCGATGAACTTCTCGCCTCTCCTCATTTTGGTGAGCGTTGGGCCCAGCATTGGCTAGATGTGATTCGTTGGGCTGAAACGAATGGATCGGAATCGAATTTGTATCGAAAACTTGCTTGGGTTTATCGGGATTATGTGATCCGAGCTTTTAACCAAGACATACCGTACGACGAATTTATTCGTCAACAATTGGCGGGCGATGGAGTGGGAATGGGGGAGGCACTAGGTTTTTTGGTTTCTGGTCCACATGTTCCAGCTGCCACTGTCGGTCAGGAACCCTCGGCTATCCGTCAGGCACGTGCTGACCGAATGGATGAAATCATCCAAACCGTAGGAGCATCCATGCTTGGGGTTACAATGAGTTGTGCCCGTTGTCACAACCACAAGTTTGATCCAATCTCCATACAGGACTATTATGCAATGACTGCAGTCTTTCAGGATATCGAGTTCGGGAGTCGATTTCCTGAGTTTTCGAAGGATAACCCCCGAAAGTCTAAAGCCAATAAAATTTGGAAGGAAGTAGCCAAAAACCGCAATAAGTTAAGAAATCAAACCTCATCATGGGAAGAAGACTGGGGAGGGTACAAAGAGGTCCACTGGGAGCCCATTGAGGTGACTGGATTGAGACTCAATTTCTGGTCTGGGTATGTCGGATTGGATGAGGTCGAAATTTTTGGTTTACCATCTGAGAATGATAATTTGGCAAGATCTTCCAAGGGAACTACCGTAAGAACTGATCTGGCATTTGCCCAACAAGGTGACCGTTTTCCGGTATCCAGAGTTATCGATGGGAAGTATGGAACCCAACGATGGCAGGCAAGTTACAACAAAGAGAAAAAGCAAAACCCCTGGATAGAATTTACCTTCGAGAAACCCGTAAAGGTTGGAAGGATGCGAATGAGTACAAATCGGGAGTATTACTTCGAGACAGATTATTTGCAGCAGAAAAACAAATTCAATTTCGATAAGTTTTTGGTTAATGTCAAATTACCGGATGGAACCTGGAAGGAGATTGCGTCGATCCAAAAGATTCGAGATGAAATGAAACAAAATATTGCTTTGGCTGAAGCAGTCCAAGATATCAACCATCTTGCTTACAGACTCTCCGAAGAAGGTCCACGTCCCAGTTTTGTGGGAAGTTTTATTCAGCCAGCAGTTACTCATGTTTTTCATCGCGGAAGTCCAGAAAACCCGAGAGCCGTTGTCATGCCGGGTGCTCCCAAAATTCTTTCCGGTGATTTGGGTGTCGACAATGAGGCTAGTGGACGTTCCAGACGGGCTAAATTTGCCGATTGGATAGTGGAGGAGCGCAATCCATTAACCGCTCGTGTTATGGCAAACCGAATTTGGCAGCACATTTTTGGTGCCGGTCTAGTGGTAACTGGTGGTGACTTTGGTCGGGCCGGAGCCCCTCCCAGTCATCCTGAACTCCTCGATTGGATAGCGGCTGAATTCGCACGACCTTCACGACCTAATGGAACTCCATGGTCAATGAAGGAATTGATTCGATTACTTGTTATGTCTGATGCGTTTAAGAGATCAAGCCGACCAACTGATATCGGTTTGGAAAAGGATGCGACTAGTTCACTCCTTTGGCGCTTTCCTCCTCGTCGGGTGGAGGCAGAAGTGATCCGCGACGGTATTCTTTTAGCCTCGGGAAAATTGAATCGGGAAATGGGTGGAAGAAGTTATCGCATTCACAATGTAAAAAAGACCTATGCCCAGTGGAAAGTGACTGACAATTTTGGTCCCGAAACATGGCGGAGAATGATTTACCAGGAAAGAATGCGGCGTGTGGATGATCAGATATTTACTGCTTTTGATTTTCCGGATTGTGGGCAGGTTCGTGCAAAAAGACCGGTATCCACAACCCCCCTGCAAGCTCTCAACCTAATGAATAGCAATTTTGTGGTCGATCAGTCTAAGCACCTAGCGATGCGAGCTGAGCATGAATCCAATGGTAAACTCGAAAAGTCGGTCATTCGTGTTTTTGAACTGATCTTTTCACGCAAGCCTAAAAAGGAAGAATTGGATGTATCCATCGAAATTGCTCGGGAGCGTGGTTTGGAAATTGTCTGTCGAGCACTCATAAATTCGAATGAATTTGCATTCCTACCCTAATGAATTTGAAAAATGAGTAATCCCGAAGAAAAAATTTCTCCTATTGGAAGATCACTTTTAAATCGTCGCGATTTCATGAAGAATGCCGGATTATCGACCGGTGCTCTTGGGCTTGCTCAATTATTGAGTAAGGACGGATTATTTGGTGCGGTTGATCCAGTTACTTTTACTGGAAAATCTCCTATCCGACCGGAAATTGATCCCGACAATCCCTATTCTCCTCGGGATCCTCATTTTGAGACCGATGCCAAACAAATATTGATTATTTTTTGTCCGGGTGCGGTTAGTCATGTTGATACTTTTGATTACAAACCGGATCTTACAAAGTACCACGGACAAAAACCTCCTGGAATGCCTGCTGTTACTTTCGAAGGACCATCCGGAAACATTGCAAAGCCATTTTGGGAGTTCAAACCACGGGGTAAGAGTGGAAAAATGATTTCGGATTTACTTCCGAATTTAGCCGAGTTGGCGGATGACTTTTGTTTTGTTCACTCTTTACATACCCAGACCAGTGCACATCCACAGGGAGAAAATTTCTTGAATACTGGCTTTACCATGGAAGGATTTCCTTCATTTGGTGCTTGGACTACCTATGCACTTGGGTCAGAAAATGAGGAACTTCCTGCTTTCGTTGCCATCAATGATCCGCGAGGTCCTGCTCGTTCGGGGAAAAATAATTTTGGAAACGGTTTTTTACCCGCCGCCTTTCAGGGGACTGATTTCAATGCGAAGAATCCACCCGCGAATTTATCCAGACCTTCGAGCTATACATCTACCGATGATCGCTCTACCGTTAACCTTCTTCAACGCTTGAACGGTCTGCATCTTGAAAATTATCCCGGTGATGCCGATTTGGCTGCCCGAATAGCCAGTTATGAATTGGCAGGGAGGATGCAGACTTCAATTCCTGATGTGATGGATATTTCCAAAGAGCCGGAATCAATAAAAAAGGAGTATGGATTGGACTCAGGCACTGATTTAAAAAAGGAATATGCCAAGAATTGCATCCTTGCCCGCCGTCTTCTGGAAAAAGGGGTTCGGGTTGTGCAATTGTTCAATGGCAGTGACCCGTCCGGTGGAAATGGAATTACCAATTGGGACTCGCATAGCAATATTCATAAAACTCATGCGATGCAGGCTGAAATAATGGATCAACCGACAGCGGCTCTTATCAGTGACATGAAAAGGCGAGGTTTACTTAAAAATACCTTAGTTGTCTGGTGTACGGAGTTTGGCAGAATGCCTTTCCTTCAGGGAAATGGAACTGGTCGTGATCATAATCCCGATGCATTTACCTGTTTCTTTGCGGGGGCTGGGGTGAAAAAGGGTTACAGCTATGGAGAGAGTGATAATTTTGGATTCAAGAGCGTAGCCGGCAAATCTACGGTTTATGATTTTAATGCTACTATCCTTCATTTGATGGGATTGGATCATGAGCGTTTATCCTATTATCACAATGGATTGGAAAGAAGACTTACCAATGTTCACGGACATGTAATCCGCCAAGTACTCTCTTGAAAAATTAAGAGAATATTTTCGTATTTTTTAATTAACGAAATTCAATTCATTTTTGTATCGCATGTGGGTTTCCTTCTTGCCCAAATGGCTAGCGATACTTTAAGAGTTGGATTGTATACCTTTGAAAGTATTTAAAATAACTCATTTACATTCCTTAATCATTCAATGAGCGAAGATATTACCTACGAGGATGTTATTCATTCACTTAAGGACAAACTACCCAGTTTGCCCAAAATTCTGCAAGAGTTGGTTAATAAATTATCGGATGCGAACTCAAACTTAGATCACATAGAAGACCTAGTTCAAATTGACCAAGCCATTACCGCTCAAATCCTTAAAGTTTCGAACAAGTTAGAATTTTTGGAACCGGATGAACCAAGAATTGTAACTATTCATGATGCTCTTCACAAGATTGGCTTCGAGAACGCGAAACGGATTTCACTAAATTTTTCGGTACTCAAGATCATGAAGATTACCAAGTTTCCGATCGATTTTGATTGTGAGCAGCTTTGGCAACATAGTTTGGGTGTTGCGGTGGCTTCTGCTATTCTGGCGGAAAGAGTTGGTTTAGAAAATGTGGATCAAGCTTACACTTGTGGATTAGTTCATGACATTGGCAAGTTAATCAAGCTACAATATAACCAAAGAGATTTTTCTAAAGAAATTGGCTCTGCTCACAGAAAGCAAATGGATTTGCATGATTTAGAAATTGTGCGCAAGCGATTCCGACATGATGTCATGGGTTATTACATGATGAAATTTTGGAATATGCCAAAGGATCTTGGAACGGTCGTAAGGTGGCATCATACGGAAGCACGGGCAGAGAGAGGAGAGATCGAATCTCCAGAGTTACATAAGTTAATAGACATTGTTTACTTTGCCAATATCCTGATTAACAAATTAAAGATTGGCTACAGTGGGCACATTATAGCCAAAACTCCTTCGGAAAAATTTTTACGCTCCTTTGATCTAGATTCTGAAGCATTGGAATTACTGGAAGCAGAAATTCAGGAAAAGTATGATCAAAGTTGTCCGGCTCTATTGATTTTATAATCAAACTTTTGGTCGCTTCCTCTTGCTCATTGAGCATTTCTGGGAATATTAGAGGATAATGAGTATGGTAAGATCTTCATTCTTCTCGTTATTTTTTCATCTTTTTCCCTTTTTGTTTGGAATCTGCACCGGTTATTTCTTGTGTGTCAAAACTTGTGAAGGAACAGATAAGCCTAATATTATCTTTATAGCTATTGATGACTTGCGACCCGAGCTTGGATGTTATGGTTCACCTATCGTAAAGTCTCCGAATTTGGATAAATTGGCCAGAGAAGGAAGGATGTTTGATCGAGCATATTGTCAGCAGTCGATTTGCAGTCCATCTAGGGCAAGTTTGATGACCGGTTCCCGACCGGATGAAATTGGAATCATTGAGAACCGTGCATATTTTCGAGATTTGAATCCAGAGATCGTTACTTTGCCTCAGCATTTTATAAAAAATGGATATGAGGCAGTTTATTGCGGAAAGATTTATCATGGACGTATGACGGATGATCAACATTCCTGGAGCCGTTCAGCAGCCTGGAAAAAGTTGCCTTTTAAGGAAAGACCCAAGCCGTATGGTTTGCAAAAAAACTTGGACTTACTGAGAGAAAACCGGATTAAGATGACTAAGCAGTATGGTGAGGAGGGCTCGAGGGGGTTGGTTCATGGACCGGCTTATGAAAGTGCGGAGGTTCCGGATCACTACTTTGCGGATGGCTTTAGTACGCAGCTTGCGATTGCAACCTTGAAAGATCACTTAAAGAACAACCCAACCCAACCCATTTTTCTGGGTCTTGGTTTCATGAAGCCACATCTTAATTTTGTGGCTCCCAAGAAGTATTGGGATCTTTACGACCGAGATGTCATAAAGATCACTGAACAAAGTAAAAGTCCTCGCGAGGGAGCGGCTACTGGTTTGCATGCATCCTTCGAACTTCGCACAAGGCATGGTATTCCAAAGAGGGGACCGATTGGAGAGGAATTAGCGAAAGATCTGCTTCATGGCTATTACGCCTGCGTCAGTTACGTCGATGCTCAGATAGGTCTTATACTTGATGCTTTGGATGAGGAAGGAATTAGGGACAATTCCATTATTGTTGTTTGGGGAGATCATGGTTGGCACTTGGGAGAAATGGGAATTTGGGGAAAGGCCACAAATTATGAAATTGCAACCCGAGTGCCCTTAGTTTTTTGGACACCTAAAATGAAGAACAGGGGAAAGTCCACAAATGCCCTAGTTGAATTGGTCGACCTGTACCCCACTCTGTGTGATCTGGCGGGCTTACCTCATCCAAAACATTTGTCTGGTACAAGCCTAGTTCCACTTCTGCAAAATCCGAATCTAAAGGGTAAGGAATTTGCCATCAGTCAATTTCCTAACCCTGCTATACGTGATTGGGCAGCAAATCCATTGTCTCTGGTATTGCGTTAAAAATTCTTTGTTCCGATAATAAAGTATTTATAAAATGAAATAAAAAAACAACAGGGTGAGTTATGGGATCGTGAGCTTTTTGAAAATCATTTGATGGGCTACACCATAAGATCTGAAAGCTATCGCCTAGTTGCTTGGTTGGATTATCGAGATGTGGAAGCGGAACCATTGTATCTCGAATTGTATGACCATCGAAAAGATCCGTATGAAACAAAAAATATTGCCGAAAAATTTCCGGTTAAGACCAAGGAATTATTGAAAAAATTAAGGGCTAGTGGAATTGGAGAGAGAGCACGAAAATGATGAAATCAAAAATCATTCTATTGTGCGTCTTATTCTTTTTTGCAAATGGGGCAGAACGACCAAATATCATTCTTATTCTGGCAGACGATATGGGTTATTCCGATTTGGGTTGTTATGGTGGGGAGATCGAAACCCCAAACTTGGACCTCTTGGCGGAGAATGGAATTCGGTATACTCAAGCATACAATACTTCGAAGTGCTGGACGACCAGAATAAGTTTGCTTACTGGCTTGTACCATCATCGAACTAATCGGGATTTCGAGAACACCGCTTTGGTTGGGAAAATACTTAAGTCCGCTGGTTATAGAACTTGGTGGTCGGGTAAGCATCATGCAGGATTCAATCCATTTGATCGTGGGTTCGATCATTTTTCGGGCTTTCTTGGTGGTGCCATTAATTTTTGGAATCCGGGAGACCAAGCACGGGAAGGGGAGGACGAACCAGGTTGGCGAGCGGTATACTCTTGGGCATTTGATGACAAAGTGGTGAATCCATACAATCCGGGGAAAGAGTTTTTCGCAACTGATGCTTTTACTGATTGGGGTCTAGAGTGGCTTGATGAAAAGAAGGATTCAGCAAAACCATTCTTTTTATTTCTCTCATACAATGCTCCTCACTGGCCACTCCATGCTCATGATGAGGATATAGAAAAGTATGATGGAGTATACGACGATGGCTATGAATCGATTCGGCGGGCAAGGTATCGTAAGCAAATGGAGATTGGATTGTTTGATGACAAGACATCGCGATTGAGTAAGCCGGAACATGAATTTTGGAATAATTTATCTAAAAAGGTAAGAAATGAGGAAGCCCTTCGAATGCAGATTCATGCAGCAATGGTCGATCGGATGGATCAAAATATTGGACGACTTACAGAAAGATTAGAAGAAACCGGAAAATTCGAAAATACCCTTATTCTTTTTCTCGTTGATAATGGAGCAAGTCATGAGAGACCAAAAAGAGGATACAAAAACGACAACGCAAAGTGGGGAAGTGTTGGCTCTTTTGAAGCGATTGGGCAGTCTTGGGCAAATGCTCTAAACAGCCCGTTCAGAAAATGGAAAGTTCAGGGGATGGAAGGAGGCATCTGCACACCTTTGATTGCCCATTGGCCCAATGGAATCGAATTATCTAAAAATTCAATTTCAAGGGAACCATGTCATTTGATTGATTTTGTTCCTACTTTTATGGAGTTGGCAGGTGAAAAAAGTTCGTACCCTAAATATCTCCCTGAATTAGATGGTATTAGTCTAGTTCCCACATTTTCGGGAAACAAATTAAAGAGAAAAAAACCCTTGTTTTTCCAATACGGTTCTTGGCAGGTAATTCGTCAAAAAGAATGGAAACTGGTTCAGCGTAAAAAAGAGCCTTGGCAACTTTATGATTTGAGCAAGGATCGAACCGAAATGCACGACCTAGCTTTGCATTTTCCCGAAAGAGTGAAACTGATGAAAAGGAAGTGGACTGAAATGGCAAAGGAGGTAGGTGGGGACATTCCGCAATGAACTTATCCCACCACTGTGGTCCTTCTTTTTACTAATTATTTTCTTTGTAATTTTACTTTTGAAGAAAAAACAACTTAAACCCGTACCCACAATGTTAAGTTTGTTATACAAAATTAAAAAATTTATGGTTTTTTTCTTTTTGGGCTTTTTTGCACTAAGTTCCGATCTTCTCTCCAATTCGCCCACAAAGACTGATGTTCGATATAGTAAAGAATTTGTTAGGAGTATACTTGATTTATGGTTAGCAGATTCAATAAAGCCGACTCCTTTGGTGGTAAATTTTCATGGTGGTGGGTTTAGACAGGGAGATAAGCGTTCCTTTCAAAAAAGCTCAATAGTAAGAAAATATTTACCTGAAGGGGTTTCCTTTGCCAGTGTAAATTATCCTTTCGTTCAACAGGTGGATGGTAATTACTCCAAGATTCTTGAGCATTGTACAGAATCGATCCTGTTTCTGAAAAAGAATGCCAAAAAATTTAATATAGATCCCAATCGAATATCGGTGATGGGGAATTCAGCGGGTGCACTTATAACTTGCTACCTTGGTCATGCTAAAAAATTGGGAATAAGGTCTATATTTCCAATTCAACAGCCTAAGGGAACACCACTTCTGATTCCTTTTTTCCGAAAGGATGGTCCGGCAATTATGGTATACAATCGTTCGGGCAAGAACGACAAGATACATCATCCAGATTTTGCAATCATGGTCAGGGAAAGATGTAAAAAATTGGGAATAAAGTGTCACGCTTATGGTGTTCGAGGTACGGGTCTGGATCAACTGCCGGAAGATAAAAATCTCTACGACCTTGCGATGGATTTCTTTCGTAAATCATGGAACGAGGATAAAAGGAAAAATAAATGATTCGTAGAGATTTTATTTTTAAGGGTTCAACCACGATAAGTGCCTTTGCTTGTCAGGGTATTCCATTTCTTCGGGGTGCAGATCATAAAAGCACGAACCTAGATGGAAATGATTATAATCTACCCAAATTTAAGGATGGAGCCAGACTTTTGTTTCAGGGAGATTCAATTACTGACATGAAATGGGGCAGAAATCAAAAGGATCGAAATCATTACCTTGGGCATAGTTATGTCTTTTTGCTCGCTTCAAGACTTGGCGTGGATATGGCAAAGACCAACCTAGAGTTTTTTAATCGTGGGATTAGCGGAAACAAGGTTTCCGATTTACGAAAACGCTGGCAAAAAGATGCCATCGCGATGAATCCTGATTGGTTAACCATTTTAATTGGCGTGAATGATGTCAGTCAAAGTCGAGGGCAAACTGTAGATCTTAAAAAGTGGGAAGATGATTATCGTCTTATCTTGCGTGAGAGTCGAAGAGCTAATCCCAAACTAAAGATAGTTTTGATGGATCCTTTCGTTTTGAGAATGAATCGTTTGAGTGCGGATGATCAATGGACGCATTGGCGAGGAGAGATTGAGAAACTTGGTAAGATCGTCGGCCGCCTGGCAAGGGATTTCGATGCCATCCATATTGAAACCCAAAAGATTTTTGATCAAGCTGCCAGCAAAGCTTCAGCACAACACTGGATCTGGGATGGAGTACACCCTTTACCCCAGGGGCATGAGTTGATCGCGAGGAATTGGTTGCAAGCTGTCGCCAAAGTTACCAATAAATAAGTTCATGAGCGAAAGTATTTCGATTAATCCAATTGGTTCGCAAATTTCAAAATGGGGCGAAGGTCCAATCTATTCCAAAGATCATTTGATATATGTTGATATTGAAGGACATGCCCTGATTTCATTGGATCCAAAGTCAGAAACTGAAAAAATTTGGGAAATGGGTGAACGTATTGGAACGGTTGTTCCCCGTGCGACAGATGGTTTTATTTGTGCCGGAGATTCAGGTATTTATTCTTTTGATCCAGAAACAGGCGACAAAAATCTCATAGCAGATCCGGAAGCGGGCAAACGACCGGATAACCGATTTAATGATGGGAAATGCGACCCAATGGGTCGATTCTGGGCTGGCACTATTAGCACCGTGAAAAAGACAGGCGATGCGAACTTGTATATGTTGGATAAGAATAGGGACTTGACTTTGAAAGTTCCAAATGTGACCAATTCAAATGGGATTTGTTGGAATGCAGATGCAACTCAAATGTATTACATTGATACACCAACGAAAGAAATTCGGGCATATCCATTTGATAATCTTAGTGGCTCGATTGGAGAGGCTAGCGTAATCGTGAATACTGAAAGTCAGGGATGGGAGGGTTCTCCGGATGGAATGACCATAGACATTGAAGGCATGCTTTGGGTTGCAATGTGTCATGGTGGAACCGTTCTACGAATTGATCCTTCCAGTGGATCCCTCATGCAAAAAATTAATTTTCCTTGTGTCGAAACAACCGCTTGTACCTTCGGTGGCAATGAACTGGATCGCCTTTTTGTCACGACGGGCATCCATAAATCGATTGAGGAGGAAAATGCCGGCAGGCTATTTGTGGTCGATGGACTTGGAGTCAATGGTACGAAGGCTTTTTCTTTTGCCGGATAAATAACTATGAGCAAAGCAAGTAATTGGATTTTCATGATCCATTCTTGCATGACCCTATTTGGGGCTATCCTTGCTTTTGTGCCATCAGTTGACGCAACAGGAGGTTGGGAACCATTCAGTCCAAGGCCTGAGATTTCACCAAACTTTCAATTTCTAAAAAAGGGGGGGGCAGATGGGAAAGGAGGTTGGTTGATTCGTCAGGGTAATCAAATGGGGCAAATGGGTGCATGGAGTAAAACCTATTCAATCGTTGGAGGTGAGTATTATCGAATAGATGCCCTGTGTCGTGGTAGTGGTATGTCCAACCCAAGAGCCAATCGTTATATTGAAGTATTTTTTGAGGATGATGATAAAAAAATGGTAATTGACCAAAGGACGGGAGATTACAGCCGTCCTTTTTATCCTTGGGCGGAGGGCAATAAAGAGGAATGGGTCAAGTTTGAGGGAACTGTCTATGCACCCAAGAATGCAACTAATGCAACCATTCGATTGTTCCTTAGGTGGGAGCCTGGTGCTAGCATAGAATGGGCTCAAGTTGCCTTTGAAATAGTCGAGACACCCAAGCCACGAAAGGTTAAATTGGCTGCTTCGAATTTCCGTCCAACCGGTGGAAAGTCGGCAATGGATAACTGTAAAATGTTAGTTCCCTTTATCGAAAAAGCAGGTA
Organism: Verrucomicrobiota bacterium; assembly: GCA_036128475.1. GTDB lineage: Bacteria > Verrucomicrobiota > Verrucomicrobiia > Opitutales > Seribacteraceae > Seribacter. The sequence goes on from JAYYQI010000020.1 coordinate 14,594, forward strand.
AGCAAAAAGTTGATTTGCTTGTTCTTGGTGAATGTATCACGACCATGCGAAATGGATTGAATGCAGAAACGGGCGCAGAGGAAATTCCTGGTCCATGTGTTAAATATTTAGGTGAGTTGGCAAAAAGAAATGACTTATACTTGGTAACGTCGCTTTTTGAACGGGATGGGAAAGAGCTTTACAATACGGCAGTCATAATTAGTCCTGACGGCAAACTATTGGGGAAATACCGAAAGCGCTGTCTTGCCAGAGATGAATATAGGAAAGGAATTACACCAGGAAATAAATTTCCAGTCTTCAAAACAAGGTTCGGAAAAGTAGGGTTGATGATTTGTTTTGATGTTCATATGCCAGAAGTTACCCGTGGAATTGTGGCCAACGGTGCGGAAATTATTGCGATGCCCATCATGGGAGGACATCCAACTTTGACGAAGGCACGGGCCATTGAAAATCAGGTGTATTTGGTAACGTCGACATACAGTCTAAATGATGATTGGATGCAGACTGGTATATGGGATCGATCGGGGGAATTGCATGCCCGGGCAACCAAATCAAATGAATTGGTTGTTCACGAAATTGATCTATCTATACCTTATTTTTGGCGCGGCAACATTGGGAATTTTCAAAACCGACTCCGTCATGAACGACCCGCTTTTCAACTTCCAGAATAAGTGAATTAAGAAAAAAATGAGAATTAAAAATTGCTCAAAAAAATCAGTTAGTTACGGAGTTCCACGCAGGCAATTCTTGAATCACATGGCAATGGTTTCAGCGATTCCATTTACCTCAGAATATGTGGGAGGAAAGGTTAATACATCTCCCAAGTTTTCAGCCTATCCTTTTTCTCTGGGAGTTGCATCCGGTGACCCTGAACCTGATGGAGTGGTTATTTGGACCAAACTCGCTCCGGATCCCTTGAGCGGAGGGGGGCTTAATCCAGAACCCATTCTCGTGAAATGGGAAGTTTCCAAAGATGAAGCATTTACCAATGTTGTGCGGCAAGGAATCGTGTTTGCAGGTCCACAACTTGGCCACTCCGTTCATATCGAATTGAGAGGACTTGATCCCCACAGATGGTACTTTTTTCGCTTTCATGCAGGATCGGAGGTGAGTCCGGTAGGACGTACGCGAACTGCTCCTGCTCTTAGTGATATACCGGAGAAAATGAAATTTGCATTTACATCCTGTCAGCATTTGGAAAGTGGTTATTTTAACGGGTATCCCCATATGCAAAAGGAGGATCTCGATTTGGTGATCCATTTAGGCGATTACATCTATGAGTATGCAGGAATTGATAAGAGAGTGAGAAAGCATATCGGCAAGGAAATCGAATCGTTAGATGAATATCGACAGCGTTATGCTCAGTATCGACTGGATGAGGATTTACAGGAAACGCACAGGGTATTTCCATGGTTGGTGACTTGGGATGACCATGAATTTGATAACAACTATGCAAATCTTGTATCGGAAGAGGATGGGATATCTCCCGAAGCTTTTCTTACCCGAAGAATGAATGCTTATCAGGCATATTATGAGTTCATGCCCTTGAGGAAGAGGTCTTTTCCTCAGGGTCCGGATATGAAACTTTATCGACAATGCAGATATGGAAGATTGGCAAATTTCTTTGTTTTGGATACACGGCAATATCGAACTGATCAACCAAATGGAGACCGCCAGAAACCCATGACCGGCAAAGTGTTTGATCCCTATGCCACCATGTTGGGCAGAGACCAGGAGAATTGGTTGATGTCGGGTATGCTCCAATCACATGCCACATGGAACGTATTGGCTCAACAAGTAATGATGGCTGCGTTGAACAGGGGAGACGAAAAAAGTGAAAGGTATTCGATGGATCAATGGCCGGGTTATGAGATTAGTCGTCGCCGATTACTCCGTTTTTTTCATGAGCGCAATATTCCCAATCCAGTTGTTCTTACAGGAGATATTCATCTAAACTGGGTCAATAATTTGCAATTGGACTTTAAGGATCCAAAATCTCCTCTAGTAGGGACGGAGTGGGTGGGTACATCCATGAGTTCAGCCGGTGATGGCGGCAATTTTATTCCGGAATATGAGCGGGCCGCCAAGCAGAATGATTTTGTGAAGTGGTATAATTCAAACCGTGGTTATGTCAGTTGCGAGCTCACTAAGAATCACTGGAAGACTTATTTTAGGGCAACCCCCTATGTGACCCGAAAGGGTGCTCCGATTGAAACAAAAGCAGTCTTTTTGATAGAGGAGGGTAAACCGGGGGCACAACTAGTGTCGAAGGCGTAATCATTTGCCCAAACACCATTCGATGGCATTTTTGAGAAGTTGATTAAAGGCAGGTTTTTTAAAGTCCTCCCGATGCCCTAAAGAAGTGTAGAATACTTTACCTTTTGCTGGCGTGCTATGTACCCATGCCACTGGTTCGGGTGGATATCCGGTAACGGTTCCTTTCAATAGCGGAAACGAATTTGTAGGGAGTGGGGAATTGCGATAAAGCGTTGCCGGCGTAGAAAAGGGTAGATTAATTCCCTTTAGGATTTCGTTTGGAGCGTCTTTATTTGAAGAACGATTTACCAAGCAGGGAAGACCTTTACCAAGATGACCATTATAATTTCCACCAATTATTTCACTATCCCATTTTGTCCACTCCTGATGACCTGTGGGTAAAGTTTCTTTACGCAGTTGAAAAGCATGAGATGCCGTTCGTATTCCTACCACTGGCTTGCCTTTATTAATGTGCTCCCTGATCTTATTCATAACCTGCGTTGAAAAGGCTCTTCGTCTAACACTGACGAATAGTAGATCAGCACTATCAATAGATTGTGGATTATTAAGAATGTGTCTACCTTTTCCTTCTTTGTCGGCGAAACAATATGCAGTGTGGTAATCGTTCTCCAAATGAGATTTCGCAAAGATAGGAAGAGTTTCTTCCGTAAAGTACTCCCTCTCAGCAATGAGAAAGGTTAGTTTTGGTTTAAGTTCTTGGGAGTAGGCGGTAAGAGAAAGAAAAGCGGAAGCGAAAATAAGGTACATCCATTTCATGCAATGAAAAGTAGTTCGCTTTATTTTACGAGTCGAGCAGGAATGAGGTGAAACTTGATGAATGTAGTATCAATGTATTCTAAAACCTAAAATGCCCATTCACCTTTACATGTCTAGCTGTCTAGAGTTGAAATATTGACCCCTCTTTCTCTTAATTATAAAAAATCAAAAAAGGATATGCTGTTGTCTATGATATGTATTCCAATCTCTTTCTATTAAGCTATAATTAAATAGGCTCTTTCTTTTTCCCTTTCAAATCTAACTCAAGGATAGAAGGAAATCTTCGGGACACTTTACTTCTCGACTTTATGGAAACCCTAATTTTTAAATATCAAATTAAGTTGATATATAAAAATATTTGTTTTTGTTTTTTCGTATTTATCTTACCCCATATTTCTTCATTGTAATCTTTTCATGCCCTTTTCATTAACTAATAAAGTAGCCCTTGTTACCGGAAGCAGCCGTGGGCTTGGTCGTGGGATTGCTCTGTCTCTTGGAAAAGCGGGTGCCAAAGTTTGCCTAAATTATTTAAACAATCCTGAACCTGCTGAAAAAACTTTAAAGGATCTTCGGGACGCAGGAGTTCATGCCGCCATGTTTCGGGCAGATGCCTCGGATCAAGGACAAGTTAATTTCATGATTGAAGCAATCGAAGAAAAATTCGGTTCACTTGATATTCTTGTGCCCAATGCCACCCCCGATCAACCACAGAAACCGATTGATCAATATGAAGCCGATTTTTACAGGCAAATGTATGATTTTTTTGTGATGAGCCCATTTATGCTGGCTCAGGCAGTGCTTCCGGGTATGAAAAAGAGGAAAAGTGGAAGAATTATAAATATTACCAGTGAAGTTTTTCATAGTAGTGTTCCTGAGTTTAGTGCTTATGTCGCTGCCAAAGGCGGGCAAATCGGGTGGAGCCGAAGCATGGCCAATGAGTTGGCTCCGTACGGAATTACCGTTAATACTGTGGCACCTGGATGGATACCGACCGAGCGCCATGAAAATGATTCACAGGATGCTAAGGATGAATATTTAAAGAACATACCTCTCGGGCGTTGGGGTACACCAGAAGATGTAGGCAATGCGGTGGTTTTTTACTCCTCGGAAGAGGCATCCTTTATTACTGGCCAAACTTTATGCGTGAATGGTGGACGTACACCATGGTAAGACTTAATCCAACACCTATTGAATAAAGAAAATGAAGAAGATAAGAAACATACTAGCTACACTATCCATTTTGCCGATGCTCTATTTTTCAGGCTGCTCGGGAGAGGGAGAGGCAGATGATGGAAACGCCACCAAAAAAATCAGTTCGACCACTACTTTTGCATATGTAACTAATGGAGTTGATCCTTTTTGGGATCTATGTGCTGCAGGAGTAAGAATTGCAGAAGAGGAATTGGGCATAAAATGTGAGATCCTCATGCCTCCAAAGGGCGTGGTCGATCAAAAGCGGATGATGGAGACACTTTTGGCTAAAGGTGTTGATGGTGTAGCGGTCAGCCCAATTGATGCCGAGAACCAAACTCCCTTTCTTAATGAAGTGGCTAAGAATACAATTCTTATTACTCAGGACGCGGATGCTCCAATGAGTGATCGGCTGGTTTACATTGGCGCCAATAACTACAAAGCTGGAAGAGCCTTGGGGCAGTTGGTCAAAGATGCCATTCCTGAGGGGGGAGAGGTTATGCTTTTCGTTGGTCGCCTTGAGCAATTAAATGCAAGGCAGAGAAGGCAAGGAGTAATTGATGAACTACTCGATCGTCCGGCTCAGGAACTGGAGAAGGTGAAGTATGATCCAGTTGATTCAACTAATCTTACTTCTGAAGGATCAAAATACGTAATTCTTGATACGAGAACAGACAACTTTGATAAAGCCAAAGCGAAGAGCAATGCGGAGGACGCGATGACCAAGTACAAAGATCTAAAATGTATGGTCGGATTGTTTGCATATAATCCTCCCGCCTGCATCGACGCCATTAAAGAGGCAGATAAGTTAGGACAGATTAAAATTTGTGGTTTTGATGAACAAGACGCTTTGCTTCAGGCAATTACAGATGGACATGCTTATGGAACGATTAGTCAACTTCCATGGGATTACGGTTATGAGTCCATCATTATGCTTAAGGATTTGTATGAAGGAAAGAAACCATCAACAGAGTATGTTGAAAAATCTTTTGCAAAGGTGACCAAAGAAAATGTAGCTGAGTTTTGGGCAAAGAAAAAAGAAATGGCCGAACTTGGGAAATCGAACTAAATGGATGATTCTTCATCAGCATTACTACTCGAGGTAAACGGATTAACCAAAAGTTTTCCCGGAGTTCTTGCTCTTAGAGGAGTTTCCTTATCCTTGAAAAAAGGAGAGGTGCTGTCTCTAATCGGTGAGAATGGGGCAGGCAAAAGTACCTTGATGAAAATCTTGGCGGGTGTGCAACCAGCTGATTCTGGTGAATACTTAATCGAAGATGAGTCGGTAAATTTTCAAAATGTTCGGGATGCAATGAATAGGGGGATTGCATTGATTCACCAAGAACTCAATCTTGCATCCAATCTTGATTTAGCATCCAATATTTTTTTGGGGAGAGAGCCGAATCAAAAAGGCATTATCCATGAAAGTGAGCTAAGAGAGGAGGCGTCTAAGTATCTAAAGCGGGTAGGGCTTGATCTTCCAACCGATACGATTACAGGCACACTGCCTATTGGGAAGCAGCAACTCGTTGAAATTGCCAAGGCTCTTTCCTGTGACGCTCGTGTTTTGATTATGGATGAACCGACCAGTAGTTTATCGCAAAAAGAAACTGAAACCCTCTTTGACGTGGTTAAGGGGTTACGTGATCAAGGTATCAGTGTGATTTATATTTCACATCGATTAGGTGAAGTTATCGAGTTGTCTGACAGGGTGACGGTTTTTCGTGATGGGGAAAATGCGGGCGACCTCGAAAAGGAAGAAATTAACCATGAAAATATGGTCCGATTAATGGTGGGAAGGGAATTGAGTGAATTCTATGATCGTGAGATTCATCAACCTGGCAATATAGTGCTTCGGGCTAAGGAAATTATTTCTCCTTCTTATCCCGAAATTCCCGTTTCCTTGGAAGTTCGTGCCGGAGAAATTGTTGGTATTGCCGGATTGGTCGGGGCAGGTAGAACCGAGTTGTTACAGACAATTTTTGGAGTAACTCCCGCTCTAGCAGTGGACTTGGAATTGGATGGAGAGTCATTCCGTCCGCTTTGTACCGCAGATGCAATAACTGCAGGGATCGCTTTGGCACCAGAAGACAGAAAGCAGCATGGATTGGTTTTACCAATGACGGTCCGTGAGAATTCAAGTCTGCCAAGTTTGGATCGTGACCAAAGTAAAGGATTTCTTAATCAAGACAAAGAAATTGAAATTGCAGATAGGGCAGTTGAGCAAATGAGTATTAAGACACCCAGCATCGAGCAGATTGCCCGATTTCTTTCTGGTGGGAATCAGCAAAAAATTGTACTGGGGAAATGGCTGGCGATGAATCCTAAGCTACTTATGTTGGATGAGCCAACAAGAGGTATTGATATTGGAGCCAAGCGTGAAATCTACAAACTTATGGAGAAACTGGCTGGCGAAGGTATGGCAATACTTTTTGTCTCAAGTGAGATGGAGGAAGTGCTAGGAATGGCGGATCGTGCATATGTAATGCATGAGGGTCGTATTTCTGGAGAGCTTACCAAAGAAGAACTTTCGGAAGAATCAATTATGCACCTAGCCACTGGTGCGGAAAAAACGGCTGCATAACCTTATTTTTATGAAAAAAAATATTATTGGAATCTTTTCGCTACTAGTGGTGATTTTTATCATCACAGCCATTATAAATCCAAAGTTTTTAAATGCCTACAACATGCAAAACTTGATCAAGTGGTCGAGTCTCTACGCAGTGAGGAGTATTGGGGTAGCCATTGTGATTATTACGGGAGGGATAGATCTATCCATTGGCTCCGTGGTTGGACTGGTTGCTGTAGTTCTGGCATTTTGCCTAAAAATACAGGGTTTGGATCCATGGTTATCCATTGGTCTTACCTTAGGGCTTTCCTTGTTGATAGGATTGGTACATGGACTTCTGGTAACTAAAGCAGGAATCCAACCTTTTGTGGTCACGCTTTGCGGACTTTTGGTTTATAGAAGCCTCGGTCGTTGGTTGACGGATAACCAATCCCTTGGCCCAGTTCCTTTAGAAGGCGACAAAGGTTACACAAATTTGGAACAAATTCAGGGACTTGATTTTAACTTCAGTGGAAAGATTCCTCTTGGTGAATCCTTCAACCTACCCACCCCTTTTATTTTCTTGGTAATCCTCGGAATCGCGGGTGCGGTATTTTTAAAGAAAACTATCTGGGGACGTTACCTATATGCACTTGGCAACAATGAGGATGGTGCAAAATATAGTGGAATCGATACCGATAAAATGAAAATTATTGCCTATGTACTTTGTTCTTTCTGTGCTGGCTTGGCAGGTATTCTTTTTGCTTTTGAATTGGATTCCGTACAGCCTGCTCAAACTGGTGAGTTTTATGAGTTGTATGCGATTGCCGCTGCCGTTCTCGGCGGATGCAGTTTGAGGGGAGGAGAGGGGTCCATACTTGGAGTCGTCATCGCAGCGGCCGTTATCCGATTGATTTACAATTCGATCAACATGGTTGGAATTTCCACGCATTTGGAATTTGGTATTTTAGGTATGGTGATTTTACTGGGCGTAATCGGTGATGAGGTTCTAAAGAAGACCATGGCTAAAAAGCAATTGGCCGCACGCTAGAAAATTTCATTTCACTTTTAAGGATTCTATTCCTAAGTAATTAGCTATTTAAGATGCCTTTCAATATGATCTCTCCAATTAATCAGTTTCTCGTATCGAATGATCTTCGGATTTGCGATAATCCATGTATAAGTCCTGACTTTTGTTTAGATTGGGAGGAATTAAAAAAATCGATTGAGTCGGAAAGTTTAAAAAAATATTCGCAGAGTGAATTTCAGACGGCTCATGGTACATGGTGCTTAATTGAGAACGAAAAGGGCGATCATGCATGGGAACTAAGAGGGGAGCATAAATGTAGTGATATAAAATACCTAAGCGAGGGTATTGAATCACACGATAATTTGTATTTTCCTGCGACTTATTCGAATCTGATTGGGATGAAAAACTTGATGATGGAACATGATTCTTCGTGTTCCGTTTTTCCTCGAACAAATGAACAATTGGGGAAATCAACTCTTGGTATCGGAGCACGTTTTACTACCCTGCATTGGGATGGAGTCGACTGGGCAATGAGCCGCCTCGGCATTGGGCTCACTGCCAATCAAAACAGTATTCCCAGAGAACTTGTCTATGATGTAAACGCCATGCTTTCCAACAATCTTGATTCCGTCCCATTCCCATTCATTGGATGTGATGTTCCTGAGGGTCATCAGGGTCAAAGCGTTGAGGGAATGAGTCATGGTTGCATTTTGACAAAATTGAAAAACGGTTTTCATAATCTTGGAATCGCATGGAGTTTCAATGCTGATCATCAACCGATTGGTGGAAAATTTGATGAGCGTGAAGATCAATTGGTCGAAGGCTGTCTCTTTGCTAGTTATATTACCTTTGATCTGTCTCCCGAGTTGGCCATCACTGAAATCCCCACCAGTGAGTTAGAAAAGCAAGAATTCGTAAAGCGGGAAATACCTGGCGATCTTGTTGAGTCGACCAGAGATAGAGTGGCTGAAGCAGGACTCAATCCAACAGATGATGAGTATAACGGATTACTTGCGTATGTTTGGCCTGCGATGGTGAAAATGAAAAAGCGTGATGAGAAATACAGAGCAATCCGCGAGAAAAACTTTACCACTGAGGCAGGTAGGGAATATCTTCGAGAGTTGTCTATCGATGAACTGCCAGGATTGACGACTCCTGAAACTACGGCTGTGATGCTTGCTCTATCCTTTGAGATGGGTATGCCAATCCATTTTGTAGCCCCGGCTTTTGGATTTCAGAAAAACATTCCCTATCCGGATAACGTTAAGCTTCGCGAGATGATTACCCCAATCTGGAATATTTGTGAAAAGTTTGGAGTTTCCATTGGTTTTCATTCCGGATCCGGAAAATCTGCGGAAAATTATCAGGTGGCAGGACAAGTTACCGGAAGTAATCTCGAAATTAAAACCAGCGGACGTTATACTTATGAAATGGGGGTGGCCCTTTCTAAGTCATCTGATCCCTATGATCAGGCACTGTGGAAGGACTGGTATAACTTTACCATCGATCTCGCCTCAAATGGGTGTTTTGCAGAAGATGAAACGGAACGAAAAATGGCCCGCGAGTTTGTTAGCCTAACACTCGATGCTGAGTCCTCGCAAAAGGCATTTGCAAGCATTGAGGCTTGTAGATCTATTCTGCGAAGTCTTGAACCTAGTCCCGACCATTTTTTCTGGTTCGAATATAACTTTCTTTATGTGCTGGCTGCCGGAGGTTCGGCCGATAAAAATTCACTCGGAGATCATTCAAATGCAGGCTACAAGCAACGAAAAAGATTCTATTCGATTAGTGATCAAGGCAAGCTACTGTATTCAAAGAGAGTATCGGAGTATATTATCTTTTTAGCACAAAATACAGGGTTAGTAAGTTCGGAGATTTGCGAGAATGCTATCACTGAGCTTGCGTCGCTCAATGAATATTCGGGTTTTCTTGATAGCATCTCGAGAACCTAATTTATTGGAAGCATGGATCTGGATAAATTTATCCCTTTAAAGGTCCAAGTGCCCGAGTTCTTTTTCTGGGTCTACGAAATCTCGGATTCTTTGCTTTAATTCCTTTATAGCAGGGAAACCTCTGTCTATTTCCCTGCACCAAATTAATTCTTGGTTACATGAAATTTGAAAGACACCAGTTTTGTCTTTGCATGGCTTAAGTGTGACTTCATTAATCTCGTTTTCGAAAGTCGTAAGAATTTCCTGAGCCATCCAACTGGACCTAAGCAGCCAACGACAACCCGGACAATATTTGATCAGAATTTTAAATTTCATGATTAGAAAAAGTTTTGGTTTTAGTCGTTTGTTTGTAAAAAGTTTTCGGGAGATACGCCATATACTGATTTAAAAGTTCGGGAAAAATGAAATTGGTTTTCAAATCCCAACTCAAAAGCAATATCCTTAACCAATCTTCTCGTGGAAAGTAAGAGAGAGGCTGCATGCCCCATTTTAAGACGAATAAGGAAACGATAAGGTGATTCATTGTGAAAACGCTTGAAGACACGCGATAGATAGGCTGCGTCTATATTTACTTCTGTTGCTATTTCATCGATGGTTTTTAGCCGAAAATAGTTATGTCGCAAATGTTGAAGAATTCGATTGTATGTATCCCAAGCTCTGACCTGCTTCTGTTCTAGTAACTCCATAAGATCAGAAACTTTTAAAACCAAGCAAGTTGCCAAGTGGTTACATATCGCCAGTGAATGATTTGATCCTGAGTTTGCGTTACTGAGTAGTAGCTCAAATAATTCAATCACATCACCAAGGTTTCTAATTTTGGCAAAAAATGGTGTTTTGGAGATCACGTCTAGCAATTCCGAGTTAGGTTTATGAGCCAGCACCAAAAAGTACTTAACCAACGGTTTGGTAGGAGAGGAAGAAATTCTATGGTATGTTCCAACACCATAGTTAAAAAAAGAACCGGCCCCTAGTTTATGTTTCTTTCCATGGAGAATTAATTCACCTTTTCCTCCGGTAATGATTTCTATGGTTGTGAAATGTTTTTTGGCGGTTTTTTTACCAATTACAGGATATGAGTCCCGCTCCATTAAAAATTCCGGTAAGCACTTCTCGAATCCCATACTTACAATTTCGATGGATTGAGTTTCATTACTGGGAATCCCAAGGAAAACCTGACGGGCTTCGGTTACCTGCTTTGAAAAGTGCTCTTGAGTTGTTTTCATTCATGGAAGGTCAAAAAAGGATATGGTTTTGTCAAGGATATGCATTCCTAATTTTTATCCTAGAAGTTATATGTATATATGAATTATAAAATGATTTACATCAGATGCTCCCAATTATTTGCCTCTTGGTGAACAAGAATTATAAATCAATTTTTGTTATGCTTCGTAAAACTAATAATTTTTCCTCTCTGGTATGTCTGTCTGTTGACAGGTTTTAATATTTCACCTTCAATTTTACAGATGCGGATTTCATCGCTAATCTTGCTACAGTTAATTATCTACTCTTATTGCTTTGGAGTAGATTTATCTTTTTTTGAATCTAAAATTAGACCCGTTTTATCCGAAAAGTGTTATGATTGTCATTCTGCTCGTGGAGATAAAATAAAAGGTGGATTACGTTTAGATCACATTGATCTGATTTTGGAAGGCGGTGATACAGGGCCAGCCTTGGTGCGGGGAAATACCGAAGAGTCATTGTTGGTCGAGGCGATACGCTATCAGGAATCGGATTTTCAGATGCCACCCAAGGGAAAACTGACGGACTCGCAGATTGGAGATATTGAAGCTTGGATCAAAAATGGAGCATTTTGGCCAGATGAACCTGTTCCTGAAATATCCTCCGCTAAAAAGAGAACTGCTTTCAATATTGAGAAAAGAAGAAAAGAGCATTGGTGTTGGCAACCTATCATCCCTCCGAATATCCCTATCGCAGATTCTGTCAAAAATCTACATCCAATCGACCAATTGATTCGTGAGAAACTTGTTCATGCAGCTCTTTCACCTTCGAAACCTGCTGACAAAAGAACCTGGTTAAGACGGGTTACTTATGACCTTATCGGTCTTCCGCCCAGCTTGTCAGATATAGAGAATTTTTTATCGGATAATTCCGACAATTCATACGAAATCGTGGTTGATCGTCTACTTTCTTCACCTCATTACGGCGAGAAATGGGCCAGGCATTGGATGGATTTGATTAGGTATGCAGAGACGTGTGGTCATGAGTTTGATTATCCATTGGAGCATCCCCATGAGTATCGTGATTACCTTATTAGGGCTTTTAATTTAGATGTTCCTTATGATCAATTTCTTCGCGAGCATGTGGCGGGTGACCTGATCGAAGATCCCCGTTTACATTCCGATTCCAAATTTAACGAATCTATTATTGGAACAGGATTTTGGTATTTTCATGAGGCTGTTCATGCACCAACCGACCCGAAGGTGGACAACGCAGACCGAATGGAAAATCAACTCGATGTTTTTGGAAAAACCTTTCTCGGTCTTACCATTGGCTGTGCCAGATGTCATGATCACAAGTTTGATGCTATCTCAGAAAAAGATTATTATTCCCTAGCAGCCTACATGCAAGGTAGTACAAGGCAGGAGTATCCTCTTGACGATGGAGGAACGCGCAAAGAAATTGCAGAAAAACTATCCAAGTTTGCCAAAGATGCTTTTTTGAATCTTAAAAGTTCAAAACTTGCAAAGGTTAAACCGAGCAAATATCTGCAGGTAGTCTCGGAGGTTCTTAAATCTGAGGGCACTAAAGGGTTTGTGGGAGATCCTTGGGAAGGCGTACTGATTGCAAATTTTGAAAAGGATTTCGAAGGATGGAAAACCCTAGGTAAGGCATTTGGAAGCACTCCTCAAACACAGACTTCCGGAAAGAATGCAGTAACCAACTTCTATGGCAAAGGATGGGCAGGTTCCTTAGTTACGGGCGGCGATAAATTAACCGGCGAACTTCATTCACCAAAATTTAAGATAACAAAGCGCTTTATAAATTTTCTGGTGGCAGGAGGTTCGCCCAGAAAAGTTGGAGTTGAATTATGGATAGATGATAAGCAGAAGTTAGTTAGCCGTGGGTCGAATAAAGAAAAATTTGCTCCCAAGACTTGGGACTTAAAGAATTACTTAGGGTTTGAGGCTCAAATTCGTTTGGTTGATTATGAGACGGGAGGATGGGGTCACATTCATGCTGACAGATTTGTTCTATCATCAACCCCCGCCTCGGTTGTTCGTGAAATACCAACCCCCCCCTTTGAAGAGTTGCATAGGATTGCAAATGAAAATTCTATATCTCCAAAATTGTTGGAGTCTTGGTTTAATCATTACAAAGATGAAATGAATTTATTTTCATTATCTAAGAATTTCGAAAAAGAAAGGACTCTATTTTTGGGGCAAAAAAATTCAGAGGCAAACTTCTATCAAAACAGTACTTTAATGGCCGATTTCAAATCAGACGAAGTTCCTGAGGGTTGGAAAGTTACGGGTGAGGCATTTAAGCCTCGTGGAAATGATTTATTGTCTCTTGATAAGTCATCATTTTTACCTCGCCCCGATAGATTTAGCTCGAGAACATTGGGTATTAAGCGTGTAGGAAATTTACGATCTCCTCATTTCAAAATTGAACACGATAATATTCTCATCAAAGCAAAGTCGAATAAGGTATTTATCCGTGTTGTTATCGATAATTTTCATATGGCGATTTACAATTCCCTTTTGTTCAGAGGTACTTTCATTAAAGAGGCGAACTCTAATGGAGAATTTAAATGGTTCACTCTCAATACCCGAAAATATAAAGGACACTGGGCTTATCTCGAAATTGTAGATAAAGGGCAGGACGCATTCATCGAGATTGACCAGGTTAGGTTTGCTAATGGTGGTATTGGAATAACATCCAGCTCTGAATTATCTTTTATTTTCAATCAACCTAATCTGAAGACAGATAATCTAAGCCAATTTCTTGATGAATTTTATGACCTTTTGCCCGAGAAGTTAAAATATGGAAACTTGTCCGGTGAGGAAATTTCTTTGTTTAATTTCCTGCAAAGTAGAGGACTGCTCGAGTTTGACGAAACTGCGATCCAACAGTTCTTAGCCAAGGCAACTGAGCTGGACTCCAAAACGCCAAGGGAGAGATATGTTTTAGCCATGGGCAAGGGTTCTGATTATCCAGGGAATGTATATGTTAGAGGAAGCCCTCATTCTCTTGGTGATTCCGTAAGTAGAAGGAATCTTACAGCATTGGGCGGAAAGGCTGGGGACAGACTGGATCTTGCAAACCAATTGATTTCCAAAGACAATCCATTGGTGGCAAGAGTGATGGCTAATCGAATATGGTTGCAATTCTTTGGGCGTGGAATTGTTCCGACTCCGGATGATTTTGGTCCCATGGGACAGGAGCCGAGCCATCCCAAATTACTGGATTGGTTGGCTACGGATTTTCGCGAAAATAATTGGTCGGTTAAGAAGTTGATTCGGCAAATCGTGCTTACTAATACCTACCGTCAATCGAGTATTACTCATCCAGGAAATAGTGAAGCCAAAATTGAACTGACTGACCCACAAAATATCTTACTTCATAAGATGCCTGTACGCCGATTGCAGGCGGAATTTATTCGGGATTCAATGCTGTCTTTTTCTGGAAGATTGGACACAAAGATGTTTGGCAGATCGATACCTATTCATCGAACACCCTTTATGACGGGCAGAGGAGGAAGGGGTAGTGGACCCTTGGACGGGGCAGGCAGACGAAGTATATACGGCTCAGTATATCGCAATTTTATTTCACCGTTCATGTTGGCCTTTGATCAACCCGCACCTTTTGGAACTAAAGGTAGAAGATCGGTCTCCAATGTCCCCGCTCAATCTTTAGCGTTACTGAATGATCCATTTATTATCGAGCAATGTAAATTGATGGGTAAAAATATATTTGAATTAAAAGGTGACGAATCATCATCACTGCAAAATCTTTATGCGACCATCACGGGTAAAGAATTAACTCAAGAAACAGAGAAAAAACTAATCACTTTTCTTGAAAGTCAATCCAACGCTCTTGGAAAACAGGATCAACAGGTATGGGCCGATCTGGCTCATGTGTTGATCAATTCGAAGAGCTTTCTCTTTTTAAACTGATCTCAAATAGTTATGCACTGCAATCAATTCAATCGTCCCGTTACCCGAAGGTCCATGCTTCAATCCTGTGCTATGGGTTTTGGTGGCCTAGCATTCTCAGCATTATCCAGTGAGATCCAAGCTTCTCCCTTGTCTCCAAAGAAGCCCCACTTTACACCTCGTGCAAAGAATGTGATTTTCTTGTACATGGATGGTGGGCCATCTCATGTTGATATTTTTGACTATAAACCAGCACTTGGAAAATATAATGGGAAAGATCCTCGCGAAGTTATCGGGAAACTCGCTCCCACTCAGTTTGATAATATTGGAAAAATTTTAAAGAGTCCTTGGGAGTTCAAGCAGAGGGGTGAGAGTGGGCATTGGGTTTCCGATCTTTTTCCTCATATCGCACAGGATGATGTAATCGATGAAATTTCCATGGTAAAGTCCATGACATCCAATTTCTCGGAGCATACTTCAGCAAATTACTTTTTACACACAGGAAGTGGTTTTCAAGGTAGACCTAGCATGGGTGCATGGTTTGGCTATGGTTTGGGTACGGAAAACCAGAACCTTCCTGGTTTTGTCGTATTGAATGGCGGATTGATACCTCCAGGCGGATTGGACTGTTTTGGTTCAGGCTTTCTACCTGCAAGTTACCAAGGTTCCGTATTTCTCCCACAGGCTGAACCCGTAGCCAATATCAAACCTAAGGAAAGAACCACTCAACTCCAACAAAACAAACTTTCTTTGCTTTTGGATTTGGATAAGGATTCCTTAACAGAATCAGAATTTGATCCGCAAGTTGAAGCAGCGATTCAAAATTACGAAACGGCATATCAAATGCAGACATCAGTTCCTGAACTTATGGATCTTAGCGGTGAATCAGAAGCAGTTAAGAAATCTTACGGAATGGACTCAGATTTTAAGAACACCAGAACCTTCGGCTTACAATGTTTGCTTGCCCGACGATTGGTGGAGAGGGGAGTTCGGTTTATCGAACTTACTTGTCCGGGAGGCAATGGAGACAGGTGGGACCAACATAATGGGCTGGTTGATGGTCATACTAAAAATTGTAAGTCAGTAGATCAGCCAATTGCAGGACTCATTCGTGATCTTCGAAAACTTGGTATGTTGGATGATACTCTGGTTGTTTGGTCTGGAGAATTTGGAAGAACTCCATTCGCACAGGGCTCGAATGGTCGGGATCATAATCCATTTGGCTTTACTACTTGGTTTGCCGGAGGCGGCATTAAACCAGGAGTCACTGTTGGGGCAACAGATGAATTTGGATATAAAGCCGTCGAAAACAAATATGAAATTCACGATCTGCATGCCACTATGCTCCACCTACTTGGAATCGAGCATACTGAAAGCACATTTCGCTTCGGGGGTCGTGATATGCGACTTACGGAAGTATACGGACACTTAATCAAGGAAATCCTCGTCTAGATAATAGTGTCTATTCACTTGTCCTGCAAAGGGTAATTGAATATTCAAATTTTTTATTTCCATGCTTTTTTAATATAATTGAGCAGTAAATAAAGTTTGTCGGGTGCGGTTTGGCTTTTTGTTTTATCATGGTCCCTAATTTTTAGATGGTGTTATTTAGTTATTTAGTAAATTATCGTGCATGAGCCAAATTAATGAAAAAATAGTGCAAACTCCGAGTATCGAGAGTTCATTCTCAAAATACCTTCGCGAATACCGGCTTCTCAATAGTCTGCTAATTGCTCTTTTTGGGGTAGTTTTTCTTTTTGCTTTGCTTTGGAATATTGTGGTGTGGGTCGCTCCTTCTGGAGAAGCGCCTTCGGATTTTGCGGATGCGGGCAATCCAGCATCGGCACCCAAGAAACAGGAACAAAAGGTTCGCTTGATGCAAAGGCAAAAGCAGGTAAAGCCTTCTCGTTCGTTCACTTTTCAAGCACAAGCAATATCCGATATTTCCGTACCTTTTGTTAATATCGAAGCCAAGAATCTTAATCCTGAAATTGTAGTGAGTCCCATGGGGGATGTTGGAGATGTAAGTGTTAATGTTGACATGTCGGTTTTAAGCAAAGCCTTTGCCTCGAATTTTATGGGAGTAAAATCTCAAGCCAACAAGATCATGTTTATTATTGATTATTCGGCTTCGATGAAGGGACGGGATAAAGTCATGCGCTATGAATTATGCAAGGCAATTGATAAACTTCCAGCAGTAGGTTCAGTGTCAGTAATTTTCTTCTCAGGACCGACTTGGATTGCGGGTCAAGATGCAGCTGCATTGCATAAGAATTGGGAAGGCACTAATGGTGGAGGCTGGAAACCTAAGGAGGGACACACCCCCGAGAGGCCAAAGTGGTTACCCGTTACACCATCAAATAAGAAAAAACTAAAAGAAGCTGTGGTATCTACTCCTTTAACTTTCGGTACGGTTTGGGATAATTCATTTGAATGGGCATTTTACATGAACCCTAAACCCGATGTTATTTATTTTATGACTGACGGAAATGCCAATAAGAATTTGCAGGGTATGGACATTATAAAAAGCAAAAAAGGCCGAACCAAAATTTACACGATTGGTTACGGTGCCCCTGCCGGAGCAAAACTACCACTTGAGGAGATTGCTGCGATTACTGGAGGAAAAAGTAAGTTCGTTGAAATGGAAGAGATTCGAGCTATGGAAAAAGACATTGACGAAAATAAGGACAAAGTAATGAACTAGTCATGAAAGTTATTTTATCCATAGCAATCTTCCAAATACTGCTTTCTCTAAAAACTTTCCTTCAGTAGATAAAATATCAGCTATTCCCTAATATCGGTTTGAGACTCTTGCCATAAGAGTAGAAAGGAGTTTTGCATTCGAATTGCCAATCTTTGCAATAACCTCATAGCTAGTGATATGAATACTATTGGTCTAGATATAGGCACATCTTCGGTAAAAGCTCTTTTGGTTTCCGCTTCCGGGGAAGTATTGAAAGTAAGTGCACCTGAATATCCATTTCAAACCCCTAAACCACTTTGGGCGGAAACTGATCCGACTGTATGGTGGAATGCGACCCAAGAAGCTATTCGGCAGTTATTGGAGGGGCAAGAAGCTAAGAATGTTGGCGGCATTGGATTAACTGGACAAATGCATGGAATGGTTGCCCTAGATGCAAGTGGAGAGGTTCTTCGACCATGTATTATGTGGAATGACCAAAGGTCGTTTGCGGAATGTGAGGAAATGACTTCTCTAATTGGAAAAGAGCAAGTGTTAAAAATAACTGGAAACCCGATTCTTGCTGGTTTTACCGCTCCCAAAATACTTTGGGTCCAAAAGAATGAACCTGATGTTTTTTCAAGCATCGATAAAATTTTACTTCCCAAGGATTTCATTCGTTACAAATTGTCTGGTGAATTCTTCTCTGATGTTTCAGATGCATCCGGAATGTCCTTGCTCAATGTTGGGAATAGGGAGTGGTCGAGTGATATCCTCGATGTGCTTGGATGGAAACGCGAATGGTTGCCTGAAGTCACGGAATCAACCGAAGTTTCTGCAAAACTATCAAGTACCGCCTCTGATTTGACTGGTTTGCCCGCGGGTATACCAATTGTTTCTGGTGGTGGAGATTGTGCTGCCCAAGCGGTTGGAAGCTCGATTGTTGAAGAGGGAAAAGTTTCCGTGACTCTTGGAACAAGTGGAGTGGTTTTTGCCCAAAGCGACGAATATCGTGTTGAAACTCAGGGAAAATTACACTCTTTCTGCCATGCTGTTCCCGGTAAATGGCACATGATGGGCGTAATGCTTTCAGCTGCCGGTTCCTTTCAGTGGTTCAAGAATAAGTTTGGGGCGGAAGAAAGTCGAATAGAAGAGGCGGGAGGACTTAATGCCTATGAAAATCTCACGAACCAAGCTGCCTTAACCGAACCTGGGAGCGAAGGGTGCGTCTTTCTGCCTTATTTATCAGGCGAACGAACACCCCATCCTGACCCGCATGCTCGCGGAGCCTTCATCGGATTAAGTCTTAGACATGGCATGGGTCATATGGCTAGGGCAGTTCTGGAAGGGGTGAGTTTTGGTTTGAATGATTCCTTATCCTTAATGAGGAATTTGGGTATTAATCCCACAAATGTCATTTTATCCGGTGGGGGAACTCGTTCTCCACTTTGGAAGCAAATGCTTGCTGACGTTTTTCATTCCAACTGCTCTTTGGTTAATGCAAAGGAAGGAGCCGCTTATGGAGCCGCATTATTGGCTTCGGTAGGTATTGGGTGTCATGACTCAGTGGAAAATGCTAGTCGCAACTGGATTCAGGAGACCGAGAATATTCAAATTGGAGAAGAAGCGAAAATCTATCAAAAACTTTATCCATTTTATCAAAATCTCTATCCAGTTCTCAAAAATCACTTCCAATCGATGGCTGAAGTCTTGGGAGAGGATTCTAAAAGTTAAATGGCTAAAAATCCTTACGAGTCCACCAAATTACTTGGTGAATATCTATTGTTTCATTACGGAAAACCCGATGAGATTATGCCTTGGTCACACGGGCCTGTAAATGCTCTTGAGTTTCCTCGAAGAACGGTCGAAACACTCATTGACCAAGTTTCGTTTCGGGGGAATTCTAAGGCACTTGATGTAGGATGCGCAGTGGGTGCTTCCACTTTCGTATTGGCTCAATATTTCGACCATGTATTGGGCATAGATTACTCAAAAAAATTTATTGATACAGCTACTACTTTGAAACAAGGGGAAGTAATTGAATATGAATACCTAGTGGAAGGAGATTTTTTTGCTAAAGGCAAAGCAGTCCCTCCCGAGCATCGAGGAACGATTGACTTTCAAGTCGGAGACGCAGTTGACTTGCCGGTTGATTTGATGGATTTTGACCTTGTTCATGCTGCGAATCTAATTTGCCGATTGCCTAACCCAAAAAGTTTTTTAAATCGTTTGCCAAACTTGATTCGACCAGGAGGACAATTATTATTGGCTACTCCTTTTACTTGGTTGGAGGAATTTACTATTCGGGAAAATTGGATTGGATCTGGAAACTCTAAAGAAATGTTGAAAGAATTTTTGCAACCTTTCTTCGAACTGGAGTTCGAGGAAGATTTACCTTTTCTCATTCGAGAACATCAAAGAAAATTCCAGTATTCGGTATCATGGGGAACGAGATGGAGAAGAATTTAAATATTTGCTAAGTAATTGAAAAGAATGAAAGATTTTGATGATTTTATACTAAGCGTTGAGCAAGGAAATGCACCTCCCACCGATTTGCCGGACCTTTTGCAAGCTTTATGGTGGGCTAAAAAGGGGAACTGGGAAAAGGCACATGATATTGCTCAGGATGTTGAAAGCTCGAATGGTTCTTGGGTACACGCCTATTTGCATCGAGTCGAAGGAGATTTGGGAAATGCTGCTTACTGGTATTCTCGTGCAGGCAGGCCAGCAAAAAGAGATGAAGACATGAACGAGGAATGGAAGGAGATCGCAAAAGAATTAGTGAATTTAAACGTCTAACTCGAGGGTTTTATTTTGGCAAAGAAAGTTGATAATGCATCAGTGCCTGATGGAATCCTTTCAGAGGAGACGCGAACGGACTGGCTTACTCCTGTCTGTTTGTTGTGCTTGAGTGCCATGAGCATTTTGTTTATCAGGTCAGCTCAAGTATACACTGGTGGTGAACAATGGAAAATGCAGGTCATTTGGTGTATTCTGGGTTTTGGTATTTATCTTTTTTTCTCATTAATCGATTATCACTTGTGGATGCGATATGCCCATTTTTTCTACGCTTTGGCGATATTGGCTCTATTGATGGTATTTTTTGGCGGACCAGTTTATGGAGCAAGTAGATGGATTGATTTTGGGGTTTTAAAAATTCAACCTTCGGAAATTGCCAAGTGGTCAACTCTAGTAATGGGGGCAAGCATTCTTGCGAGATCGAAAATTGGAGGCATGAGAGAAAGTTTGAGTGGAATTGCTAAGGTTGCCTTGTGCTTTGGCTGTCCTATGTTCTTGATTTTTCTCCAGCCAGACTTAGGATCAACCATGGTTTTTCCACCTATAGCTTTTACTCTTTTGTACGTCGCTCGCATACCCAAAAAGTTCTTTTTATCCACATTTCTCCTATTTGTGGTCTTGTTGTGTGTGCTGAGTTGGGACGTTTTTCGTTATTATCAACATAAATCCGAGAATCCACACTCCTCTAATGCCATAACGGCATACGAGGAGACATCTCTCGTACCGCTCAAGGACTATCAACGCAAACGAATCTTAACCTTCATCGCTCCGGAAATTGAAGATCCACATGGGATTGGCGCAAACTGGAATCGTATTCAGGCACTTATTGCAGTGGCGACCGGTGGTTTGACAGGAAAAGGTTTAGGGGAGGGCATGCAGGCCAAATTAGGTTACCTGCCTTCCGCTGTGGCTCACAACGACTTTATCTTTGCCGTTTTGGCGGAAGAGTCGGGTTTGGTGGGGAGCTCGCTTGCCTTGATTGCTTATGCATTCGTTATTTTCGGGTGCTTAAAGGTCGCCTCCAAGGCATCGGACCGTTTCGGCTCGATGATTGCCGTGGGGGTATCCGTATTATTGATGACTCATTTGTTCGTCAACATAGGGATGACAATAGGAATTACGCCCATTACGGGGCTACCCTTACCTTTCATGAGTTATGGAGGATCATTCCTAGTCACTTGTTTTCTTATGCTTGGGGTGGTACAGAGTGTGTTTCGACATAGAAAGGTCTTTAGATCATGAATCAAAATTCAGATTTAGTATTTTTCTCTTTTGGTCGTGGGTTCCATTTCCCATACCAAAATGGCTAGAAAAACAAGAAACCGAAATCGCAGAAGAAAAAGCGGGCATCGTAGAAAGTATTACCAAGATTCTGGTGCTAATTCAAAACCACCGGAGAATGATCTAACCAAAGCACCTGTTGAGCCGGCTCCCGTTTTAATTGATAAAAAAGAGCTTAGGGAAGCCGCCTTGGAGAGAGCAAAAGCTCGTCCTATCCACGAGCGAGTACTGGCTTTTTTTAGAAGAGAAAAGAACAAGGACTACAAGGAACTGATCATCAATACGGAGGCTCTCGAGAGAAGAGTTGCATTGATGGTAAACGGAATCCTTCAAGGTTTCGATATTGAAAGACTGGATGGCAATCGAATGGTCGGTGCTATTTTTAAGGGCAAGGTTCAGAACTTGGAACCGGGTCTCAAGGCAGCATTTGTTGATATTGGACAAGAGAAAAATGCGTTTCTCCATTATTGGGACATGCTTCCGGGCGCAAATAATGATCCGTCCATTGAAATAGTTCGCGAAAACAAGAAAAAATCCTCTGCCAAGCATGAGGTCAAAAGCATCAAGGATATTCCAAAGGCATTTCCAATTGGCTCGGAGATAATTGTACAGATCACCAAAGCTCAGATAGGAAGTAAGGGGCCTAGAACCACCACCAACCTATCCCTTCCAGGAAGATTTTTGGTACTCATGCCCTATGCCGGTCAATGTGGTATATCCAGAAAAATCGAAGACAAGGCAGAACGGACTCGTCTTAAGAGAATCATTGGCAACTTGTCCCTTCGCGAGGGTATGGGTGTAATTATACGAACCGCTGGCCAGAATAAACCTGAGAAATTCTTTGATCGTGATTTGAATTTACTTCTTCAGGAATGGGATCAAATCGAAGCTAAAATTCAGTCTCAAGACAGTCCTGCATTCTTATATGAAGAACCTGATTTGATTGGCTTAACTGCGAGAGATTTTCTCACCGATGACGTCAATCGGGTTCAAGTGGATAAGAAAGAGGATCATGATCGTCTCCTTGATACAATTGGACGTATTCACAGCAAATCTAATTCTAAGGTAAGCTTTTTCGATGAAGAGATTCCTATTTTCGAGCGATTCAATGTCGAGCGACAAATTGAGCAAACCTTTATGCGGAGAGTGATGTTGCCTTCGGGTGGAGAGATCGTAATGGAGGAAACGGAAGCCTTGGTTTCCATAGATGTGAATACGGGAAGCCACAAGGGTGACCGCAAAGACGGAAAGAACTTTATTCTTCAGGCAAATGTTGAAGCCGCGATGGAAGTGGCCAGGCAAATGCGGCTAAGAAATCTTGGAGGTTTGGTGATAATCGATTTTATCGATATGAAAAACAAGAACGATCAGCGAAAAGTTTTGCAGAAGATGAAATCGGCAATGGCTGACGATAAGGCCAAGCACAACATTTTACCAATTTCTCAGTTGGGCATCATGCAGATCACCCGTCAGAGGCACGACGAGAGTAATTCGAGTGGAGTCTACGAGGAGTGTCCATATTGCTCGGGCAAGGGAATTGTAAAGTCTCCTCGTGCAGTAAGTATTGAAATTCAGAGAAAATTAACCAATGCGGTAAGACGGACGAAGTTGAGTCATTCTATGGACAAGCCATTGAAGCTGAAGACTTATCTTCACCCAAGTACACTCAGAAGATTGCGAGGACCCGATTCCAACTTGCTCGAAAGAATGGAGAGGAATTACGAATTGAAACTCTCCTTTGAGGCCGCTGATACTTACCATGTTGAAAACTTCAAGGTGGTTGATGAGGAAACTGGAAATGAGATTCTCTAGATTCTTTTTATAAATGCGAGTTCTCGCCGCTTTCGATAAGTGTAAAGGCTCTTTGTCTGCTCATCAGATGTGCTCGCTCGCATCTGCGGCCCTTACTGAGCATAAGGAAATTGAATTGGAAACTATTCCTCTAACCGATGGTGGAGATGGCTTTGTCGAGATATTGACAAAATCAGTCGGTGGAGAGTTTCTTAGCACGGAAGTAAGAGACTCAGTTGGAAAATTAATTCAGGTATCGATAGGCATTTGTTCGCTTGATGACTTACCTTTTTCTGCTCGAAGTGTGCTTAAGATTGAAGCGGAGCAAAAGATAGCGGTTCTTGAAATGGCCTGTGTTGTAGGTTTGGCAAATCTTGAAGAATCAGAAAGAAACCCTTGGGAAACTTCTACTTGGGGAGTAGGCGAATTACTTGGATTTGTCTCCGAACTAGGTGTGGATTTGATTGTCTTGGGGATTGGCGGAAGCTCGACCAATGATGCTGGGCTTGGAGCTATGTCTGCATTGGGTTTGCAAATGAAGGACCGACAAGATCAGATTATTGAAAACCCGAAACCAAGAGACTGGAGCCGGGTAAAAACAATTGAAAGTTTGAACATTAGAAAATTGCCCAAACTTGTGATTGCATGTGACGTCGAAAATACACTTTTGGGTTGTTCTGGGGCAACTTATGGATTTGCGTTGCAGAAAGGTTTGCCTGCGAGTGAATTAGAGGAAATGGAGAAGTCGATGGAGACAATGGTAGAGTTGCTCAAACTCGAATTTGAGGAAGTGGTTTCTCACAAGGAACAAAAAGGGAGTGGTGCTGCCGGAGGATTGGCCTTTGGTCTTGGACTTTGCTACGATATTCAAATGATCTCCGGTTTTTCCTTACTTTCGAACTGGTTTGATATTCCTGCAAAGATGAAATGTACCGACTTGGTTCTAACTGGCGAAGGAAAATTTGATGATACTTCCTTGTTGGGTAAGGCACCATTTCAAATCCTGAAGATGGCTTCCGATAGGGGAATCGAGACTAAGCTGATTGCAGGAAAAGTGGAGGAATCTACTGCCAAACGATGCCGAGAACTATATCCACTTTGTTCATTCGAATCTTTTTCCAGAATGGATTTGTCACTCGAGGAGAATTTTGCCCGCGCCGAAGAATTTTTCGAAGAAAAGATTAAGCAATTGTTTAACTAATTTATAAATGGACCAACTGGATAAGGAGAATAAATTCAAGAGAATCAGACGCTTGAAGCGTTGGATGCGACCCCTTCCCAGAAGATCTAATATTCATCGCTATCCAGTATTAAAATGGTTTTCTAAATTTGCTTACGACCGATCCTATCTTTGGTCCTTTCGAAGTAGAACTGTAGTTCCCGCTCTGTTTTGGGGAGTTTGGATTGCTATGCTCCCGATAGTTGGACTTCAAATGCTGGTGGTTTTTTTTCTGGCCATGATCGTTAGAGCAAATCTTCCAATAATTATTGCTCTTCAATGGATCTCAAATCCTTTCAGTATGGGACCAATTTACTTTGCAGATTATCAAATTGGAAGGATCTTTTTACATTTGGTTGGGATTAAATATGAGAAAAACAAGCTTCTTAGCGCAGAGTTTAATTGGTCTGACTTTTCATTTTCTGATTTAAAAAATTTACTCGATACTTTTCCTCCCATGTTTGTTGGAGGTTCTGTAATCGGCATTTCTTTGGGAGTAGTTTCAGTATTCCTTTACAAGCTAGTTGCTAAATCATACAAAAAGGAAAATGATGACACAAAATTTCTCTAAATTCCTGCGCATAAATGAATACTTTCCCTTTTTCCTCTTATTTTTTGTCGTAGTTTGTCCCGTTCATATTCAGGCAAAATTTTCTCTGGGTGTTGATTATTTGGAGGAAACTAAATTTGATATTCTAAAAGACAAAAGAGTTGGTCTTTTAACTCATCCAGCGGGCCTTAATAGTAGGGGAATTAGTACTGTTGATGTGTTACGCAGTACTTCACAAGTTGATTTAGTCGCCCTTTTTGGTCCTGAACACGGAATCTATGGAAACGAAAAAGCAGCCGTTCCAGTTGATGATAAAATTGATACAAAAACCGGACTCCCCGTCTTTTCCCTCTATGGCAAGTATCGAAGGCCGACACCTAAAATGCTCAGTGAAATAGATTCTCTCGTCATTGATATGCAAGATGTTGGAGTCAGATGCTACACTTATATCAGCTGCATGAGATATGCAATGGAAGCATGCTTTGAATCCGGCGTTGAAGTAGTTGTGCTTGATCGTCCTAATCCACTTGGGGGTATAAAGATCGCCGGGCCTATGATCGACGAAAAATGGATGAGTTATGTTGGAGCGTTTCCCATGCCCTTCGTTCATGGATTAACGATTGGAGAAATTGCTCTTTGGTCCAAAAAAACGCCTGGTATATTAAAGATTTCGGAAGCCGCTCGCAGAAGAGGAAAACTTACTATTGTCCCGATGAAAGGCTGGAAACGAGAGATGACATGGCCGGCAACAGGTTTGAAATGGTATCCGACTTCTCCAAATATCCCCTCGCTTGATTCGGTTGCCGGGTATCCTATGACTGGTTTGGGAGCACAGATGGGAAAGTTCAAACATGGAATTGGAACAAAACATCCATTTCGCTTTTTAACTTTCGAGGGAGTGCCTGCCCAGAAATTGAAGGATACTTTGGATTCAATGAATCTGGCGGGTTTAAGCTTTCGTCTCAAGAAACTTCAAGACTCGCAGGGAAAGGAAATTGTTGGAGTTTACATAATCGTTTCCAATTGGAGCGAATGGAAACCAACGCAACTGGCATTTGCGATGATGGAACTCTCGGCAAAATGGGAAAAGCCCAGTCCTTTCACGCAAGCAAAGGATTCTGAGATCACTCTATTCAACAAACATGTGGGTTCGACCGCATGGTGGGAACACTTAGCAAATAGTGGACAAAGCGTGACTTCTGCTCCCTTTATGGAAAGATGGGAACGGGAATGTAAAAGCTTCCAGACTGAGATCAGTCGCTTCTTTTTATACAAATAATGTAAAGAAGGCTTTTTACTAGCGCAAGAAATCCTCTTGATTCAAGATCGAGATATGATTCTGAGACAGAGCTTCTTCTGCAGTCACTTGGTCTTCCATGGCAATAGCCACGACCGATTTTCCATTAGGTTGGTGTAAAAATGGATATACATAGTGAATATTAATTTCCGCTCGCAGAAGTGTTTGAGTAATCTGCTGAAGTGAATCCTCGTCATTTAGTTCAATGGCCAAGACGGATCTTTCCGTAAAACTGATCATTTGAGACTTTAATAATCGAGCCAAATCCTTTGGGTAATTGGGAATTAATCGAATAACTGCTGAGTCGCTCGTATCAAGAACGGAGATAGCTAGAATATGAATATTGCTTTCACGTAGCATCAATACGAAATCATTAAGCCATCCAACTTTATTTTCTGCATAGATTACGAATTGCCGAATAGTTTCTTTTCCCGGATTTCGTAAAGTGGATTTTCCTTGTATCGGATCTTTCATCATTCAAGAATCAAATACGATGTTGAATTCCAATAATTCATTGAAAAATTTTTAAAAAGGCTGATGAGGTTTAAATTAATCTTTAACTTTCTCGCTATTTCTCTCGTTAATCAAGTCATTTGTGGAAACGAGGGTAGCAGATGGATTGCTGCTGACCTTTCTGAATTGAAGTCGGCTGTAGCGGAAAACGATCCCTATGCAAAGGGATTTTTGGCTCTTTGTCATATACATGGTGACAAGGGAATGAATATTTCGATGTCAGATGCCCTGACTTCTGCCCGTTCTTCGTCGGATCAAAACCATTGGCTTGGGCACTTCGCATTGGGCTATCTTGCCCGCTTTAAGCCATATGGACCCGATGAGAACTTGGTGAGTCAATTTTATCTTAGAACTTTTCAGGATCCAGATGCCAAAATGATTAAGGCCTATGCAAGTGGAGACCCAGTTGCCTCTTATGCAATAGCGGAAATTTTTTCTTCCGATGAAGTTCGTCCAAATTTGGTTCCGGATCTCTTGTTTGCCGCTAAGCATTACCAGAAAGCTTCAAATGGTGGCTACTTACCAGCGAGCGTTCAATTTGCCCTCTTTAAACTTAATGCCATTGTTGATCCATCTGGGGGCGTGGAAGAAGATGTTTCTCATGGAATCAAACTTCTACGCCAAGCTACGGAGAAAAAATTACCCGTTGGTTATCACTATTTAGGGAGATCATATTTTAAGGGGATTGGTGTAGAAAAGGATCATGAAATGGCTCTTGTTAATTTTCGAGCAGCCGCCGATCGAGGATACACGATCTCACAACTGGCTGTGGCCGATTTCTATGCCTATGGGCTGACCGGGCAGCCTAAAATTGATTTAGCTATCAGATATGCCCAATTGGCTATGGATCAAGACGAAGAAAAAGCTTTGGCAAAGATAGATGAGTATCAGAAATTAAGCCAACCAACGAATGCCGACTATATCCCCTCGGTACCCCAAATTCCATCCTATGAAAACACGCCTCCTTTACCTCCCCCCCCATCTCCAGTTGTAGTTCAATCTTCACAGACTGAGCTTCCCGGAACGAATCCTCCTCCTCCCGTATCTCAACCATCTACCAGGCTTCCTTCTGTTTATGAGGAAAGAGAATCTTCCCCCGTTGTGGAAGTTCCTCAACCCCCTCAAGTTATTGAAAACACGACACATCAACCTATTGCCAATCCGCCACCACCGCCAATCGCTCCCAGTCCTCAACCACTTCCGCTCCCTGATAAATCTCCAAGTGAGCTTCGAGAATTGGCCAAAGCCCATTACTGGGGACTTGGGCAGGCAAAGGACTACACAAAAGCCCAAGAACTTTTTCGCTCCGCATCCGACAAGGGAGATGCAGAATCCGCCAGATACCTTGGGCTCATTTTTCTTGGCGGAAAAGGGGTGGCAAGAGATCCGAAGAAAGCCATTGAATGGTTTTCCTTGGGAGCTGATCGTGGAGATTCTTTATCTGCGAAAAACCTAAAATCCCTCAAGGAAATATATTAGTTTTCCATAGTGGTTGGGAGGTATATCTTTAATTTTTCCTTCGCGAATGGGAAATCATACTCGAGTGCCAGGTAGACTATAGTTGATACCATGTATCTCTTTGATGAGAGTAGTAATATGGTTTTCCTTGTTGCGTAGATAAATATATCCACGATTTATTGCGGAAGCTATATAGATGTGGGTAAATCGAAGGACTGGTCCAAACCCAGCCAAGTTCATCCAGATAAAAATAAAGATCTTTTGGAGTCCATTGATTAACGAAAATCCATTTGCCCATATTCTGATGGAAGATCCAATTGGTTCCATTATCGAAATAACTCCCAAACCAACTTAAATCGTACCAACCAGGTGCTCCTGCTATTGCGTCACCCGGGCGCGATTCATAAGCACCTAGATCAATTTTTCCAAAAATACGCTGATTTCCAATAAGGTCATAAGGAATATCCTCCTTAATAATGCCGTTTCCGTCTAAATCGCTCCCATCAAATGAAATATAATCCCCATTCCCCATATCAATGGCTGGAGAACCTTCCTTCAAGCGCAAACCATCGTCTCCGGTCATCCAGATGTCATCGGGTCCATCCGGATCAGCTTGATTGACAAATAAGGGATTCTGAGAGAATGCCGATTGGAATGGATTTTCATTATCTGTCCAGTTATGGGCCAGAATGGGAGTGGAATTATTATTATCGAAATAGATTTGTATGAGTTCTTCAAGATTGCCCTCTCCATTGACTGCCGATGCGAGAGGATCACCCGGATATCGGGGTATCCGGAAGAAAACTGGCAAGGATTGGAATTGATTACCCAAGTTCCAATCATTCCATATTCCATGCTTATCCTTTGGATTGAATATGTTTCGATTGTCCCATAAAATACAGTTCGTAAATGCCGTGTATGCAATACGAGGATGCTCGGTAACTGGGGCAAATACAGATGCACTCGCATACGCCGAATTTTGAACAAGCGTACAATTGATCAATGCTCCAAATCCGGAATAAGCTCCCCCTCGTTCAGCTTCGTTACCGAAAAATACCGAATTACTAGTGTTTATGAGATAGGAATATTGTCTACCAATTGGAGTAAGTTCAAAATATCTTAAAACCCCAAAATCTGGGTTTTTGACATAATTTGGATTGTAAGCGCAAATTCCACCTCCTTCGAAACCCGCTATGTTTGAATCGAAAATACAATTATGAATGTGATCAACCGGTCGTTCATATTCTTCAAAGTCGTCAAAGGATAAACTAACAGGTTCCAGATAAATTGCTCCACCGGCTTCTTTTGCATAATTTTCTCGAAATATAATATTTGCTACATTGATAGTTTTACAGAAAATCGCCCCACCATTGTCGGAGGAATGATTATTAATAAAAGAGGAATTACGAGCTTCAACATAACTGGGTTGCCTATCGCCTTCTACATGAATTGCTGAATCTTTTAAATCTTGGAAAATAGAGTTAGTTACTGCGACTT